>NZ_AKJK01000001.1 GCF_000282375.1 Pseudomonas sp. GM50
GGCTCGCCCTGGCCGGGAGCCGATGGCAGCGTGTGTGCAGCCACCGAATAGCTGCGACCAGTGGAGTCGATAAACACTGCAAACTGGTTGGAGCGACCGGGCGCCAAGGCCTTGAAACCATCCCCGGCCTTGTAGGAAAGCCCGGTGGCGTCGATTTCGTGCCCCTTGGCAGAGCGAACCCAGCCTTTTTCCGACAGAACTACGGTCACTTTCTCGTTCGGCAGCAGATCGTGCTCGGTCAAGGCCTTGGCTTCTGCACGCTCGACGATTGGCGAGCGACGGTCGTCGCCATACGTTTCGGCGTCCTTGATCAGCTCGGTGCGTACCAGCTTTTTCAGCTTGGCTTCGCTGCCCAGCAGGGCTTGCAGCTTGGCTTGTTCCTTGAGCAGTTCATCCTGCTCGGCACGCAGCTTCATTTCTTCCAGTCGCGCCAACTGACGCAAACGGGTGTCGAGGATGTAATCGGCCTGGATTTCGCTCAGGGCGAAACGCTCGATCAGTGCGGCTTTCGGGTGTTCCTCGGTGCGGATGATGTGAATCACTTCATCCAGATTGAGGTAAGCGATCAACAAACCGTCCAACAGGTGCAGACGACGCTCAACCTTGTCCAGGCGGAATTGCAGACGACGACGCACAGTCTGCACCCGGAATTCCAGCCACTCGACCAACAGCGCACGCAGGTTTTTCAGCTGCGGCTTGCCGTCCAGACCGATGATGTTGATGTTGACCCGGTAGCTCGACTCCAGCTCGGTGCTGGCGAACAGGTGGGTCATCAATGCATCGTGGTCAAAGTTTTTGCGTGCGCCCGGGATAATCACGATCCGGCACGGGTTTTCGTGGTCGGATTCGTCTCGCAAGTCAGCGATCTGCGGGGCTTTCGACGGTTTGGCCTGCATCATGGCCGCGATCTGTTCCAGCACCTTGGCGCCAGACACCTGGTGCGGCAGCGCGGTGACGATGATGTCGCCGTCTTCGATGTGGTACACGGCGCGCATGCGCACCGAGCCCTTGCCGGTTTCGTAGATTTTCAGCAGGTCGGCGCGCGGCGTGATGATTTCCGCTTCGGTCGGGTAATCCGGGCCCTGGATGTGTTCGCAGAGCTGCTCGACCGTGGCTTTCGGCTCGTCCAGCAAACGCACGCAAGCGGTCGCGACTTCGCGCAGGTTATGCGGCGGTACGTCGGTGGCCATGCCCACGGCGATGCCGGTGGTGCCGTTGAGCAGGATGTTCGGCAAACGGGCCGGCAACACCAAAGGCTCTTCCAGCGTGCCGTCGAAGTTCGGGCCCCAATCCGCAGTGCCCTGGCCCAGTTCGCTGAGCAGCACTTCGGAATAGCGCGACAGCCGCGCTTCGGTGTAACGCATGGCGGCGAAGGACTTCGGATCGTCCGGCGCACCCCAGTTACCCTGGCCGTCGACCAGCGTATAGCGGTAGCTGAATGGCTGGGCCATCAGGACCATGGCTTCATAACACGCCGAGTCGCCGTGCGGGTGGAACTTACCGAGTACGTCACCGACGGTACGCGCCGATTTCTTGTGCTTGGAATCGGCGTCCAGCCCCAACTCGCTCATCGCATAGATGATGCGCCGCTGTACCGGTTTCAGGCCGTCGCCGATATGCGGCAGGGCACGGTCCATGATCACGTACATGGAGTAGTTGAGGTAGGCATTTTCGGTGAAGTCAGCCAGTGACCGGCGTTCTACACCGTCCAGGCTGAGATCAAGGGAGTCGCTCATGCGGGCCTCATCAGTTCGTTGTCTGGCGCAGCAGCATGGTGCCACCGCGCTGGGTAAATTCAAGTTTGTTCAGTGCGCTCATACCGAGCAGCACCTGATTGCCGTGCAAACCGGGCGCCACCAGCGCGCGAACGTCACGCAGCACGATATCGCCCAATTGCAGCCGGTCGAGGCGGGTTCGATAGCCCTCGCTCAAGCCATTGGCCGTGCTCAGGGTCACCCCAAAGCCTTTTTCCAGTTTCAGCCGCTCGGCCATTTCGGCCGGGATCGACACATCGGTCGCACCGGTATCGAGCATGAACTCCACGGGCTGGCCGTTGATCTGGCCGGTAGCAACAAAATGCCCCTGGCTGTTGCCGATCAGCTTCACTTCGATAAAACCTTGGCCCTGCTCAGAGCTGACGACGGTGTTGGGATTCTGTTGACGCTCCTCCCACTGACCGAAGAACCGCGTCGCCAGAAACAGCGCGGCGCACCAGGCCAGCACCATCAACACCCGACCGGCGCGCTTGCCCGGCGGTTGCTGACTCATGGCTTGGCACTCCAGCCGCCTTCAGGCGCGGCAAAGCGCCAGACAATCGGGCGTACCTCGCCATCGGCTCGCGCACCGTTATTGTTGTCGATGCCGATCCAGGCGCCGTCGGCGTCCACGATCAACGCCTCCGCCAGCCCATAGGCCTGTGCATAACGACGGTTTTCCTGCAAGGCCTCGGTGGCAAACGACCAGCAGCGCTCGACCTTGGCTGTCACTGCATCACGGCGGCAAATCTGAAAGACATTGCGCTCAAGGGTAAACAGCTTGCCGTCGAACAATGACAGATCGGCAAAATCCCGGGAGCGCGCGCGGGCCTTGGGAAACTGTGCTGGTTGCATCTCCACTCCGGCTTCACTCAGCAGCACACAACCACCCTCGCAGTCCCAGACCGTTTGCTGGCGCTTGATCAGCAGCAAACCGCGGCGCTCACGTTCGGCGGCCAGCCACAGCGTGTCACCGGCCGGATTGATCGCCAGCCCTTCAAACAATGCATTGAAGTGCAGCAACATACCGCTGGCCCGTGCTTCGCGTACCAGCATCGGCGAGATTTTCAGCCAGGACGCAGGCCCGATTGGCGGAACTTGCAACACCGCGGCGTGCGCTTCGCTGACGATGTAACGATTGCCGGCGCTGTCGCAGGTAATGCCTTCGAAATCCAGGTCCCCGCCCCGCACGAACGACGCCGCCCAGGTCCGCGAACGCAAGCCCCAGGGCAAACCGCTGTCGGGCACCAGGGGTACGTCGATGCGCACGGTTTCGGCTTGCCAGGTGTTGTTGCGGGTGTCGAGGCGATAGATTTGATCATCGTCACGGTCCGAAACAGTCCACAGATCCTTGCCGCACTGGGCCAGCCCCGACAGATTGCCGCCGCGCATGCCGTCGACGGCATGCTCGGATAACAAGCGCAGCTCGGGTGCAGGCTCCGCCGAAACCGTTACCGAGGTCAGCAGCAACGCACACGCCAGGGCCCAGCCAAATCGCATCAGCCCAGAACCTCGGCCAGGTTGCCCTTGGACTCCAGCCAGGACTTGCGATCGCCAGCGCGTTTTTTCGCCAGCAACATGTCCATCATTTCCGAGGTCGCGTCGAAATCTTCCAGCGTCAACTGCACCAGACGCCGCGTGTTCGGGTCCATGGTGGTTTCGCGCAGCTGCGGCGGGTTCATTTCACCCAGACCTTTGAATCGGGTGACCTGTGGTTTGCCGCGTTTCTTCTCGGCCACCAGACGATCGAGAATGCCATCGCGCTCGGCCTCGTCCAGGGCATAGTAAATTTCTTTGCCCAGGTCGATACGGTACAGCGGCGGCATGGCGACGTAGACGTGACCGGCATCCACCAGCGGGCGGAAATGCTGGACAAACAAGGCGCAGAGCAACGTGGCAATGTGCAGACCGTCGGAGTCGGCGTCGGCGAGAATGCAGATCTTGCCGTAACGCAGCTGGGCGATGTCCGCCGAGCCCGGATCGACACCGATGGCCACGGCGATGTTGTGCACTTCCTGGCTGGCCAGCACTTCGCTGCCGTCGACTTCCCAGGTATTCAGAATCTTGCCGCGCAACGGCAGGATCGCCTGAAACTCTTTGTCCCGCGCCTGTTTGGCCGAACCGCCGGCGGAATCACCTTCCACCAGGAACAGCTCGGAACGCATCGGGTCCTGCCCGGCGCAGTCGGCGAGTTTGCCCGGCAGTGCCGGACCTTGGGTAATGCGTTTACGCTCAACCTTCTTGCTGGCCTTCAGACGACGGCCGGCGTTGTTGATCGCCAGTTCCGCCAGCAGCATGCCGGTTTCCGGGTGAGCGTTGAGCCACAGGCTGAAGGCGTCCTTGACCACACCGGAAACGAAAGCAGCCGCTTCACGGGATGACAGGCGCTCCTTGGTCTGGCCGGAGAATTGCGGTTCCTGCATTTTCATCGACAGGACGAACGCGATGCGCTCCCAGACGTCTTCCGGCGCCAGCTTCACACCGCGCGGCAACAGGCTGCGGAACTCGCAGAACTCGCGCATCGCATCGAGCAGGCCCTGACGCAGACCGTTGACGTGCGTACCGCCCTGGGCTGTCGGGATCAGGTTGACGTAGCTTTCCTGAACGCTGTCGCCGCCCTCGGGCAACCACAGCAACGCCCAATCGACCGCTTCTTTGTTACCGGCCAGGCTGCCGCAGAACGGCTCATCCGGCAGGCGTTCGAACTCGCTGACCGCGTCCACGAGGTAGGAGCGCAGGCCGTCTTCGTAATGCCATTCGACTTTCTCGCCGGTGGCCTTGTCTTCAAAACTGACCAACAGCCCCGGGCACAGAACGGCCTTGGCCTTGAGCACGTGCTTGAGGCGGCTGATGGAGAATTTCGGTGAATCGAAATACTTCGGGTCCGGCGCGAAGAACACGCTGGTGCCGGTGTTGCGCTTGCCGACGGTGCCGATCACTTCCAGCTCGGTTTTCTTGTAACCGTCTGCGAAAGTCATCTGGTATTCGTTGCCGTCACGCTTTACGCGCACCCGGACTTCGGTCGACAAGGCGTTGACCACGGAAATACCCACCCCGTGCAGACCGCCGGAGAACTGGTAGTTCTTGTTGGAAAACTTGCCGCCCGCATGAAGCTTGGTGAGGATCAGCTCGACACCCGACACACCTTCTTCCGGGTGAATGTCCACCGGCATGCCACGGCCGTCATCGCTGACTTCCAGGGAGTGATCGGCGTGCAGGATGACCTGCACCGATGTCGCATGCCCGGCCAAGGCTTCGTCGACGCTGTTGTCGATGACTTCCTGGGCGAGGTGGTTCGGCCGACTGGTGTCGGTGTACATGCCGGGGCGTTTGCGCACCGGGTCGAGGCCCGAGAGGACTTCGATGGCGTCTGCGTTATAAGAGCTAGCGCTGGGAGTGGCCATGGGGTCTCGTCGTCCGCCTGTAAAAAGTGTTCTGTGAAAAAAAGTATTCTGTGAACAAGAGGCGACAAATCACAGTGCAGTGAAATCAATCGCCTGATACAAATCTGCGCCGATGCCGGCGAAACTCAGCATTGCCGGCAATTGCTCGGCAAAACCCTGGAAACTATGGTCGCCGCCAGCCTGGATGCGCAAGGCACAGGCCCGGTAATACTGCTGGGCGAGGCGATAATCCAGCGTTTCATCGCCAGTCTGCAACCACACTTGAAACCGCTGCGGATCTTGGGGCGCCGGCACTTCCAGCTCGGCCAGGGCCGTCACGTGGTCGCGGGTCAATTCCCAGGTCTCATCTGTATACAGATTTTTCTGCGTCCCCAGGAACCCGTCGAACATCCGGTGCGGGCTGACGGCAGGATTGATCAGCAGGGCTTTCAAGCCATGGCGCTCGGCCAAGTGAGTCGCATAGTAGCCGCCGAGTGAGCTGCCGACCAGCAGTGGCCGCCCCAGCTCGGCAATCGCCTGCTCCAGCTGAGCAATGGCCTCGCGGGGATGGTGATGCAAGGCCGGCACACGCAATTGGTCGCTCAAGCCCAGCCGGTCCATCACATTAATCAACTGACAGGCCTTTTTCGACGCCGGCGCGCTGTTGAAACCGTGGATATAAAGGATCGAACCAGACATTTGAGCTCCCTGTGCGTCGGGTAAAGAGGCGCAGTTTACAGGGTGTCGGGAAAATCGGGGATATGCGTGGAAATCATGTCGCCTGAGCGAACACCATCGCGGGCAAGCCCGCTCCCACAGGGGTATGCATTCCAATGTGGGAGCGAGCCTGCTCGCGATGGCCGCGCCGCGGTCTTTCTGAGTGTTCAGTAGCCGTTGGAGCCGTAATCAATCTGAAAGTCGAAACCGGTGACGCGCTCAACGCCTGTTTCGAGCTGGCCATCCGGCAACAACCGCAACCATCGATACCCCGGCGCCTGCTCGCTCACCTTGAAATCATCACTGCCCGGCTCGAACTGAATACAGGTCGAGGGCGATGCGATCAGGCGCACACCGTTGCGCACCTGGTCAATTTCCTGATGCACATGCCCCCACAACACCGCACGCACCTGTGGAAAGCGATCCAGCACCGCAAACAATGCCTCTGGATTGCGCAAGCCAATGGGCTCCATCCATGCACACCCGATCGATACCGGATGATGATGGAAACACACCAGATGATGTCGCTGCGGTGCCTCACTCAACGAGCGAGCGAGTAACTGCAATTGCTCATCCTGCAAATACCCCGGCACCGACCCCGGCACCGCAGAATCGAGCAACGTGACCCGCCAGTTGCCGATATCCACCACCGGCTCCAGCAGCGCACTCTGCACCGCCGCCACGGCCATGATCTGCGGCTCGTCATGATTACCGGGAATCCATCGCGCTGGTGCATCGATTTGTCGGGTCAGGTCACGAAACAGGTGATACGACTCCAGCGTCCCGTCCTGAGACAGGTCACCACTGGCAATCATCAGATCGATCTGCGGCTGCTGCTTCAATACCAGCTCAATGACCTGTTGCAGGCTGTCGCGGGTATTCATGCCCAGCAACGTCCCGTCCGCCTCGGCAAACAGATGGCTGTCGGAGAGTTGCACCAGCAACGCCGGATCGGCGGTGGTTAATGTGGATACGCTCGGCAAGGCGTTCTCCCAGGGCGTGATCACGGGATTGATGAATGCCGCAATTATGCTGGGGGACAATCAAAAGAGGAAACCTGTGAACCGGACGCAGTTCACAACTACACAGGGCTCTTAGCGCACAACGGCGTACTCGTGACCGCAAGCCAGGCAATGACTCAGCCATTCCCCCAGGAACAGATTGAGCTGAGCCTTTTCGTCCGGCTGATGCATCGCGGCGTTCGGGTAAGGATAGATGCCCCGGAAGCGTCGTGCATGTTCGGCGCTGACCACTTCGGCCATGCACGCGTCGTGATAGACCTGAACTTCAAGCTGCGGCACCGGCAGCCACGGCAGGCTGTGTTCCTGGCGTACTTGCAGCGTCGTGGTATACGGACAAACCTGAAGCACTTCGAGGGCCAGCACACCCAGCATCTGGTCGCCGTGGGTCACGGCAATGCGCCGCGCCTGCGGCTCGTTACGCATGTCCGGTAGCAGTCGCATCAGGCGCGCGTAGTTGGCCTCGCAGGAGGCTTGCAGCCCCACGAGGTCGATCCGATAGCGATCGCGCAGCTTGTTTACGACCATAACCCCCTCACTTCAACGCGGTTCAAAGCCAGCCATTGCAAGGCGATGATGCTTGCCGCGTTGGCAATACGTCCGTCGCGTACGGCTTGCAGGGCATCTTCGAACGCCCAGACCGTGACACGAATATCTTCTGCCTCTTCCTCCAGCCCATGCAGGCCGCCAACCCCGGTTGTCTCGCAACGCCCCAGGTACAAATGCACAAACTCGTTACTGCCGCCCGGCGATGGAAAATATTTGGTCATCGGCCAGAGCGCCCCGAATACAAGCCCAGCTTCCTCCTGCGCTTCGCGGTGAGCAACTTCTTCCGGTACTTCATCCTTGTCGATCAGACCGGCGACCAGTTCGATCAGCCACGGGTTGTCGGTCTTGCCCATGGCGCCGACGCGAAACTGCTCGATCAGCACCACTTCATCGCGTTGCGGATCGTACGGCAGCACGCACACCGCATCGTGGCGAACAAACACTTCACGATTGATCTCGCGACTCATGCCACCGGCGAACAATTCGTGACGCAAGTGCACGCGGTCAAGCTTGTAGAAGCCTTCGTAGCACTTTTCGCGCCGAACGATCTCAACGGCGGTCGGAAGGGCGTTGGCAAAATCAGTCATGACAATCCTCTTTACTGCAAATCCGTTACGAGGCTCCTTTTTGTTACTTGCAACCTCAACTTCGCGCCATCCTAACGCGCCCGCGATGTTTGATGCAGCCCCTTTCCAGTCAGCGGGATAGACGGTGAGGGTGAAACCAACTCTAATTAGCTTAGTGGCGAACTGACTGCTTCGTTGAGAGTCGAAGCGGGTAACTTTTCGCCTTCCCCTGTTTCGTAAAGGACGCCCATGTCGCTTTTCAAGATTGCCTCCGTGGCCGCCATCGCCCTGACCCTGGGTGCGTGCCAGAGTCTGTTCCAGCCCAATTACCGGGCGCCGCTGGAAACCACCCGCGACGCATCGGAACAGTTGAAACCAGGCTGCACGACCCCTGACTGCCCATTGGTGAACATCGATACGCTGCGTTTCCCGGATGAGCCTGCGCTTGACGGCATCATCGAAAAACGCCTGCTGCAAATGACCCGTACCTCACCCGACGCCCCGGTAGCGCCGACGCTGGCGGCGTATCGCGATCAGTTTTTGAGCAGTGCCGGCCCGCGCTACAGCAGCTACCTGCAAGCCAAGGTACGTGAGCAGCATGACGGCTTGGTGATCGTTGAATTGTCCAGCTACCTGGACACCGGCGGTGCCCATGGGACGCCGGGCCGCGGTTTCATCAACTATTCACGTCAACAGCATAAAGTGCTGACCCTGTCGGATATGTTGATTCCGGGGCAGGAAGAAGCGTTCTGGAAAGCCGCCCAAGTGGCGCACAACAGCTGGCTGATCAGCACCAAACTCGATCAGGAGCCGGAGTTCGTGAAGAGCTGGCCCTTCGTGAAAACCCAGAATGTGGCGCTGACCTACGGCGGGGTGATCCTCAAGTACGAAGTGAGCACGCTTGCGCCTTACGCACTGGGCCACGTCGAACTGAAGATCCCCTACCCGCGCCTGAACGGCATTCTCAAGCCTGAGCTGTTTCCCGGCCGTAGCTGAAGGCTCGACCGAGCAGCAGTTGCAGCAGCCCTGCCAGTACCAGCGACGGCAGGGTTGCGCCGATGTCCGGATACAGATTGGCCAGCAAATGATAGGTGCTCACCCCACCTAACCAAGCGAGCAAGGCCGGCCAGCGCAATGCGGCTGACGCCACCTTGCCACTGCGCTTGCGCAGGATGAAGTGATCCACCAGCACCACGCCGAACAGCGGCGCAAACACCGAACCGATCAACAGCAGAAAGTTCTGGTACTGGGCCAACGGCGCCAGGCAGGCAATCAGCGTGCAGATGACGCCGATGGCCAAGGCCAGATGCTCGACTTTCAAGCGCAACAGAATCCCGCTGGACACCGCCGCCGAGTGAATATCGGCAAAGGCATTTTCCGATTCGTCCAGCAGAATCAGCAGCAATGGAATCCCCAAACCTGCACCGGCCAACGCCAGCAGCAAGGCATTCACTTCACCGCTCGGCGCGAACGCCAGGGTGTAGGCCACACCCAGGCTCATCAGCCAGAAGTTGCCGATAAAGAAGCCCAGCGCCGTACCGCCGAAGACATTCTTCGCACGCTTGCCGAACCGCGAATAATCGGCAATCAGTGGCAGCCAGGACAGCGGCATGGCGATCGCAATGTCGAAGCCCACGGCAAACGGCATCGAACCATCACCGGCCTGCGCCCACAACGCCGCAAGGTCGGCTTTGGCGAACAGGTTCCAGGTCAGCCAGATGCACGCGGCCAGCAGCAGCCAGATGCCCCACTTGCGCAGGATCTTGCGCACGAAGGTCAGTGGCCCGCTGACGGCCAGCAAAGTCGCCAAACCACCGAAGAAAACTGTCCAAAGCAGCGGATTCGACAGCAGGCTACCTTCGCTGAATGCGCGGGCGCCGAGCAGGCTGGCAGCGTCGCGCATCACGATGATTTCGAACGAACCCCAACCGATCAGTTGCAACAGGTTCAACACCGCCGGAAGGCTCGCGCCATGACGGCCCAGGCTGAGTTTGAGTGCCGCCATCGACGACAGGCCGGTGTCGCTGCCGATCACACCGACAGCGGCCAGCAACAGAACGCCGACCAGCGTGCCGAGAAAAATCGCCAGCAACGAGCCGGACAGGCCCAGACCCGGCGCGAGCAAAGCGCCGGTCTGCAATACCATCAGGCCGATGCCAAGGGAGAACCACAGGGAAAACAGATCGCGGCCGCCGAACACACGTTTGTCGATCGGCACCGCGGTATCCGGGGAGTAAGTGCTGGGTTGAATGCTCAAGGGTGTTATCTCAGAGGGACATTTGTTGTTGTGTTGATCAGCCCGATCCCTTGTGGCGAGGGGGCTTGCCCCCGTTGGGCTGCGCAGCAGCCCCAAAACAGACAACCGAGTTCTATCTGTCAGAACTCTTCGCCGGATTTACGACCGCTTCGCGGCCGAACGGGGGCAAGCCCCCTCGCCACAGGGTTATCAGTACGGGATCAAACCTTCTTGTACAACTGACTACCTTCCTGCTTGAACCGCTCGGCCTGATCCGCCAATCCCTGGGCAACTTCGGCATCGACGGTTTCGATCCGCTGGTTGGCCGCGTATTCACGGACTTCCTGAGTGATCTTCATCGAGCAGAATTTCGGCCCGCACATGGAGCAGAAGTGCGCGACCTTGGCCGAATCCTTCGGCAGGGTTTCGTCGTGGTACGAACGCGCGGTATCCGGGTCCAGGCCCAGGTTGAACTGGTCTTCCCAACGGAACTCGAAACGCGCCTTGCTCAAGGCATTGTCGCGAATCTGCGCGCCCGGATGCCCCTTCGCAAGGTCGGCGGCGTGAGCGGCGATCTTGTAGGTGATGATCCCGGTCTTCACGTCATCCTTGTTCGGCAGGCCCAAGTGTTCCTTCGGTGTCACGTAGCAAAGCATCGCGCAACCGAACCAGCCGATCATCGCCGCACCGATACCCGAAGTGATGTGGTCGTAGCCTGGGGCGATGTCGGTGGTCAGCGGGCCGAGGGTGTAGAACGGCGCCTCGTCGCAGCATTCCAGCTGCTTGTCCATGTTCTCTTTGATCAACTGCATCGGCACGTGGCCCGGGCCTTCGATCATGCACTGCACGTCGTGCTTCCAGGCGATCTTGGTCAGCTCGCCGAGGGTTTCCAGCTCACCGAATTGTGCCGCGTCGTTGGCGTCGGCAATCGAGCCCGGACGCAGGCCATCGCCCAGCGAGAAGCTGACGTCGTAGGCCTTCATGATTTCGCAGATGTCTTCGAAATGGGTGTAGAGGAAGTTTTCCTTGTGGTGCGCCAGACACCACTTGGCCATGATCGAACCGCCACGGGAAACGATGCCGGTCACGCGTTTGGCGGTCAGCGGCACATAGCGCAGCAATACGCCGGCGTGGATGGTGAAATAGTCGACGCCCTGCTCGGCCTGTTCGATCAGCGTGTCGCGGAACAGCTCCCAAGTCAGGTCTTCAGCGGCGCCGCCGACTTTTTCCAGGGCCTGGTAGATCGGCACGGTACCGATCGGCACCGGCGAGTTACGGATGATCCACTCGCGGGTTTCGTGAATGTGCTTGCCAGTGGACAAGTCCATGACCGTGTCCGAACCCCAGCGAATGCCCCAGGTCAGTTTCGCCACTTCTTCTTCGATGGACGAACCCAAGGCGCTGTTGCCGATATTGCCGTTGATCTTCACCAGGAAGTTACGGCCGATGATCATCGGTTCCAGTTCGGTGTGGTTGATGTTGGCCGGAATGATCGCGCGACCACGGGCGATCTCTTCACGAACGAATTCCGGAGTAATGATTTTCGGCACGCTGGCGCCGAAGCTGTGACCGGCGTGTTGCTGGTCCAGCAAGCCTGCGGCACGGGCCACTTCCAGCTTCATGTTTTCGCGGATGGCGACGTATTCCATCTCGGCGGTGATGATGCCTTTACGGGCGTAGTGCATCTGGCTGACGTTGGCCCCGGCCTTGGCCCGGCGCGGATTGTTGACGTGGGCGAAACGCAGTTTGGTCAATTCCGCATCGGCCAGGCGTTCCTGGCCAAAGTTGGAGCTCAAACCCGGCAGACGCTCGGTGTCGCCACGGGACTCGATCCACGGTGAACGCACATCGGCCAGGCCTTTGCGCACGTCGATGATGACGTTGGGGTCGGTGTACGGGCCCGAGGTGTCATACACCACCACCGGCGCGTTGATTTCACCGCCGAAGTCGGTCGGGGTCACGTCCAGGCTGATTTCGCGCATCGGCACGAGGATGTCGGGGCGAGTGCCCTGGACATAGATTTTTTGCGAGCGGGTAAACGGCTGAACCGATTGCTGATCGACCTTGGCCGAGTCACTCAGGTTGGTTGCGATTTTTGATTTTGTAGTCATCACGGGCTCTCCAGACACACATCCAGGCAGTGGATTTTTGTCGGAGCGAACCTGTAAACGAATGGACGCACGGGCGCTGGGGAAACCAGCAGTGCTGTGCTCAGTGCTCGAGGGGTGTTCGATTGTCGAACAACATCCCGGACGAAGCACAAGAGGACTCGCCGGGTGACGAGAAATCTTGTTCCCTACGCAGGCGCTAACCTGATCAGGTTCAACGGGATCCGAAATTATTCGATCTCAGCCTCATAGCAAGGCACCCCGACAAGAACCCGGCCAGTCTAGACACAACCGGCAAAGAACGCCAACACCGTAGCAAACACCGTGATGAATGGCGCAATTGCAGGATTGTTGCCGTGCCTGCGTGCAACTACACTCGCTACGCCCTGCCGCGCCTTGACGCTGCAGGGCGCCGCGCCGTAGCCTTGGCGCTCAAATTATCAGTGTAATTTTTAGGGATGGCCTAATGCTGCGCAAACTCTCACTGGCCCTTGCCGTGTCTTGTGCGTCCAATGGAATGGCCTGGGCAGCAGAAGCGCCCTTATCGACCAGGACTGACCTGGTCAGCGTCTACCAGGAAGCAGTGGACAACAACGCCGACCTCGCCGCCGCCCGCGCCCAATATGGCGCCCAGAAGGAAGTCGTACCCCAGGCTCGCGCCGGCCTGTTACCCAACCTGTCTGCCGGTGCTGACCTGAACAACACCCGCACCTCGCTCGACCAGCCATCGGTGACCTCGACCCGCAGCGGCACGGTGTATCAGGCGACCCTGGCGCAACCGATTTTCCGCGCCGATCGCTGGTTCCAGTTGCAGGCCGCCAAGGACGTCAACGAACAGGCAGCCTTGCAACTCTCGGCCACCGAACAGAACCTGATTCTGCAAAGTGCCGAAAGCTACTTCAACGTGCTGCGCAGCCAGGACACCCTGGCCTCGACCAAGGCCGAAGAAGCAGCGTTCAAGCGTCAGCTCGACCAGTCCAAAGAGCGCTTCGATGTCGGCCTGTCGGACAAGACCGACGTGTTGCAATCCCAAGCCAGTTACGACACGGCACGAGCCAACCGGATTCTCGCCCAGCGCCAGGTAGATGACGCGTTCGAAGCGCTGATCACCCTGACCAACCGCCAGTACAACTCCATTCAGGGCATCGTCCACACCTTGCCAATCCTGCCGCCGGCACCGAACGATGCCAAAGCCTGGGTCGACACCGCCGCCAAGCAGAACCTGAATTTGCTGGCCAGCAACTACGCGGTGAGCGCCGCCGAGGAAACCCTCAAGCAGCGCAAGGCCGGGCATGCGCCAACCCTGGATGCGGTCGCTCAATACAAGAAAGGTGACAACGACGCCCTCGGCTTTGAAAACCCGAGCGCAACCGGCGTGCGTTACGGCGGCGATGTCGAGCAGCGCACTGTCGGCCTGCAGTTGAGCATCCCGCTCTACAGCGGTGGGCTCACCAGCTCCCAGGTGCGTGAGTCCTATTCGCGGCTGACTCAGTCCGAGCAGCAACGCGAAGCCCTGCGTCGTCAGGTCGTGGAAAACACCCGCAATCTGCACCGCGCCGTGAACACCGACGTCGAGCAGGTGCAGGCCCGCCGGCAGTCGATCATCTCCAACCAGAGCGCGGTGGAAGCGACCGAAATCGGTTATCAGGTAGGGACGCGCAACATCGTCGATGTACTTGATGCCCAGCGTCAGCTGTACACGTCGGTGCGCAACTACAACAACACCCGCTACGATTACATCCTCGACAACCTGCGCTTGAAACAGGCTGCCGGCACCTTGAACCCTGGGGATTTGCAGGACCTGACGCGCTATCTCAAAGCCGACTACAACCCGGACAAGGACTTCCTGCCGCCGGATCTGGCCAAGGCTGCGGCGGAGCAGTTACGGGCTAATCCCGCTCAATAAAAGCAAACCGGTGGTGAAGGGGCGGCCTGTGGCGAGGGGGCTTGCCCCCGCTGGGGCGCGAAGCGGCCCTGAAAATACCAAAACCACCCAGGTGTGTCAGGCAAACCAGGTTTGCCGGTTTTACGACTGCTTCGCAGCCGAACGGGGGCAAGCCCCCTCGCCACAGCAAGCCCCCTCACCACAATCGGTCAGTGACAAATTAAGGACTTGTCGATCAACCTGCCCAACCCATCCAGCAACCGCTGCAACGCGCCCTGATTGGTGCGCATCACTTTCAGCCCCGCCTCTGCCATCCGCTGCGCATCGCTCGGCAATTCGAACAACCGCTGCACCGCCAGCGCCAGACCTTCGGCATCATCGACCTCGGCCAACGCCCCGGCGCTGCGCAGCTGCGCGGCGATTTCGAGGAAGTTGAACAGGTGCGGCCCGCTGAGCACCGGTTTGGCCAGGGCTGCTGGTTCCAGCAGATTATGGCCGCCGTTGGGCACCAGGCTGCCACCGACGAACGCGCTGTCGGCCAACGCATAGAGAAACAGCAACTCGCCCATGGTGTCGCCCAACAGCACCGAAGTGCCTGCGGTAACCGGCTCGCCCGCCGAACGCCGCACCGTGGCGAAACCCTGCTGCCGGCACAACTCGAACACTGGGTTGAAACGCTCCGGATGACGTGGCACCAGAATCAGCAGCGCATCAGGATGATTGGCCAACAGCCGACGATGGGCGGCCAGCACCACTTCGTCTTCACCTTCATGGGTACTCGCGGCGATCCACACCGGGCGCTCCTGTGCCTGCCACTGCGCACGCAATTCGGCGGCACGTTGCAGCAGTTGCGGGTCGATGGTCAGGTCGAACTTGATCGAACCGGTCACTTCGACGGTTTCCGGGCGCGCGCCCAAATCCCGGAAACGCTGTGCCTCGGCTTCGGTCTGCACCGCGAACAGGCTCATCTCGGCGAGCATCGGCGCGGTCAGTTTATGGAAGCGGCCATAGCCTTTGGCCGAACGCTCGGACAGTCGCGCATTGGCCAACGCCACGGGAATCCCGCGCTTGGCACATTGGTGAATATGGTTGGGCCAGAGCTCGGTTTCCATGATTACCGCCAGTTTCGGCCGGGCCCGATCAAGGAATCGCTTGGCTGCGCAAGGCAAGTCGTAAGGCAGATAGCAGTGCTGAATGCGCGGCTCGTTGGCGAACAGCGCCTGGATCCGCTCGGACCCGGTCGGGGTCATGCAGGTGACGGTGATCGGCAGCGTCGGATACTGTTGCAACAAGGCACGAATCATCGGCGCGGCGGCGATGCTTTCGCCCACCGACACCGCGT
The DNA here is from genome assembly GCF_000282375.1 of Pseudomonas sp. GM50. Classification (GTDB taxonomy): domain Bacteria; phylum Pseudomonadota; class Gammaproteobacteria; order Pseudomonadales; family Pseudomonadaceae; genus Aquipseudomonas. The sequence continues at coordinate 15,560 of NZ_AKJK01000001.1, forward strand.
GCACCCAGAGGCCGTCCGGTTTCATCGCCGGCAGCGCGAGGGAGAAACGCTCGCCAATGCGCTTGGCATACGCCGGCGCCTTACGCGCCCGCAGCCAAAGCCGAATCGCTACCAATGGCAGCCCCAGGTAAAACAGCGCGGTGTAGAGAGTTCTATTCATGGCGGCGGAGTTTATCGGTTTTTTAGCCGATCGCCTGCAAGTGCACGGCAAAACGTTCCGCCAGCCAACGGGCCGCCGGGCCGAGGGGCTCGTCGCGGCGCCAGACCAGTTCCACGATCAATGCCGGCGGCGTCCATTCGCTGGCCAGTTCGACCATCTGATTCTGATACGCCGGGTACTGCACCACATGTCGGGGCAACCAGGCCCAGCCAAGGCCGCGCATCACCCATTCGGCCATCACGTAGAAACTGTCGGCGCGCCAGACCTGCGGGCTGGCAGGCTCGCTGCCGGGATAGACGCTGGATTGCGTGGACATCAGCAACTGTCGATGCTGCGCCATTTGCTGGCAATCGACGTGCGCCTGCTTCGCCATGGGATGCCCGACGCCGCACACCGTGACCATTTCGACGCTACCCAGCACCCGCCGCTCGAGGGCTTCGGGAATTTGCTCATGATAAAACAGCAAGCCCAGATCAGCCCGGCGTTCCACCAATTTGCGCGCGACATCACCCTGGGCGGCGCTGGTCAGCTGCACTTCGAGGCTGGGAAACTGTTCGGCCAGGGCCTCGAAGCTTTCAACCACCGCTTGATAGGGCATTGCCTCATCCTGAGCCACACGCAGGCTCGCTTCCTGGCCGCGCATCATCGCCAGTGCCCGGCCATTGAGGCGCTCGCATTGGCGCAGCACTTCCCGCGCCTCCTCAAGCAGGGCGGTGCCGGCTTCGGTGAGTTTCGGCTGACGACCACTGCTGCGATCGAACAGGCTGACACCCAAGTCTTCTTCCAACAGCGCAATCGAACTGCTGACCGCCGACTGTGCCTTGCGCTGATCCCGCGCCACCGCGGAAAACGAACGCTGTTCCGCGACGCTGACAAACAAGCGCAGCTGTTCCAGATTCCATTGCATGTTCATGGCTCAACCCATCTTCAGAACAGATAGGTAATGACTTTACCGCATCTGGTGAATCTCTAGAATGCCGACCTCAGAGAGCAACACTTCATACGAGGATTGACCCATGACCGCTTACTACTACCTGGCTATCGCCATCTGCGCCGAAGTGATCGCCACCGTTTCGATGAAAGCGGTCAAGGGTTTCAGCACGCCACTGCCGCTGCTGCTGGTCATCGTTGGTTACGGCATTGCATTCTGGATGCTGACCCTGGTGGTGCGCAGCGTTCCGGTGGGCGTGGCCTACGCGGTGTGGGCCGGCATGGGCATCGTGATGGTCAGCGTCGCGGCGCTGTTTATCTACGGGCAGAAGCTGGATGTGCCGGCGATGCTGGGGATGGCGCTCATCGTATTAGGTGTCGTAGTCATCCAGCTTTTCTCCAAAACCGCCGGGCACTAAGGCCCTAAGCACTTTCCATTGTGGGAGCGAGCCTGCTCGCGATAGCGGTCTTGCATTCAACCCTTATGTTGCATGTGCCGGCCCCATCGCGAGCAGGCTCGCTCCCACAGGTTTTGCATCCATCCGCTTGATCAACCAACAATCCCCTTTTCTTCGAGTCTGTATACTGCGCCCTCGTCTTGAACACTGAGGTCGCTGCATGCCATCCGTTATTTCCACCGACGTTCTGATTGTCGGCGCTGGTGTCGCCGGCCTCTGGCTGAATGCGCGTTTGCGCCGTCAGGGTTTTTCGACCGTGCTGGTGGAAAGCGCCAGCCTCGGTGGCGGGCAGAGCGTGAAGTCCCAGGGCATCATCCACGGCGGTGCCAAGTACGCGTTGCACGGCGCCCTGACCGGCGCCTCGGAAGCCATTGCCGACATGCCGCGTCGCTGGCGTGAAGCGCTGGCCGGCGACGGCGAGCTGGACCTGTCCGGCGTACGTCTGCTGTCCGAAGCCCATTACCTCTGGTCCCCCGGCACCCTCGCCGGCAACCTCACCAGTTTCTTTGCCAGCAAAGCCGTGCGCGGGCGGGTCGATCAGGTCAAGGGCGAGCAGCTACCACCAGCCCTGCAAGACAAGCGTTTCAAGGGCAAGGTCTATCGCCTGGCGGAACTGGTGGTTGACGTTCCGAGCCTGATCCATCGCTTGGCTGAGCTGGCCGGCGACGGTCTGCTTGCTGGTCAGCACATCGAACCGCTGCTGGAAAACGGCGAACTGATCGGTTTGAAAGTCGACGAACGCGAGATCCGCGCCCAGCGTATTGTCCTCAGTGCCGGTGCCGGCACCGCCGACCTGCTCACGGCGCTGGGCCTGAGCCAGCCAGCGATGCAGCGCCGCCCCCTGCACATGATCATCGTCAAGGGCCCGGGCCTCAAACCGCTCTACGCCCATTGCCTGGGCGGCGGGCCGAAGCCGCGCATCACCGTGACCACCCACCCGGCGGCCGATGGCCAATGGGTCTGGTACCTGGGAGGCGACATCGCCGAAGCCGAAGGCGTAGCCCGCGATCCTGCGGCGCAGATCGCCACCGCGCAAAAAGAACTCAGCAATCTGTTGCCATGGATCGACCTGAGCTCCGCGCAGTGGGCGACCTTGCGCGTCGACCGCGCCGAGCCGCTGCAATCGGGCCTGACTCGCCCGGACAATGCCTTCCTCGCCGAGCAGGATCGTCTGCTGGTGGGCTGGCCGACCAAACTGGCCCTGGCGCCGGACTTCGCTGACCGCGTCCTCGCCGCCCTACAACGCGACGGCATTCAGCCGAGCCATCCGGCGCCACTGCCGGAACTGCCAAAACCGCCGATGGGCGTCCCTGCCTGGGAGCAACTGCTGCCATGAGTCAACCAACCCTGCACGATCTGCATCGCCCTTTGGGCAGCACCGGCCTGCTGGTTTCGCCTCTGGGCCTGGGCACAGTGAAACTCGGCCGCGATCAAGGGGTGAAATACCCCAACGGCTTCCAGATCCCCGGCGATGACGAAGCGCGCATGCTGCTCAAACTCGCGCGCGACCTGGGCATCAACCTGATCGACACCGCACCGGCCTATGGTCGCAGCGAAGAGCGTCTTGGCCCATTGCTGCGTGGTCAACGTCAGGACTGGGTGATCGTCAGCAAGGTCGGCGAAGAGTTTGTCGACGGCCAGTCGAGTCACGACTTCAGCGCCGCCCATACGCGCCTGTCGGTGGAACGCAGCCTGCAACGTCTGGAAACGGATGTTATCGACCTGGTGCTGGTGCATTCCGACGGCAACGACCTGGCGATCCTCAATGACTCCGAGGTCTACGCAACCCTCGCCGAGCTCAAGCGCGAAGGCAAGATTCGCGGTTTCGGTTTTTCCGGCAAAACCGTCGAAGGCGGCTTGAAGGCTCTGGAACAAGGTGATTGCGCGATGGTCACCTACAATCTGAACGAACAGAACGAGAAGCCGGTCATTGACTATGCTGCTGCTCACGGCAAAGCGATCCTGGTCAAAAAAGCCTTGGCCAGCGGCCACGTCTGCTTGAGCCCGGGCGTGGACCCGGTGCGCGCCAGCTTCGAGTTGTTGTTTGAACACCCGGGTGTGGCCAGTGCTATTGTCGGGACCATCAATCCGCTGCACCTCGCCCACAACGTTGCGACCGTTGCCCAGGTCCTTCGTAGAGTCTGTTGACGTTTGGTGACGACCGCGACGCTAAACGTCAACAGACCCTAGCCATTGATGCCGCCCACGCGGCCTTAAGCAGGAGCCGACATGCCGCGTACGCTGATAAGAAAGAACCCGAGCAACTTCAAGACCCTGCCGTTATTCGTCGAAGCGACACCCGAAGGCCTGAGTTACCAGAGCGTCGGGATGCCGTTGAATTTCTCCCAGACTTTGCAGCGCCGCCGTCCGGTAACGGTGCCCGACAGCGAGCGGTTTGCCCTGGAGCTGGCGAACCTCGGGGTTTCGGTGCGCCTGACCCTGCATTGGCAGAATCGCGATTACTGGGTGTTGGTGCGTCAACGTCGGCAGGACCGCGGCGACGTGGTACTCAAACTGATCTCGGGTTACGTGCCGGCCCATGAACTGACCCTGCCGCTGCACACGGCGACCCAGGAAATCGCCGAAGAGTGCCTGTTGGAAACCCCGGAAGGCTGGCTCAGCGGGCGTTTCAACGACACCTGGCTGCCCGCGCCCTACTCGTCCGCCCTGCATTACCGCGAAGCCCTGCCGTTTCGCCTGACACCGCTGTCCGGTTCGGCGCGGCCGGTGCGCTGCGCCAACATGCCGCTGATCGAGCGCCCCCGGGCCTATGTGCATTTGCCGACCGCGTCGCTGCAATTGATCTATGACTTGCGCCTGGACGTGCCCAAGGAAGCCAAATCCCTGAGCCTGTTCCATGTGGACGAACGGCTGGAGGGCGATCAATTGGTGGCCCGGCTCGATCGCAAACGCCCTGATTTGTATCTGATGCCACTTGAAGATGGAGTGCCCCTTCCCGAGCTGTATACGCTCAAGCGCGATAAGCTTTTACCGGCCAGTACCCGTGGACTGTATCTGGCAGAGAGCTTTGCTATCCAAGAAGGCTGGGTAGTGCGCGAAGAACGTATTCGCTGGAAGGACTGGATCGCACAACAAGGAGTGGGAGTACCGAAAGCCCGGCAACAAGGGTTGAAGCAACTGAGCGTCAAAGCTCTGCGACTGGTGAGACTGGTGCAGGGAACACTGCGTAAGTAACTGTGAAATTGTCGTGGGCGTAAGTGAGATTCTTACAGTGGAGGTACGATCAAAAACCACCTCTCACGGGGCTTCCGTCTTGTCCGATCGTTGCCTGTCCATGAACGTGCGAAACTGCGCAAACAGATGAAAGTAGCGATTCTCGCGCTTGCCCATACCCCGTTTGGGAGAAAACGACTCATCAGCAAATGCACCCGTGATACGAACACGGGAGGCCTTGGTATCCATGGTGCAGATCCTGGCGCCAGCCTGTTGCAGCACGTATTTGAGCAGCCGTTCGGAATGTAACTTCCTTCCTGTCGCTTTACAGAAGTCGAAGATGTGCTCAATCCGTTTCCCATAAGCCATGTAGGTATCCCGTCCACAAATGGCAAAACGATCGTTCAATCCTCCCCACCACTGCCAATCAGGGATGTAAGTATTCAACCGCCTGGCATTGGGGTGCTTGAACACATAAGTGGGAAGCGGTGTGTGATAGAAATTATCCGGTCGCACGAATACTACGAAATCAGGATTGAAGGACTCCATCATGGCGGTGACGGTGTGCAGCGAATTCAGCTGATAGATCAGGTTGCGAAGTGATGCGTGCTCATCAGCCCACGTATCGCCGAGTGCCTTTACTTGTTCAAAATTCCAATGCTCCAGAACACCTTCCGTTGAGGTGAGTCGGCCGGTCATAGACTCAAAAGCCTCATAGTTGTCCGCTGTCAGCGCCCCTCTCTCACCTGAGCGTGCGTTCTGGATTTCGTCGATTTTATAGAGATGATAAAAGCACTTTACGTTGCTGTTCGAAGGCAGCTGCGCAAAAACGTTTTCTTGAATGGAGGGAAAGCAGATTTCCGAATTTCTTGGAATACCAAAAAAAGCCACCGCAATATTCAACACTCGACAACACCCCTGAAAAAATCGAGCCTTTTCGGCACTCTACTGGCGACCGGTCACAAACCATCATTTATTTGCGACGAAGCAATACTTGCCACCAACTACGACGCTGCAGAGGTACGACGATGACGTCCGACTTCTGCAACCAGTCCCGCTCATAGTCCCAGGCATGCCCACCCCAGAGTTTTCCCGCTTCGTTGGAAAAACCTAATGTCATCAGTTGGTAAGTATAACCGGCGTGGCTGCGCAGCCAATCGAACAACACCAGCGCATTGAAACCAGTGGACGGTCCAACATAACGTTTGCCTCCTGGTCGATCGACCGGGTAGTTCCACAATGCCGGTAACGGTATCCGCTCCCAATAAAGAGCCACTCGCGGCAAAGGACACATTGCCTCCGTGCTTCCCACCAGCATCGTAAAACAACGCCCGCCGGCGTTCTCAAAAAGGCACTGCACTTCAGGTCCATAGGGAAGGCCGAAAAAGTACGCGTCCGGCGCATTGAAACCATGCACGAATACATTGACGCTCTGTGGGCAAAGCAGTCCCGATTTAATACAGGTGTTGAAGCTGACCACTACGTCATCAATGCCTATATTCAACGCTTGGAAATCGGTCGACGTGATAGCCGGATTATTGGCTACAAGCACAACACGAGCGGCCTTGCGCAAGCACTCTTTCAGCTCCTCGGGCAGTCCATCCATAACAGACTGGTGCCCACCAGGCATCGTATCCAGCGCTACTTGCTCACAGGCTTGAGGCTTTTGATATTCCATCATCTACTCCGGAACCTTCATCCCGTGGCGTACCTTCACCCACAGGCGAGTTAACGATGAAGGTGGTTGCCAGGGACGCATTTCACGCTGTATCTCGATGGCCAGCGTACGCCCCACCCGGGCAAAGGAATACTGGCTCTGCGCGAATGCCTGTCCGTTACTGGCGATACGAGCCGTCAGCAAAGGATCACTCTGCAATAGCTCGAGTTTTTCCACAGCTTCATCTTCGGAACGATAGAACACCGTGTTGTGCATATCCCGAAAGCCCAGCAACTCGTCTTCTTCACCCTGGCTCCAGGCCAACAGTACACAGCCACACGCCATCGCTTCAAAGTTCTTGATCATGAATTCGTTCATGCCGATATCGGCACTGACAAAAATCTTGATGCGATTGAGCATTTCCAGGTACTCGGTGCCTGACTTGGTGCGGGCGACCAGCATGCCGGTGCGCTGAGAAAGCGCTTCAAGGAGTGCCTTGCGTTGCGCATACTCGGTACTTTTCAGACTGCCCAGAAAACCGATCGGAATGTCTCGGACACCGTCCATGTTATGCAGCATCTGTTCGTCATATCCTTTTGAAACGAACACTGCATCAATATTTTCAGCTTGCATCCGACGCGCAACTATAGCTCCAGAAACCAGTACGCGAGCACTTGGGAGACGGCTGTACAGGCGCGAATATACCCGTAGGTATTTACTGTCGGGCATGTAGTTCTGATAGGCGTCATGCTCGAGAAAAATCAGACCGGGAATACATTTTAGAACACTGAGTTGCGGGGCGAGGCGCTTGACTCTGGAGAAAATCACCACCCGGTCGAAGTTCTGATAATTGACCGAGGCGAGAAACGGACCAAGTTTCATCTGCTGTTTTTTGCTCAGACGATAGACGACACACTCATCGCAGTTCTGCTGCACGATCTCATACAGCCGATCCAGAATGACTCGTTGTTCGTCCATCACCAGAAGCATGACTTTCATTCATTCATTACCGAGACAAAAGCAGCTAAGCGCGGGTTCGTACCTGGCAACATCAACGGGAACGGTTATACCCTCAGGGTAAAACCGCTCACATACAGTACAAAACGGAAGACGTTCACTTCAATGGTTGCGGATCTTCTCGACAATCGCCGTGGTCGAGCTGTTTTCCACCAACCCCAGCACTTTCACTGTCCCGCCATAAGCGGTGACGATGTCCGCCCCGACTACCTGCTCAATGCCATAGTCCCCACCCTTGACCAGTACGTCCGGCTTGACCTCGCGCAACAGGTTTTCCGGTGTGCCTTCAGCAAAGCTGATCACCCAATCCACTGCGCCCAGACCGGCCAGTACAGCCATGCGACGGTCGACGCTGTTGATCGGCCGACCCGGCCCTTTCAAGCGGCTCACCGACGCATCGTCGTTGACCGCCACGATCAGACGATCGCCTTGGGCACGCGCCTGTTCGAGGTAGGTCACGTGGCCGGCATGCAGGATGTCGAAGCAGCCATTGGTGAACACAATCTTCTCGTTGTGTGCACGTGCGTCGTCGACTGCCAGCAAAAGCTGCTCCAGCCCCAACACACCACGCTCGGAACCTTCTTCACGCTGAATCGCACGACGCAATTCCGGGGCACTGATGGCCGCGGTACCGAGCTTGCCGACGACGATGCCCGCCGCCAGGTTGGCCAGGGCCACCGCGTGGGGCAGTTCTTCGCCAGCGGCGATCGCCGCCGCCAGGGTAGAAATCACCGTGTCACCGGCGCCGGTCACGTCGAACACCTCGCGGGCACGAGCCGGCAGGTGCAGCGCCGGATGATCCGGGCGCAGCAAGGTCATGCCGTGCTCGCCACGGGTCACCAGCAAGGCGCCGAGGTCGAGGTCGTGCATCAGCTGCGCGCCCTTGCTCACCAACTCGTGTTCATCGGCGCAACCACCGACGATGGTTTCAAATTCACTGAGGTTCGGGGTGATCAGGCTCGCGCCGCGGTAGATCGAGAAATCCTTGCCCTTGGGATCGGCCAGCACCGGAATCCCACGGGCGCGGGCGGCCTGGATCAGCACCTGATGGTTTTTCAGCGCGCCTTTGCCATAGTCGGACAGCACCAGCACCTTGATGCCTTCGAGCAATTCGTCGACTTGCTCACCCAGCGCCAGGGCGTCGGTTGCGAAAGGTTCTTCGAAGTCGATGCGCAGCAATTGCTGGTGGCGGCTCATCACCCGCAGCTTGACGATGGTCGGCTGGTGCGCGATGCGCTGGAACAACGCTCGCACGCCAGCGCCCTTGAGGCTATTGACCAGGCTGTCGGCAGCCTCATCGTCGCCGGTCACGCCGACCAGCGAGGCCGGCGCACCGAGCGCGGCAATGTTCAAGGCAACGTTGGCGGCACCGCCCGGGCGGTCCTCGATTTGCTCGACTTTGACTACCGGTACCGGCGCCTCAGGGGAAATCCGTGAGGTACCACCATGCCAGTAACGGTCGAGCATGACATCGCCGACCACCAAGACAGGGGCTTGATCGAATCGCGGCATGGACAACTTCATGGAGCAACCCACATACAAAATGAACAGGGGCGCGATATTAGCACAGGGTTGGCGCTGGCTAGCGCGACGGCTGCAACCGGATGAATTGGCAGGGGGGCTCTGCTCATTTATTGAGCAGAAATACCGATCGCCGCCGACAGCGACCGCACGTTGCAGATCCTGGTGTCGATCCAGCACTGTCAGCGACGTTTCAGTTGAGGGAACCTTAAACAAGCGCGTTGTCGAGATTTACTCCGGCGTGGTCAAAGCGCAAGGGGCTGATGACAAGCACCGGGACGCGTTGCACGCCGGTGAACGCGAGGGTGAGCCGGGCTCACCCTCGCAACGGTCAGGCGATATCTTCAGCCGGGGCGTCGAGGCCCATGGCGTTCAGGCGGGCGTAGTAACCGTTCTGCGCCAGAAGTTCGGCATGGGTGCCGCGCTCCACAATACGGCCCTGATCCATGACCAGAATCAGGTCAGCTTTCTCGATGGTCGACAGACGGTGAGCGATGACTAAAGTTGTCCGGCCTTTCATGACCTGATCCAGTGCGGCCTGAATATGCCGCTCGGATTCGGTATCGAGGGCAGAAGTGGCTTCGTCGAGGATCAGCAACGGCGCATTTTTCAGCAGGGCCCGGGCAATCGCCAGACGCTGGCGCTGACCGCCGGACAACAACACGCCGTTCTCACCGACCTGAGTGTCCAGGCCTTCGGGCAACTGCGCGATGAAGTCCATCGCGTAGGCGTCTCTTGCCGCTTTCTCGATGTCTTCACGGGGTGCGCCGGCCAGATCGCCATACGCGATATTGTTGGCCACGGTATCGCTGAACAGCGTCACATGCTGGGTCACCTGAGCAATGTGCTTGCGCAGATTCAGCAGTTTGTACTGTTCCACTTCAACGCCATCAACCAGGATCTCGCCCTTGTCGTGGTGATAGAAGCGTGGAATCAGGTTGGCCAGGGTCGACTTGCCACTGCCCGAACGCCCCACCAACGCCACCATTTGCCCCGGTTCTACCGTGAAACTGATGTCATCGAGTACCTGCCGCTCGGTGCCCGGGTAGGTGAAGCTCAGGTGGCGCACATCCAGCCGACCGCTGACGGCCTCGCGCTCGATGGTGCCTTTATCGAGTTCGGGTTCGACGTCCAGTTGCTCGAAGATACTCTCGGCGCCGGCGACACCTTTCTGGATGGTCGAACTGACTTCGGACAATTGGCGGATCGGCTTGGGTAACAGGCCCGCCAGGGTGATGTAGGCCACCATGTCACCGGCGGACGCATCACCGCGCAGGAACAGCACCAGGAACATCAGGACCGCCATGGCGCTGTAAATCACCAGTTGCAACAGCGGCGTATAGATGGCGCCCGTACGGGTCATGCGCAGTTGCTTGTCGGTATTGCCCTGGCTGGCGTTGAAGAAGCGCTTCTGTTCGTAGACTTCGCCGCCGAAGCTGCGCACCACGCGATAGCCCTGGATGGTTTCCGAAGCCACGTGGGTCACGTCACCCATGGCGGCCTGGATCTTCTTGCTCTGTTTGCGGAATTTCTTGCTGGCGGTACGCACCATCAAGGCGATCAACGGCAGGATCGCAACCATGACCAGCGTCAGGCGCCAGTTCATGAACAGCAGCGAGGCGAACAGGAAGATCACCGTCATGCCTTCTCGGATTACGACCTTGATCGCATCCGTGGCCGCCCCCGTGACCATGGTCACGTTGAAGGTGATGCGCGAAATCAGATGACCCGAGTTATGCTTGTCGAAGTAGCGGTTGGGCAAGACCAGCAGATTGTTGAACAACTGCACCCGCAAGTCGTGAACCAGCCCGAGGGAAACCTTGGCCAGGAAGTAGTTGCCCAGATAAGATCCCAGCCCCTGCCACGCGGCAATCAGAATGATCAGCAAGGGCACCGCCTGCAGCAGTTGCAGGTCACGCAGGTACGGCACGCTTGGAAACAGCACTGCTTCAGGGTTGGACAACCCGTCGACGAAGTACTTGAGGATGTAGCCGAGCATTGGCTGAGTCGAAGCGAAAATCAGAAAACCGACAATGCTGATCAGGAACAGACTGATGTACGGCCGGACATAGCCGAGCAGACGGAAGTAGATTTTCAAGCTCGATGGGCTTGCAGCGAGACTGGAGTCGGTCATATCACGCGAATGTCGATAAAAAGGACGCTGACTTTAGCACAGCTTCTTCAGGGTTCTGGCAATCGCATAAAGGCTGTTATTGTTAGGCGTCATATTCAGCATCAAATAGCCATCACCCCAAGATGGCCGATCAACTTCAGGATTGAATCTTTCAGCATGCAACTCAGTGGTTTCAACAGCACGTCCAATCGAGTCTTCGATTTCATTTGCCTCTGGATTCTTCCTCTCGGCTATCTCTTGCTTCTGTGCGCCCTGTTCTTTCTGCCCGGGCGCAGCCTGCATCACAAGCTTTTCTATGGCCTGTTCAGCATTCCAGCGTTGATTGCCCTTTGCCTGCGTCCGCGAGAATTCAAAGAGTTGCTCCGCGAGCCAATCTTTGTCGCGCTGCTGCTGTTCGTCGCCTGGGCGCTGCTCAGCCTGAGCTGGGGACCGCCGATGGAGCACCGTGTCGCTAGCCAGTTCAAACCCTCCTTGCACACACTATTGCTGTTCGCTGGCTGCTATCTGCTGGTGCGTTACCGTAGCGACATCGTTCAACCCCTGCTATTCAGCGCCGCCGTGGTGAGTCTGATCGCTTCGGTCTACAACCTGTTCATGTTTGCCCGCATCTACGAACCGGGCATGCGCCTGATCGGTGGCGGCGCATTCGACAATCCGCTCCTCAGCTCCCACGTATTCGGCTTTTTTTGTACCTATTGGCTGAGCCTGAGCATGACCTGCAAACGTCGCCGGCTGCTCTGGCTGAGTATCCCGGCGATGGCGATCATGTTCGCCGCGGTGCTTGCCACTGGCTCCAGAACGCCGCTGGTTGCGTTGACACTGGCTGCATTCTGGCTGAGTTTCATCTGCTGGAACCGTCGCACCATCGTACTGTTGGGTGCCCTGTTTATCAGCGGGACAGCGGTCGCCTTGCTGCTTTCGCAGATGATCATCGAACGCGGCGACTCCTATCGCCTCGAAATCTGGCAGTTGGCCCTGCAAAAAATTGCCGATCACCCGTGGATAGGTCATGGCTACAACGCCAGCCTGACCCTCGACCCGGGTATCGGCTACACCTTGCAGGAGCCTCATAGCTTCGCCTTGGGCGTGCTTTACTACGTCGGCATCTTCGGGCTGCTGCCATGGTTGTTTTTCCAGGCCTGGGGTTTGCTGAGCAGCTGGCGGAATCGCCTGCAACCGCTGTTCATCATCGCCTCGACCTGGCTGGTATTCGGCATCGGGGCAGGCCTGACCGAAGGCGGCGGGATCATCTCCCGGCCCAAGGAACACTGGTTCCTGCTGTGGATTCCATTGGCACTGATCGCCGCGCTGAGCATCAACCAGCGAGCCAGGCGCCTGTCGGCGATGCCGGTCAAGACGTTGACCTCGACGGCCCTGCAACAGTTGACCGCCAGCGCTCAGGTGATCGAAGAAGATGGCCTGGGCCCCAAAGTCCTGCGCCTGATCGATGGCAGCTTCCTCAAGCTGTTCCGGCGTCGCCGCTGGTACACCTCGGGCAGCTTCAACCCCTATTCCGAACGTTTTGCCGCCAACAGCGAACAATTGCGTAACAAGGGGATCCCGACTCCACAAATTCTGGATCTGTACCGTCTTAATGACGGCAGCAGCGCCGTGCACTACACGCCACTGCCGGGCAGCACCTTGCGCCAGGTGCTTCAAGGCATTACCGCGCCAGCAGTGCGTCAGGCGCTGGTTGAGCGTTTCGGCAAATTCATGGCACAGCTGCATGAGCAAGGTGTCTACTTTCGTTCCCTGCACCTGGGGAATGTACTGGTACTGAACGACGGAGAATTCGGCCTGATCGATCTGGCGGATATGCGCATCTATCCGTCATCGTTGAGCCTGTCCCTGCGCCAGCGCAATCTGCGCCATATGCAGCGTTACACCGAGGATCGGCGCTGGCTGTTCGAGGACCATTTTGACGCGCTACTGCAGGGATACGCCGTGACGGCGTCGAAATCCGCGGTCGACAGTCTGCACAGGCAAGTGCAGGCCGGAGGGCACCCCGCAAGGGCTCATTGATACTCGACCTTTCGGGGAGAAGATCGCTCGCTGAAGCATTGATAATGCACTCCAGGTAGCAGCTGGCGCAGGCTGCGCCAGCTGCTACCAAGTATGCCTCAAGACTGAATCAGTCTTTTTCCAGCGGCGAGAAGTACAACCGCCCCAGACCGCGCCAGGTCTTCTTGTTCCAGGCCCTGAATGGTATTTGCGCCAGCAGCTCCCGCGCCAACTTGCGATCGCGATTGGAGGCTTTCAGGAACATCGAGCTGAGGAACTTGTAACGTACCTCGTCGTAGAGCGGATGATCGCTGAACAGCGCGTAGGAGCGCAGGATGTTGTCGATCATGAAGCGGTGATTCTTGTAGGAGTTGGTGGCGTGCTTGCGATAGCGCGCCATCAGCACATTCAAGCCATCGATGAAGTAACCGGCGCGGGTCACCTTCAACTCGATCAGCAAGTCCTCCAGGCGAATGTTCGGATCGAAGCCGCCCACCTTGTCCAGCGCTTCGCGGCGGATCATCAGGGTCGGTGCTGGCGGATAGGGCTTGCGCTCCAGGAACATGTCATCGAAATCCAGACGACGGAACGGCACGTCGCGACGCTGACGTTTCTCCGGATAGAGATTGCCGTCGGCATCGATCAGCTCGATGTTGCCGGCACAGATCCCGACCTCCGGCTTGCCATCCATGTACGCCACCTGAGTAGCGATACGCTCAGGCAGCATGATGTCATCGGACCCGAACGGCACAATCAGGCTGCCCTTTGAGCGCGCGATGGCGCCATTGAGGGTGTTGGTCAACCCCTGGTTCTGCTGAACCCGGAAATCGAAGCCGTGCAGCGCCTGCAAGGCATTGATCCGCTCGACGCTGTCATCACTGGAGCCGTCATCGATGACCAGCAGTTCGATGTTTTTATAGGTCTGGTTGAGGACGCTGAGAATGCTTTCCTCGATATAACGGCCGTGGTTGTACGACGCGATAATGACCGTGACGAGGGGTTGGGCGTCGCTCATGATTGTTCCTTGCGGGCTTGACTCAAGCCGGAGTCGATCAGGTTCAGGTACTCCTGGCGAAACACCTCGATGTCGTGTTGTTCCTGGAGATAACGGTAGGCCTGTTCGCCCTTGGCCTTGAGCTCGTCGTCCGACAGCCCCAGGTAGTTATCCAGCGCGGCGACCAGCGTCGGCACGTCCGCCGGGGTAATCGCCAGACCGCCTGCGCCCTGAATCAGCGGCAACATGGCCGGTACATTCGAGGCGATTACCGGCAGATGCCCGCTCATGCCTTCGAGCAACGCCAGCCCCAGGCCTTCAGCCAGGGATGGCATGGTCCAGATGTCGAACGCCCGAACATACTGCAAGGCATTTTCCTTGAAACCCAGCAAAGACGCGCGACCGCTCAGGCCCAGGTGTTCGATTTCCGCAGCCAGGCGCGATTCTTCACGCCCCGCCCCGATGATTGCCAGTTGGGTGTTCGGGTATTTGTCCTTGAGCGCGGCAAAAGCCTGCAATAGATAGGTGTGACCCTTGACCGGCACCAACCGCCCCAATGCACCGACCAGACGCACCGACGGCTCGATGCCCAGCAACTCGCGAGCACGCTCGCGGCTGTGCTGCAAACCTTCAGCCTGCTCGATGTCGATGGCGTTGGTGATCGCGTAGGTATTCTGATCGGTAAAGCCGCAGTCACAATCGAGCAGGTACTGTTTGACCGCTGGCGACACGCCGACAAAGCGCCAGTGGCGATCGACCAGTCGCTGGGTCTGGCGGCGCCGGTAAAACCGGTCGTACTCGCCAAAACCATGGGAGATACCGATGCACAGCGGTACTTTCAACCAGCGATTGAGCGCCAGCATCATGTTCACCGGTTTGAAACGGTTGCAAATCACCACGTCGAATTTTTCTTTGCGGCAGAACTTGTACAACTGCCACATCGCACGCAGGCGCATGCCCTTGAGAGACTTGTCGGAAAACTCGAAATACACCGAACGGTCAGCGCGGCTCACCGCCTCGCCAGGCCCGGGCTTGCCGCGCAGGAACGCCGCGACCACTTCATAGCGATCGCTCGGCAACGCCTTGACGATTTGCTCCGCCAAGTCGGCAAAATCATGGGCTTTGACGTTGTAGTCAGGCTGCAATTGCAGAACCTTTGACCGTTGACTCATAACTCTCCCCGGTGAAAACCAGTCGCATCGATGACCCACGCCGGCTCGGCGGCGATGCGCTTGACCTCGGCCGGATCGGGTGGAGGCAACCGCGACCATTCGTTGCGTTTCCAGCAGACGAAGTGAAAATACGGAAATCGGCGATCGCCATCGCGATCATTACTCAAACAGCCATTGCGCCAATACCAGTGATGCGGAAAATCATCCGTGCCGTCGTGCCACTTGATGCAGCCACCCGGGGTGCTGAACGCCTCGGTGAACTCGCTGCGGCGACGCCAGGGATTGAACTTGCCCACCAAGGTGAACAACGGCTCGGGAAAATTTTTGCGCCAGAGGAAGATTCGACTGAATGCGCCCTCATCCAGTGCGTGATGCGCCTGATCGGTAAATCGCTTTTGCCAGTCCTTGATCTGCATGAACAACTCACGCTTGCGCGCAGTATTGCGCATCAGGCAAAGATGCCCCGCCACTCGCCGCTCGTGGGTGGAGAACAGGTCATAACCGGCCAGCCGAGCAGAGGTGAAATAACTTCGCAGGTCACCGTACACCAGATCAATATCGCCGAACGCCCAGAAATCATAGCCCTGCAGGCGGTCAACATGGATATGCCCCAGAGCCGGCTTGATGTCGCAGAGCTTGTACGCCGCCTCAGGCGCAAAGTCGATATTCAGCCGTCGCGACACCAGCGCGCAGTACTCACTGAAGCTCATTGCCTCGACAGTTACATTGGGCGGAAGATTTTCGGGCGTACCGCAGTCACTGAACAGCAACCAGTCGATATCGGGGTTGCGTCGGCAACTCTCGAGGAAAAACGGCATCCAGAACGGCCAATGACCGAAGTACGGGATCAGGAAAAGAATACGCGGGCATGGATTGATCACAGAAATACTCACTACTGCTTAAATGCGCGACCATGCTAGGCCGCGTGATGCTTCATTTCTGCTTTACAGATGTTTCATCATGCTTCAAAACCCAGAATAACTCGTGGCGTCTGACCGCTTTACGAAAGAAATCGTTCTTTCCATAGACGGATGGCACTCTACTGGCCAGCAGCCACTGTATCAACCGTCGCAAACGGCGCTTGAACGGCATGGGCGGCTGCAGGTCGTGCATCATACCCAACGCCATCGCTTTATCACGCTGGCGCTCCAAAGCAATTGGCAGGCAGCAGGGCTGCATCGGCGTTGCCGAATCGAATGCCGGCGGCAGGGCGATACCATGACTCGCATCACCCATCGGCCAACGATCATTGTCGTGCAGATGATTGGCATAGCCAAGCACGGTGGCCGGCTGCCATTCCAGCCCTTTCAACGCTTGGAGAACCGCTTCCTGAGCACAGATGTGATCGGGATGCGGGTCGAGGGTCGGGTGCGGCAGCACGATCACTTCCGGACGGGCTTGCAGCAACAGCTCACGCAAGTCGGCCAGCAAATTATTCCAGGTTGGCGCACCGTCGACATCACCCGGCAGGACAAATGGATTCAGTTGGCGAAAAAGCCGGGTGTCGCTCAAATCCGCTTCTCGCGACCCCACCGGCGTGCCTGGAGCGGCCTGCATAGTCGCCAGTTGCAGACAAAAATACCCCAACTGCACGCAATGAGCCTCGGGCACCCCGGCCCAGCGCGGCACAGCGATACTGTCCCAAGCCCGCAAACGGCCCTTGAGGCGTGCTGCCTCCACCGTATTCAGGCCCATCTGTTGATAGTGCCCGGCTTCGATCTCACCCGCGGTCAGGGTGACGATCCAGGCTTCATCGGCCTGACTGTACAAACCGTAGGCGGCCAGTTCGGCGTCATCGGCATGGGGCGCAATCACCATCACTCGCTGACGGCGATAGTCCGGTTGCTCGAACGCCCAGAGCACGGGCTCGCCGAGTAATCGGCAGAGACGCCCGCGCAGACGCAGCTCACCTTGTGACAGCACTTGTGCCTGCCCCGTCAGGTTCAGGTAACGCAGGCCATTTACACCGCGTTCAAAGGTTTGCCGGTCGGGATTATTGCCACCCGCCAACTCGACCACCGGATCGATAAAGCGCCCCAGCCACGTGCTTTTCACCCGTAGTGCCAGCACCAGCGTAGCGTCATCGACCAACATGACGCCCTCATCCAGACGCAGCCGCTCACCGTCCAGATAAATCTTGGGCTGCGGGGTATAAGGCGGGAAGCTGTATTGGTAATCGTCTTTGGGGGAATAAAACAGATGGTCGGCGAACCACGCCTCATGGGCAATCCAGCCCAGCACCGCAAGCATCAGCGGCAGCCACCAGGCGACCAGCACACCCAAAGCGATCAACAGCATCAGCGCAATCAACAGGCCTATGCGTTTATTGCGCCGATGGCGCTTGAGCAGTTGCTGTTTACGGCTCATGGGTTGGCTCATACGGTGAAGACCGGCACAGAATTGCACCAGCGGTCCTTGTACTCACGGTCGGTCCGACCAAAGGAAAACCGCAGGGGTTTATTCAGCGCGCGTGCATGTTCCCAGGCGCTTTGAGTGTTGAGAAAACTCAGCACGCTGCCGGGGCTGAATTCGCGGGTTTCAGGATCGACACCGCCGTTGACGTACTCGACGCTGATCCACTCCGGCGCCTCGACGCGGTACACCAGTTGAATCGCAATCGGCGCGTCGTTAAGGAAAATCACTGAACCAATGAGCAACTCGCGCAACAGCTCGATCACCTCGCCCATACGCTCGGCACCGGTGGCCGGGAAACCCCAACGACGCTGGAACAGGTCGCAATAGATCGCCGCCAGTTCGCTGCTGGAAAACTCGGTAACCGGCCGCGCTACACCGCCTGCTTCTTCCAGAAGACGCAATTCGCGGCGCTGGTTGTAGCGAAACTTCTTCGACAGTTCTTCAGGCGTCCGGGCCATGGCCAGTTGTTCGGCCTGCAGCTTGATGCCGGTAAAACGGCCTTCGCTCAGCGCCGACAGGTAACGTCCGCGATGACGCAACGGTGCCTGGGCATCGGCGGCGGCCGGCAAGATCAGCTCGGCATTGCCGAGGTCGAACAGGCCCTTTTTACCACTGCGCTTGAGCACGTCCTTGGACAGTGCCAGATCGCGCCCCCAGGTCGGGATGGCAGCTTTCACTTCGCCATCCTGTTCCCAGGCCAGATAGCGCACCGGAATGTCAGCCAACTGTGCCAGACGCTCGACCACCAGGGGATGAGTCGCGACGCTGCCGCCAAAACGTTGCCAGGCCTGCGCATAAATCGAGGCGTCGACCTGCGCCCAGCCACGTTCGCGCCAGCCTTCAAATCGGTTGAGCATCAGCCCCTCGGTGCCAGTTCGGTGACATGCGGCAAATGCCAGAAAGCGTCGCGCACCGCGCGATCGGAGAAGTGCTCGCGCAAGCGGTCGAACATCAGCTCGGCACACTGGCGACGTTGCTGGTCATCCATCGCGGCCATATGTTGCAGCCCTTGAGCCAAACGCTCGGCATCGCCCAGCGGAAACAGAATGCCGACGCCTTCAACCACTTCCCTGGCCCCACCGCACGCAGTGGCGAGCAACGGCACGCCGGCAGCCATGGCCTCCAGCAATACCATGCCGAACGGTTCGTGATCGGAGCTCAGGGCAAATACATCGAAAGCGCGGAAGTAGCGACGCGCCTCGGGCACCAGGCCGAGGAACAGCACGCGATCGCCGATACCCAGCTCACGCGCCATGGCCTTGAGATCCTGCTCCAGCCGACCGCTGCCAAGGATCACCAACTGACTGTTGGCCGGTAACCCCGGCAATGCAGCAGCAAAACCATGCAGCAGCGTGGCCTGATCCTTGTCCGGATGCAGGCGCCCGACGTTGCCGACGATCCAGGCATCCATCGACAGACCGAGGGTTTCCCGGGCCTCACGAACCGATACCTGACTGGACTGCAACGCCTGCACATCGATACGGTTATAAAGCGTCTGAATCCGCCCGACCGGCCATTTCGGCAAACAACGGCGCATGTCGTCACGCACCGCATCGGAGACCCCGAGCAGGCTCAGGCGCTTGCGGAAAATATGTGCGAACAGTTTGCGGGTAGCGCGCTGGTAATCGCCAAACGCGTGATGCACGCCAATGACCGGCAACGAGGTGCCGAGCAAGGCGATGTAGATCGGTTTGAAACGGTGAGCAATGCAGAAACTGAAATTGCGCGAGGCGGCGATCTTGCGCAGATCGCCGATGGCGCCCAGCTTCAAGCCACGAATGGCCTTGGAGCTGTATTCCATGAACAGCACTTCATCGGAAGCACAGCTCGCGGCGACTTCGGCATCGGCAGCCCCGGTCAGAAACACCGTGGTCACTCGATAACCGGTCCCCGCGAACAGGCTGGCGTACTGCCGGGCGCAGTCCAGAAACGGCCCGTCATAGCCGTGACAGAACTGCAGCACATGGCGTTCAGCCGAGCGTGTCATAAGCGTCCGCGCCTTCTTTGACCACCAGAATGTCTTCCATGATCAGGTATTGCAGGTCGGAACCGAAGAACATATTCAAGGCATCGGTCGGCGAGCAGATCATCGGTTCGCCACGACGGTTGAGCGAGGTGTTCAGCGACACGCCGTTACCGGTCAGCACTTCCAGCGCCTTCATCATGTCGTAGTAGCGCGGGTTGTATTCGCGCTTGAGCACCTGGGCACGGGATGTGCCGTCTTCGTGGACGACTTCCGGCACACGGGTCTTCCACTCTTCAGCCACTTCGAAGGTAAAGGTCATGAAGGGTGCCGGGTGATCGATCTTGATCATCTGTGGCGCAACGGTGTCGAGCATCGACGGGCAGAAGGGCCTCCAGCGCTCGCGGAACTTGATCTGGTGGTTGATGCGGTCAGCCACGCCGGTCGCGCTCGGGCAACCGATGATCGAACGACCGCCCAAGGCGCGCGGACCGAATTCCATGCGGCCCTGGAACCAGGCCACCGGGTTGCCATCGACCATGATCTTGGCGATGCTTTCCGGCATGTTCTCAAGCTTGCGCCACGCCGGCTTGCTCGGGTGACGGGCACAGGCAGCGAGCACGTCTTCGTTGCTGTAGGACGGGCCGAGGTAGACGTGTTCCATCTTCTCGACCGGTACGCCACGGGCGTGGGACACGTAAGCCGCAGCGCCGACCGCGGTACCGGCATCACCGGACGCAGGCTGAACGAACAACTCTTTGATGTCGTCGCGGGCAATGATTTTCTGGTTCAACTTGACGTTCAACGCACAGCCACCGGCAAAGGCCAGTTTGCCGGTTTCCTTGAGCACATCGCCCAGGTAATGGTCGATCATCTGCAACGCCAGTTTCTCGAACAGCGCTTGCATGCTTGCGGCGTAGTGGATGTACGGCTCGTCGGCGATGTCGCCTTCGCGCTTGGGCCCCAGCCACTCGATCAGCTTCGGCGAGAAGTAGAAACCTTTGCCCTTCTCTTTATAACGACGCAGGCCGATGACGTTGGCGTAGTCGGTGTTGATCACCAGTTCGCCGTTCTCGAACGAGGCCAGACGCGAGAAATCGTATTTGCTGGCATCGCCGTACGGCGCCATGCCCATGACCTTGAACTCACCGTCGAGCATCTCGAAACCGAGAAACTCGGTGATCGCACCGTACAGGCCGCCGAGGGAGTCCGGATCGAAGAATTCCTTGATCTTGTGGATCTTGCCGTTTTCGCCGTAACCGAAGAAGGTCGTGGCGTACTCGCCCTTGCCGTCGATCCCCAGGATCGCGGTTTTCTCTTTGAAGCCGGAGCAGTGGTAGGCACTGGAGGCGTGGGCAAGGTGGTGCTCGACCGGCTCGATCTTGATTTTCTTCGGATCGAAGCCCAGTTGTTCGAGGCACCAGACAATCTTGTTGCGGTAGCGCTTGTAGCGACGGTTGCCCATCAGGATCGCGTCGAGGGCGCGGTCCGGGGCGTACCAGTAACGCTTGGCGTAGTGCCAGCGAGCCTTGCCGAACAGGCTGATCGGCGCGAACGGAATCGCCACCACATCAACGTCGGACGGCTTGATGCCCGCCTGCTCGAGGCAGAACTTCGCCGATTCGTAAGGCATGCGGTTCTTTGCATGTTTATCGCGCACGAAACGCTCTTCTTCAGCCGCCGCGACCAGCTTGCCGTCGATATACAGGGCTGCGGAAGGATCATGGCTAAGGGCGCCGGACAGGCCAAGAATCGTCAATGCCACAGGGGTCTAGCCTCTTTAGTCTGCATGCAGGCGCAACGCGCCTCAAAAATTAATGTGCCCTCGCAAGGGGCGAGAGACAGCTAAAGGGCGGGATTATAGCGTAAACGTGGCGGGAATGACCCTGCCCTTATCAGCACCGCGAAGATGACGTCGAGCCCAAGCGTTCGCCTTCGCTCATCCGCGGTCCGGCCGCCAGTAAATCCTGATATTGCCGTCGGTTGCCTGCCGGTAAATTGTGTACGGCAAGGCTACCGTGTCCAGCGCGCCCGACAAGGTCAGATCCAGCAAGACAACCGGCACCAGAATACCGGTGGGATCAGGCGGCGCATGCAGCAGGCAAAAGTCGTGGGCCAGACCGCTGTAGATGCGAGGGATGGACTGGCAGTAGGTTTTTTGCTTTCTGAGGCCGCGGGCGGCGGCTTCGTCATCCTGCAACACCGTGACAGCGGTCCCGCAGCCAGATAGCGCCAGTGAGAAAGTGCTCAGCAACACAGCCATTTTTATCGTCAAAATCTGCCCTCCGAAAACGTCAGGCAAACTAGCATCGTGGCTATTCAGGACACAGTTCATGGGGTCTGTAGATCATGTAGGACGGTTCATAAGAACTTGTCCTCCTTCTACCATTGGGTAACTCGACTGACAGTTCTGGCCTCATCGCGAGCAGGCTCGCTCCCACATTTGATCTGCGCCGGGCACACTTTTTATGTTCGCAGGAGATCAATGTGGGAGCGAGCCTGCTCGCGATGGGATTCAGGCAGCGCCGGAGATATTTTTGGGCAGACGCCGATCAATGACTTGATAGAGGGCACTACTTTCAGGCCAATTACGCATGAATCGAGCCCGATCCCGCGCGTACGCCGGGGCAAAGCTACTGAGCGAACCATGCTGACACATCGAATCCAGATCGATCAGCGCCCAGCGATCCTGCTGCCAGAACAGGTTATGGCCCTTGAAATCGCCATGGCTGATCCGCTCGCGAATCAGCTCGGCGAACAGGTGATCCAGAGCCTGCAGCTCGGCTTGCGGCGCTTCGCCGCTTTCCACGTACGGCGCAAATCGCTCGATGATGTCCGGCCCCGGCAAATACTCGGTCACCAGGTACGCCCGGCTGCGCAGCCAGAGAAAACGCTTCTCCAGTAACGCCAGCGGCTTGGGCGTGGCGATGCCCAGGAACGCCAGGCGATTGCCTTCACGCCATGAGTGCCAGGCGCGGCTCGGGCGCCAGAAACGTTTGAGCCAATGGGCAAAGCCTTTGATGTTGTAGCGTTTGACCACCAATGTACGACCAGCTACCTCGACCTTGCCGACGCTCGCCGCGCCGCCGGTCTTGTACAGATGGCCTTGATCGAGCAAGGCATCGGCCTGCTCCAGCACCGGCAACATCGCTGTCTCTTCCTCGCGGCGAATCGCCCGCAAGCCGAACGCTCCGCGCTGGACGCTGAATAGCGTGCATTCGCGGCCAACCTTGATCAGGAAATCCTTCAAACGCCAGCGACGGACCTTGTCGATCTGCTTCTGCAACGCTTCCATGGGCAAGGCATGCTCGCCGTTTCCCAGCAGGTAATACACCAGTAATTCTTCGGTGAAGGGTTCCAGCGATTTGGGTAACTGGGCGAAAAACACCCCGAGGTTTTCCAGGACTTTGTGCTGTGACAGTGGCTTGCCAGCCGTCTCGGCACAGATCCCGGCGCCATCGATCAAATACAACTGACCGCCATGGCGCAACAGGTTGTCCAGGTGCAAGTCTTCCTGCCACAGGCCTTTGCTGTGCAATTGCCCAATGGCGCCCAAGGCCTCGGCCAGCACCGCTGATTGCTCATCCGCCAGCACTGGCAAGTGTTCAACCTGTTTCCAGGCGTCCCCCAGGCTCTCGGCGCCTTCAAGGAAATCGAACAACAACCAGCCGCCTTCGCCGTCCTTCAGGCCATCAGCCAATAACAACGGCGTGGTCAGCCCCTGAGCGGCGAGCAAACGCACGCCGTCCAGTTCACGCTGAAAATGCCGCGCCGCTTTACCGCCGACCAGCAATTTGGCCAACACCGGCCGGCCGCGCCAGACCCCGGCACCAACGTAACGCTGCCCCGGCAACACCCGCAGCAGACTCAGCAGCTGTAACTCCGCAGCCCCCGCGGCATCGGCCAGTGGAATGCTCAGTGGCAGACTCGGGCTGCGACCGGCGTTTTTCAGTTCGGACAAACGCATCAACGCGTCTCCTTGTGACTGCGCCGCGCACTCAGGCGCGATACCCAGTGGTCCACCAGCGAACTGTTCAATGGTTGATCCAGATAAACCGCCAACAACTCGCGCAGCTGACTTTCGCTCCATTCCGGTGCCCGACGCAGCAACGGCTCCAGATCCTTGACCCGATCACGTTGGCCGAACAACAGCGGGCGGGTTTTTTCCAGGTCGATCAACTGAGCCTGATAGCCGTCGCCGGTGGCCTGGAGAAAAATGTGTTTGGGGTAGAAACAACCGTGGATTTGTCGCACAGCGTGCAGGCGTCGCGCCAGTTGTCCACAGGCCTTGAGAATGGCCGAGTGCTGCGCTGCGCTCAAATCCGACCAGCGCTGCAATAGCGAATCCAGGTCATCCCAGCCGTCCAGCGCGCGGGTCAGCAGAATCGCCCGGACTTCGCCATCGACTTTGCGCTCACCGAAGAACGCTGCCTGCAGCGCCGGAATACCCAGTTTCTGATAAAGACTGATGTTACGAAACTCACGGGCAAAACTCGGCTCGCCAAAGGGCGAATGCCACGTGCGCGTCAGATAGTTGCTTTGGCGCTTGAGGTAGTAGCCATGACCTTCCAGATCCAGCCGAAACACACTGCTCCAGCCACCTCGACCGGTGTTGGGTTCGTCCACCGCGTCGAGTTGTTTGGCCCACAGCGCATCGAAGGTGCCGAGGCCATGACGCTCAAGCAGCGCACGGTCTTCAGCAGCCAGAAAATCAGTCATTCGCGTCCCTCGAAAAATCTCACCACGTGCCGAATCCGTTTCTTGTCGGCGGCATTGAGCCGGGTGCATTGGCGGTATTGCAGGTAGAAGCGCAGGCGCTGGGTGGCCGACAGGTGATGCTTGGCGACCTTGTCGAGACAGGCCAGATCCTTGGTGATCCGGTACTTGAGCCAGAAGCCGCTCCAGAAATCACCGTTGGGGCAATCGATCAGAAACAATTTAGCCTCATCGTCGATCAGCAGGTTGCGCCACTTCAAATCGTTATGGGTGAAACGGTGGTCGTGCATGGTCCGGGTATAACCCGCCAGCTGTCGACTGATGCTGTCGACCCAAGCGCGATCTGCCAGTTTCGGATCATGCCGGTCAGCCAGGGCCGACAAGTCTTCGGTATGCGGCAGTTCGCGTGTGATCATCGCTCCACGGTTGTATGCCGCGCCGCGCCGCTCCAGCCCCCAGGCCACTACTTCGGCGGTGGGAATGCCCCATTTGGCGAAACGCTTGAGGTTCTGCCATTCAGCTTTCACCCGCGGCTTGCCCAGGTAACGGCGCAGGCCTTTGCCGGCGCCGACGTAGCGCTTGACGTAATAGTTGACGCCATTGCGCTCGACGCGAATGACCTCGGACAGTGGATCGCGGGTCAGTTGTTCGCCCTTGAGCGCGAACACCGCGTCAAGACTGCCGAAGTCTTCTGCCAGATCGCTGTAAGCAGGTTCCAGTGTCCAACCCGACATCAGAGCGCATCCCCGTATCGCTGCTTACGCTCGTAGAGCTTGTTGGCCTTGCCTTCGAGCCATGCCAACAGTCCCGCTTCTTCGGCCAGAATCTGGCGCAGCGGCTGTTGGAAGTACCCCTTGAGGAAACGCAGTTTGTCGCGACGGGTCAGGCCGATGTCCAGCGCCGAAAAATACAGCGCCGCCAGGTCCTTGTTGCGCCAGCGTTGGGTAATCGTCGGACGGGTCTGAGCCCGGTGCAGATCGATCACCGACAGCTTGAAATCATCAAAGGTCACCGGCTTGTCGGTGTGCAGCAGGAAGTGGCAGATGTAGCAGTCGCGGTGGTTGACCCCGGCGCGGTGCATCATGCCGGTCATGCGCGCGACTTCGGCGATCAAGGCGCGCTTGAGTTTTGGCTCGGGCGGCTGCTTGACCCAGTCGATGCTGAAATCTTCGAGGCTGACGGTGGGCGCCAGCTCTTGCGTGACGATGAACGAATGCTGGTCCGCCGGATTGCTGCCTTTTTCGCCGTAAGCGACGGCGGTCATGGTCGGTACGCCGACTTCTTGCAGGCGCTGAATAGCCTTCCATTCCTGGCCCGCGCCAAGCACTGGCAGCTTGGCGGTCAGCAGGTTCTTGAAAATCTCACCCCAGCCAATGCCACGGTGGATCTTCACGAAAAATCCGTGGCCGTCCACTTCAGTGCGCAGTGTCCGGCGCGCTTCAAGCTCGCGGTACACCTCGCCCTTGAGGCCCTCGACTTCAGCAAACGGATCGCGCCCGGCCCAGAGGCTCTTGAACGGTTCAGCCAGCATCAACTTCATTAAGCGTGCTCCGCCAGAATCACATCGGCCGCGTGCTGCGGCATGCTGTAGAGGTCAGCCGTCTCGGCGAAGGCCAGACCGTTGCGGCTCCAGGCCGCCCGTGCATCTGGATCGTTCAACATGCCGGTCAGGTATTGAGTCAGTTGGGCTTGATCGAAGGGCTCATCCAACACCAGGCCCGCATCGGCCTCGGCGATGTAATGGGCGTACCCACACACCGCGCTCACCAGCACCGGCAAGCCGGCCACCAGAGCTTCAAGCAATACTGTCCCGGTGTTTTCGTTGTACGCCGGGTGAATCAACAGATCGGCACCGAGCAGGAAACGCGGGATATCGCTGCGACCCTTGAGGAACGTCACGTTGTCGCCCAGGCCCAAAGTGGCGCTCTGCAGCTGGAATACTTTGGGGTCGTCCTGACCAATTACAAACAGCCGGGTGCGTTTTTTCAGTTCGGCGGGCAGCGCGGCCAGCGCCTTGAGGCTGCGGTCCACGCCTTTGGTCTTGAACCCGGAGCCGATCTGCACCAGCAGCAAATCGTCATCCTTGAGGTTGAACTCTTGACGAAACTCAGCGCGAATCTGGGCCGCATTGGCCGGTGCGCGACGGTCCTGGGAGATACCCGGCGGCAGTAAATGGAAGCGCGCAAGCGGCGTGTCGTAATGCTTGATGAACAGCGGCTGCTGCACTTCGGAAATCATCAGCACTTCAGTTTTGGCATCCTTGGCGAACACCGCGCGCTCGTACTCGGCGAAGTGCCGGTAGCGGCCCCAGCGACGGTACAGCGAGTTGCGCAGGTTTTGCGCCTTGTCTTCGAAGCAGCCGTCGGCGGCGTAGTAAACGTCCAGGCCCGGCATTTTGTTGAAACCGATCAGGCGATCCACCGGACGCTTGGCCAGATCGGCCTCCATCCACTCGGTGAGTTTTTCGTTGCGCCGATGATTGAAGAACGCCTTGACCGGCGCCACCAGCACTTCGAAACCCGGCGGAACATCGCCTTCCCAGATCAGTGTGTAGACGCGAATCTGATGGCCGCGCTGCTGGCATTCGAGGGCGATGCGCATGAAGTCGCGCTGTAAGCCCCCAAACGGAAAATACTTGTACAGGACAAATGCCAATTGCATCAGCGCAGCTCCTCAGCCAGTAACAACGTGCTCAGTCGGCTCGCGACACGCTCGGGATTCAGACGCGTGAAGCACAGGGGCCACTCGCGTTTCAGGTCGAACCGACGGGCATCGTCGGCCGTCGGTTGATAGGTGCATTTCTTTTGCAGGCACGGCGCGCAGGGAAAGTCGCTGGCCATGTGAATCTGCGACTTGCCATACGCGCCGGTCAGGCCCGGGTTGGTCGGGCCGAACAGCGACAGGGTCGGCACGTCCAGCGCCGCGGCCAGGTGACCGAGACCGGTGTCCACCGCTACGCAGGCTTGCGCTCCGGCCAGGACTTTGCCGACACCCGCCAGATTCAGCTTGGGCAGCACTTCGACGTGACGCATGTCTTTGGCGATGCGCTCGGCACGGGCCTTTTCGACTGGATTACCCCACGGCAGCTTCACCGCCACACCGAGGTAACCCACCCGCTCGGCCAACTCACGCCAATAGGCTTCGGGCCAGTGCTTGGTGTCCCACGTGGTGCCATGAAGAAACACCACGTACGGATTCTTGCGCGGCAACTCCACCAGTCGCTCGACGTTCAGGCCATAGTCGCCCAGCCCTTTAGGCAGGTCGTAACCCAGTGCGACCGCGAACAGCTGACGCACTCGCTCTACCGCGTGCTGCCCACGGGCCACGGCCAGACGTCGGGAGTAGAACCGCGCGGCGATGGGTTCGCGAGCCGAATTTTTGTCCAGCCCGGCCACCGGGGCTTTGACGTAGCGAGTCAGCAACGCGCTTTTCAGCAGGCCCTGGGCATCGATCACCAAGTCATATTTGGTCGCGCGAAGGCTTTGTTTGAAGCGCTTCCACTCCCCACTCTTGATGGTCTGCCAGATGTTCTTGCGCCAGCGACGGATCGCCACCGGAATCACCTTGCCCACGGCCGGGTGCCAGGTCGGAATCTCGGCGAAGCCTTCTTCCACCACCCAGTCGAACGTGATGCCGGGGATCGCCCGCGCCGCGTCGGTCAACGCTGGCAGCGCGTGAATCACGTCGCCCAGCGAAGAAGTCTTGATCAACAGTACCCGCAAACTATTTGACCTCGACCACAGTGCCCAGCAACCGCTGCAAGGCTTCGTTCACCGCTTTGGGCATGAGTTGGCGCAAGCAATCGTAATGACCGAATCGGCAGGTGCGATCGAAGCACGGACTGCATTCGATGCCCAGGCGCACGATTTCGACATGCTCGGCCAACGGCGGCGTAAAGCCCGGCGACGTCGAGCCGTACACCGCCACCAACGGGCGGTTCAGCGCGGCAGCCACGTGCATCAGGCCGGAGTCGTTGGAGACCACAGCATCGGCGCAAGACAGCAGATCGATGGCCTCGGCCAGAGACGTGTCGCCACTGAGGTTCACCGACTCTTCACGCAACCCCGGAATCAGCCGCGCACGGATGTCTTCGCCCACCGCATGATCGTTTTTCGAGCCGAACAGCCAGACCTGCCAGCCTTCACGGATCTTCGCTTCGGCGACCTTGGCGTAGTGCTCGGACGGCCAGCGCTTGGACTCGCCGAACTCGGCACCGGGACACAGCGCCAACACCGGACGGTCGAGGGCCAGACCGAACTTGGCCAGCGCGCCGTCGCGGGTCACCGGGTCGATCTGCAGGCTCGGCCGTGGATACGGCTTCGGCAACTCGACGCCGGGCTCAATGGCCAGGGCCATGAAGCGTTCGATCATCAGCGGGTAACGTTCTTTGTCGAGCGTGCGCACGTCATTGAGCAGACCGTAGCGGAATTCGCCACGCCAGCCGGTGCGTTTCGGGATACCGGCGAAAAATGGCACCAGCGCCGACTTCAAGGAATTGGGCAGCAGGATGGCCTGGTCGTACTGACCGGCCAGGGATTTACCGATGCGCCGACGCGTCGCCAGCTCCAGCACGCCGTGGCCGAGCGGGAAGCTCAAGGCCTGGCGCACTTCGGGCATGCGCTCGAGAATCGGCCGGCTCCACTCGGGGGCCAGCACGTCGATTTCGCACTGCGGGTGGCGCTGCTTGAGACACTGAAAAAGTGTCTGCGCCATCACCATGTCACCGACCCAACTGGGCCCAACGATCAGAATTTTCATGTGGTTTCCAAAAACGAGCCGGGGAGGCATACGCCTCCCCGCCTCGAGAATCCAGCACCTTCGGGGTGAACCGTCAGGTCATTTGGACGAGCCGATTGGGGCTCGTCGGATCAATTTTGTGCACATCCAGTGCGGTGCAGCTTAGCCAGTAAATCTCTTGGGCTGACTTGTTAATGTGGCGAGGGGGCTTGCCCCCGTTGGAGTGCGGAGCACTCCCAAAATCTTCAACCACTTACACATACTATCGAGTGTACTGCTCTGCGACTGCTTCGCAGTCGAACGGGGGCAAGCCCCCTCGCCACAGCAAGCTCCCTCGCCACAAAAACCCGCTCCCACATTTGAATCTCGTTGCCCGTTTCAGCTTAACCCCAGCTCGCGCCAGATCCGCATGACCTGCCGTCGTTCATCCACGAACTGGTCGCCCGGTATTACGCCGGCGTCCTTCTGCAAGGCCTCCCGGTGAGCGGCGGAGCGGTAGGCCTTATAGGCTTCACGCAACAGGCTGGCGTCTTCGGCGGGCATCAGCCCGACCTCCTCCAACCCTTCCAGAATGCGGATATTGTCGGTATAGCGCAGCAATGACGGATGCGCTTCAGACCATGCCAGAGCCGCGTATTGCACCATAAATTCAATATCGACGATACCTCCGGCGTCCTGCTTGAGATCGAACGGCGCCGTGGCCTCGAAGGCATTTGCCGCCGTGCCCGCCGCAGTGCTCTTGCTGCCCAGATTATCGCGCATCTTGGCGCGCATTTCGCTGACCTCCTGGCGCAAGGTCGGCAGGTCCCGTGGCTTGGCCAATACCGCCGCGCGAACCTTCTCGAATGCCTGGCCGACATCCTGACTGCCCACCAGCACTCGCGCCCGCACCAGCGCCTGATGCTCCCAGGTCCAGGCTTCGTTTTCCTGATACCGGGCAAACGCCCCCAGGGAACTCACCAGCAAACCGGACGCACCGGACGGCCGCAGGCGCATGTCCACTTCATACAACTGGCCGGAGTTGGTCTGCGCCGTCAGCAAATGAATGATGCGCTGCCCGAGCCGGGTAAAAAACTGCGCGCCATCGATAGGCTTCGGCCCGTCGGTTTCGGCCTGCGGATCGCCGTCGTGGATAAACACCAGATCCAGGTCCGAACTATGCCCCAGCTCCAGACCGCCGACTTTCCCGTAACCGACAATGATGAAGCCAGGGTCGCACAAGGTACCGTCAGTGCGCAGCGGTGAGCCGTACTTGGCCACGGTCTGTCGCCAAGCCAGGGCCAGCACTTGTTCGAGGATCGCTTCGGCGAGCCAGGTCAGGTAATCGCTGACCTTCATCAAAGGCAGGCTGCCGGCAATTTCCGAGGCGGCGACGCGCAAGCGGTGCGCCAGTTTGAAATGCCGCAGGGCTTCCATTTGTTGTTCGAGGTCATCTTCGGGAATCCGCGTCAGACGCTCGCGCAATTCGGCCGCCAGTTCCGGCGCCAGCGGTGGCTTGAACAGCCGGCCTTCGTTGAGCAGTTCGTCGAGCAGCAGCGGGAAGCGCGTGATCTGTTCGGCAATCCATGGGCTCGCGGCGCATAGCGTCAGCAAGCGGCGCAGGGCGCCTGGGTTCTCGGTCAGCAACACCAGATAGGCGGAGCGACGCGCCACGGCTTCCACCAGCGGCAGCACCCGCTCCAGCACCAGATCGGGGCTGGCATGCTCCACAGCCTGAGCCAGCAAGCGCGGAATAAAAGCATCGAGGCGTTCACGCCCCAGGCGCTGCATGGCGCGCAATTGCGGGCTGCCACGCAGAGCGGCCAAGGCTTTCAGGGCCTTGGAGGCGTCGGCAAAACCGCCCTCTTCCAACTGACGGCACGCGGCTTCCTCGTCCTGCGCCTCCTCCCACAGCGGCAGCCATTCCCCGCCGACCACCACTTCGCTCTCGGCGCCATTCTCTTCATCGGGATCGGCAATCACCTGAGCAAAGTGCCAGGCCACCCGGCCACGCCAGTACATCAGCTGTTCGTGGAATGCCGTCCAATTGGCAAACCCGAGCATAAAGGCAATGCGCGCCTGATCCTGTTCGCCATCCGGCAGCATCTGGGTCTGGCGGTCGGCAATCGCCTGGATCGCGTGTTCGGTGTAGCGCAGGAATTCGTAGGCTTCGCGCAACTCACTGACCACCGCTGGCGGCAGGTAACCCTGACCTTCGAGGGTGCTCAGTACTTTTAATAGAGGGCGCTGCTGCAGACTCAAGTCGCGGCCACCGTGAATCAACTGGAAGGCCTGAGCGATAAATTCGACTTCACGAATGCCGCCGGAACCCAGTTTGATATTGTCAGCCATACCCTTGCGCCGGACTTCCTGCTGGATCAGCTGCTTCATGGTGCGCAGCGCTTCGATGGCCGAGAAGTCCAGGTAACGCCGGTAAACGAACGGGCGCAGCATCTCTTGCAGTTGCGCGCCCGCCACTTGATCGCCGGCCACCACGCGCGACTTGATCATCGCGTAGCGTTCCCAGTCGCGGCCCTGATCCTGGTAATACTGCTCCAGTGCATTGAAGCTCAGCACCAGCGCGCCGGACGAACCGTAAGGCCGCAAGCGCATGTCGACGCGGAACACGAAACCGTCGACGGTCATCGGGTCCAGCGCCTTGATCAGGCGCTGGCCGAGACGAATGAAAAATTCCTGGTTATCCAGCGACCGTTTCACGCCGACGGTTTCGCCGCCCTCGGGGTAGGCGAAGATCAAGTCGATGTCCGACGACAGGTTCAGCTCCACGGCGCCGAGCTTGCCCATGCCGAGGATGACCATCTGTTGCGGCTCGCCGCTACGTCGCCCGGTGGGTGTACCGAACTGTTGGCAATGGCGCTGATACAACCACTGATAGGCCTGATCGATGCTGGCATCGGCCATGTCCGAGAGGTCGCGACAGGTCTGGATCAAATCGGCCTGGCGAGTCAGATCGCGCCAGATGATCCGCACTTGCTGGCGGGTGCGCTGGCGACGCAGGGCGCGGCCAAGTAGGTCGTCGGTTTCGGCTGCGCTCACCGCCGTCGCAATCTGTGCGCACAACTCGCCCGGGGCAAAGGCGCGGTCCAGCTCGCCGGACTGCACCAGCTCCAGCAACATCAAAGGGTCACGCACACTCTGTTCAATGACAAAGTCGCTGGCGGCGGTGACGCGGGCAAATTGCGCCCAGCGCTCAGGCGTCCAGGCAGACAGGCCATGATCATCGGCAAGTGCCGCGACGGCCGTACGGAACGACTGCTCGGCACGGGTGACAAATGGCTGGAGTACGCCGGGCAGTTCGGCAAGCGAAGGGAGGCTCATGGTCTATCCTTGATCGGCGTGTGAAGGGCTGCATGTAGTGATTCGTGAAAATGCGCTACCTGACCGACTGTCGAACAAAGGTTAGAAATAGCTGAAATTTGTTTATTTTTGGCAGCGATCATCAAGCCTTCACCTTTTTTGGTTGGCAAAAGACCAACCTTAACGATTATTCTCACAACGCAGCCGGAGGCCACAAGCCAATCTTCTGTAGTTTTACTACTCGTCTATACATTCGAAAGGCTGAAATGCCCGATGATTTGTAGTAAAACTACACGCCGCCGGAACAACCTATCGGCAATCCAAGAATTTATATCGTCTGCCCACAAGGCCAGTCGCAAACTCAGGCAACCGATTCTGGAAGCCTTTCCGCCCTGGAGCAAGCCATGCAAGACCTCGATCCCGTCGAAACCCAGGAATGGCTGGACGCCCTGGAATCGGTTCTCGACAAAGAAGGCGAAGACCGTGCTCACTATCTGATGACCCGTATGGGCGAACTCGCGACCCGTAGCGGCTCGCAGCTCCCTTACGCCATCACTACGCCGTA
This sequence comes from Pseudomonas sp. GM50, assembly GCF_000282375.1. GTDB lineage: Bacteria > Pseudomonadota > Gammaproteobacteria > Pseudomonadales > Pseudomonadaceae > Aquipseudomonas. The sequence continues at coordinate 48,471 of NZ_AKJK01000001.1, forward strand.
CCGCAACACGATCCCCGTTACCCACGAAGCACGCATGCCTGGCGACCTGTTCATGGAACGCCGCATTCGCTCGTTGGTGCGCTGGAACGCGATGGCCATGGTAATGCGTACGAACCTGAAAGATTCTGACCTCGGCGGTCACATCTCCAGCTTCGCTTCCAGTGCGACCCTGTATGACATCGGCTTCAACTACTTCTTCCAGGCCCCGAGCGACGAGCACGGCGGCGACCTGATCTACTTCCAGGGCCACACCTCGCCAGGCGTCTACGCCCGTGCATTCATGGAAGGCCGCATCACCGAAGACCAGATGAACAACTTCCGCCAGGAAGTCGACGGTCAGGGCCTGTCGTCCTACCCGCACCCTTGGCTGATGCCTGACTTCTGGCAGTTCCCGACCGTATCCATGGGTCTGGGCCCGATCCAGGCGATCTACCAGGCTCGCTTCATGAAGTACCTGGAACACCGTGGCTTCATCCAGCCGGGCAAACAGAAAGTCTGGTGCTTCCTGGGTGACGGCGAGTGCGACGAGCCGGAATCCCTGGGCGCGATCTCGCTGGCTGGCCGCGAGAAGCTCGACAACCTGATCTTCGTCATCAACTGCAACCTGCAGCGCCTCGACGGCCCGGTTCGTGGCAACGGCAAGATCATCCAGGAACTCGAAGGCGTGTTCCGCGGTGCTCAGTGGAACGTGACCAAAGTCATCTGGGGCCGTTTCTGGGACCCACTGCTGGCCAAGGACGTCGACGGTATCCTGCAACGCCGCATGGACGAAGTCATCGACGGCGAGTACCAGAACTACAAAGCCAAAGACGGCGCGTTCGTGCGTGAACACTTCTTCAACACGCCAGAACTCAAGGCGATGGTTGCAGACTTGTCCGACGACGAGATCTGGAAACTCAACCGTGGCGGCCACGACCCGTACAAGGTCTACGCGGCGTACCACGAAGCGGTCAACCACAAAGAACAACCGACCGTCATCCTGGCCAAGACCATCAAGGGTTATGGCACCGGTGCCGGCGAAGCGAAAAACACCGCGCACAACACCAAGAAAGTCGACGTCGACAGCCTGAAGTTGTTCCGCGATCGTTTCGATATCCCGGTCAAAGACGACGAGCTCGAAAACCTGCCGTTCTTCAAACCGGAAGAAGGCAGCGCCGAAGCCCGTTACCTGAGCGAGCGTCGTACCGCACTGGGCGGCTTCGTGCCTCAGCGTCGCGCCAAGAGCTTCAACATTCCGACCCCGCCACTGGACACCCTCAAGGCGATCCTGGACGGCTCGGGCGACCGTGAAATTTCCACCACCATGGCCTTCGTGCGGATCCTCGCGCAACTGGTCAAGGACAAGGAAATCGGTCCACGCATCGTTCCGATCATCCCGGACGAAGCCCGTACCTTCGGTATGGAAGGCATGTTCCGTCAGTTGGGCATCTACTCGTCCGTCGGCCAGCTCTACGAGCCAGTCGATAAAGACCAGGTGATGTTCTACAAGGAAGACCAGAAAGGCCAGATCCTCGAAGAAGGCATCAACGAAGCGGGCGCCATGAGCTCCTTCATCGCTGCCGGTACCTCGTACTCCAGCCACAACCAGCCGATGCTGCCGTTCTACATCTTCTACTCGATGTTCGGCTTCCAGCGTATCGGCGACCTGGCCTGGGCCGCTGGCGACAGCCGCACCCGTGGCTTCCTGATCGGCGGTACCGCCGGCCGTACCACCCTGAACGGTGAAGGCCTGCAGCACGAAGACGGTCACAGCCACCTGCTGGCTGCCACCATCCCGAACTGCCGCACCTACGATCCAACCTACGGCTACGAGCTGGCGGTGATCATTCAGGACGGCATGAAGAAGATGACCGAAGAGCAACAGGACGTCTTCTACTACATCACCGTGATGAACGAGTCCTACCAGCAGCCAGCCATGCCGGCCGGTGCCGAAGAAGGCATCAAGAAAGGCATGTACCTGCTTGAGGAAGATACCCGCGAAGCGGCGCACCACGTTCAGCTGATGGGCTCCGGCACCATCCTGCGTGAAGTCCGTGAAGCGGCGAAGATCCTGCGTGAAGAGTTCAACGTCGGCGCTGACGTGTGGAGCGTTACCAGCTTCAACGAACTGCGTCGCGACGGCCTGGCCGTTGAGCGCACCAACCGTCTGCACCCGGGCCAGAAGCCTAAGCTGAGCTATGTGGAAGAGTGCCTGAACGGCCGTAAAGGTCCGGTCATCGCCTCTACCGACTACATGAAGCTGTTCGCTGAGCAAATTCGTCAGTGGGTCCCGTCCAAGGAATTCAAAGTCCTGGGCACCGATGGTTTCGGCCGCAGTGACAGCCGCAAGAAGCTGCGTCACTTCTTCGAAGTAGACCGTCATTTCGTGGTGTTGGCAGCCCTGGAAGCCTTGGCTGACCGTGGTGACATCGAACCTAAAGTGGTGGCTGAAGCCATCGCCAAGTTCGGTATCAACCCGGAAAAACGCAACCCACTGGACTGCTGAGGAGACACTCTGTGAGCGAACTCATTCGCGTACCTGACATCGGCAGCGGTGAAGGTGAAGTAATTGAACTGTTTGTGAAGGTCGGCGACCGTATCGAAGCCGATCAGAGCATCCTGACACTTGAGTCGGACAAGGCGAGCATGGAAGTGCCTGCGCCGAAGGCCGGTATCATCAAGAGCCTGAAAGTGAAGCTGGGCGATCGCCTGAAAGAAGGCGACGAACTGCTGGAGCTGGAAGTCGAAGGTGCCGCTGCTGCGGCCCCTGCGGCTGCCGC
>NZ_AKJK01000002.1 GCF_000282375.1 Pseudomonas sp. GM50
GCCGCGCGGTGGCTGCTGCCGTATTCGGCGACGCGACCAAGGTCAAATTCAGCCAGTTGAATGCCAAGGAGCGTTTCACTGCTCTGCAATCCGGCGAAATCGATGTGCTGTCGCGCAACTCCACCATGACCAGCTCTCGTGACGCGGGCATGGGCCTGAAGTTTCCAGGCTTCATCACCTACTACGACGGCATCGGCTTCCTGGCCAACAGCAAACTGGGCGTCAAGAGCGCCAAGGAACTGGACGGTGCAACCATCTGCATCCAGGCCGGTACCACCACTGAGCTGAACGTCTCCGACTACTTCCGCGCCAATGGCCTGAAATACACCCCGATCACTTTCGACACCTCTGATGAAAGCGCCAAGTCGCTGGAATCCGGTCGTTGCGACGTGCTGACCTCCGACAAGTCCCAGCTGTTCGCCCAGCGCAGCAAGCTGGCCTCGCCGAAGGACTACGTCGTTCTGCCGGAAACCATTTCCAAGGAACCACTGGGCCCGGTCGTGCGTAACGGCGACGATGAGTGGCTGGCTATCGTGCGCTGGACGGGCTATGCCCTGCTCAACGCCGAAGAAGCAGGCGTGACCTCGAAAAACGTCGAAGCTGAAGCCAAGTCCACCAAGAACCCTGACGTCGCTCGTATGCTGGGCGCTGACGGTGAATACGGTAAAGACCTGAAACTGCCGAAAGACTGGGTCGTGAAGATCGTCAAGCAAGTCGGCAACTACGGTGAGATGTTCGAGCGCAACCTCGGCAAGGACACTCCGCTGCAAATCGACCGCGGCCTGAACGCGCTGTGGAACGCTGGCGGCATCCAATACGCACCACCAGTGCGCTGATGGTTCTATCACCCGGCGGGCCAACCGCCGGGTGATGTTCTGTTCCATTATTTCCGGGGCACTTCATGCAAAATTCAATCGGCGCACCAAAGCAGAGGTTCAGCCTCAGCGATCCACGAGTGCGTGCGTGGCTGTTTCAGATCATCACGGTTGTCGCCGTGGTCGGGATGGGTTGGTACCTGTTCGACAACACGCAAACCAACCTTCAGCACCGGGGCATTACCTCCGGTTTCGACTTTCTTGAGCGCAGTGCCGGTTTCGGCATCGCTCAGCACCTGATCGACTACACCGAATCGGACAGCTATGCCCGTGTGTTCGTCATCGGTTTGCTCAACACCCTGCTGGTCACCTTTATCGGTGTGATCCTGGCGACGATCCTCGGTTTCATCGTCGGTGTGGCACGGCTGTCGAAGAACTGGATCATTGCCAAGCTGGCGACGGTGTATGTAGAGGTCTTTCGTAACATTCCGCCGCTGCTGCAAATCCTGTTCTGGTACTTCGCGGTGTTCCTGACCATGCCGGGGCCACGCAACAGCCATAACTTCGGCGACACCTTCTTCGTCAGCAGCCGCGGCCTGAACATGCCCGCGGCGTTGGCGGCGGATGGTTTCTGGCCGTTTGTGGTGAGCATCGTCGTGGCCATCGTGGCCATCGTGCTGATGTGCCGCTGGGCCAACAAGCGTTTCGAAGCAACCGGCGTACCGTTCCACAAGTTCTGGGTCGGCCTGGCGATGTTTCTGGTGATTCCTGCGCTGTGTGCCTTGATCTTCGGCGCACCACTGCACTGGGAAATGCCGGAGCTCAAGGGCTTCAACTTCGTCGGTGGCTGGGTGCTGATCCCGGAACTGCTGGCGCTGACCCTGGCCTTGACGGTGTACACCGCGGCGTTTATCGCCGAGATCGTGCGTTCGGGCATCAAGTCGGTCAGCCACGGCCAGACCGAAGCGGCCCACTCGTTGGGGCTGCGCAACGGTCCGACCCTGCGCAAGGTGATCATTCCGCAAGCCCTGCGCGTGATCATTCCACCGCTGACCAGCCAATACCTGAACCTGGCGAAAAACTCCTCGCTGGCGGCCGGTATCGGTTATCCGGAGATGGTGTCGTTGTTTGCCGGTACGGTGCTGAACCAGACCGGGCAGGCGATCGAAGTCATTGCCATCACCATGAGCGTGTACCTGGCGATCAGTATCAGCATTTCCCTGCTGATGAACTGGTACAACAAGCGCATTGCGCTGATCGAGCGGTAAGGAAGAGCGCATGACGACTCATACTTTCAAACCCGACATGCCACCACCGAGCAGTAGCATCGGTATCGTGGCGTGGATGCGGGCGCACATGTTCTCCAGCTGGATCAACACCCTGCTGACGCTGTTCGCGTTCTATCTGATCTACCTGATAGTTCCCCCTATCTTGAGCTGGGCGATTCTCGACGCCAACTGGGTCGGTACCACCCGCGCCGATTGCACCAAGGAGGGCGCCTGCTGGGTGTTCATCCAGCAGCGCTTCGGCCAGTTCATGTATGGCTACTACCCGACAGACCTGCGCTGGCGCGTAGACCTGACCGTGTGGCTGGCGGTGATTGGCGTGGCGCCGCTGTTCGTCGCACGCGTTCCACACAAGGCAATCTACGGTCTGAGCTTTCTGGTGCTCTATCCGATCATTGCCTACCTCCTGCTGCACGGTGGCCTGTTCGGTCTGAGCAACGTGGCGACCAGCCAGTGGGGCGGCCTGATGCTGACCCTGGTGATCGCTACCGTCGGTATCGTCGGTGCATTGCCGCTGGGTATCGTTCTGGCCTTGGGCCGGCGTTCGAACATGCCGGCGATTCGCGTGGTCTGCGTGACCTTCATCGAGTTCTGGCGCGGCGTGCCGTTGATCACGGTGCTGTTCATGTCTTCGGTGATGTTGCCGTTGTTCCTGCCCGAAGGCATGAACTTCGACAAACTGCTGCGGGCGCTGATCGGCGTGATCCTGTTCCAGTCGGCCTATATCGCTGAAGTGGTGCGCGGCGGTCTGCAAGCGATCCCCAAAGGTCAGTACGAAGCGGCTGCAGCGATGGGCCTCGGATACTGGCGCAGCATGGGCCTGGTGATTCTGCCGCAAGCCCTGAAGCTGGTGATCCCTGGCATCGTCAACACCTTCATTGCGCTGTTCAAGGACACGAGCCTGGTGATCATCATCGGCCTGTTCGACCTGCTCAACAGCGTCAAGCAAGCCGCCGCCGACCCGAAATGGCTGGGCATGGCCACTGAAGGCTATGTGTTCGCGGCCCTGGTGTTCTGGATTTTCTGTTTTGGTATGTCGCGCTATTCCATGCATCTGGAACGCAAGCTCGACACTGGCCACAAGCGTTAGGAGTTCTGTAATGAGCGAAGCAATCAAAAAGCCTGTGAGCCCTGAAGGCATTATTCAGATGCAGGGCGTGAACAAGTGGTACGGCCAGTTCCACGTGTTGAAAGACATCAACCTGAACGTCAAGCAAGGCGAGCGTATCGTCCTGTGCGGCCCGTCGGGTTCCGGCAAATCCACCACCATCCGTTGCCTCAATCGTCTGGAAGAACACCAGCAGGGCCGCATTGTGGTCGATGGCGTGGAGCTGACCAACGACCTCAAGCAGATCGAAGCGATCCGCCGTGAAGTCGGCATGGTGTTCCAGCACTTCAACCTGTTCCCGCACCTGACCATCCTGCAGAACTGCACCCTGGCACCGATGTGGGTACGCAAGATGCCCAAGCGCAAGGCCGAAGAGATCGCCATGCATTACCTGGAGCGCGTACGCATTCCGGAGCAGGCGCATAAATACCCGGGGCAACTGTCTGGTGGTCAGCAACAGCGTGTGGCGATTGCCCGTGCCCTGTGCATGAAACCGAAAATCATGCTGTTCGACGAACCGACTTCGGCACTCGACCCAGAGATGGTGAAAGAGGTTCTGGACACCATGATCGGCCTGGCCGAAGACGGCATGACCATGCTCTGCGTGACCCACGAAATGGGCTTCGCCCGTACCGTGGCCAACCGCGTGATCTTCATGGACAAGGGTGAAATCGTCGAACAGGCCGCGCCGAACGACTTCTTCGATAACCCGCAGAACGAGCGCACCAAACTGTTCCTGAGCCAGATTCTGCATTGATTGGCGCTTGGCAGTGAAATAAACCCGGACAGTGTTCCGGGTTTATTTTTTGTTCTGCGTATGGGGTCAGGAGGTGAGCTCTGCCTCCCGTTCCGGATGGCGAGCGGCCAATAGTTGTTTGAGGGCGGCACCTTCGTTCAAGACCTGAATTTCAGCCAGCAAATAGGGATGACGATCCAATAGCTGCATTAGTGTGAGTAACGGTTTTGGTGCAGGTAGCTCGCCTCGTTCATACCGCGAAAAAGCATTGTTCCCACCGCCGGACAGCAACTGCACTGCGTTTTTTTGCGTAAGATGGAGTTTACGGCGGATGCGCTTTATCTCGGAGCCGATCAGTTGCAAGCAGTCCTTGAGCAACTGATCGCCTGCTTCCGAATAACGGTCAGCGCTGTCGGTGTCATGATCGAATTCGATTTCCCCGCAAACTCTGCATTCCCAGCCCGCAAGATTGTTAACAAGTCGAGACATTTGTTTGTAATTGACGGAGAGGGTGCGTCCTTCAAAGTGCCCCATTCCATCGTGAGTACCGCAGTTGACGCATTGCTGCGTTCTCATAGGTTTTTCTCCTTGAAGGAGACTACCGGATGTCCACCACCGGGGCGGTAAGACACTTTGATGTAAATCTCCATTCCATGAAATGTTGTGTGATAAACGTCTTGCCAGACCCGATGGTCGACATAGGTGGTCATGGATTTGAAGAGCATTCGGCGTTCCAGTGCGCTGGTCGCCTGGATCATTTGGCAGAGGTTTAAGCCCATGTCATTGCCTGATTCCAGAGCCCGTCGGGTGAATGCCTTTCTGCCCAGCCTGACAATCTCCGCCTTGACCACTGCCAAGTCGTAGTGGGGGGTATTCTTTTCCATAAGAAGCCGCTTGCCCTGTCCCTGAAATTACCCTTAAAGGGTAATTTTGACTAATCGAAAATCCCGCTCCTTCTCCTGCCCTTTGAACGTAGGCGGTTGCCGTCCTACACGTAGCTGACTAACATGTCAGAAAATTCATCCTATGATTGGATGAAAGGGCGAATCCTATGTCAGACATTTCTCCATTAATTAAACGATCCCTGGTCGATCAGGCCCTGGACCAGCTACGCCTGCGCATCAATCAAGGCATCTGGACGGTCGGCCAGCGCTTGCCCACCGAGCCGGAGCTGGCGACTGAGCTGGGCATCAGCCGCAACACGGTGCGTGAAGCCATGCGCGTGTTGGCGTTTTCCGGGTTGATCGAGATTCGCCAGGGCGACGGCAGCTATCTACGGGCGGTGATTGATCCGCTGGACACCATGAAGGCGCTGTCCCGTTGCACTCAAGAACAGGCTCGGGAAACCCGGCACATTCTGGAAGTTGAAGCCATGGGCCTGGCTGCGTTACGCCGTACCGATGAAGACCTGGTGGCATTGCGCGAAGCGCTAGGCGTCAGCGGCAGTCACTACCACGGCGATCTCGACACCTACATCGCCTGCGATCTGGTGTTTCACCGTCGACTGGTGGATGCGGCGCACAACCCGACACTCAGCGAGCTGTATCGCTATTTCTCCAGCATCGTCGGCGCGCACTTGCGCCAGACCCTGAACATCTCACCCCGACGCCAAGCGGTGTTCGACCTTCATGTCGAACTGCTCGATGCCGTCGAGCAACGCGACCCGGAACGGGCCAAAGCCCTGTCGAGGCAGTTGATCAATGAACCTTGAAACCGAGAACCCCATGTCCAGCCAGCAGGCCAGCAACAGCAGCATTATTGAGCGCAAGCGTACGGCGGAGCTCGAAGAGCTGTTGATCGACGCCGAGGCCGATGACGAGCAGGTTCAGCAAAGTCACCCGGTCCTTCAGCGGCCGTGGCTGTTGTTGCTCGGGCTGATTCTGGTGGCGCTGAACCTGCGTCCGGCGCTGTCGAGCATGGCGCCGATGCTCAGCGAGGTCTCGAAAACACTGGGGTTATCGGCTGCGCTGGCCGGTTTGCTGACGACCTTGCCAGTACTCTGTCTCGGTCTGTTCGCGCCATTGGCGCCAGTGCTGGCGCGACGTTTTGGTGCCGAACGGGTGGTGTTGGGGATTCTCCTGATGCTGGCCGGCGGGATCATTTTGCGCAGTTCGTTCGGCGAAGTTGGTTTGTTCGCTGGCAGCGTGCTGGCCGGCGCCAGCATCGGGGTGATCGGCGTGCTGCTGCCCGGCATTGTCAAACGCGACTTCCCGAAACAGGCTGGCACCATGACCGGCGTCTACACCATGGCCCTGTGCCTGGGCGCGGCCATGGCGGCCGGGGCGACCGTGCCGTTGAGCGAACATTTCGACAAAAGCTGGGCCTTGGGTCTCGGCTTCTGGGTGGTTCCAGCGTTGGTCGCGGCGATTTTCTGGCTGCCGCAAGTGGGTCAGAAACACGGCGCGCATCATGTTGCCTATCGGGTCCGAGGGCTGTTGCGTGATCCGCTGGCCTGGCAAGTGACCTTGTACATGGGCCTGCAATCGTCTTTGGCCTACATCGTGTTTGGCTGGCTACCGTCGATTCTGATCGGCCGCGGCCTGACGCCAACCCAGGCCGGTCTGGTGCTTTCGGGGTCGGTGATTGTCCAGTTGATCAGCTCGCTGGCGGCACCCTGGCTGGCGACCCGTGGCAAGGATCAGCGATTGGCGATCGTGATCGTCATGGCAATGACGCTCGGCGGTCTGTTCGGTTGCCTTTATGCACCGATCGATGGCTTGTGGGGCTGGGCGATCCTGCTGGGATTGGGGCAGGGCGCCACGTTCAGCCTGGCGCTGACCCTGATCGTGCTGCGTTCGCGGGATGCTCATGTCGCGGCCAACCTGTCGAGCATGGCCCAGGGCTTCGGTTACACCCTGGCGTCCATGGGACCGTTCGCGGTTGGCGTGGTGCATGACTGGACCGGCGGCTGGAGCGCCCTGGGCTGGATCTTCGGCGTCATTGGCCTTGGCGCAATCATTGCCGGCCTGGGTGCCGGGCGTTCGCTGTACGTGCAGGTCGAAAGCGAAAAGATCTGATTTGCACACACTGTCGGTATTCGGAGTGCGAATGCTGATGGTGTTTCGTCCGCTTGCAGATTATCGTGCTGGCAATCTGCCTATTCTCCGGAGCCTGCCCATGAGTGATGCCCACAACGCCTTGATCACCCGGTTCTACCAAGCCTTCCAGCGGCTGGATGCCGAGGCCATGAGCGCCTGCTACACCGACGACGTGGTGTTCAGTGATCCGGCGTTCGGCGAACTGCGCGGACGCGATGCCGGCGACATGTGGCGCATGCTCACCACCCGGGCCAAGGATTTCTCCCTGACCTTCGATAACGTGCGCAGCGATGAGCGCACCGGTGGTGCCCATTGGGTGGCGACGTACCTGTTCAGCCAGACCGGCAACATCGTGGTCAACGACATCCAGGCACGTTTCGTGTTTCGCGACGGCAAGATCTGCGAGCATCACGACAGCTTTGATCTGTGGCGCTGGTCGCGTCAGGCGCTGGGTTTCAAAGGGCTGTTGCTGGGTTGGACGCCAGTGGTGAGTAACGCCGTTCGTGCTCAAGCGTTGAAGGGGCTGAAGGCATTCCAGGCCAGTCGCTGATAAGATCGCGGCTTGTTTCCTCTCAAGCCTTGATCGTCACGTGAACACATCGAGCGAATCTTCCGTCATTGCCGCCGAACCGCCGCTGCCCGTCAGCAAACCCTGGTTCGTCTACCTCGTTCGCGCGGCCAATGGTTCGCTCTACTGCGGGATCAGCGACGATCCCGTTCGCCGCTTCGCCACTCACCAAAGTGGCAAGGGCGCGCGCTTCTTTCTGTCCAGTCCTGCCGTGGCATTGGTTTACACCGAAGTCTGCCGCGATAAAGGCGAAGCACTGCGCCAGGAGCGCCTGATCAAAAAACTCAAGAAAAGCGCCAAGGAATGTCTGGTGGCGAGCGCGGCTGCGGGCTTATCAATCTGACTGATAAGCGCCCATCAGGCAGATGGGTAGGCTGCTTGTGGATTGCGCGTTAAGCTGCGGGCTCCTTATCCGAGCTGCGGAGCCGAGCATGCCCGAGTTGATTCTGCATCATTACCCGACGTCCCCTTTCGCCGAAAAGGCCCGGTTGCTGCTGGGCTTCAAGGGGCTGTCCTGGCGCTCGGTGAACATCTCGCCAGTGATGCCCAAGCCCGATTTGACGGCGCTGACCGGCGGCTACCGCAAGACGCCGGTGTTGCAGATTGGCGCTGATATTTATTGCGACACCGCGTTGATGGCTCGTCGTCTGGAGCAGGAAAAAGCCTTGCCGGCGTTTTTCCCGGAAGGCCAGGAAATGATCACCGCAACCTTCGCGGCGTGGGCCGATTCGGTGGTGTTCCAGCATGCGGTCAGCCTGGTGTTCCAGCCAGCGTCGGTGGCGGTGCGCTTTGGCAAGTTGTCGCCGGAAGCGATCAAGGGGTTCCTGGCCGATCGCGCTGGTTTGTTCAGCGGTGGCAGCGCCACCCGATTATCGGCCGAGCAGGCTCGGCATCAGTGGCCAACGATCATGGCGCGTCTGGAGCAGCAGCTTCAGCGTGAGCAGGGTGATTTTCTGTTCGGCGAGCCGTCGATTGCCGACTTTGCCCTGGCTCACCCGTTGTGGTTTCTCAAGGCGACGCACGTGACGTCACCGTTGGTGGATGCTTATCCGGCCGTTTCGGCGTGGTTTGGTCGTGTGATGGGCTTTGGTCATGGCGCGTTCAGCGAGATGACGGCCGAGGAAGCCTTGGCGATTGCCCGCAACGCCACACCGGCGGCGTTGCCGGATGAGCAGTTCGATGAGCCGAACGGGTTCGAGGTTGGCCAGCAGGTGGTGATCGCCGCGACTGATTACGGCGTTGATCCGGTGGCGGGTGAGTTGTTGTTTGCGGGCAGTGAAGAATTGATTCTGCGCCGCGAAGACGAGCGGGCCGGCGTGGTGCATGTGCACTTTCCACGGTTCGGGTTCCGAATCGAAAAACGCTGAACCCCGTAGGAGCGAGGCTTGCCCGCGAAGAACGATGACGCGGTACAACAGATACGCCGCGTTATCGTTCTTCGCGGGCAAGCCTCGCTCCTACAGGTTTTGTATTTACTTCAATGCAGCAAGAACCTTGTCCGGGTCATACCCGCGTATCAACGTCCCGTTCACATCGATCAGCGGAATCCCGCGTCCTCCGAGCGCCTCGTAGGCCTTGCGCGCCAGGGCATCTTTTTCGATATCGAATTCCTTGTACGCAATGCCCTTCTGGTCGAGAAAGCGTCGGGTCAGCTTGCAGTAGCCACACCACTCGGTGGCGTAGAGCACGACGTTGGCCTTGGCCTGGGTCTGCTCGGACACCACCTGCGAGGGGTGAAACACCCGCTCGATCTTGCCCCAGTTCTGGTAAACCACGACCACCAGCAGAATCAGCAGGCATTTCTTCAATACGCCGCCGAGCATCAGTTGCGTCGCTTGAGCTGGTCGGTCAATTGGGTCGGCAGGCCTTTGATGATCAGCGTACCGGCTTCTTCGTCGTATTCGATCTTCGAGCCCAGCAGGTGCGCTTCGAAGCTGATGGACAAGCCCTCGGCACGGCCGGTGAAGCGGCGGAACTGGTTCAGGGTGCGCTTATCCGCAGGGATCTCGGGCGACAGGCCATAGTCTTTGTTGCGGATGTGATCGTAGAAAGCTTTCGGGCGTTCTTCGTCGATCAGCCCGGACAACTCCTCCAGGCCCATGGGCTCGCCCATTTTTGCCTGGCTGCTGGCGTAATCCACCAGGGTCTTGGTCTTTTCGCGCGCGGACTCTTCCGGCAGGTCTTCGCTTTCGACGAAGTCACTGAAAGCCTTGAGCAGGGTGCGGGTTTCGCCGGGGCCGTCGACGCCTTCCTGGCAGCCGATGAAGTCGCGGAAGTATTCCGAAACCTTTTTGCCGTTCTTGCCTTTGATGAACGAGATGTACTGCTTGGACTGTTTGTTGTTCTGCCACTCGGAGACGTTGATCCGCGCTGCCAGGTGCAACTGGCCAAGATCCAGATGTCGTGAAGGGGTCACGTCCAGCTGATCGGTCACTGCCACGCCTTCGCTGTGGTGCAGCAGGGCGATGGCGAGGTAATCGGTCATGCCCTGCTGGTAATGCGCAAACAGCACGTGGCCGCCCACAGAGAGGTTCGACTCTTCCATCAGCTTCTGCAGATGTTCCACCGCCACCCGGCTGAAGGCTGTGAAGTCCTTGCCGCCGTCGAGGTATTCCTTCAGCCAGCCGCTGAACGGATGCGCCCCGGACTCGGCATGGAAGAAACCCCAGGCCTTGCCTTGTTTGGCGTTGTAGCTCTCGTTGAGGTCGGCAAGCATGTACTCGATGGCGCTGGACTCGGCCAGTTCGGAATCGCGGGCATGAAGAACTGCGGGTGTGCCGTCGGGTTTTTTGTCGATCAGGTGGACGATGCAATGACGGATCGGCATGGGCTTCTCGGCTGGTTGAAGAGAGGAGGGCGTGCTCCCCCGAAAAAGCGCTCAGTGTACCCGATTCTCTCGACAGGACGTTGTAACCGTCCCCCTGTAGGAGCTGCCGAAGGCTGCGATCTTTTGATCTTGTTTTTAAAAAATCAAAGTCAAAAGATCGCAGCCTTCGGCAGCTCCTACAGGGGGGTGCGGGGTAAAACAGGGGCGCGCGACCGGGCTTATGCAGTTTTTTACCGATTTAGAGCAATAAAGCTGACCAAATGGGTAGCTAGAGGCGGATATTTCCCCGTCTCTGTGCTAGTTTTGCCCGGTCTTACGCGAAGTCACAGCGTTAAGCGTGCATTCAGCATTTGTCAGGTCGAACCAAACCCTGATTTCGGTATCTATAACCCCGACTCGTCGTGGTTATGGCCGAGGGTGCCAGATCCAGAAGATCGGGCTCGATGGCTGACACTGCACTCTGCAATCCATATGAATTTGATAGGGAAGGAACATTACATGGCTCTTACTAAAGACCAACTGATCGCCGACATCGCTGAAGCTATCGACGCGCCAAAAACCACCGCGCGTAACGCTCTGGACCAACTGGGCCAAATCGTTGCCGATCAGCTGGAAAACGGCGGCGAAATCACCCTGCCAGGTATCGGCAAGCTGAAAGTGACTGAGCGTCCTGCCCGTACCGGCCGCAACCCTTCGACTGGCGCTGCCATCGAAATCGCTGCCAAGAAAGTTATCAAGCTGGTTGTGGCCAAAGGCCTGACCGACGCTGTTAACAAGTAAGACTTGTTAAAAAAAACCGTGCTCCGGAGCAATCCGGGCACGGTTTTTTTGTGCGTGCGATTTACCACAAACACCGCGCCCACAGTTGATCTCCGGCGGTCAGTTACTCAGCTTTTACGCGCCCAACGTTCGCGCCAGACCTGCTGTTCGGATTTGGTCTGGAACGTCCAGGCAACGAAGCGGCTTTGCTTCTGCCCTTGGGACATTTCCACGACCTGGCTTTCCAATACGCCGGCCTTTTTCAGTGCCGTCTGGATCGCAGGCAGGTTTGAGGCTTTCGAGACCAAGGTGCTGAACCAAAGCACTTTGTGTTGAAAATGCGCACTCTCGGCAATCAGTTGCGTCACAAACCGTGCTTCGCCGCCTTCACACCACAGTTCGGCCGATTGACCGCCAAAGTTCAGCACTGGCAGTTTGCGTTTCGGGTCGGCGCGGCCCAGTGCGCGCCATTTACGCTCGCTGCCCTTGGTTGCCTCGTCCATCGAGGCGTGGAACGGCGGGTTGCACATGGTCAGGTCAAAGCGTTCGCCGGGCTCGAGCAGGCCCAACAGAATGTGCTTGGGATTGCTTTGCTGACGCAGCTGGATGGCTTTGTTCAGCCCGTTGGATTGCACGATGGCTTTGGCGGCGGCCACGGCCGTCGGGTCGATTTCCGAGCCGAGGAAGTGCCAGCGGTAGTCGCTGTAGCCGATCAACGGATAGACGCAGTTGGCGCCCATGCCGATATCAAGCACCTTGACCGGCGCACCGCGAGGAATCTCGCCATCGTTGACGCTGGCCAGCAGGTCGGCCAGGAAATGCACGTAGTCAGCGCGGCCCGGCACCGGTGGGCACAGGTAATCGGCCGGGATGTCCCAATGGGCGATGCCGTAGAACGATTTGAGCAGCGCCCGGTTGAACACCCGAACCGCGTCCGGGCTGGCGAAGTCGATGCTTTCCTTGCCATACGGGTTGATGATCACGAACTTCGCCAGTTCCGGCGTGGTTTTGATCAGCGCCGGGAAGTCATAACGACCCTGGTGGCGATTGCGCGGATGCAGGCTGGCCTTCTCGCGGGGTTCCACGGCTTTGGCCGGGGTAGCGGAGTCAGGCTTCTTGCGCGCAGGTCTTGGGGTGCGGGGGGCGTTCATGGGCGTTGTCGATTCGGGTATGGCTAAAAGTGGCGGGTATTGTCCCACAGACAATGGCAGCGCGGGGGATCCCGTAGGAGCGAGGCTTGCCCGCGAAGGCCGCGACACGGTCAATCAGGTACACCGCGTTATCGTTCTTCGCGGGCAAGCCTCGCTCCTACAGAAAGCGAAAAGGGCGGGCATGAAAAAGGGAGGCCATCTGGCCTCCCTTTTTCATTGCGACTTGCCGTTTACAGACTGGCAATCCGCGCATGCTGCTCCGCCAGCTTGCCTAAGGCCTGTTCAGCCTCGGCCAGTTTGGCGCGTTCCTTTTCAATGACTTCGGCCGGAGCCTTGTCGACGAAACCGGCGTTGGAGAGCTTGCCGCCGACGCGCTGAACTTCGCCCTGCAGACGCAGGATTTCCTTGTCCAGGCGTGCCAGTTCGGCATCTTTGTCGATCAGGCCAGCCATCGGCACCAGCACTTCCATCTCGCCAACCAGTGCGGTGGCGGACAGCGGTGCTTCTTCGCCGGCCTTCAGGACGGTGATCGATTCCAGACGCGCCAGCTTCTTCAGCAGCGCTTCGTTCTCGGTGAGACGACGCTGATCTTCGGCGCTGACGTTTTTCAGGAACAGGTTCAGCGGCTTGCCTGGACCGATGTTCATCTCGCCACGGATGTTACGCGTGCCGAGCATCAGGCCCTTGAGCCATTCGATGTCGTCTTCGGCGCCCTGATCGATGCGTGCTTCGTTGGCCACTGGCCAAGGTTGCAGCATGATCGTCTTGCCTTCGATACCGGCCAGCGGCGCGACGCGCTGCCAGATTTCCTCGGTGATGAACGGCATGAACGGGTGCGCCAGGCGCAGCGCGACTTCCAGCACTCGAACCAGCGTGCGGCGGGTGCCGCGCTGACGTTCGACCGGTGCATTTTCGTCCCACAGCACAGGCTTGGACAGTTCCAGGTACCAGTCGCAATACTGGTTCCAGATGAACTCGTACAAGGCTTGTGCGGCCAGGTCGAAGCGGAACTGATCAAGCTGACGAGTGACTTCGGCTTCAGTGCGTTGCAACTGCGAAATGATCCAGCGATCCGCCAGGGACAGCTCGTAGGCTTCGCCGTTCTGACCGCAGTCTTCGCCCTTGTCCAGCACGTAGCGCGCAGCGTTCCAGATCTTGTTGCAGAAGTTGCGATAGCCTTCGACGCGGCCCATGTCGAACTTGATGTCGCGACCGGTCGATGCCAGCGAGCAGAACGTGAAGCGCAGGGCGTCGGTGCCGTAGCTGGCGATGCCGTCGGCGAACTCGTCGCGGGTCTGCTTCTCGATCTTCTTCGCCAGTTTCGGCTGCATCATGCCGGAGGTGCGTTTCTGCACCAGCTCTTCCAGCTCGATACCGTCGATGATGTCCAGCGGGTCCAGGACGTTGCCCTTGGACTTGGACATCTTCTGGCCCTGGCCATCACGCACCAAGCCGTGCACATAAACGGTCTTGAACGGAACCTGCGGCGTGCCGTCTTCGTTTTTCACCAAGTGCATGGTGAGCATGATCATCCGGGCAACCCAGAAGAAAATGATGTCGAAACCGGTCACCAGCACGTCGGTGGAGTGGAATTTTTTCAGGAATTCGGTTTGCTCCGGCCAGCCGAGCGTGGAGAAAGTCCACAGGCCCGAGCTGAACCAGGTATCCAGAACGTCGTTGTCCTGTTGCAGCGCAACGTCCGGGCCGAGGTTGTTCTTGGCACGCACTTCGGCTTCGTCGCGACCGACATAGACTTTGCCCGACTCGTCGTACCAGGCCGGAATCCGGTGGCCCCACCACAGCTGACGGCTGATGCACCAATCCTGGATGTCGCGCATCCACGAGAAGTACATGTTTTCGTATTGCTTTGGCACGAACTGAATGCGGCCGTCTTCAACCGCTGCGATGGCCGGTTCGGCCAATGGCTTGGTGGAAACGTACCACTGGTCGGTCAGCCACGGCTCGATGATGGTGCCGGAGCGGTCGCCTTTCGGCACTTTCAGGGCGTGATCGTCGACGCTGACCAGCAGGCCGGCGGCTTCGAAGGCGGCCACGATTTCCTTGCGGGCCTGGAAGCGGTTGAGGCCGACGTATTCGGCGGGCAGCGTGCCGTCGATTTGCTCGTTGACGCTGCCGTCGAGGTTGAACACCTGGGCTGCGGGCAGAACATTGGCATTTTTGTCGAAGATGTTCAGCAGCGGCAGGTTGTGGCGCTTGCCGACTTCGTAGTCGTTGAAATCGTGGGCCGGGGTGATTTTCACGCAACCGGTGCCGAATTCAGGATCGCAGTAATCGTCGGCGATGATCGGGATGCGGCGGCCAACCAGCGGCAGCTCGACAAATTTGCCGATCAGGGCTTTGTAGCGTTCATCGTTCGGGTTAACGGCCACGGCGGCGTCGCCGAGCATGGTTTCCGGACGCGTGGTCGCGACGATCAGGTAATCCTTGCCTTCAGCGGTTTTGGCGCCGTCGGCCAGCGGGTACTTCAGGTTCCACAGGAAACCTTTCTCGTCGTGGTTTTCAACTTCGAGGTCGGAAATCGCCGTGTGCAGCTTGGTGTCCCAGTTGACCAGACGCTTGCCGCGGTAGATCAGGCCGTCTTCGTGCAGGCGCACGAACGCTTCTTTTACCGCTTCCGAGAGACCGTCGTCCATGGTGAAGCGCTCACGGCTCCAGTCCACGGACGAGCCGAGGCGGCGGATCTGACGGCTGATGTTGCCGCCGGACTGATCCTTCCACTCCCAGACTTTCTCGAGGAATTTCTCGCGGCCCAGATCGTGGCGATTCTGGCCCTGGGCTTCGAGTTGGCGCTCCACCAGCATTTGCGTGGCGATACCGGCGTGGTCAGTGCCCGGCTGCCACAGGGTGTTGCGACCCTGCATGCGGCGGAAACGGATCAGGGCGTCCATGATCGCGTTGTTGAAGCCGTGACCCATGTGCAGGCTGCCGGTGACATTCGGCGGCGGGATCATGATGGTGTAGGACTCGCCCGCGCCTTGCGGGGCGAAGTAATTCTCAGACTCCCAGGTGTTGTACCAGGAAGTTTCAATGGCGTGCGGCTGGTAGGTCTTATCCATGCGCGGCGGGACCCTATTGGCATTTATTCAGGAAAAGCCGGCAAGTATAGCGGGGCGTGGGGCGTAGGGCGACTGTGGCGAGGGGGTTTACCCCCGTTGGGTCGCGAAGCGGCCCCCAAAACCTGCCATCGTGGTGTGTCCGGCGGACCGCATGCTCAGGTTTTGCGACTGCTTCGCAGCCGAACGGGGGTAAACCCCCTCACCACAGAAGCCCGCTCGGCTCTGGGTTATTCGTACTGGCTGAGCAACCGCTCCATCCGCGCGTCGAGGCGGCGTTTGATTTCGGTTTCGATGTGCGGGGCGAAGTCGTCGATCACGTCTTGCATGATCAATAGCGCGGCGGCGCGCAGTTCGCTGTCCAGGTGCAGCAGGGCGTCGGGGCCTTTGCTCGCGACAGGCGACGGTTGCGCGGCTGGGGCGGGCGGCGGTGTCGTTTCGAGCGGTTGCGGCGCATTGCCGACGGCGTCGAACAGCATGGGAATCTGTTCCTGATCACCTTCGATGACCGTGTCGGTCAGCAAGGGCGGTTGCAGGTTGTCATCGCCGAGCAGTTGGCGGATCGACTCGAGGTCATCCAGCAGATGCGCGGAATTTTTCTGCGGTTTTGGAGTGTCCATCGGAATGCTCAGAGTCGCTGTAAACGGTGATCTTGCAGAGGATAGCCCTGTTCGCGGTAGAAACGGAAACTCTCCCGCGCAGCCGTACGAATCGTCGGATCTTCCACCACCACTTCCGCCACGCGGGCGAACTGTTTGGCAAATACCGGGACTTTCAGATCGAGATTGACCAGCAGATCCTGATGCTGACCGCAGTCATCGCCAAGACCCAGGACAATCAAACCCTCCGGCTCGCTTTCGGCGGGGCCGTGGGGCACGAAGCTTTCGCCCTTGAAGGCCCACAAACGCGCATCGAGGTCATCACGCTGGGCGGCATCGCTGCAGTGCAGGTAAATGCGATGGCCCATGCGCCAGGCTTTTTCGGTGAGCTTGCAGGCGAAATCCAGCCGTGCCGAAGGATCGGCGCTGGGCAGGATATAGAAGTCGACTTTGGTCATTGCGGTTCCTGAGCCCTGAGCGGCGCCACTGGTCAGTGGCACCGCTCGGGGTCATCGGTTTCAGGCTTTGGCGCGGTCCAGCAGGTATTGGGTCAGCAGGGGAACCGGACGGCCAGTGGCGCCCTTGTCCTTGCCGCCGCTGGTCCAGGCCGTGCCGGCGATGTCCAGGTGCGCCCAGTTCAGGTTTTTGGTGAAGCGCGACAGGAAGCAGGCAGCGGTGATGGTGCCGGCTTTCGGGCCGCCAATGTTGGCGATGTCGGCGAACGGGCTGTCCAGCTGCTCTTGATATTCATCGAACAGCGGCAGTTGCCAGGCGCGGTCGTCGGCGGATTGGCCGGCGCTCAGCAGTTGGCCGATCAGCTCGTCGTTGTTGCCCAGCAGGCCCGAGGTGTGGGAACCCAGCGCAACGACGCAAGCGCCGGTCAGGGTGGCGATGTCGATTACCGCTTGCGGCTTGAAGCGTTCGGAGTAGGTCAGGGCATCGCACAGCACCAGACGGCCTTCGGCGTCGGTGTTGAGGATTTCCACAGTCAGGCCGCTCATGGTGGTGACGATGTCGCCCGGACGCGAAGCGTTGCCGCTCGGCATGTTCTCGGCGCAGGCCAGGATGCACACCAGGTTGATCGGCAGTTTCAGCTCAAGCACGGCACGCAAGGTACCGAACACGCTGGCGGCGCCGCCCATGTCGTACTTCATTTCATCCATGCCGGCGCCCGGCTTGAGGCTGATGCCGCCGGTGTCGAAGGTAATGCCTTTGCCGACCAGTGCGTACGGCTTCTCGGATTTCTTGCCGCCGTTGTATTGCATGACGATCAGGCGCGGCGGCTGGGCGCTGCCCTGACCAACAGCGTAGAACGAGCCCATGCCCAGGTCCTTGATCTTCTTCTCATCGAGGACTTCGACTTTCAGGCTCTTGAATTCTTTGCCCAGGTTCTTGGCTTGCTCGCCCAGGAACGTCGGGTGGCAGATGTTTGGCGGCAGGTTGCCCAGGTTACGGGTGAAGGCCATGCCATTGGCGATCGCGGTAGCGTGGGCCACGGCGCGTTCGACTTCAGCCTGTGCGGCCTTGATGGTCACCAGGGTGACTTTCTTCAGGGCGAGCGGGTCGGCTTTCTGGCTCTTGAACTGGTCGAAGGTGTATTCGCCATCTACCAGGGTTTCTGCCAGCAGGCGGGTCTTGCCATAGCTGTCGCGGCCTTTGACCACGACTTCGTCCAGGGCCAGCACTGCATCGCTGCCGCCCAGGCCTTTAAGGGTGTTGAGGATGCCGGCGATGATTTTGCGGAACGGGCGATCGCCCAGCTCTTCATCCTTGCCCACGCCCACCAGCAACACGCGCTCAGCCTTGAGGTTGGGCAGGCTGTGCAGCAACAGGCTCTGGCCGACTTTGCCGGCCAGGTCGCCGCGCTTGAGCACGGCACTGATGGTGCCACCGCTCAGCTCGTCGAGTTGTTTGGCAACGGCGCCGAGTTTGCGGCCTTCGCCGACGGCGACCACCAGCGTGGCGGTCTTCAACGTTTCCGGGCTAACGCTTTTTACAACCAGTTCCATGTCTGGGTCCCTGAATGAGTGGTCAAAGTGCGCGGCGCGCAGAGGCTTGCTTATAAGTAGAAAGACGCAGGTAGCAGTGCCAGCGACAAAGGCCGCAGTTTGAACCTCGCTACCGGCGCCTGACAACCCTCGGTCGTGCGAACTTCGGTGGTTCAGGTGTCTGCTTGAGCATGCGCAGTGACAGGCGCACCCAATCACAGGATAATGCGCCATCTTTTTCGGCGGCTCTGCCCTGCGGGCCGACCGATACGTTTGTTTGTTTGGCCGCTTAGCCTGACAACCCTGGAGTGTCTGGTTTGATTGTCTTCCGTTACCTATCCCGCGAAGTCCTGTTGACCTTGAGCGCCGTCAGCGCCGTGCTGCTGGTCATCATCATGAGCGGACGCTTCATCAAATACCTCGCCCAGGCGGCTTCTGGCCTTCTGGACCCGGGTTCGCTGTTCCTGATCATGGGGTTCCGTCTGCCGGGTTTCCTGCAGTTGATCCTGCCTTTGGGGCTGTTTCTCGGGATATTGCTGGCCTACGGCCGTCTGTACCTCGACAGCGAAATGACCGTGCTGTCCGCCACCGGCATGAGTCAGCAGCGACTGTTTCGCATCACCCTGTTTCCGGCCACGCTGGTTGCTCTGGTAGTCGCATGGCTGAGCCTGAGCCTGGCGCCACAGGGTGCCAACCAGTTCCAGTTGCTGCTGAACAAACAGGATGCGATGACCGAGTTCGACACCCTCGAACCAGGCCGTTTCCAGGCCTTGCGCGACGGCACTCGAGTGACCTACACCGAACAACTGTCGGATGACCGCATTAATCTGGGCGGCGTGTTCATTTCGCAGAAAAATATAAACTCCGACAAAAAGGATCGCGGGATTTCCGTATTGGTGGCCGAGAAGGGGCGCCAGGAAATTCGTCCCGACGGCAACCGCTACCTGATTCTCGACAACGGCTACCGCTACGACGGCAATCCGGGTCAGGCCGATTACCGTGCCATCAAATACGACGAGTACGGCGTATTGCTGCCCAAGCCGGACGTCAGTGACGAAGTCACTGACCGTGACGCGATGAGCACCCGCTCCCTGCTGGGCAGCGATGACATTCGCTCGCGTACCGAACTGCAATGGCGTCTGTCTCTGCCATTGCTGGTCTTCATCGTGACCCTGATGGCGGTGCCGCTGTCGCGGGTCAACCCGCGCCAGGGCCGTTTCCTCAAGCTGCTGCCGGCGATTCTTCTTTATATGGCTTACCTGACCATCCTGATTGCCGCTCGCGGCGCCCTCGAAAAGGGCAAGATCCCGTCGGCATTGGGCTTGTGGTGGGTACATGCGATCTTCCTGGCCATTGGCCTGGGCTTGCTGTACTGGGAGCCGTTGCGCTTGAAGATGGCGAGTCGCCGCAGTGCGCTGGAGGTGGCCCGTGGATAAGCTCGATCGCTACATCGGTAGCAGCGTGTTCGTCGCGATCCTGGCAGTGCTGGGGATCATCCTCGGCCTGGCCACGCTGTTTGCCTTCATCGATGAAATGAGTGAGGTCAGCGATACCTACACTCTGATGGATGTCCTGAGCTATGTGCTGCTGACCGCGCCGCGCCGTCTGTACGACATGTTGCCGATGGCGGCGCTGATCGGTTGCCTGATCGGCCTCGGCAGTCTGGCCAGCCACAGTGAACTGACCATCATGCGCGCTGCGGGCGTGTCGCTCGGGCGGATCGTCTGGGCTGTCATGAAGCCGATGCTGCTTTTGATGGCGGTGGGGCTGGTGATTGGCGAGTACGTCGCGCCGGCCACGGAAGTCACCGCCCAGGCCAACCGCTCGCTGGCCCAGGGCAGTGGCGACGCGCAAAGCGCCAAGCATGGTCTGTGGCACCGGCAGGGTGACGAGTTCATTCACGTCAACTCTGTGCAACCCAATGGTCTGCTGTACGGCGTGACCCGTTATCGCTTCGACGATCAACGCCACATGTTGTCTTCGAGCTTCGCCAAACGCGCGGAATTCGATACGGATCACTGGCAGCTGAGCGACGTCACGACCACGTTGTTCCATGACAAGAGCACCGAAGTGGTGACGACTCCGGTGGAGCGCTGGGAAGTAGCCTTGAGCCCACAACTGCTGAGCACCGTGGTGATGGCGCCTGAATCACTGTCGATCACCGGTCTGTGGAGTTACATCCACTACCTGGCTGACCAGGGCCTGAGCAACGGTCGTTACTGGCTGGCGTTTTGGGTCAAGGTGTTGCAGCCGCTGGTGACCGCTGCATTGGTGCTGATGGCGATTTCCTTCATCTTCGGCCCGTTGCGTTCGGTGACCCTCGGTCAGCGGGTCTTTACCGGTGTGCTGGTGGGTTTCACCTTCCGCATCGTCCAGGATTTGCTGGGCCCTTCGAGCCTGGTATTCGGTTTCTCGCCGCTGTTTGCGGTACTGGTACCGGCCAGTGTCTGTGCCCTGGCCGGTGTCTGGTTGTTGCGCCGGGCCGGTTGATCGCGGGTTTTTCCCGATGTGGCTTGTCACTCAAAACGCCCCTGTCGCAAGACCGGGGCGTTTTTGTATGCGCCGTCTGACCTGCGAACGTGACGCTTGCGCCGTGGATCAGGTACAATTCCCGGCTATTTTTCGGCGGGCTATGCCTGCAGCCTTTTTGAGTGTTGATCCGTGAGTGATTTGAGTCATATCCGCAATTTCTCCATCATCGCCCACATTGACCATGGCAAGTCGACGCTGGCCGATCGCTTCATCCAGATGTGCGGCGGCCTTGCCGAGCGCGAAATGGAAGCCCAGGTGCTGGACTCCATGGACCTGGAACGTGAACGCGGGATCACCATCAAGGCCCACAGCGTCACCCTTTATTACACCGCTCGCGATGGCATCAAGTACCAGCTGAACTTCATTGACACCCCCGGCCACGTCGACTTCACCTACGAAGTCAGCCGGTCGCTGGCGGCCTGTGAAGGTGCGTTGCTGGTGGTCGATGCCGGTCAGGGCGTTGAAGCGCAGTCGGTTGCCAACTGCTACACGGCGATCGAGCAGGGCCTGGAAGTCATGCCAGTCCTGAACAAGATCGACCTGCCTCAGGCCGATCCGGACCGCGTCAAAGAAGAAATCGAGAAAATCATCGGCATCGATGCCACCGATGCGGTCGAGTGCAGCGCCAAGACTGGCCTGGGCGTCGACGAAGTGCTCGAACGCCTGGTTCACACCATTCCCGCGCCGACCGGCAACTACGAAGATCCGCTGCAAGCGTTGATCATCGACTCCTGGTTCGACAACTACCTGGGCGTTGTTTCCCTGGTTCGCGTGCGTCACGGTCGTGTGAAGAAGGGCGACAAGATCCTCGTCAAGTCCACCGGCAAGATCCACCTGGTGGACAGCGTCGGTGTATTCAATCCGAAACACACCCCTACCGTCGACCTGAAGGCCGGTGAAGTGGGCTTCATCATCGCCAGCATCAAGGACATTCACGGTGCGCCAGTGGGCGATACCCTGACCTTGAGCTCGACGCCGGACGTCGATGTGCTGCCAGGCTTCAAACGCATTCAGCCGCAGGTGTACGCCGGTTTGTTCCCGGTCAGCTCCGACGACTTCGAAGACTTCCGCGAGGCGCTGCAAAAGCTCACCCTCAACGATTCGTCGTTGCAATACACACCGGAAAGCTCAGACGCACTGGGTTTCGGCTTCCGTTGCGGCTTCCTCGGCATGCTGCACATGGAAATCATCCAGGAGCGCCTGGAGCGCGAATACAACCTGGACCTGATCACCACGGCGCCGACGGTAATCTTCGAGCTGCTGCTCAAGACCGGCGAGACGATTTATGTCGATAACCCGTCCAAGCTGCCGGACCTGTCGTCGATCGAAGACATGCGTGAGCCGATCGTGCGGGCCAATATCCTTGTGCCGCAAGAGCACCTGGGTAACGTCATTACCCTGTGTATCGAAAAGCGTGGCGTGCAGCACGACATGCTGTTCCTCGGTACCCAGGTACAAGTGACCTACGATTTGCCGATGAACGAAGTGGTCCTCGACTTCTTCGACCGTCTGAAATCCACCAGCCGTGGCTATGCTTCGCTGGATTACCATTTCGATCGTTACCAATCGGCTAGTCTGGTGAAACTGGACGTGCTGATCAACGGCGACAAGGTCGACGCCCTGGCGTTGATCGTGCACCGTGACAATGCGCACTACAAAGGTCGCCAGTTGACCGAGAAGATGAAAGAACTGATTCCGCGGCAGATGTTCGACGTGGCAATCCAGGCCGCCATTGGCGGGCAGATTGTGGCGCGGACAACCGTCAAGGCGCTCAGAAAGAACGTATTGGCCAAATGCTACGGTGGTGACGTCAGCCGTAAGAAAAAGCTGCTGGAAAAGCAAAAGGCCGGTAAAAAACGCATGAAGCAGGTCGGTAACGTGGAAATTCCACAAGAAGCCTTCCTTGCTGTGCTCAGGTTGGATAGTTAGGTCCTATGTCACTAAATTTCCCGCTGTTGCTGGTCATCGCCGTGTTCGTCTGCGGCCTGTTGGCGTTGCTCGATCTGCTGTTCCTGGCGCCACGGCGCCGGGCTGCCATTAACTCCTATCAAGGAAGCGTCAGCCAGGCTGACATGGTGGTGGTCGAGAAACTGAACAAAGAGCCGCTGCTGGTCGAATACGGCAAGTCGTTCTTCCCGGTGTTGTTCATCGTGCTGGTGCTGCGTTCGTTCCTGGTGGAACCGTTCCAGATTCCTTCCGGCTCGATGAAACCAACCCTGGACGTCGGCGACTTCATTCTGGTGAACAAATTTTCTTACGGGATCCGCCTGCCGGTGATCGACAAGAAAGTCATCGAAGTCGGTGATCCGCAGCGCGGCGATGTGATGGTGTTCCGCTACCCAAGCGACCCGAACGTCAATTACATCAAGCGCGTGGTGGGCCTGCCGGGTGACCAGATTCGCTACACCGCTGACAAGCGCCTGTTCGTCAACGGTGAGTCGATCGCCGAACAACTGGTTGGCTCCGAGCCGGGCACGTTGGGCAGCGCCGAGCTCTACAAGGAAAAACTCGGCATCGCCGAGCACCTTATCCGCAAGGAAATGAGCCGCTACCGCGCAACGCCGGATCATTCGTGGACCGTGCCTGCCGGGCACTACTTCATGATGGGCGACAACCGCGACAACTCGAACGACAGTCGCTACTGGGATGATCCGAGTATTCCCAAGGATCTGCTGGGCATGGTTCCCGACAAGAATATCGTCGGCAAGGCCTTCGCAGTCTGGATGAGCTGGCCGGAACCCAAACTCAGTCACCTGCCGAATTTCTCGCGGGTTGGCCTGATCAAGTAATCACACACGGCGCTGTTGAACACAGCGCCGAATGCATTTCTGGAGTCGGCATAATCGACGGCAGAAGCATGAAAACAACGATATTCAGGACGTTATTTTTGAACACAGCGTTAATTGTCCCAAGCCTGCGCCGTACCACGGCGATGGCGGTGGAATCCAGCCACGAACTCAGCGTGGGTAAACCGTGAGCGTCTCCTTAAGCCGTCTAGAGCGTCAGCTCGGCTACACCTTCAAAGACCAGGAACTGATGGTCCTGGCCTTGACTCACCGCAGCTTTGCCGGGCGCAACAACGAACGCCTGGAGTTCCTCGGTGATGCCATCCTCAACTTCGTCGCTGGCGAGGCGCTGTTCGATCGCTTCCCGCTGGCCCGCGAAGGCCAGTTGTCGCGTTTGCGCGCCCGCTTGGTGAAAGGTGAAACCCTGGCCGTACTGGCCCGTGGTTTCGATCTGGGCGAATACCTGCGCCTGGGCTCCGGCGAATTGAAAAGCGGCGGTTTCCGTCGCGAGTCGATTCTGGCCGATGCCCTGGAAGCGCTGATTGGTGCGATCTATCTGGACGCCGGCATGGACATGGCGCGCGAGCGCGTGCTGGCCTGGCTGGCCGGAGAGTTCGAAGGCCTGACGCTGGTCGACACCAACAAAGATCCGAAAACCCGCCTGCAGGAATTCCTGCAGTCGCGTGGTTGTGAGCTGCCGCGTTACGAAGTGGTGGATATCCAGGGTGAGCCGCATTGCCGGACGTTCTTCGTCGAATGCGAAATCATCTTACTGAATGAAAAAAGCCGAGGTCAGGGTGTGAGTCGTCGTATTGCCGAACAGGTAGCGGCCGCCGCAGCACTGATTGCCCTGGGTGTGGAGAATGGCAATGACTGATTCAACCGCAACTCGCTGTGGCTATGTTGCCATCGTCGGCCGTCCCAACGTGGGCAAGTCCACGCTGCTGAACCACATTCTGGGTCAGAAGCTGGCGATCACCTCGCGCAAGCCGCAGACCACCCGCCACAACATGCTCGGCATCAAGACCGAAGGCACCGTTCAGGCGATCTACGTCGACACCCCTGGCATGCACAAGGGCGGCGAAAAGGCCCTGAACCGCTACATGAACAAGACCGCTTCGGCGGCGTTGAAAGACGTCGACGTGGTGATCTTCGTGGTTGACCGCACCAAGTGGACCGATGAAGACCAGATGGTCCTCGAGCGCGTTCAGTACGTGACCGGCCCGCTGATCGTGGCGCTGAACAAGACCGACCGTATCGAAGACAAATCCGAGCTGATGCCGCACCTGACCTGGCTACAGGAACAGCTGCCGAACGCGCAGATCATGCCGATCTCGGCCCAGCACGGGCACAACCTGGACACGCTGGAACGAGTGATTGCCGAGCACCTGCCGGAAAACGATCACTTCTTCCCGGAAGATCAGATCACTGACCGCAGCAGCCGCTTCCTCGCCGCTGAGCTGGTGCGCGAGAAAATCATGCGCCAGTTGGGCGCCGAGCTGCCGTACCAGATCACCGTGGAAATCGAAGAGTTCAAGCAGCAGGGCAAAACCCTGCACATCCATGCCTTGATCCTCGTCGAACGTGACGGCCAGAAGAAAATCATCATTGGCGACAAGGGTGAGCGCATCAAGCGCATCGGCACCGAGGCGCGCAAGGATATGGAGCTGCTGTTCGACTCCAAGATCATGCTCAACCTGTGGGTCAAGGTTAAGGGCGGCTGGTCCGATGACGAACGTGCGCTGCGTTCGCTGGGTTACGGCGACCTGTAACACCGGTTCCTGATACACCGAACCGGTTCCTGATACACCGAAGTACCCCCTGATACACCGAAGTACCCCTGTGGGAGCGAGAGTACCCCTGTGGGAGCGAGCCTGCTCGCGATAGCGGTCTGTCAGTCAACATCAATGTTGAATGTCAGGTCCTCATCGCGAGCAGGCTCGCTCCCACATTGGTTTTGGGTGGTTTATAAATCTGTGCTGACTCATTGAGAACGCTGACTTCCATGTCCCAAACCCCTCCCATCGGCCAACCCGCCTACGTCCTCCATAGCCGCGCCTACCGCGAAAGCAGCGCGCTGGTGGACTTCCTTACGCCGCAAGGTCGGCTGCGGGCGGTGTTGCGTAGCGCACGGGGCAAGGCCGGGACGTTGGCGCGGCCTTTCGTGCCGCTGGAAGTCGAATTCCGTGGCCGGGGCGAGCTGAAGAATGTCGGCCGCATGGAAAGCGCCGGTGTTTCCACCTGGCTCAACGGCGAGGCGCTGTTCAGCGGTCTCTACCTCAACGAATTGCTGATCCGTCTGCTGCCCGCCGAAGACCCTCATCCCGCGGTTTTCGATCACTACGCCGCGACCTTGCTCGCCTTGGCCGAAGGCCGTCCGTTGGAGCCTTTGCTGCGTTCCTTCGAATGGCGTTTGCTTGACGACCTCGGTTACGGTTTTGCACTGAATACCGATATCCACGGCGACCTCATCGCGCCGGATGGTCTCTACCGCTTGCAAGTGGATGCGGGCCTGGAACGGGTCTACCTGCTACAACCGGGCCTGTTCAACGGCACTGAATTGCTGGCCATGGCCGATGCCGACTGGTCCGCGCCTGGTGCGCTGTCCGCCGCCAAGCGCTTGATGCGCCAGGCACTGGCCGTTCATCTGGGTGGTCGTCCGCTGGTCAGTCGTGAGTTGTTTCGCAAGCCCTGATCACCCCGTATGCTGTGCACCGAACTTTCCCTTATTTCAGGAGCGCTTCCGTGACCACCAGCAATCGCATTCTTCTTGGCGTGAACATCGACCACGTTGCCACCCTGCGTCAGGCCCGGGGTACTCGCTACCCGGATCCGGTCAAGGCAGCGCTGGACGCGGAAGAGGCGGGCGCTGACGGCATCACCGTGCACTTGCGCGAAGACCGCCGGCACATTCAGGAGCGCGATGTGCTGCTGCTCAAGGACGTGCTGCAAACCCGCATGAACTTTGAAATGGGCGTCACCGAAGAAATGATGGCGTTCGCCGAACGCATCCGCCCGGCGCACATTTGCCTGGTTCCGGAAACCCGTCAGGAGCTGACCACCGAAGGCGGTCTGGACGTGGCAGGGCAGGAGGCGCGGATCAAGGCTGCGGTAGATCGCCTGGCGAAGATCGGCTGTGAAGTGTCGCTGTTCATCGACGCTGACGAGCGGCAGATCGAAGCGTCCCGCCGTGTCGGTGCACCAGCCATCGAATTGCACACCGGGCGTTATGCGGACGCCGAGACGCCAACCGAAGTCGCTGAAGAGCTCAAGCGCGTGGCCGATGGCGTGGCATTCGGTCTGGCCCAGGGGCTGATCGTCAATGCCGGTCACGGTCTGCACTATCACAACGTCGAGGCTGTTGCGGCGATCAAGGGCATCAATGAACTGAACATCGGCCATGCGCTGGTGGCCCACGCGTTGTTCGTCGGGTTCAAGTCGGCTGTTTCCGAGATGAAAGCACTGATTCTGGCTGCTGCACTGAAGGGTTGAGATCGGCGGCGCTGCCTTCGCGGGCAAGCCTCGCTCCTACAGTTTCGTGTCGATCGCAATTGTGTGTTTGACACAAACCTGTAGGAGCGAGGCTTGCCCGCGAAGGCGTCTTTGGAGATGACAACGATTTAAAGCGGTGGGGGTTCCTGGCTCGGCTTGGTCTTGTCGACCCCCGGCACATGCAGGTTGCCTTCAGCGACCTGATTGCCTTCCAGCTGCGGCTGCGTGACCCACGTCAGGATGTCGTAGTAACGACGGATGTTCGCCACGAAATGCACTGGCTCGCCGCCCCGGGCGTAGCCATAGCGAGTTTTGCTGTACCACTGTTTCTGCGACAGGCGCGGCAGGATTTTCTTCACATCCAGCCACTTGTCCGGATTCAACCCTTCCTTGGCCGCCAGCTTACGCGCGTCATCCAGGTGACCGCTGCCGACGTTGTAGGCTGCGAGCGCGAACCACGTACGATCCGGCTCCTGGATCGACTCATCCAGTTGGTCCTTCATGTAGGCCAGGTACTTTGCCCCACCCATGATGCTCTGCTTGGGATCGAGTCGATTGGACACGCCCATGGCTTGCGCCGTGTTCTGGGTCAGCATCATCAATCCGCGCACGCCGGTCTTGGACGTGACCGCCGCTTGCCACAGCGATTCCTGATAACCGATCGCCGCCAGCAGCCGCCAGTCGACTTTCTCTTTCTTGGCGTACGTCTTGAAGTGCTGTTCGTACTTGGGCAACCGCTGCTGCAGATGCTGGGCGAAGGTGTAGGCGCCCATGTAACCCAGCACGTCGACGTGCCCGTAATAGCGATCCTTGAGACGTTGCAGGGTGCCGTTTTTCTTTACTTTGTCGAGGTAGGAGTTGATCTCGTTGAGCAGGCTGTTGTCTTCGCCGGCGGCCACGGCCCAGCTCTGATTGCTGGCGTCACCGAGATCGAAGGCGACCCGCACGTTGGGGAAGTACACCTGGTTCATCGCGACTTCGTTGGAATCGACCAGGGTCAGATCGATCTGGGCTTCGTCGACCATGCGCAGCAAATCGACGACTTCAACTGCGTCGGACTCTTCGTATTCAATGCCGGGGTATTTCTTTTTCAGCTCTGCCAATTGCTCGGCGTGGGTGCTGCCCTTGAGCACCATGATCTTCTTGCCGACCAGATCGCCTGCATCGGTCGGCCGTGACTGGCCGTTGCGGTAGATGATCTGTGGGGTGACTTCGAGGTAGGAGTGGGAAAACCGCACCTGCTGTTTGCGTTGCTCGCTGCTGACCAGGCCGGCAGCAGCCAGCACCGGGCCATTGGGTTTGCCCACCTGATTGAACAGGTCGTCGAGGTTGTCGGCGGTTTCGATCTTGAGCTCGACCCCCAGATCGTCGGCGAAGCGCTTCACCAGCTCGTATTCGAAGCCGGTTTCACCGTTGCGATCCTGAAAGTAGGTGGCGGGACTGTTACGGGTAACCACCCGCAGCACGCCATCCTCCTTTACGCGCTCCAGCGTGTTGGGTTTATCAACACAGCCACCGAGCACCAGGAAGAGTCCGGTTGCGATCAGCCATTTGGCGTACCGCGGACGCAAAGCCGTTGGGGAAAACATCTGCGCAGTATACGCAAAGGACCACGAGCGCCATATCTCGACAGCGAAGGGCTTGTCTGCTAGAGAGTCTAAAACCCGCTTGGAGCCCGCAGGAATGGGCCCGAACAGCATTTTGTGACAGAAAAAATAACCCGTGGCGCGCGCCTGTTTCGGGCCCGAATACCCGGCCCGACGTTCGGGTGCAGCCGTGCGTACCGTTTCGGGTGCTGTCGCGGGCGGTTTAGGCTAGAATGCACGGCCTCAAAGCACACCCCTTCCCGAGGCTGTCCCGAAGATGTTGATCCTGCGCGGCGCTCCTGCCCTTTCTGCCTTTCGCCACAGCAAACTCCTTGAGCAACTGAGCCAGAAGGTTCCGGCTGTCAGTGGCTTGTATGCTGAATTCGCTCACTTCGCCGAAGTTACCGGCGTCCTGACCGGCGACGAACAGCAGGTGCTCGCGCGCCTTCTGAAGTACGGCCCAAGCGTTCCAGTACAAGAGCCAACCGGTCGTCTGTTTCTGGTGTTGCCACGTTTCGGCACTATCTCGCCGTGGTCCAGTAAAGCCAGCGACATCGCTCGCAACTGCGGCCTGACCAAGATCCAGCGCCTGGAGCGCGGTATCGCGTTCTACGTCGCCGGCCAGTTCAGCGACGCCGAAGCGCAGCTGATTGCAGGCGCGCTGCATGACCGCATGACCCAGATCGTATTGGATAACCTTGAACAAGCCGCCGGCCTGTTCAGCCACGCCGAACCCAAGCCCCTGACCGCGATCGACGTGTTGGGTGGCGGCCGCGCCGCGCTGGAAAAAGCCAACACCGAGCTGGGCCTGGCCCTGGCCGAAGACGAGATCGACTATCTGGTCGCAGCCTTCGTCGGCTTGAAGCGCAACCCGCACGACATCGAACTGATGATGTTTGCCCAGGCGAACTCCGAGCACTGCCGTCACAAGATCTTCAACGCCAGTTGGGACATCGACGGTCAGAGCCAGGAAAAAAGCCTGTTCGGCATGATCAAGAACACCTACCAGATGCACAGCGAAGGTGTTCTGTCGGCTTATAAGGACAACGCCTCGGTAATCGTCGGCTCCGTCGCCGGCCGTTTCTTCCCGGACCCTGAAACCCGCCAGTACGGCGCGGTGCAGGAACCGGTGCACATCCTGATGAAAGTCGAAACTCACAACCACCCGACCGCGATTGCCCCGTTCCCGGGCGCATCCACCGGTAGCGGCGGTGAGATTCGTGACGAAGGTGCAACCGGTCGCGGCGCCAAGCCAAAGGCTGGCCTGACCGGTTTCACCGTGTCCAACCTGCAAATCCCGGGTTTCGAACAGCCATGGGAAGTGCCGTACGGCAAGCCTGAGCGCATCGTTACCGCGCTGGACATCATGATCGAAGGCCCGTTGGGCGGTGCCGCGTTCAACAACGAATTCGGTCGTCCGGCCCTGACCGGTTATTTCCGTACCTTCGAACAATCGATCACCACCCCGCGTGGCGACGAAGTTCGCGGTTACCACAAGCCGATCATGCTGGCTGGCGGCATGGGTAACATCCGTGCCGAACACGTGCAGAAAGGCGAGATCACCGTTGGCTCCAAGCTGATCGTCCTCGGCGGCCCGGCAATGCTCATCGGCCTGGGCGGCGGTGCTGCCTCTTCCATGGCCACCGGCACCAGCTCGGCGGATCTGGACTTCGCATCCGTACAGCGCGAAAACCCGGAAATGGAACGTCGCTGCCAGGAAGTCATCGACCGTTGCTGGCAGTTGGGTGAACACAACCCGATCAGCTTCATCCATGACGTCGGCGCGGGCGGTCTGTCCAACGCCTTCCCGGAACTGGTCAACGACGGCAACCGTGGCGGTCGCTTTGAACTGCGCAACATTCCAAACGACGAGCCGGGCATGGCCCCGCACGAAATCTGGAGTAACGAATCCCAGGAGCGCTACGTTCTGGCAGTCGGCCCGGCGGACTTCGAACGCTTCCAGGCGATCTGCGAACGTGAGCGTTGCCCGTTTGCCGTGGTCGGCGAAGCCACTGCCGAACCGCAACTGACCGTGACCGACAGCCACTTCGGCAACAGCCCGGTGGACATGCCGCTCGAAGTGCTGCTGGGCAAAGCCCCGCGCATGCACCGTTCGGCCGTTCGCGAAAACGAACTGGGCGACGATTTCGATCCGTCGACCCTCGAGATTGCCGACTGCGTCGAGCGCGTTCTGCATCACCCGGCCGTGGCCAGCAAAAGTTTCCTGATCACCATCGGCGACCGCACCATCACCGGCCTCGTGGCTCGTGATCAGATGGTCGGCCCGTGGCAGGTTCCGGTGGCCGACGTTGCCGTCACCGCTACCAGCTTCGACGTCTACACCGGTGAAGCCATGGCCATGGGCGAGCGTACTCCGCTGGCTCTGCTGGACGCTCCGGCGTCGGGCCGCATGGCCATCGGCGAAACCCTGACCAACATCGCGGCTTCGCGCATCGCCAAAATCTCCGACATCAAGCTGTCGGCGAACTGGATGTCCGCCGCCGGTCACCCGGGTGAAGACGCGCGTCTGTACGACACCGTGAAAGCGGTCGGCATGGAATTGTGCCCGGACCTCGGCATCACCATTCCAGTGGGCAAGGACTCGATGTCCATGGCCACCCGCTGGAACGACGAAGGCGTCGACAAGACTGTGACTTCGCCGATGTCGCTGATCGTGACCGGTTTCGCCCCAGTCGCTGACATCCGTCAGACTATGACCCCGCAGCTGCGCATGGACAAGGGCACCACCGACCTGATCCTGATCGACCTCGGTCGCGGTCAGAACCGCATGGGCGCTTCGATCCTCGCTCAGGTTCACGGCAAACTCGGCAAGCAGGCCCCGGACGTCGATGACGCCGAAGACCTGAAAGCTTTCTTCGCCGTGATCCAGGGCCTCAACGCCGACGGTCACTTGCTGGCTTACCACGACCGTTCCGACGGCGGTTTGCTGACCAGCGTCGTGGAAATGGCCTTCGCCGGTCATTGCGGCCTGAGCCTGAACCTCGACGGCCTGGCAGAAACCTCCGCCGACATCGCCGCGATCCTGTTCAACGAAGAACTGGGTGCTGTGATCCAGGTTCGCCAGGACGCCACTCCGGACATCCTCGCGCAGTTCAGCGCAGCGGGCCTGGGTGACTGCGTGTCGGTGATCGGTCAGCCGATGAACAACGGTGAGATCAGCATCACTTTCAACGGCGACACCGTGTTCGAAGGTCAGCGTCGTCTGCTGCAACGTCAGTGGGCCGAGACCAGCTACCAGATCCAGCGTCTGCGTGATAACGCCGACTGCGCCGAACAAGAGTTCGACGTGCTGCTGGAAGAAGACAACCCGGGCCTGAGCGTCAAGCTCAGCTACGACGTCAACCAGGACGTCGCCGCGCCTTACATCAAGAAAGGCATCCGCCCACAGGTTGCCGTGCTGCGTGAGCAGGGCGTCAACGGTCAGGTGGAAATGGCGGCCGCGTTCGACCGCGCCGGTTTCAACGCGATCGACGTGCACATGAGCGACATTCTGGCCGGCCGTGTCGACCTGAACGAGTTCAAAGGTCTGGTGGCGTGCGGCGGTTTCTCCTACGGCGACGTACTGGGTGCCGGCGAAGGCTGGGCCAAGTCCGCGCTGTTCAACAGCCGTGCTCGCGATGCCTTCCAGGGCTTCTTCGAACGTACCGACAGCTTCACCCTCGGCGTGTGCAACGGTTGCCAGATGATGTCCAACCTGCACGAGCTGATCCCGGGCAGCGAGTTCTGGCCGCACTTCGTGCGTAACCGTTCCGAGCAGTTCGAAGCTCGCGTGGCGATGGTGCAAATCCAGGAGTCGAACTCGATCTTCCTGCAGGGCATGGCCGGTTCGCGCATGCCAATCGCTATCGCGCACGGTGAAGGCCATGCCGAATTCGCCAGCGAAGAAGCATTGCTGGAAGCCGATCTGTCGGGTTGCGTGGCGATGCGTTTTGTCGACAACCATGGCAAGGTCACTGAAAACTACCCGGCCAACCCGAACGGCTCGCCGCGCGGGATCACCGGTTTGACCAGCCGTGACGGTCGCGTGACCATCATGATGCCGCACCCGGAGCGGGTGTTCCGCGCCGTGCAGAACTCGTGGCGTTCGGAAGACTGGAACGAAGACGCACCTTGGATGCGTATGTTCCGTAATGCTCGCGTGTGGGTGAACTAACAGCGGGGAGCTGATTGCCGTGTACAAGCTCGGTTTTTTTGTTCCGGCCAGTCATGTCGAGGTGGTCAAAAGTGCTGTGTTCGCTGCCGGTGGCGGGCGGATCGGGGCTTATGATCACTGCGCGTGGCAGGTGTTTGGGTTGGGTCAGTTTCGTCCACTGGATGGCAGTCAGCCGTTTGTTGGTGAAGCGGGGCAGGTCGAGCAGGTTGAGGAATGGAAGGTTGAGCTTGTGGTCAGCGATGAGTTGATTCGGGCGGTGGTGGTGGCTCTGAAAGAGAGCCATCCCTATGAGACGCCGGCTTATGAGGTATGGCGGTTGGAGGATTTCTGATCTTCCTGGCCGCTGAAATGAGAAACCCGCTGAAAGTGATTTCAGCGGGTTTTTTGTTGACTGCGATTTTAGGGCGTGGCGGCCTTGGAGCCGACCAGGTTCTTGTTGATTGAGTACATATCCATTGCTGCGGTAACGGCCACTTATGGTTTCGCCCTGACGGCGACTCCCTTTGGCAAAC
>NZ_AKJK01000003.1 GCF_000282375.1 Pseudomonas sp. GM50
GCCTGCTCGCGATGGGGCCAGTACAGGCCATCAAATCAGAAACAAAAAAAGCCCTCGAACAATCGCTTGTCCGAGGGCTTTTTTGTGTCGCGCGAAACCTGATTACTTCTTCAGGCCGTAATGCTCATCAAGCATGCCCGGCGCATTCGGGGCTTTGGGGGCGTAGTCGCGAGGCGGTTCCTGATCGCGCGGTGGCGTCAGGCGTTCCCGTGGAGCCTGCGCCGCGTCGGCGTGCAAGGCAGCCAGCAAGCGTTGGCGAGTCTGCTCGTCCAGGGCCAGACGGTTGGCGCCCTCGGCGAGATGATCCTGCACTTCCTGATAGCTCGCAGTCAGTTTCTTGACCAGGTTTGCAGTGCTGTTGAAGTGGGTGACCACTTCGTTCTGATAACTGTCAAAACGTTCCTGAATGTCATCCAGCTGACGTTGCGTGCTGCTAGGCGCGGCATTCGGCACCAGGCGAGCGATCAGGAATCCAATGGCGACACCCACAACCAGGGCAAGAGTCGGCAACAACCAAACTAAGAGCGAGTGTTCCACGAGTCCTTCCTCTATAAACGGCTTTGCTTTACGTTAACGGCTCGAACCTGCGCTGTATACCGCGATTCACTCGCAATAGAATTGGCACAGACAATTGGCTAGACGAGTTGACCCGATTCGAGGTCACGGAGTTCCTTCCTTGCTTATGCGCGAAACCCCTGTAGTGATTGATGGCCCGGTCGGCCAACTGGAAGCCCTGTACTTAAATAGCGAGGGGCCGGATAACGAGCAACCCCGCGGCCTGGCGCTGATCTGCCACCCGAATCCGGTGCAGGGCGGCACCATGCTCAACAAAGTCGTCTCGACCTTGCAGCGCACCGCGCGCGACGCCGGTTTTATTACCTTGCGGTTCAACTACCGTGGCGTCGGCACCAGTGAAGGTTCGCACGACATGGGCACTGGCGAAGTCGACGATGCCCAGGCGGCGGCTGAGTGGCTGCGGGCCAAACATCCTGACTTGCCCCTGACCCTGTTCGGTTTCTCCTTCGGCGGATTTGTTGCCGCAAGTCTCGGCGGACGCCTGGAAGCCAAGGGTGAGCAACTCAAGCATTTGTTCATGGTCGCGCCCGCTGTCATGCGCTTGGGCGATCAGGATCAACTGCCGCAACAAGGCACATTGACCCTGATCCAGCCGGAAACCGACGAAGTCATCGATCCGCAGCTCGTTTACGACTGGTCCGACGCACTCGATCGCCCCCATGAGCTGCTGAAAGTGGCAGAATGCGGACACTTTTTTCATGGCAAGCTGACCGATCTCAAGGATCTGATCCTGCCGCGTCTTTCGAATTGATTGCAGTCTGACAAGCGATTACCCATGACGACTCGTACCCGTATCCTCACCGGCATTACCACCACCGGCACGCCGCACCTGGGCAACTACGCCGGCGCCATCCGTCCGGCGATCGTCGCCAGCCGTGACAGCAATGCCGATTCGTTCTACTTCCTGGCTGACTACCACGCCCTGATCAAATGCGATGACCCGCTGCGCATCCAGCGCTCGCGTCTGGAAATCGCCGCGACCTGGCTGGCCGGTGGCCTGGATGTGGACCGCGTGACGTTCTATCGCCAGTCCGACATCCCGGAAATCCCCGAGCTGACCTGGCTGCTGACCTGCGTGGCCGCCAAGGGCCTGCTCAACCGCGCCCATGCCTACAAGGCCTCGGTGGACAAGAACGTCGAGACCGGCGAAGACCCGGACGCGGGCATCACCATGGGCTTGTACAGCTACCCGGTGTTGATGGCGGCGGACATTCTGATGTTCAACGCCCACAAGGTGCCGGTCGGCCGTGACCAGATCCAGCACGTGGAAATGGCCCGGGACATCGGCCAGCGCTTCAATCACTTGTTCGGCCAAGGCAAAGAGTTCTTCACCATGCCTGAAGCGCTGATCGAGGAAAGTGTCGCCACCTTGCCGGGCCTCGACGGTCGCAAGATGTCGAAGAGCTACGACAACACCATTCCGTTGTTCAGCAGCGCCAAAGAGATGAAAGACGCGATTTCGCGGATCGTCACCGACTCCCGTGCCCCGGGTGAAGCCAAGGATCCGGACAACTCGCACCTGTTCACCTTGTTCCAGGCTTTCGCTACGCCGGCACAATCCGACGAATTCCGCAGCGAATTGCTCCAGGGCCTGGGTTGGGGCGAGGCGAAGAATCGTCTGTTCCAACTGCTTGACAGCGAATTGGGCGAGTCCCGCGAGCGTTATCACCAGTTGATCGAACGCCCGGCGGATCTGGAAGACATGCTGCAGATCGGCGCCAAAAAGGCCCGCTCGGTGGCGACGCCGTTCCTCCACGAACTGCGTGAAGCGGTCGGCCTGCGTTCTTTCGTCGCTCAGCCCCAAGTCGCAGCAACCACCAAGAAGAAAGCCGCGAAAGCCGCGCGCTTCGTCAGCTTCCGTGAAGACGACGGCAGTTTCCGCTTCCGTCTGCTGGCGGCCGATGGTGAGCAACTGTTGCTGTCGCGCAACTTCGCTGACGGTAAAACCGCAGGGCAAGTGACCAAGCAACTGCAATCCGGTCAAGCCTTGGACGTGCGCAGTGAAGAACTGAGCTTCAGCGTCTGGCTGGAAGGCGAGTGCGTTGGCGACAGCCCGGCCTTCGCCGACAGCGCTGCTCGCGATGCGGCCATCGGCGCGTTGCGCATTGCGCTGACACCGGTTCAGGAATAATCAACGGCTCGGTCCGACCAAGGGCCGATTGCCATTCCCACGGGCCGTCGCTACAGTGACGGCCCGTTTTTGTTGCCTTGCTAACGAATTATGACGCCCCTAGAACGATATCAAGCTGATCTGAAACGCCCGGAATTCTTCCATGACGCCGCGCAGGAAACTGCCGTGCGCCATTTGCAGCGCCTGTACGACGATCTGGTCGCGGCCTCGCAAAACAAACCGGGCCTGCTCGGCAAACTGTTTGGCAAGAAGGATCAGGTGCCGGTCAAGGGCCTGTACTTCTGGGGCGGCGTGGGTCGCGGCAAGACCTACCTGGTCGACACCTTCTTCGAAGCGCTGCCGTTCAAGGAAAAGACTCGCACTCACTTCCACCGCTTCATGAAGCGCGTGCATGAAGAGATGAAGACCCTGGGTGGCGAGAAAAACCCGCTGACCATCATCGCCAAGCGTTTCTCTGACGAGTCGCGAGTGATTTGTTTCGATGAGTTCTTCGTTTCCGACATCACCGACGCGATGATTCTTGGCACGTTGATGGAAGAGTTGTTCAAGAACGGCGTGACCCTGGTCGCGACGTCGAACATCGTGCCCGACGGCCTGTACAAGGACGGCCTGCAGCGTGCGCGCTTCCTGCCGGCCATTGCGCTGATCAAGCAGAACACCGAGATCGTCAACGTCGACAGCGGCGTCGACTACCGTCTGCGTCACCTCGAGCAAGCGGAACTGTTCCACTTTCCGCTGGATGATGCTGCCCAGGAAAGCCTGCGCAAGAGCTTCCGGGCCTTGACGCCGGAATGCACAGCCGCCATCGAGAACGACGTGCTGGTGATCGAGAACCGTGAAATCCGTGCCGTGCGCACTTGCGATGACGTGGCCTGGTTCGACTTCCGCGAACTCTGCGACGGCCCACGCAGCCAGAACGATTACATCGAACTGGGTAAAATCTTCCACGCCGTGTTGCTCAGCAATGTCGAGCAGATGAGCGTCACCACCGACGACATCGCCCGACGCTTTATCAACATGGTCGACGAGTTCTACGACCGCAACGTGAAGCTGATCATTTCCGCCGAAGTCGAGCTCAAAGACCTCTACACCGGCGGTCGCCTGAACTTCGAGTTCCAGCGCACGCTTAGCCGCCTGCTGGAAATGCAGTCACACGAGTTCCTGTCCCGGGCGCATAAGCCGTAGGATATTTCGGAAAATAAAAAGGGCCTGCATTTGCAGGCCCTTTTTCGTGCGCTGTAGAAACTCTCTGGCACACCAAGATCCCTGTGGGAGCGAGCCTGCTCGCGATTGCGGTGTGTCAGTCACATCAATGTTTAATGTGATACCGCTATCGCGAGCAGGCTCGCTCCCACATGGGATGTGTGTTGTATTTGAGTATTACGCCGCTTGCTGAAACTGCTGCCGATACTGGTTCGGCGACAATTCGGTGTGCTGGCGGAACAGTCGCGCAAAGAAACTCGCATCGTCGTAACCGACTTCATAGCTGATGGTCTTGATGCTTTTGCGACTGCCGGACAACAAGCCCTTGGCCGTTTCAATGCGCAGCCGTTGCAGGTAATGCAGCGGTTTGTCGCCGGTGGCGGTCTGGAAGCGGCGCATGAAGTTGCGGATGCTCATGCCGTGTTCGCGGGCCACGTCTTCGAAGCGGAACTTGTCGGCGAAGTGTTCTTCGAGCCAATGCTGGATCTGCAGGATGATCACGTCCTGATGCAGTTTCTGCCCGCCGAAACCGATCCGCCCCGGCGCATAGCTGCGCTGTACTTCGTAAAGAATGTCGCGGGCCACGGCTTGGGCCACGTTTGCGCCGCAAAAACGCTCGATCAAGTAAATGTAGAGATCGCAGGCCGAGGTGGTGCCGCCGGCGCAATACAGGTTGTCGGCGTCGGTCAGGTGTTTGTCCTGATTGAGCTGGACCTGCGGGAAGCGCTCGGCAAACGCATTAAAGAAACGCCAGTAGGTCGTCGCTTCCTTGCCATCGAGCAACCCGGCCTCGGCCAGCCAGAACACGCCGGTGGCCTCGCCACACAACACGGCGCCGCGTGCATGCTGCTGACGCAGCCACGGCAGGACCTGTGGATAACGTTTGCAGAGGGTGTCGAAATCGTCCCAGAAGGCGGGAAGGATGATGACGTCGGCATTTTCCAGGCCGCCGTCCACCGGCATGATCACGTCGCTGAAGCTGTTCACCGGTTTGCCGTCGGGGCTGACCAGGCGGGTTTCAAACGCCGGTGTCAGGCCGTGGCCCAGTTGTTTGCCATAGCGCAGGCTGGCCAGATGGAAGAAATCCTTGGCTTGCATGAGGGTGGAAGCGAAAACCCGGTCGATAGCCAGGATGCTGACGCGCCGCAAGGGCGTGGAGACTTGGTTAGACATAATTCAACTTTATTCTTATAGGGGAAAGTGGTCACCAGACGGCTGGATCGTCTTATTTTTTGTCGGATGTGTCCAGTGTCCTGTATCGGAAGCGAGGCTTAGTCTCTAAAGGTCAATTCCGCTTAACAATAACGACAGGTGCCGCATGATCCCCAGAACCTTGTTCAGCTCCGAGCACGAACTTTTTCGCGACAGCGTGCGAACGTTCCTCGAAAAAGAGGCCGTGCCGTTTCATGGGCAATGGGAAAAACAAGGCTATATCGACCGCCAACTCTGGAACAAGGCAGGGGAGGCGGGGATGCTCTGTTCGCATCTGCCGGAAGAATACGGCGGGCTGGGGGCAGACTTTCTCTACAGCGCGGTGGTGATCGAGGAGGTCGGCCGCCTGGGGCTGACCGGCATCGGCTTTTCTCTTCATTCGGATATTGTTGCGCCTTACATCCTGCATTACGGCAGTGAAGCGCTGAAACACAAATACCTGCCCAAACTGGTGTCTGGTGAGATGGTCACCGCGATTGCGATGACCGAGCCGGGTGCCGGTTCCGACCTGCAAGGGGTGAAGACCACCGCTGTACTGGATGGCGACGAATACGTGATCAACGGTTCGAAGACCTTCATCACCAATGGTTTTCTGGCTGACCTGGTGATCGTCGTGGCCAAGACCGATCCAAAGGCAGGGGCGAAGGGTACCAGCCTGTTTCTGGTGGAGGCCAATACGCCGGGCTTCGCCAAGGGCAAGCGTCTGGAAAAGGTCGGCATGAAGGCTCAGGACACCTCGGAGCTGTTCTTCCAGGACGTTCGGGTGCCAAAGGAAAACCTGCTGGGCCAGGCCGGGATGGGCTTCGCTTACCTGATGCAGGAATTGCCGCAGGAGCGTCTGACGGTCGCGGTAGGTGGCTTGGCGTCAGCTGAAGCGGCGTTGCAATGGACACTGGATTACACCCGTGAGCGCAAGGCGTTCGGCAAGGCCATCGCCGACTTCCAGAACACCCGCTTCAAACTCGCTGAAATGGCGACCGAAATCCAGATCGGCCGGGTTTTCGTCGATCGCTGCCTGGAACTGCACCTGCAAGGCAAGCTCGACGTGCCGACAGCGGCAATGGCCAAGTACTGGGGCACTGACCTGCAATGCAAGGTGCTCGATGAGTGCGTGCAGTTACATGGCGGTTACGGGTTCATGTGGGAATACCCGATCGCCCGGGCGTGGGCTGATGCGCGGGTGCAGCGGATCTATGCCGGGACCAATGAGATCATGAAGGAGATTATTGCGCGGTCGCTTTAATGGCGTAGTGAGTTCGCGATCGCCTTCGCGAGCAAGCCCGCTCCCACAGTTGATCTGCGTTGATGCACTCATTTGTGATCGACACAGACCCCATGTGGGAGCGGGCTTGCTCGCGAAGGCTTTTCACCTGTCAATCAAGGTGCAGGATTGGGCTGATCCTGGTGAATCGCCTCGATCCCTGCCAACACTTCGTCGGAAAGTTTCAGCTCGAAGCTGGCAATGTTGCTGTCCAGTTGCTCAAGCGTGGTGGCGCCAATGATGTTGCTGGTGACGAACGGTTGCTGTGTGACGAATGCCAGTGCCATCTGTGCCGGGTCCAGGCCGTGTTCACGAGCCAATGCCACATAACGGCTGCACGCCGCTTCCGATTGCGGATTGAAATAGCGGCTGAAGCGGCTGTAGAGGCTCAGGCGACCTTTGGGCGGGCGCGCGCCACCTTCGTACTTGCCCGACAGGAAGCCGAACGCCAGTGGTGAATAGGCGAGCAGACCGCACTGTTCACGGATGGCGATTTCCGCAAGGCCCACTTCGAAACTGCGATTGAGCAGGTTGTAGGGGTTCTGGATCGAAACGACGCGCGGCCAGCCACGGGCTTCGGCGAGGGCGAGGAAACGCATGGTGCCCCACGGGGTTTCGTTGGACAGGCCGATGTGGCGGATCTTGCCGGCCTTGACCTGTTCGTCCAGTGCTTCGAGGGTGTCTTCCAGCGGCGTCAGGTTGGCTTCAATTTTATGTTTGTAGCCCAACTGACCGAAGAAATTGGTGCTGCGTTCCGGCCAGTGCAGTTGATACAGGTCGATGTAGTCGGTTTGCAGGCGCTTGAGGCTGGCATCCACGGCTTCAGTGATGTGCTGGCGGTTGTGTCGCAGGTTTTTGTCGCGGATGTAGTCGATGGTGTTGCCGGGGCCCGCGATCTTGCTCGCCAGGATCCAGTCGGCGCGATCGCCGCGACTTTTGAAGTAATTACCGATGTAGCGCTCGGTGGTGGCGTAGGTTTCGGCCTTGGGCGGCACCGGGTACATTTCGGCGGTATCGATGAAATTGATGCCCGCGCTCTTGGCCCGTTCGATCTGGGCGAAGGCTTCAGCCTCGCTGTTTTGCTCGCCCCAGGTCATGGTGCCGAGGCAGATTGCACTCACGTTCAGGTCGGTACGGCCTAGCTGGCGATAGTCCATCGGGTGCTCCTTGGGCAAAACAATCATAAAAGCAGGTTGAATTATTTTTCGCAATCTGCATAATTGCGCACCTCTTTCTGCAGTGGAAGTGATGCGCCGCCGCCGAAGAATCTTGCCGTTGAACGGACGCGCCGACCCGAGCCCCCGAAAGCGTCTGTATCCGGCTGCCTTTGACTTGTCAAAGTACGCACTATTCAGTAAGATCCGCCGTCTAATTTACAGGGCGGCCCCTGAGGCTATAAAGAATGAAAACTTTTACTGCTAAACCGGAAACAGTACAGCGCGACTGGTTTGTCGTCGACGCTGCAGGTCAGACCCTGGGTCGTCTGGC
The DNA here is from genome assembly GCF_000282375.1 of Pseudomonas sp. GM50. Classification (GTDB taxonomy): domain Bacteria; phylum Pseudomonadota; class Gammaproteobacteria; order Pseudomonadales; family Pseudomonadaceae; genus Aquipseudomonas. The sequence goes on from NZ_AKJK01000003.1 coordinate 7,872, forward strand.
CACCGAAATCGCGAGCCGTCTGCGTGGCAAGCATAAAGCTGAGTACACTCCTCACGTTGACACCGGCGATTACATCGTCGTTATCAATGCCGAGCAGATTCGTGTAACCGGTGCTAAAACCACCGACAAAATCTACTACTCCCACTCCGGTTTCCCGGGCGGCATCAAGTCGATCAACTTCGAAAAGCTGATCGCTAAAGCCCCTGAGCGCGTGATCGAGACCGCGGTCAAAGGCATGCTGCCTAAGAACCCGCTGGGTCGCGACATGTATCGTAAGCTGAAAGTCTATGCGGGCGCTGTACACCCTCATACTGCTCAGCAGCCCCAAGAACTGAAGTTTTAACGGAATAGTTCATTATGTCGGCGACTCAAAATTACGGCACTGGCCGTCGCAAGACCGCAACCGCACGCGTTTTCCTGCGTCCGGGTACTGGTAACATCTCCATCAACAACCGTTCGCTGGATAATTTCTTCGGCCGCGAAACTGCCCGCATGGTAGTTCGTCAGCCGCTGGAATTGACTGAGACTGTCGAGAAGTTCGACATCTACGTCACCGTGATCGGCGGTGGTGTAAGTGGTCAAGCTGGCGCAATCCGCCACGGTATCACTCGCGCACTGATGCAGTACGACGAAACCCTGCGTGGCGCTCTGCGCAAAGCTGGCTTCGTTACTCGCGATGCTCGTGAAGTTGAACGTAAGAAAGTTGGTCTGCGTAAAGCGCGTAAGCGTCCGCAGTACTCGAAGCGTTAATTCGCTTTCACGTTCAAAAAGAACGCCCAGTTTCCTCGCGAAGCTGGGCGTTTTTTTATGGGCGTGATTTATCAAGGAATTGCGCTGTGACAACTTGCCACATCCGCAGAGGCCCTATACTGCAAGGCTTGGCAGTGGAGCCCCTCGGTAATTACCTTGTCAGAATTGGGGCTTTTCATTACCATTCGGCAAAATTTTTATAAGTTCAGATTTTTACTTAGTAGACGCCTGATTTAACAGGCCACAAAGCTGATGGGAGAGGACTGAATGAGCAATGACGGCGTGAATGCAGGCCGGCGTCGCTTCTTGGTAGCAGCCACATCCGTGGTGGGTGCTGCAGGAGCGGTGGGGGCTGCGGTCCCGTTCGTGGGGTCATGGTTTCCCAGTGCCAAGGCGAAAGCCGCAGGTGCACCGGTGAAAGTGAATGTCAGCAAAATCGAGCCAGGTCAGCAGATGATTGCTGAGTGGCGCGGCCAGCCGGTGTTCATTGTCCGCCGTACCGAGGAAATCCTGGGGAATCTGAAAAAGATCGAGGGCCAGCTGTCTGACCCGACCTCCAAGAACTCGACGCAACCGACCTATGTCGACCCGGAGACGCGTTCGATCAAGCCAGAAGTTCTGCTGCTGATCGGTATCTGCACACACCTGGGTTGCTCACCGACTTTCCGTCCAGAAGTGGCACCTGCAGACCTGGGCAAGGATTGGGTAGGGGGTTATTTCTGCCCTTGCCACGGTTCTCACTACGATTTGGCTGGCCGCGTCTACAAGTCGCAACCTGCGCCTTTGAACCTGCCAGTTCCCCCGCATTCCTATGAGACCGATGACATCATTGTCATTGGCGTCGATACGGAGAAAGCGTGATGAGCAAGTTCATGGATTGGGTTGATGCGCGCTTCCCCGCGACCAAAATGTGGGAAGACCATCTCAGCAAGTACTACGCCCCGAAGAACTTCAACTTCTTCTACTTCTTTGGCTCCCTGGCACTGCTCGTTCTGGTCAACCAGATCGTTACCGGTGTCTGGCTGACGATGAGCTACACCCCATCGGCGGAAGAAGCGTTTGCTTCCGTCGAATACATCATGCGCGACGTCGAGTACGGCTCGATCCTGCGTCTGCTGCACTCCACCGGCGCTTCGGCGTTCTTCATCGTGGTCTATCTGCACATGTTCCGTGGCCTGCTCTACGGTTCGTATCAGAAGCCGCGCGAGCTGGTGTGGGTGTTCGGCATGCTGATCTACCTGGCGCTGATGGCTGAAGCCTTCATGGGCTATCTGCTGCCGTGGGGCCAGATGTCCTACTGGGGTGCCCAGGTGATCATCTCGCTGTTCGGTGCGATCCCGGTCATCGGTAACGACCTGACCCAGTGGATCCGCGGTGACTACCTGATTTCCGGTATTACCCTGAACCGCTTCTTCGCCTTGCATGTGGTTGCCCTGCCGATCGTGATCCTCGGTCTGGTGGTGGTGCACATTCTGGCACTGCACGAAGTCGGTTCGAACAATCCGGATGGCGTCGACATCAAGAAACACAAAGACGAAAACGGTGTACCGCTGGACGGCATTGCCTTCCACCCGTACTACACCGTGAAGGATATCGTCGGCGTGGTGGTGTTCCTGTTCATCTTCTGCTCGATCGTATTCTTCTTCCCGGAAATGGGCGGCTACTTCCTCGAGAAGCCGAACTTTGAAGTGGCGAACGCCTTCAAGACCCCTGAGCACATCGCTCCGGTCTGGTACTTCACACCGTTCTACGCGATTCTGCGGGCGGTTCCGGACAAGCTCCTGGGCGTTATCGCCATGGGCGCGGCCATCGCTGTGCTGTTTGTCCTGCCTTGGCTGGATCGCAGCCCGGTCAAGTCGATGCGCTACAAAGGCTGGCTGAGCAAGATCTGGCTCTGGGTGTTCTGCATTTCGTTCGTGATTCTGGGCGTGCTGGGCGTGTTGGCCCCAACTCCAGAGCGTACGTTGCTGTCGCAGGTTTGTACGTTCCTGTACTTCGCCTACTTCATTCTGATGCCGTTCTACACCAGGCTCGAGAAGACCAAACCGGTTCCGGAAAGGGTGACTGGCTGATGAAAAAGCTATTTGCTGTACTGATTCTTGCGGCGATGCCTGTGCTGTCCTTTGCGGCCGAACACGGTGGTCCTGAGCTTGAGAAGGTCGACATCGACGTTTCCGACAAGGCTGCCATGCAGGACGGCGCACGTACGTTCGCCAACTATTGCATGGGCTGCCACAGCGCCAAGTTCCAGCGCTACGAGCGTGTTGCCGATGACCTGGGCATTCCTCACGAGCTGATGCTTGAGAAGCTGGTGTTCACCGGCGCCAAGATCGGTGACCACATGAACATCGGCATGCAGCCGGCTGACGCCAAGACCTGGTTCGGTGCGGCGCCGCCCGACCTGACGCTGGTGGCTCGTGTTCGTGGCACAGACTGGCTCTACGGCTATCTGCGTTCATTCTACGAAGACCCGTCGCGTCCTTGGGGCGTGAACAACAAGGTGTTCCCGAACGTCGGCATGCCTAACGTTCTGGTCGGCCTGCAGGGTCGTCAGGTGGTAGGCTGTAAACAAGTTCAAATCGTCGAAGACGGCAAGAAGCAATACGATCCGCTGACCGGCACCGCTTTGACCCATGAAGCCTGCGATCAACTGACGGTATTGCCGAAAACCGGCACGCTGAACGAAGAGCAGTTCGACGAGAAGGTCAAGAACCTGGTGACCTTCCTGGCCTACTCGGCCAACCCGGTGAAGCTGCAGCATCAGCGCATCGGTACCTATGTGTTGCTGTACCTGGCGTTCTTCTTTGTATTCGCTTACTTGCTCAAGCGTGAATACTGGAAAGACGTCCATTGATAGAACTGTAAGCCATTGCTGTTAATCGCGCGCGCCCAGGGGCGTCTCTGAAGGTGTAACGAGTCTGGTGATCCAGGCGTTACGGGAGGCGCCCTCTGGGCGCGCGTGTTTTTCCGTTTCCGATAATTTCAACAAGCGAGGAGGACCGCCATGGGCGTGACCAATCGGTTGGCCTGTTACTCCGACCCCGCCGACCACTATTCCCACCGAGTGCGCATCGTACTTGCAGAGAAGGGTGTCAGCGCCGAGATCATTTACGTGGAAGCTGGTCGCCAGCCGCCTAAACTGATTGAGGTGAACCCTTACGGAAGCCTGCCCACCCTGGTCGATCGTGACCTGGCGTTGTGGGAGTCGACCGTGGTGATGGAATATCTGGATGAGCGTTACCCGCACCCGCCACTACTGCCGGTTTATCCTGTGGCGCGTGCCAACAGCCGTCTGCTGATTCATCGCATTCAGCGTGACTGGTGTGGTCTGGTGGATCTGATTCTGGATTCGCGGACCAAGGAAGCAGCCCGTGTCGTGGCTCGTAAAGAGCTGCGCGAAAGCCTGACAGGCGTGTCGCCGTTGTTCGCCGACAAGCCGTTTTTCCTCAGTGAGGAACAAAGTCTGGTGGATTGCTGCCTATTGCCAATACTCTGGCGATTGCCGATTCTGGGTATTGAACTGCCGCGGCCTGCCAAGCCGCTGCTTGATTATATGGAGCGCTCGTTTGCGCGTGAGGCTTTCCAGGCGAGTCTGTCTGGTGTCGAACGCGATATGCGCTAAGGCTTAAGGAGCCGCTATGAACTCCAGTCGACCTTATCTGGTCCGCGCGCTCTACGAGTGGATTGTGGACAACGATTGCACCCCGCACATGCTGGTTAATTCCGAGTATCCATCGGTGCAGGTGCCTCAGGGTTTTGCCAGTGACGGACAGATTGTCCTGAACGTTTCCCCGGCGGCCGTGCGTCATCTGCACATGGACAACGAGGCAGTCAGTTTCGAGGGGCGCTTCGGTGGCGTGCCGCATACCCTGTACGTGCCTATCGCATCGATCCTGGGCATTTACGCCCGGGAGAACGGTCAGGGCATGGTGTTCGATATGGAATCGCCTCTGGAAGACGAGGAAGAGATCGAGCCGGATGATGATGTTCCGCCACCCGACAGTGAGCCGCCGCGTCCCAGCGGTCGACCAAGTTTGAAGGTGGTGAAGTAATAAAAAAGGCGATCCGAATGGATCGCCTTTTTTATTGCTTCCCGCAAGGGGATCAGTCGATGTACTCAAACAACTTCACGATCTTCTGCACGCCGGAAACGCCTTGTACCAGATTGGTCGCCTGCGCTGCTTCCTGCTTGGTCAGCAGGCCGAGCAAGTAGACGATGCCGTTCTCGGTCACAACCTTGATGCGCGAGCCGGGAATGGAGGCGTCGGTGAGCATCTGGGTCTTGATCTTGGTGGTCAGCCAGGTGTCATTCTGGCGCGCCAGCAGCGAGGAGGGTTGCAGCACTTGCAGTTCGTTGTGCACCTTCTTCACGCGCTGAACGGAGGCGGCAACCTGTTCGGCCTTGGCCTTGAGATCGGCGCGCGGCGTTTGCCCGGCGAGCAGCACGACACCGTTGAAGCTGGTGACGACGATGTGCGAGTCGTTGTCCAGGGCTGGATCAGCCTTGGCGATGTTCACGCCGACCTTGGTGTCGATCAGGGAGTCGTCGATCTTGCTGCCGAAGGTGCGGGTGCCACGGTCATCGTCGATCGGCGCTTCACGGCTGGCGTTAACCACCGAGGTGCAGCCGCTGATGCCAAGGCACAGGGTCAAGGCCAGAAGGCCTAGGCGATTAGGGGTCATTCTTCACTCCCGAACAGTTGGCTGTCGATCAAATCGCAAAGGCAATGGATCGCCAGCAGGTGGACTTCCTGAATACGTGCAGTGACGTTGGCTGGTACGCGAATCTCGACGTCCTCAGGCAATAGCAGTGACGCCATGCCGCCGCCATCACGACCCGTCAATGCTACGACAATCATTTCGCGATCATGTGCGGCCTGGATCGCTTGAATTATGTTTGCCGAGTTGCCGCTGGTGGAAATCGCCAGCAAAACATCACCCGGCTGACCGAGGGCGCGGATCTGTTTGGAGAATATTTCGTTGTAGCTGTAATCGTTGGCGATCGAGGTGATCGTCGAGCTGTCGGTGGTCAGCGCGATGGCGGGCAGGCTCGGGCGCTCGCGTTCGAAGCGGTTGAGCAGCTCGGACGAGAAGTGTTGTGCGTCACCGGCAGAACCGCCGTTGCCGCAGGACAGCATTTTGCCCTCGTTGAGCAGGGCGTTGACCATGACCTGGCTGGCTTGCTCGATGTGCGGTGCAAGTACGTCCATCGCCTGTTGCTTGGTGTCGATACTGGCCTGAAAAAGCTGGCGAATTCGCGATTGCATGTCCATCTGTGTGACCTTAATTAGCGCGGCTACTCGGCACATGAATGTGCAGCCCGCAAAGCAAAGAGCAAAAGTGTTGGGTGAAGGTGTCCGGTTCGGGGCGCAAGCGATCAGCTGTCGAAGGCATTCTGCAACCAGTTCAACTGATCAAGGTTGCTGTCGATGGCAACCACGTCGAAGCGGCAGGGGGAATTGGCCCAACGCGACTCGCGCTGAAGAAAATACTGCGCGGCGAAAATCAGTTTCTGCCGTTTGCGCCCATCGATGCTATCGAGCGCGCCACCCCATTGGGTGTTTTTTCTGTAGCGGACTTCGACGAATACTACTGTATCGCCATCAAGCATGACCAGATCAAGCTCGCCGCGTTTACACAACCAGTTCTGCGCCAGCAGGCGCAGACCTTGTTGCTGAAGATGCTCGAGCGCATGACGCTCGGCATCTTTACCGCTTTGCTGGCGTGACCTGTCAGGCATCAGCGCGAGGTGTCCGGCAGGCGTTGAACCTGACCGTTGGCGAACTCTGCCCATGGCAACTGACGCTCGACCCGTTGATTCTGGGTCATGCCCAGGCTGCCCGATTGGCCTTGGATGCGGCTGTCCGGCAAGGCCTTGAGTTGCCCCAGGCGCGGTGCCAGGCGATAGGCATCAACGCCCATCGCGTACAGGCGGCCCAGGCTGCCGCCGGCTTGTGGCCATTGTGCAGTGACTTGTTTGCGCAGCGGGTCGTTGGCATCCAGCAACCATGGGGTTTCGCAGAAGCGAATACCGTTCATGTCGTTGTACTGGTTCTGGTCGCCGCTGGCGCTGAACACGTGGGAGGTGGCGTAAACCGGCACGTCACCCGCGTACTGGAAGTTCAGGGTCGGTTTGATCTGTTGAGCCTGTTGCGGCGTCGCGGCCAGGAAGATGAACTCGATGTCCTGACGGCGCGAAGGTTGTGCGGCAACCTGCGAGCCAACGGTGCTTTGCAGGCTCTTGGCGCGGCCTTCGCTCTGGCGCAGCTGGAACATGTCGGCAATCTGCTGGGCCAGTTGCACCGGCTGGTCGACGCGCTCGGTCGCGACAATGCTGCCACCGTTGGCTTGCCAATCCTGGCTGAACGCCTTGTAGACGCGGTCGCCCCATTCGCCTTTCGGCACCATGATGGCGGCGCGGTGCAGGCCGTCGGCGCGCGCCCGGCGAGACACTTCGCGGGCTTCGTCTTCGGCGGCAAGGCCGAACTGGAATAGCTGGGCCGGACCTTGTGTGCCTTCGCTGTAGTTCAGGGCCAGGGTGGTGATCGGCAATTGCGGGCGGGCGCTGAGCTGTTTGACCAGCGGTTTTTCCAGCGGGCCGACCACCAGTTGCACGCCATCGGCCTGGGCCTTGCGATAGAACTCGTCGAGGGACGTCAGGCGCGAGCTGTCATAGAACTCGATGGCAGGTGGCTTCTGCCCGGCTTGTTGCGCCTGGTAGTGCGCGGCCATGAAGCCTTCGCGCAGTGCTTTGCCAACCGAAGCCAGCGGGCCGTCTTGCGGCAGCAGCAGGGCGATCTTGCTCAGGGGCTGGCTGGCCAGTTCCTTGAGTTTGGTCAGTGGCAACGGCAGCTGGATGGCAGCCGGGTGCTTTGGATTCTGTTCGCGCCAGTTGTCGATCGCGGCTTGCTGCTGTTCCAGGGTGCCGGCCGTTTTCACCGCCAGCGCCAGACGTATCCAGCCGCCGAGGTCATCGTCGGTGGTCGGCTGCAATTGATCGGTCGGCAGCGAAGCGATCAGGGTCCAGATCGCTTCGTGGTTTTTGCTGGCGGCTTCACCTTCAAGCATCGGCGCAATAAAGATGCGCTCCCGTGCGGCGGGCAGGGTCTGGCCGTCGGCCTCAAGGGCGCGGGCATGAACGGTACCGGTGCGAACCTGTTGTTCTACGGGCAGTTCGCTCAGACGTTGCAGGCTCGGATGGCTCAGGGCAGTCAGCGCCGCTTTGGGCTGATTGCGGGTCATGGCCAGTTCAGCCGCCAGGGTGTTGGCGAAGACTTGTTGGCCAGGCTTGAGTTGTTCCACCGGTACCTGTTGCAGGATTTGCGCGGACTGGCCGGCATTGCCCTGACGATAAGCCAGGTCTGCCGCGCTCAAGCGCAGTAGGGCGGCTTTTTCCGGATCTTTGCTTCGAGTGGCCTGTTCGAGCAGTTGCTCGATACTGGCATCCGGGGTCCGTGGAAGTTCGCCAAGGCTGGAGGAGGGCGAGCTGGCGCAAGCCGCCAGCAAGGCAGCGAGGCAGAGGGCAGTGAACAGCCGCAGGCAAGCGATCATGTAAGTGTTCCTGATACTCGATCAAATTAGCGTGGAATTGTACCCAAGCACTGGCCGGGGCGCGATGTTACTGGCGTGAATCGATCAATTTAGCTCGTGCAAATGTTGCAGCGCTGCACAAAAGGCTGGAAAACCCGGGGAGGGTGAGGCGTATCGCAAGCGCCGCTACGCGCTACAATGTCGCCTTTTACCGATCATGAGGTGTGCGCTTTGACTGCTCCAGGTGCTTTGAATTCCGCTGCTGGCTCGCTTTATGTGGTGGCGACGCCCATCGGCAACCTGGACGACATCAGTGCGCGTGCGCTGAAGATCCTGCGCGAGGTCGCCTTGATCGCGGCCGAAGATACTCGCCATTCCCAGCGATTGATGCAGCATTTCGGCATTCCCACGCCGCTGGCAGCCTGCCATGAACACAACGAGCGGGAGGAGGGTAACCGCTTTATCACGCGCCTGCTGGCGGGTGACGATGTGGCGTTGATTTCCGATGCCGGGACGCCGCTGATTTCCGATCCGGGTTATCACCTGGTGCGTCAGGCCCGTGCCGCGGGAATCAATGTGGTGCCGGTTCCGGGGGCATGTGCCTTGATTGCGGCGTTGTCGGCGGCGGGGCTGCCGTCCGACCGTTTCATCTTCGAAGGTTTTTTGCCGGCCAAGGCTGTCGGCCGACGTGCTCGTCTGGAACTGGTAAAAGAAGAGCCGCGCACGCTGATTTTCTATGAAGCACCGCACCGCATCCTCGAATGCCTGCAAGACATGGAGCTGGTATTCGGTGCCGAGCGTCCGGCGTTGCTGGCGCGAGAACTGACCAAGACCTTCGAAACCCTTAAAGGCTTGCCGTTGGCCGAGTTGCGTGAGTTTGTCGAGTCGGACAGCAATCAGCAACGCGGCGAGTGTGTAGTGCTGGTGGCGGGCTGGACTGCCCCCGAGACCGAAGACGCTGTCAGCAGTGAAGCCATGCGTATTCTCAACCTGCTGCTCGAAGAGATGCCGCTCAAGCGTGCGGCGGCATTGGCGGCGCAAATTACCGGCGAACGCAAGAATGTGCTCTATCAGGTCGCGCTGGATAAACAGAAGGGCGAGTAAACCGACGTGCAGCGCCGGCCAGAGGCTTTTAGCGCTTGTTCTTCGGTCGCTCTGCCGTTAATCTTCGCGGCGGAGAGTCGATCGGACAGTCGCTGCCCTCTATGAAAATTAGGGGGGGGAGGAAAGTCCGGGCTCCATAGGGCGAAGTGCCAGGTAATGCCTGGGAGGCGTGAGCCTACGGAAAGTGCCACAGAAAATAACCGCCTAAGCGCTTCGGCGCCGGTAAGGGTGAAAAGGTGCGGTAAGAGCGCACCGCACGTCTGGCAACAGTTCGTGGCTAGGTAAACCCCACTTGGAGCAAGACCAAATAGGGTCCCAAGGCGTGGCCCGCGCTGGGACCGGGTAGGTTGCTAAAGATGTCCAGTGATGGCCATCGTAGACGAATGACTGTTCAAGACAGAACCCGGCTTACAGATCGACTCTCCACCTTTTTTTCCTCTCTGCCGAGTCATTGGCAGCGATGTGTGTAATGGCAATTTCCCTCCCTGCTGAATCAATAGCAGAAGCGCTTTTGTAATACCGAAAAAATCTTACTCTTAACAAACTACTTTAACTTCTGAACGCAGCCTTCTGTGCTGATTCAAGTTATTGAGCGAATTCATCCGTCAGATTCTCGTTAACCCTCCTTTTACGCTCCTAAATCTCCGTTCTGTAAGGGTTTTCCTTTAATCCGCGCCTTGACGGTGTGGTGGGCGCATTCCTATAGTGTGCGCAAGTGGCGGAAAGTGGCATGAAGTGGGTTTTTTGAGCGTAAAACGCTAATATTTGGAGAAACGCTGACGTGTTTCGCGGAGCTAACGCTATCAGTCTCGATGCAAAGGGCCGTCTCGCTATGCCGAGCCGGTACCGTGACGAGCTGGTTTCGCGTAGTTCCGGTCAATTAATCGTCACCATCGATGCCGTTGATCCGTGTTTGTGTGTTTATCCCCTCGATGAGTGGGAAATTATCGAAACCAAACTGCGCGCACTGCCTTCGCTTCGCGAAGAGAACCGCCGCCTGCAACGTTTGCTGATTGGTAATGCCGTCGACCTCGAGCTCGATGGCAGTGGTCGTTTTCTGGTTCCGCCGCGTCTTCGCGAATATGCCAAGTTGGATAAGCGCGCAATGTTGGTAGGCCAACTGAACAAGTTCCAATTGTGGGACGAGGATGCCTGGAATGCGGTTTCTGCCGCTGACCTGGCTGCTATTCAACAACCGGGCGCCATGCCTGATGAACTGCGTGATTTGATCCTGTGACTATTGATAGCGGCTTTAACCACATCACCGTACTGCTTGACGAAGCCGTCGAGGCTCTCGCCGTACGTCCTGATGGCTGCTATCTGGACGGTACGTTCGGACGTGGCGGACACAGTCGGTTGATCCTCAGCCAGCTCGGGCCGGATGGTCGGTTGCTCGGATTCGACAAAGATCCTCAAGCGATTGCCACCGGGCAAACGCTAGCGGCCGAAGACGGCCGCTTTGTCGTTGTGCAGCGCAGCTTTGCCGAACTCGGTTCCGAAGTCGCCGAACGTGGCCTGGCCGGCAAGGTCAGCGGCGTTTTGCTCGACCTCGGCGTGTCTTCGCCGCAGCTCGACGACCCTGAGCGCGGTTTCAGTTTCCTCAACGACGGTCCGCTGGATATGCGCATGGACCCGTCCCGCGGGATCAGCGCCGCCGAGTTCGTCAACACCGCGCCGGTGGAAGAAATTGCCCGGGTGTTCAAGCAATACGGCGAAGAGCGTTTCTCCGGTCGCATGGCGCGTGCCGTGGCCGAGCGTCGCGACATCAAGCCGTTCGAGCGCACTGGCGATCTGGCTGAAGTGCTGAAAGTCGCCAACCCGGCGTGGGAAAAGGGCAAGAACCCGGCCACCCGTGCATTCCAGGGTCTGCGTATTCACGTCAACAACGAACTGGGCGATCTGGAAGCCGGCCTCGAAGCCGCGCTGGAATGCCTGGAAGTGGGCGGCCGTCTGGTCGTCATCAGCTTCCACTCGCTGGAAGACCGCATCGTCAAACTGTTCATGCGCAAACTGGTGAAAGGCGAAGCCGACAACCTGCCGCGCAATCTGCCGGTCCGTCACGTCGCTTTCGAACCGAAAATCAAAATCCATGGCAAAGCGCAGTCCGCCTCCGAGGCCGAACTCAAAGCCAACCCACGTTCCCGTAGCGCCGTCATGCGTGTTGCGGAGAAGTTGCGGTGAGCAAGCTTTTCGCCAAGCCACTTCCCGGCGGAAGCTTTTTCATGCTGCTGTTGTTTGTCGGCGTGCTTGTGTCGGCCATCGGCGTGTCCTATAGCGCGCACTGGAATCGTCAGTTGCTGAATACTCTGTACGGCGAATTGAGCGTGCGCGACAAGGCGCAGGCGGAGTGGGGCCGGTTGATTCTCGAGCAGAGCACCTGGACCGCCCATAGCCGTATCGAAGTCCTGGCCACCGAGCAACTGAAGATGCGCATTCCCGGTGCCGCTGAAGTGCAGATGGTGGCGCCATGATGAAACTCGAAGGCGCGCTCTTTCCATGGCGGTTCCGTCTGGTGGTCGGGTTGCTCGGCATCATGGTGGCGGCGATTGCCTGGCGCATCATCGATTTGCAAGTGGTCGACCGTGCCTTCCTTAAAGGTCAGGGCGATGCGCGCAGCGTTCGTCATATTCCGATTCCGGCTCACCGTGGTCTGATCACCGACCGTAACGGCGAGCCGTTGGCCGTGAGTACCCCGGTCACCACTCTGTGGGCCAACGCCAAGGAAATGCAAACGGCCAAAGAGAAGTGGCCGGCACTGGCGGCTGCCCTGGGGCAGGACCCGAAAGCCCTGGCTGAACGTCTCGAAGCCCAGGCTAATAAAGAATTCATTTATCTGGTGCGCGGGTTGACCCCCGAGCAAGGCCAGGCTGTGCTCGACCTGAAAGTGCCGGGTGTTTATGGCATCGAAGAGTTTCGGCGTTTCTACCCGGCCGGCGAAGTCACCGCCCACATGGTCGGCTTTACCGACATCGATGACCACGGACGCGAAGGCGTCGAGCTTGCCTACGACGAATGGCTGGCCGGCGTGCCCGGCAAGCGACAGGTGATCAAGGACCGGCGCGGCCGGCTGATCAAAGATGTCCAGGTCACCAAAAACGCCAAGGCCGGCAAGCCCTTGGCGTTGTCCATTGACCTGCGTCTGCAATACCTGGCCAACCGCGAGCTGCGCAACGCGATCATCGAGAACGGCGCCAAGGCTGGCAGCCTCGTGATCATGGACGTGAAGACCGGCGAGATCCTGGCCATGGTCAACCAGCCGACCTACAACCCGAACAACCGTCGCAACCTGCAACCGGCGATGATGCGTAACCGCGCGATGATCGACGTGTTCGAGCCGGGTTCGACCATGAAGGCGATCTCCATGAGCGCCGCGATTGAAACCGGGCGCTGGAAGCCGACCGATACCGTCGAGGTGTATCCAGGCTCCTTGCAGATTGGTAAGTACACCATCAAGGACGTATCCAAGACCGAAGGCCCGGTACTCGACCTGACCGGTATTCTGATCAACTCCAGTAACGTCGGCATGAGCAAGGTCGCGTTCGATATCGGCGGCGAAACGATTTTCCGCCTGGCGCAGAAAGTCGGCCTCGGCCAGGACACCGGCCTCGGGTTCCCGGGCGAGCGCGTTGGCAACCTGCCGAACTACCGCGAATGGCGCAAGGCTGAAACCGCCACGCTGTCCTACGGCTACGGTATTTCCGTGACCGCGATCCAGTTGGTCCACGCCTTCTCGGCCCTGGCCAACAATGGTCGCCTCGCGCCGCTGACCCTGATCAAAACCGACAAGGCGCCGCAAACCACACAGGTGTTGCCGGAAGCCGTCGCGAAAACCATGCAAACCATGCTGCAACAAGTGATCGAAGCCCCGCGCGGTGTATTCCGTGCGCAGGTGCCGGCGTATCACGTGGGCGGCAAGTCGGGTACTGCACGTAAGACGTCGGTCGGCACCAAGGGCTACGCCGAGAATTCCTACCGCTCGCTGTTCGCCGGCTTCGGCCCGATGAGCGATCCGCGTTACGCAATCGTGGTGGTGATCGATGAACCGACCAAGGCCGGTTACTTCGGTGGTCTGGTATCGGCGCCGGTGTTCAGCAAAGTGATGTCCGGGACCCTGCGCCTGATGAACATCACCCCGGACAACCTGCCTGCCACTCAACAAGCGAACGCCGCACCGGCCGTTCCGCTGAAAGCTAATGGAGGGCGCGGCTGATGTCGCTGAGCCTGAACAAGATTTTCGCCCACGCCGGCCGCGATCTGTTGATCCGCGAATTGGCGCTGGACAGCCGTAACGTACGAGCAGGCGATCTGTTTCTCGCGGTTCCTGGTGGCAAGTTCGACGGGCGTGCGCACATCGCCGACGCCTTGCAACGCGGCGCTGCTGCCGTGGCTTATGAAGTCGAAGGCGCGACTGTGCTGCCGATTACCGATGTGCCGTTGATTCCGGTCAAAGGCCTGGCGGCGCAGCTGTCGGACATCGCCGGGCGTTTTTATGGCGACCCGAGCCGTCATTTGAACCTGATCGGCGTGACCGGCACCAACGGTAAAACCAGTGTGACCCAATTGGTCGCCCAGGCGCTCGACCTGCTCGGTCAGCACTGCGGCATCGTCGGCACCCTGGGCTCCGGTTTCTACGGCGCTCTGGAAAGCGGCCTGCACACCACACCGAACCCGATCGCGGTGCAAGCGACCCTCGCCGACCTGAAAAAGGCCGGCGCCAAAGCCGTGGCCATGGAAGTCTCTTCCCACGGCCTGGATCAGGGCCGCGTGACTGCGTTGGCATTCGATGTGGCGGTGATGACCAACCTGTCGCGCGATCATCTGGATTACCACGGCACCATGCAGGCCTATGGTGAAGCCAAGGCCAAGCTGTTTGCCTGGAATGATCTGAAGTGCCGGGTGGTCAACCTGGACGACGATTTCGGCCGACGACTTGCTGGCGATGAAGGCGAGTCGCGCCTGATCACTTACAGCCTGGAAGATTCCAGCGCCTACCTGTATTGCCGCCAGGCGCAGTTCGACGACGAAGGCGTGCGCGCCACGCTGGTCACGCCGCAAGGCGAGCACCATTTGCGCAGCACCTTGCTCGGCCGTTTCAACCTGAGCAACGTCTTGGCCGCGATCGGCGCCTTGCTCGGGCTGGACTACGCGCTGGACGAAATCCTCAAAGTACTGCCGAAACTCGAAGGTCCGGCGGGTCGCATGCAGCGCCTGGGCGGCGGTACCCAGCCGTTGGTGGTGGTCGATTATGCCCACACACCGGATGCGCTGGAAAAAGTCTTGATGGCCCTGCGTCCTCACGCCAAAGGCCGGTTGCTGTGCCTGTTTGGTTGCGGTGGTGATCGCGATCGCGGCAAGCGTCCGCTGATGGCGGAAGTGGTCGAGCGTCTGGCTGATGGCGTACTGGTCACCGATGACAATCCGCGCACCGAAGACCCTACGATGATTTTCGATGACATCCGCGCCGGTTTCACCGCTGTGGATAAAGTCACCTTCGTCGCCGGCCGCGGCCAGGCGATTGCCCAATTGATCGCCAGCGCATCGGCCGATGACGTGATTGTCCTGGCCGGTAAAGGTCACGAGGACTATCAGGAAATCAACGGCGAGCGCCACGCTTTCTCCGATCTGGTCGAGGCCGATCACGCCCTGACCGCGTGGGAGGTGGCCCATGCTTAAAGCCTTGAAACTGAGCGAACTGACCAGCGCATTGAATGGCCGCCTGATTGCCAGCGACGCCAGCTTCGACGGCGTCAGCATCGACAGCCGCGCAATCAAGCCCGGCCAGTTGTTTATTGCTCTGGCCGGCCCGCGTTTCGATGGCCATGACTACCTCAATGACGTCGCCGCCAAAGGCGCCGTGGGTGCCCTGGTCGAGCGCGAAGTCGCCGACAGCGCGCTGCCGCAGCTGCTGGTCAAGGACACCCGCCAGGCGCTCGGCCAACTGGGGGCGATGAACCGCGCTGCGTTCACTCATCCTGTCGCGGCCATCACCGGTTCCAGCGGCAAGACCACGGTCAAGGAAATGCTCGCGAGCATCCTGCGCACGCGCGGTCCGGTGCTGGCGACCCGTGGCAACCTGAATAACGACCTCGGTGTTCCGCTGACCCTGCTCGAACTGGCGCCGGAACATACGGCGGCGGTCATCGAGCTGGGGGCTTCGCGTCTCGGCGAGATTGCCTACACCGTTGCCATGACCAAGCCGCATGTCGCCGTGCTGAACAATGCCGGCACTGCCCACGTCGGTGAGTTCGGCGGCCCGGAAAAAATCGTCGAGGCCAAGGGCGAGATCATTGAAGGGCTGGATGCCTCGGGCATCGCCGTTCTGAATCTCGATGACAAGGCGTTCCCGATCTGGAAGGCCCGTGCCGCTGCCCGGCGGGTGCTGAGTTTCTCTCAGCTGGATGCCACCGCAGACTTCCATGCCAGCTTCATCGTTTCCGATGCACGCGGCTGTCCTGCGTTCGAACTGCACACACCGCAAGGTATTGCCCGGATTCAATTGAACCTGCTCGGCGGTCACAACGTTACCAACGCAGTCGCCGCCGCCGCCGCCGCTCATGCCCTGGGCGTGTCCTTGTCGCATATCGCTTCGGGGCTCAATGCGGTGCAACCGGTCAAGGGTCGTGCCGTCGCGCAACTGGCGACTAACGGTATGCGCGTGATCGATGACACGTACAACGCGAACCCCACCTCCATGTGCGCCGCCGTTGATATACTCGCCGGCTTTTCCGGGCGCACCGTTCTGGTGCTCGGAGATATCGGCGAGTTGGGCGATTGGGCGGAGCAGGGGCACCGCGATGTGGGCGAGTACGCCCGCGGCAAGGTTTCCGCGCTTTACGCGGTCGGGCCAATGATGACCCACGCCGTGAGCGCTTTCGGCGAGCAGGCTTTTCACTTCAGCACACAGGCTGAACTGATCAAGGCCCTCGACGCCGAGCAGGACACAAACACCACCATTTTGATCAAGGGCTCGCGCAGCGCCGCGATGGAAAACATCGTCGCCGCTTTGTGCGGGACCAGCCTGGAGAAACATTAATGCTGCTGCTGCTAGCGGAGTATCTGCAACAGTTCTACAAAGGCTTCGCGGTCTTTCAGTACCTGACCCTGCGCGGGATTCTCGGTGTGCTGACCGCGCTGGTCTTGTCGCTGTGCTATGGCCCGTGGATGATCCGCACTTTGCAGAACCGTCAGATCGGTCAATCCGTTCGCAATGACGGCCCGCAATCGCACCTGTCCAAGTCGGGCACCCCGACCATGGGCGGCGCGCTGATTCTTTCGTCCATCGGTGTCAGCACCTTGCTCTGGGCTGACCTGACCAACCGTTACGTTTGGGTGGTGTTGTTGGTGACCCTGCTGTTCGGTGCCATCGGCTGGGTAGACGATTACCGCAAAGTCATCGAGAAAAACTCCCGCGGCCTTCCGAGCCGCTGGAAGTATTTCTGGCAGTCGGTGTTCGGCCTGGGCGCGGCGATCTTCCTTTATATGACTGCGGCAACGCCGGTAGAAACCACCCTGATCCTGCCGATGCTCAAGGACTACAGCATTCCGTTGGGTGCGGGTTTCATCGTCCTGACCTATTTCGTGATTGTCGGTTCGAGCAACGCGGTCAACCTGACCGACGGCCTCGACGGTCTGGCGATCATGCCTACCGTGATGGTCGGCGGCGGCTTGGGGATCTTCTGCTACCTGTCGGGTAACGTGAAATTCGCCGAATACCTGCTGATTCCTTACGTACCGGGCGCGGGTGAGTTGATTGTGTTCTGCGGCGCGCTGATCGGTGCGGGCCTGGGGTTCCTGTGGTTCAACACCTATCCGGCACAAGTGTTCATGGGCGACGTCGGCGCACTGGCGCTGGGCGCGGCCCTGGGCACCATCGCGGTGATCGTCCGGCAGGAAATCGTCCTGTTCATCATGGGCGGCGTGTTCGTGATGGAGACCCTGTCAGTCGTCATTCAGGTTGCCTCCTTTAAGCTGACCGGTCGCCGTGTGTTCCGCATGGCACCGATACACCACCACTTTGAACTCAAGGGCTGGCCCGAGCCGCGTGTGATCGTCCGTTTCTGGATCATCACCGTGATTCTGGTACTGGTCGGCCTTGCCACCCTGAAGCTGAGGTAGAACGAGTGTCTCTGATCGCTTCTGACCACTTCCGCATCGTTGTCGGCCTCGGCAAGAGCGGCATGTCCCTGGTTCGCTTCCTGGCGAACCGGGGCGTGTCGTTTGCTGTCGCCGATACGCGGGAAAATCCACCGGAACTGGCCACGCTCAAGCGTGACTATCCGCACGTGGAAGTGCGTTGTGGCGAGCTGGACGTCGAATTCCTGTGCCGTGCCGACGAGCTCTACGTGAGCCCCGGCCTGGCGCTGGCGACCCCGGCCCTGCAGGCTGCCGCCGCCCGTGGCGTGAAGTTGTCCGGCGACATCGAGCTGTTCGCGCGTAACGCGAAGGCGCCGATTGTCGCCATCAGCGGTTCCAACGCCAAAAGCACCGTCACCACCCTGGTCGGCGAGATGGCGGCTGCGGCTGGCAAGCGTGTTGCCGTCGGCGGCAATCTCGGTACGCCGGCGCTGGATTTGCTTAGCGACGACATCGAGTTGTACGTGATGGAGTTGTCGAGTTTCCAGCTCGAAACCACCGATCAACTCAACGCCGAAGTGGCGACCGTGCTCAACATCAGCGAAGACCACATGGATCGCTACAGCGGTCTGCCGGCCTATCACCTGGCCAAGCACCGGATCTTCCGGGGCGCCCGGCAGTTTGTGGTCAACCGTCAGGACGCCTTGAGCCGTCCGCTGATGGGTGAAGGCCAACCCTGCTGGACCTTCGGTCTGAACAAGCCCGACTTCAAGGCCTTCGGGATCCGGGAAGAGGACGGCGAGAAATACCTGGCCTTCGAATTCCAGAACCTGATGCCGGTGCGCGAGTTGAAAGTTCGTGGCGCGCATAACCAGTCCAACGCCCTCGCGGCATTGGCGCTGGGCCACGCCGTCGGCCTGCCGTTCGACGCCATGCTTTCGGCTCTGCGCAATTTCGCCGGGCTCGAGCATCGCTGCCAATGGGTGCGCGACCTCGATGGTGTGGGCTATTACAACGATTCCAAAGCCACCAACGTCGGTGCCGCACTGGCCGCCATCGAAGGCCTGGGCGCGGACATCGACGGCAAGCTTGTGCTGATCGCCGGTGGCGATGGCAAGGGTGCCGAATTCAAGGATTTGCGTGATCCGGTGGCGGCCAACTGCCGCGCCGTCATTTTGATGGGCCGTGATTCCGACAAGATCGGCGAGGCCATCGGCGATGGCGTACCGCTGGTTCGCGTCGGCTCGCTGATCGAAGCGGTCGCGCAATGCCGCGCCATCGCCGAAAAGGGCGACGCGGTGTTGTTGTCCCCAGCCTGCGCCAGTTTCGACATGTTCAAGAACTACGAAGATCGCGGTCACCAGTTTGTCCGCGCCGTGGAGGACTTGGCATGAGCCTCCTGAATATCATCAAGCCGTACCCGTCGCCGATCATCACCGGGCGCGGCATCGACCTCGATTTCCCGATGCTCGCCGGCTGCCTGGCGCTGCTCGGCCTGGGGCTGGTCATGATTGCGTCAGCCTCGACCGAAGTGGCGGCAGTGCAGTCGGGCAGTGCCTTCTATTACATGATTCGCCACCTTATCTACGTGGTGCTGGGCCTTGGTGCCTGCATCGTCACCATGATGATTCCGATCGCGACCTGGCAACGCCTGGGCTGGCTGATGCTGATTGGTGCGTTCGGTTTGCTGGTGATGGTGATCATCCCGGGGATCGGGCGTGAAGTGAACGGTTCGATGCGCTGGATCGGCTTCAGTTTCTTCAACGTCCAGCCTTCCGAGATCGCCAAGGTATTCGTGGTGATCTACCTCGCCGGTTATCTGGTGCGTCGCCAGAAAGAAGTGCGTGAAAGCTGGATGGGCTTCTTCAAGCCGTTCATCGTTCTGTTGCCGATGGCGGGTCTGTTGCTGATGGAGCCGGACTTCGGTGCCACCGTCGTGATGATGGGGGCGGCTGCGGCGATGCTGTTCCTTGGCGGGGTCGGGCTGTTCCGTTTTTCCTTGATGGTGGTCCTGGCTGTCGGTGCGGTGGTGTTGTTGATTCAAATGCAGCCGTATCGAATGGCGCGTCTGACCAACTTTGCGGACCCGTGGGCCGACCAGTTCGGTGCTGGCTATCAGTTGTCTCAAGCGTTGATCGCTTTCGGTCGCGGCGAATGGCTGGGCGTTGGCCTGGGCAACAGCGTGCAGAAACAGTTCTACCTGCCGGAAGCCCACACTGACTTCGTGTTCTCGGTCCTGGCCGAAGAGCTGGGTGCCGTGGGTTCTTTGTGTACGGTAGCGCTGTTCGTCTTTGTCTGTATTCGTGGCATGTACATCGGTTATTGGGCCGAGAAGGCCAAGCAATTTTTTGCCGCCTACATCGCATACGGCCTGTCGTTCCTGTGGATTGGTCAGTTCCTGATCAACATCGGGGTGAACGTCGGCCTGCTGCCAACCAAGGGGCTGACCCTGCCATTCCTCAGTTATGGCGGCAGTTCGTTGGTGATCTGCTGTGCCTGTCTTGGCTTGTTGCTGCGCATCGAGTGGGAGAGTCGAACCCACTTGGGCAGTGAAGAGATGGAATTCCATGAGAGCGACTTCGCCGAGGAGCCGAACCATGGGCGCTAACGTATTGATCATGGCTGGCGGCACCGGGGGCCACGTGTTCCCGGCGCTGGCGTGTGCTCGCGAGTTCCAGGCCCGCGGTTACACCGTGCACTGGTTGGGCACGCCGCGCGGGATCGAAAACGATCTGGTGCCGGCGGCCGGTCTTCAATTGCATCGGATCAACGCCAGCGGTTTGCGCGGCAAGGGCAAATTGTCCCTGCTCAAGGCACCGTTCATGTTGCTCAAGTCGATCTGGCAGGCGCGGGCGATCATTCGTCAGCTGCGGCCGGTGTGTGTGGTCGGCTTCGGGGGTTATGTGACCGGGCCCGGCGGCGTTGCAGCCAAATTGGCTGGCGTACCGGTGATCGTTCACGAACAGAACGCCGTGGCCGGTACCGCCAATCGGTTGCTGGTGCCGTTGGCCGCCCGAGTCTGTGAAGCCTTTCCCGACACCTTTACCCTGTCGAACAGCCGTCGAACCACCGGTAACCCGGTGCGCACCGAGCTGTTCCTCGAAACACCGCGACCTGCCCTGGCCGGTCGCAAGGCGCGTTTGCTGATCCTGGGCGGAAGCCTGGGCGCAGAGCCGTTGAACAAGTTGCTGCCTGAAGCCCTGTCGCAAGTCGCCCCCGACCTGCGTCCGGACGTGTTTCATCAGGCCGGCAAAAACCACGATGAAGTGACTGCAGAGCGCTATCGCGCAGCTGGCGTCGAGGCGCAAGTGCAGCCTTTCATCAAAGACATGGCCCAAGCCTATGGCTGGGCCGACCTGGTGGTGTGCCGCGCAGGCGCGCTGACCATCAGTGAACTGGCGGCTGCCGGTCTGCCCTCGATGCTGGTGCCTTTGCCCCACGCGATCGACGATCACCAGACCCGCAACGCCGATTATTTGGCCCGTGAAGGCGCTGCCTTCCTGATGCCGCAAAGAACGACTGGCGCAGCGGATCTTGCCGCTCGCCTGACAGAGGTCTTGATGCAACCGCAACGACTCAACGACATGGCCACCGCGGCACGCCGCCTGGCCAAACCCGATGCCACCCGTAACGTGGTCGATACCTGCCTGGAGGTGGCCCATGGTTGAGAACAAGAAAGCCATGCCGCACCCGGAAATGCGCCGCATCCGTCGCATCCACTTCGTCGGTATCGGCGGTGTGGGCATGTGCGGCATTGCCGAAGTGTTGCTGAACCTGGGCTATGAAGTGTCCGGTTCCGACCTGAAAGCATCGCCGGTGACCGAGCGCCTGGAATCCTTCGGTGCCCACATCTATATCGGCCACCGTGCCGAGAACGCCGCGAACGCCGATGTGCTGGTCACCTCCAGCGCCGTGAACACTTCCAACCCGGAAGTGGCCACCGCCCTGGAGCGCCGGATTCCGGTGGTGCCGCGTGCCGAGATGCTGGCCGAACTGATGCGTTACCGCCACGGCATCGCCGTCGCCGGTACCCACGGCAAAACCACCACCACCAGCCTGATCGCTTCGGTGTTCGCCGCCGGTGGCCTGGACCCGACGTTCGTGATCGGTGGTCGCCTGAATGCCGCGGGCACCAATGCCCAGCTCGGCACCAGCCGCTACCTGATCGCCGAAGCCGACGAAAGCGATGCCAGCTTCCTGCACTTGCAGCCGCTGGTGGCCGTGGTCACCAACATCGACGCCGACCACATGGCGACCTACGACGGCGACTTCAACAAACTGAAGAAAACCTTCGTCGAGTTCCTGCACAACCTGCCGTTTTACGGTCTGGCGGTGGTGTGCCTGGATGATCCGGTGGTGCGTGAAATCCTCCCGCAGGTGAAACGTCCGACCGTTACTTACGGTTTCGGCGACGACGCCGACGTGCGTGCCATCAATGTGCGTCAGCAGGGCATGCAGACCTTCTTTACCGTGCTGCGCCCTGATCGCGAACCGCTGGATGTGTCGGTGAACATGCCGGGCAACCACAACGTGCTGAACGCGCTGGCGACCATTTGCATCGCCACCGACGAAGGCGTAAGCGATGAAGCCATTGTCCAGGGCCTGTCCGGGTTCCAGGGTGTCGGTCGTCGCTTCCAGGTGTACGGCGAACTGCCGGTTGAAGGCGGCAACGTGATGCTGGTGGATGACTACGGTCACCACCCGACCGAAGTCGCTGCGGTGATCAAAGCCGTGCGCGGTGGCTGGCCGGAGCGCCGTCTGGTGATGGTTTACCAGCCGCACCGTTACAGCCGCACCCGCGATCTGTACGACGATTTCGTCAATGTGCTGGCCGACGCCAACGTGCTGCTGCTGATGGAAGTCTATCCGGCCGGCGAAGAGCCGATTCCGGGCGCTGATAGCCGCAAGCTGTGCAACAGCATTCGCCAGCGTGGCCAGCTCGACCCGATCTACATCGAGCGTGGCATCGACCTCGCCCCGATCGTCAAGCCGCTGCTGCGTGCCGGCGACATTCTGTTGTGCCAGGGCGCCGGTGATATCGGCGGTCTCGCACCGAAACTGTTGAATAGTCCGTTGTTCGCTGGCGCGGTTGCCGCGCCAAGCGTGGGGAAGTTGAAATGACTGCTGCTTACGCCAACCTCGTCTCCACCATCGCGCCGAAAGACTTCGGCCGTGTCGCCGTGCTGTTCGGCGGCAAGAGTGCCGAGCGTGAGGTCTCCCTGAAGTCGGGTAACGCAGTGCTCGAAGCACTGCAAAGCGCCGGTGTGGACGCCTTCGGTCTGGATGTGGGCGATGACCTGCTGCAGCGTCTGCTGAACGAAAAAATCGACCGCGCCTTCATCATCCTCCACGGTCGTGGCGGTGAAGACGGCAGCATGCAGGGTCTGCTCGAATGCCTGGGCATTCCGTACACCGGCAGTGGCATTCTGGCCTCGGCACTGGCCATGGACAAACTGCGCACCAAGCAGGTCTGGCACAGCCTTGGTATTCCGACGCCGCGCCATGCGGTACTGAGCTCTGAGGCCGATTGTATTTCGGCGGCCGCGGAACTGGGCTTCCCTTTGATCGTCAAACCGGCCCATGAAGGTTCCAGTATCGGTATGGCCAAAGTGACTTCCGCGTCTGAATTGATCGACGCGTGGAAAGCGGCCAGTACCTACGATTCGCAAGTGTTGGTCGAGCAATGGATTCAAGGTCCGGAGTTCACCATCGCCACCCTGCGTGACCAGGTGTTGCCTCCAATCGCCCTGGGCACAACCCACAGTTTCTACGACTACGACGCCAAGTACGTGGCTTCCGATACTCAGTACCGGATCCCGTGTGGCCTGGACAGCAATAAAGAAAAAGAACTCATGGACCTCACGGCCAAAGCCTGTGAGGCGCTGGGTATCGCCGGTTGGGGCAGGGCAGACGTGATGCAGGACGCCGACGGGCAGTTCTGGTTCCTGGAAGTCAATACCGCACCGGGCATGACCGATCACAGTCTGGTTCCGATGGCGGCCCGTGCCGCCGGCCTGGATTTCCAGCAACTGGTTCTGGCGATTCTGGCCGCCAGCGTTACCGGCAACACTGCCGGTAACCAAGAGCCGACAAGAGGTTAAGACCATGCAAGGCGCTCAGCTACGTCATCAGCCTTCCGCACCCGGCCGCAAGCCGGTGCCGCGGGGTGCCAGCCGAATGGTGGCCAAAGAGCCGATGTCCGCGCGCCTGCCGAAAGCCAACTTTGGTTTTCTGAAAAGCCTGTTCTGGCCCGTGCTGCTGGTTGCGTTGGGGTTCGGCACTTATGAAGGCGCACAGCGTTTGCTGCCGTACGCCGACCGGCCGATCACCAAAATCGCGGTGCAGGGCGACTTGAGTTACATCAGCCAGCAAGCGGTGCAGCAGCGGATCGCCCCCTACGTGGCGTCGAGCTTCTTCACCATCGACCTGGCGAGCATGCGTACCGAGCTTGAACAGATGCCATGGATTGCCCACGCCGAAGTGCGCAGGGTGTGGCCGGATCAGGTGGTGATTCGCCTGGAAGAACAACTGCCGGTGGCCCGTTGGGGCGATGAGTCGCTGCTGAACAACCAGGGGCAGGCGTTCACCCCGCGCGAGCTGGCGAACTACGAACACCTGCCACAGCTGTTCGGCCCGCAGCGGGCTCAGCAGCAAGTGATGCAGCAATACCAGGTGCTGAGCCAGATGCTCAGGCCATTGGGCTTCTCGATTGCACGCCTGGAGTTGCGTGAACGAGGCAGTTGGTTCCTGACCACCGGCGCAGGCAGCGCGGGCCCGGGAATCGAACTGCTGCTGGGACGCGGCAAGCTGGTGGAAAAGATGCGCCGCTTCATTGCCATCTATGACAAGACGCTCAAAGAGCAGATTACGAACATTGCGCGCATCGATCTGCGCTACGCCAACGGCCTCGCTGTTGGCTGGCGGGAACCTGTAGCGCCCACGACAGCCCAACCCGCTGTCGCGAAGAATTAAGAAGAGGCAGGACCCATGGCAAACGTGCAAAGCGGCAAAATGATCGTCGGTCTCGATATCGGCACCTCCAAGGTGGTGGCGCTGGTCGGCGAGGTCTCGGACGACGGCACGCTCGAAATCGTCGGGATCGGTACTCATCCGTCCCGCGGCCTGAAAAAAGGCGTAGTGGTGAACATCGAGTCCACCGTCCAGTCGATCCAGCGCGCTATTGAAGAAGCGCAGCTGATGGCCGGTTGCCGGATCCACTCGGCGTTTGTCGGCGTGGCCGGCAATCACATCCGCAGCCTGAACTCCCACGGCATCGTGGCGATTCGTGATCGCGAAGTCAGCTCCGCCGACCTTGAGCGCGTTCTCGACGCTGCCCAGGCTGTGGCGATCCCGGCCGACCAGCGCGTGCTGCACACCCTGCCGCAGGATTACGTGATCGATAACCAGGAAGGCGTTCGCGAGCCGCTGGGTATGTCCGGCGTGCGTCTGGAAGCCAAGGTTCACGTGGTCACCTGCGCCGTCAACGCCGCACAGAACATTGAAAAATGCGTGCGCCGCTGCGGTCTGGAAATCGACGACATCATTCTCGAGCAGTTGGCCTCGGCCTACTCGGTCCTGACCGACGACGAGAAAGAGTTGGGCGTATGCCTGGTGGACATCGGCGGCGGCACCACTGACATCGCGATCTTCACCGAAGGTGCGATCCGTCACACCGCGGTGATCCCGATTGCGGGCGACCAGGTGACCAACGACATCGCCATGGCGCTGCGCACCCCGACCCAGTACGCCGAAGAAATCAAGATTCGCTACGCCTGCGCCCTGGCCAAACTGGCCGGTGCCGGCGAAACCATCAAGGTGCCGAGCGTCGGCGACCGTCCACCGCGCGAGCTGTCCCGTCAGGCCCTGGCCGAAGTGGTCGAGCCGCGTTACGACGAGCTGTTCACCTTGATCCAGGCCGAACTGCGTCGCAGTGGCTACGAAGACCTGATCCCGGCCGGCATTGTGCTGACCGGCGGTACGTCGAAGATGGAAGGCGCGGTGGAACTGGCCGAAGAGATCTTCCACATGCCGGTTCGCCTGGGCGTGCCGCATGGCGTCAAGGGCCTGGACGACGTGGTCCGCAACCCGATTTATTCCACCGGCGTTGGCCTGTTGATGTACGGCCTGCAGAAGCAGTCCGACGGGATTTCATTCTCGGGCATCGGCAGCCGCGACAGCTACAGCAATGACGAACCGAAAGTCGCCTTGCTCGATCGCTTCAAGAGCTGGGTACAAGGCAATTTCTAAAGCTTTACCGCAACACCGCTTCAAACAGCAGTAGGCGAAAAAACTAGAGAATGTAAGGAGAGGGAAAATGTTCGAACTCGTAGACAACATCCCCGCAAGCCCGGTAATTAAAGTTATCGGTGTTGGCGGTGGCGGCGGCAACGCTGTCAATCACATGGTCAAGAGCAACATTGAAGGCGTTGAATTCATCTGCGCCAACACTGATGCCCAAGCGCTGAAAAGCATCGGCGCGCGGACCATCCTGCAACTGGGCACCGGCGTGACCAAAGGCCTGGGCGCCGGCGCCAACCCTGAAGTAGGTCGTCAGGCCGCTCTCGAAGACCGTGAGCGCATTGCCGAAGTCCTGCAGGGCACCAATATGGTGTTCATCACCACCGGCATGGGCGGTGGTACCGGTACCGGTGCTGCGCCGATCATTGCCGAAGTGGCCAAGGAAATGGGGATCCTCACCGTTGCGGTGGTGACCCGTCCGTTCCCGTTCGAAGGTCGCAAGCGTATGCAGATCGCCGACGAAGGTATTCGTCTGCTGTCTGAAAGCGTCGACTCGTTGATCACCATTCCCAACGAGAAGCTGCTGACCATCCTCGGTAAAGACGCAAGCCTGCTGTCGGCTTTCGCCAAGGCCGACGATGTACTGGCCGGTGCCGTTCGCGGTATCTCCGACATCATCAAGCGTCCGGGCATGATCAACGTCGACTTTGCCGACGTGCGTACCGTGATGAGCGAAATGGGCATGGCGATGATGGGCACTGGCTGCGCCAGCGGTCCGAACCGTGCACGTGAGGCCACCGAAGCGGCCATTCGCAACCCGTTGCTCGAAGACGTGAACCTGCAAGGCGCACGCGGCATCCTGGTGAACATCACTGCCGGTCCTGACCTGTCCCTGGGTGAGTACTCCGACGTGGGTAGCATCATCGAAGCCTTCGCTTCCGAGCACGCGATGGTCAAAGTCGGTACCGTTATCGATCCGGACATGCGCGACGAGCTGCACGTGACTGTTGTTGCCACCGGTTTAGGCGCTAAAATCGAGAAGCCTGTGAAGGTCATCGACAATACCGTTCACACCTCGATGGCTTCCCAGCCACAACAACAAGCCCCTGTTCGTCAGGAACAGCCTGCGGTGAACTACCGTGACCTGGACCGTCCGACCGTCATGCGCAACCAGGCTCAGGCCGGTGCTGCGACTGCCGCGAAGATGAACCCGCAAGATGACCTGGACTACCTGGACATCCCGGCTTTCCTGCGTCGTCAGGCCGATTGATGAAATGTATCAGGGGTATTAGGGTGATTGGTGTTCAGCAAAGGTCTGGTCTGCTATCATCGCCAGCCTTTGTTGATACCAGTTCGCAATTTGCGCTGAAGCGGCCCATGCCATGATAAAACAACGCACCCTGAAGAATATTATCCGTGCCACAGGTGTCGGCCTGCACTCCGGGGAGAAGGTCTACCTGACCCTCAAGCCAGCGCCCGTCGACACCGGCATTGTGTTTTGTCGTGCTGACCTCGACCCTGTGGTGCAGATTCCTGCCCGCGCGGAAAACGTTGGCGAAACCACTATGTCGACCACGCTTGTTAACGGTGACGTCAAGGTGGACACGGTGGAGCACCTGCTCTCGGCCATGGCTGGCCTGGGCATCGATAACGCCTACGTCGAGCTCTCCGCGTCCGAAGTCCCGATCATGGATGGTAGCGCTGGACCCTTCGTATTCCTGATTCAATCGGCCGGCCTGGAAGAACAGGACGCCGCCAAGAAGTTCATCCGGATCCTGCGGGAAGTGACAGTGGAAGACGGCGACAAGCGCGCCACTTTCGTCCCTTTCGAAGGTTTCAAAGTGAGCTTCGAGATCGATTTCGATCACCCGGTTTTCCGTGACCGCACACAAAGTGCAAGCGTGGATTTTTCCAGCACTTCGTTCGTAAAAGAAGTCAGCCGCGCCCGTACCTTTGGTTTCATGAGTGATATCGAGTACCTGCGCAAGCACAACCTCGCACTCGGCGGCAGCGTTGAAAACGCTATTGTGGTCGACGCGGATGGTGTACTGAACGAAGACGGCCTTCGCTATGAAGACGAATTCGTGAAGCACAAGATCCTCGATGCAATTGGTGACCTCTACCTGCTGGGCAATAGCCTGATTGGTGAGTTCAAGGGCTTCAAGTCCGGACATGCATTGAACAACCAGCTGCTGCGCAAGTTGATTGAGCAGACAGATGCTTGGGAAGTCGTGACTTTCGAAGACGCCAGCACTGCACCGATCTCTTACATGCGTCCTGTTGCGGCCGTGTAAGCAAAAAACCTCTCTAGTTTTTTAAAGGCTACCTTCGGGTGGCCTTTTTTTATGGGTGCGGGAAAGTGTGTTTTGTGGTGTCTGTCATGGCCTCTTCGCGGGCAAGCCTCGCTCCTACAGAGTGTGGAAGTTAAATACGCCGCTGTCCTGTAGGAGCGAGGCTTGCCCGCGAAGAGGCCGGCCGCCACACCGTAGATATCAGTCCGCTGCAACCACCCGATTGCGCCCACTTTCCTTGGCCTGATACAGCGCCTTGTCCGCCGAAAACAGCAATTGCTCCAGGCTGATATCGGACGCCGTCGTCCAGGTGCTGATACCGATACTGACAGTAATCGGCGACATACCACCCTCCGCCAACGGCAACTGCTCCACCGCTGCGCGGACGTTGTCGGCAATCTGTTGGGCGCCGGCGCTGTCGGTTTCAGCCAGGATCACCGAAAACTCCTCGCCACCGTAACGGGCGACCAGGTCCGCCGGCCGTCGAACATGGGTGCCGATTACCTTGGCCACCCAGCGCAAGGCATCGTCGCCGCCCTGATGGCCATGTCGGTCGTTGAACGCCTTGAAGTGATCGACATCGATCATCAGCACCGACAATGGCAGACCGGAACGTTGGGCGCGAAACCATTCATGGCGCAGGGCCTGATCCAGGCTTCGGCGGTTGGCCAGACCGGTTAAGGGGTCGGTAGCGGCCAGTTGTGCCAGCTCCAGCTCGGCACTCTGGCGCCGACGCAGTTCCCGGCAGAGCAACCAGGTCAGCCACAGCAGGCTCACGCACAGGGCAATGGTCGCCAAGCTGACCACCACTGCGGTGCGCTTCCAGGCCGCAAAGACTTCATCACTCGATAGCGCAACGATGACAATCAACGGCAAGTTCCCGACCTTGGAGAAGGTGTACAAGCGCTTGTCATGGTATCGATCGGACATGCTGGTGAAGCTGCCGTTGCCTTCCTTGACGATGCGCTGGAAATTGGGGCGGTTACTGAAGTTCTTGCCGACCAGCTCTTCGGCCAGACGTGGTTGTTGAGCCAGAAGCGTCCCGTCCTTGCTGATCAGATTGACCGTACTGTCACGACCGATGCTCAAACTGTTGAACAACTGATCGAAGTAACTCAACCGCATGGCGGCTTCGGCCACGCCCAGGAATTCACCCTGGGGGCCGTTCACCCGGCGGCTGAAACTGATACGCCAATCCTGTTCGGGCGACCGGGCTCTGAAGGGGGGGCTGATGAACATGCCCGGGTCCGGGTTGTTCACGTGAGACTGGAAGTATTCGCGGTCGGCGTAGTTGCCTTGCCGGGGTTCCACCGAGGCCGAGTCGGCGACCACGTCGCCCTTGTTGTCGAGCAACAAAATGTTGCCCTTGTACGGCGCGGCAGTGGCGCGGTCGAAATAGGCCAGATGGCGAATGGCTGGAGAAACGCTCTTGAGGTCTTCTCGCTGGGAGGCGGCGATCAAACCCAGCAGCGACACATCATAGAGTTCGACATTGCGCAGCACGTCGGCATCGATCAATTGCACGATATTGTTGGCGGCGCGAGCGGCGGACAATTCGGCATGGGCGCGTTCGCGGATCAGCAGGAACGCCACGATGCTCAGTATCGCAATCACCAACAATAAACTGCCGAAAACCAGGAGCCGCTCCGACCGGGTTGCACGGATCGGTTGGCGGGATTTCGCACTGCTCACACTCATGGTTCTGACTTCTGCAAATAAGTTATGAAAGTTTTTTACAAGAATCGGGCAGAGTCCCAGAAACCGGTCGCGTTCAGAGCGCCTGTATAAATGCCGGATAAAAAAAAGGCCAGCAAAACATGCTGGCCCTTTGCTAATTGAAGCTTAGAAGACATTCTGCGGGTAGTCGACAATTGCCCGGTATTGGTGGTTTGGCTTTCTGTGGTGAGGGGACTGTGTGATCAGACCGGGAGGTGGATGCCGAAAGTATTCATCCCATGATCACTGCGCACAAACACATCGCCACCATGCATCAGCGCAATCGCCTTGACGATTGCCAGCCCCAGGCCATGGTTGTTGCCACTGTTGCTGCGCGACGCATCGACCCGGTAGAAGCGCTCGAACAATCGCGGCAAGTGCTCATTGGCAATCGGCGATCCCGGGTTGGCGACGCCGATGCTGACCTGATGCTCTTCGACTTCGATCCGTACCTCAATCACTTGCCCGGGCTCGGTGTGCTGCACCGCGTTGCTCAGCAAGTTGATCAACGCCCGGCGCAGATGGGCGATCTCGATTTTTACCTGCGCATCGCCACTGACCTCGACCTGAACCTGCGCATCCTCAAGAATGAAATCCAGATACTCCAGTGTCGTCGCCACTTCGTCGGCCAGTGAGGTGGACGTCAGTTTAGTGGCCTTGCTGCCCTGGTCGGCGCTGGCGAGGAACAGCATGTCGTTGATGATCGAGCGCAGCCGTTCGAGTTCTTCGAGGTTCGATTGCAGGACTTCGAAATAGTGTTCGGCCGAACGCCCGCGTGTCAGCGCAACCTGGGTCTGGCCGATCAGATTGGTCAGCGGCGAGCGCAGTTCATGGGCGACGTCGGCGTTGAACGACTCCAGTCGTGAATAAGCCTGTTCGACCCGTTCCAGTGTGGCGTTGAACGAGCTGACGAACTGATTCAGTTCCGGTGGCAATGGCGACAGTTGCAGGCGGCCGGACAGCCTCGGCGGCGTCAGGCGCTGGGCTTCCTGCGACAACTTGATCAGCGGCTTGAGGCCGATCCGCGCTACCCAGTAACCGAGTAGCGAGGCCAGTAATACACCCACGATCGCCAGGCTGATCAGGGCGATCAGCAAGTGGTGCTGCGTCTCGTAAAAGGTCTCGGTATCGATGCCGATCATGAAGCGCAGCGGCGGGCGCTGGTCCTTGGCCGGCAGCTCAGTGACCAGCACTTTCAGCGGGTAGGGATGGTCGGGCAACTCCATGTCGCGCATGCCCAACGGGCCTTGGGCGAAAGCGCGGATCGGCGCGTCGGGTTGGCCGTATTCATAACCGGGATTGCCGCTGACCACCCAAAAGCGGATGCGCTTGTCTTCTTCGCTCAGCAGCTTGAGCTTGGCGTTGATCTTCACCCAATGCTCGGGCGTGCCATAACGGTTGAGCGCCGATTCGAGCACGCTGTAACGCGCATCCAGCTCGGCCTCGGGCAGCAGGCCCAGACCCTTGTCGACTTGTTGATACAGCGCACCGCCGATCAACAGAAACACCAGCAGCGCCACCAGCGTAAACATCCCGCTCAGGCGCAGCGCGATCGAATTACTGGACACTACGGCTCTCCAGCACATAACCCATGCCACGAATCGTGTGCAGCAATTTCTCTTCGAACGGCCCGTCGAGCTTGGCCCGAAGACGTTTGATCGCGACCTCGACCACGTTGGCGTCGCTGTCGAAATTAATGTCCCAGACCATCTCGGCGATGGCGGTTTTCGAGAGGATTTCCCCTTGTCGCCGCGCCAGCACGCTGAGCAGCGAAAACTCCTTGGCGGTCAGGTCCAGGCGTGTGCCGGCGCGGGTGGCCTTGCGGCTGATCAAATCTATCCACAGGTCGGCGATGCTCACTTGCACCGGTTCGTGGCCACTGCTGCGACGGGTCAGCGCTTGCAGGCGCGCCACCAGTTCGAGGAAGGAAAACGGTTTGCCGAGGTAATCGTCAGCGCCATCGCGCAGGCCTTTGATGCGGTCTTCCACCCGCTCGCGGGCGGTGAGCATGATCACCGGCGTTTGCTTGCGCGCTCGCAACGCACGCAGTACGCCGAAGCCGTCGAGGCCAGGCAACATGACGTCGAGGACAATCACTGCGTAATCGCTTTCCAGCGCCAGATGCAGGCCTTCGACGCCATCGCCAGCCACGTCCACGGTGTAGCCCTGTTCCGTCAGACCACGGTGTAGATAGTCCGCGGTTTTTTCTTCGTCTTCGATAATCAGAACGCGCATGACCCCGCCTCAGTCTGTGGTCGCCTGCACCGACATCGGTGCTGGGGCTGGTTTAGGTCGATGGAATAGCCGCTCAAGCATTAAGTATATGACCGGCGTGGTGAACAACGTCAGCGCCTGGCTCACCAGCAAGCCACCGACCACCGCGATGCCCAATGGCTGGCGCAGTTCGGCGCCGGTGCCGTAGCCGAGCATCAGCGGCAGGGCACCAAGCAGGGCGGCGAGGGTGGTCATGATGATCGGCCGGAACCGCGTCATACACGCCTCATAGATCGCCTCTTCGGGAGGCAAACCACGGTTACGTTGGGCGTCTAGCGCGAAGTCGATCATCAGAATGCCGTTCTTCTTGACGATGCCGATCAGCAGCACCAGCCCGATCAGCACCATGATCGAAAAATCCTGGCCACAGATCCACAGCATGATCACCGCCCCGAGTCCCGCCGAGGGCAGGGTCGAGATGATCGTCAGCGGGTGCACGAAGCTTTCGTACAGAACGCCAAGAATGATGTACACCGCCACCAGCGCCGCCAGAATCAGCCACGGCTGGTTGGCCAGCGAACTCTGGAACG
Source organism: Pseudomonas sp. GM50 (assembly GCF_000282375.1). Classification (GTDB taxonomy): domain Bacteria; phylum Pseudomonadota; class Gammaproteobacteria; order Pseudomonadales; family Pseudomonadaceae; genus Aquipseudomonas. The sequence continues at coordinate 40,378 of NZ_AKJK01000003.1, forward strand.
CCTGGGCCGCGCCCTGGAAATTACCGCTGATGGCCACCGGCATGCCGATGTCGGTCTTGGCCTGATTGAGCATGATCACCGCATCGCCCAACGCGACGCCGGGCGCCAGGTTGAACGACAGGTTGGCCGCCGGGAACATCCCGTCGTGAGCGATGGACAACGGGCCGATGGTTGGCGCATCGAATTTCGCCAGGGCCGACAGCGGCACCATTTCCCCGCTCAACGGTGAGCGCAGGTAGAAATAGTTGAGGCTTTCGGCCTTGCCGCGCTGTTTGGTGTCCAGTTCCAGAATCACGTTGTACTGGTTGGTCTGGGTCTGGAATTCGTTGATCTGCCGCTGGCCGAAGGCGTCGTACAGCGCTTCGTCGACATCGCTGGCGGTCAGGCCGAAACGCGCCGCTGCACTGCGGTCGATGCTGATGTGGGTGATGCTGCCGCCCAGTTGCAGGTCATTGGAAATGTCGCGAAACGCCGGGTTGCCGCGCAGTTTTTCGGTCAGGCGCTGGGTCCAGGTGCTCAGGAGTGGCCCGTCGTTGCTCTTGAGCACGTATTGGTACTGCGCACGGCTTGGGCCGGAGCTGAGGTTGATGTCTTGCCCGGCGCGCAGGTACAACACGATGCCGGGGACTTTCATCAGCTGTGGGCGAATCCGGTCGATGAACTGGCTGGCGGATACGTCACGGTCGCCGCGTTTTTTCAGCGAAATCCAGAAGCGTCCGTTGGCGATGGTCTGGTTGCTGCCCGAAACGCCGACCGAGTGTGAGAACGTCTCGACGGCGGGGTCGGCGGCGACGATTTCGGCCATCGCCAAGTGTTTTTTCACCATGTCGCCGTAGGAAATGTCCGCCGCTGCTTCGGTGGTGCCGAGGACGAAACCGGTGTCTTGTACCGGGAAGAAGCCTTTAGGGATAAATATGTAACCGGCGATGGCCAGCCCCAGCGATAGACCGAATACACCGATCATCAACTTCTGATGGGCGAGGGCGCGGCGCAAGCCTTTTTCATAGAGCGCCAGCAAGCGCTCGCCGAAACCGGATGGGCTGTGTTTCGGCGCACGCATGAATAGTGCGGCCAACGTCGGCGCCAGCGTCAGCGACACCACCACGGAAATCATGATGGTCGAGGTGGCGGTCAGGGCGAATTCCTTGAACAGCCGCCCGACCACGCCCCCCATGAACAGCAGCGGAATGAAGGCCGCCACCAGCGAGAAACTGATGGAAACCACGGTAAAGCCGATCTCGCCGGCGCCCTTGATCGCCGCCTCACGCATGCCGTCGCCGGCCTCCAGGTGACGGTGAATGTTTTCCACCACCACAATCGCATCGTCCACCACAAACCCGACGGACACCACGATCGCCACCAGCGTCAGGTTGTTCAGGCTGAAGCCCATGATGTACATCAGGGCAAAACTGGCGATCAACGACACACCGAGCACCGACGCCACGATCAGGGTCGCCGACAACTGCCGCAGGAACAGCGCCATCACCGCCACCACCAGCAGGATCGCGATCAGCAGGGTGACTTCTACTTCATGCAACGAAGCGCGGATGGTCTGGGTGCGGTCGATCAACACTTTGACTTGCACCGAGGCCGGCAGCATGGCCTCCAGCGTCGGCAGGGCCGCTTGAATACGGTCCACGGTCTCGACGATGTTGGCCCCCGGTTGCCGGAAAATCACCAGGTTCACCCCCGGCTGACCGTCAGCCCAGGCCTGTATGTAGGCGTCTTCCGAACCGTTGACGACTTTGGCTACATCCTTGAGATGAACTGGTGCGCCGTCCTTGTAGGAAACAATCAACTGACCGTATTCCTGGGGGTGGAACAATTGGTCGTTGGTGGACAAGGTCGAAATGCTCGACTCGCCATACAACGCACCCTTGGCCAGATTGAGGCTGGTCTGCTGGATCGCCAGGCGAATGTCCGCCAGGGTCAGGCCGATGGCGGCGAGTTTGTCCGCCGACGCCTGCACGCGAATCGCCGGACGTTGCTGACCGGTGATGTTGATATTGCCTACGCCGTCGATCTGGCTGATCTGACGGGCGAGCAGGGTTTCCACCAGGTCACTGACTTCGGTGCCGGGCATTTGCGGCGAATTGATGCTGAGGATCAGCACCGGGCTGTCGGCCGGGTTGACCTTCCTCCAGTTCGGCAGGTTCGGCATGTCTTTGGGCAGTTTGCCGGCGGCGGTGTTGATCGCGGCCTGGACTTCCTGCGCGGCGGTGTCGATGCTTTTGTCGAGGGTGAATTGCAGGGTCAGGATGGTCGAGCCCAGGGCGCTGCTCGAGGTCATCTGGGTCACGCCGGGGATGGCGCTGAATTGTACTTCAAGCGGCGTGGCCACCGAGGAGGCCATGGTTTCGGGGTTGGCGCCGGGCAGTTGCGCGGCCACCTGGATGGTCGGGAATTCTGCTTCCGGCAGTGGCGCAATCGACAGTCGCGGAAAGGCGATGACACCGAGCAGCACCAAGGCAAAGGTCAGCAGGACCGTCGCCACCGGATGATCGATGCACCACGCGGAAACCGAGCCATGTCCCTTCATGGTTCCGGCTCCGATTGCACCACTTGCGGTGGGTCGGTCACTACCTGCACGGTCGAGCCAGGTTTGAGCCGCGACTGGCCGTCGCTGACCAGCACATCGCCCGGTTTCACGCCTTTGATGATGTCCTGGCTGCTGCCTTGATAAACCATCTGCACCTGAACGGCTTCGACCTTGTCGCCATTGACCCGGTAGACGAAATGTTGATCGAGGCCACGTTGTACGACGGTGGGCGGCACCACCAGCGCATTTTTATCCAGCGCTGTCTGAATTTTTACCGTTACCAGCAGGCCCGGCCAGAGTTTCTGTACGGGGTTGGCGAATTCGGCCTTGGCGCGGATGGTCCCGGTGTTGGCGCTGATCTGGTTGTCGATCAGAGTCAAATGACCTTCGCCCAGCAGGTTGCCGGTTTCGCCATCGGTGTCGGCACCAATGTAAGCCTTGACCGGCGTGTGCTGTGGATCGTTTATCAGGCCTTGCAGGGTCGGCAACAGGTGTTGCGGCAGGGAAAACTCCACGGCAATCGGGTCGATCTGGGTCACCGTGAACAAGCCTTGGGTGTCGGTCATGCGCAGGAAGTTGCCTTCGTCTACCGTGCGAATACCGACGCGACCGGTGACCGGGGAGCGAATCTGCGTGTAAGAAAGCTGCACCAGAGCGGCGTCGATCGACGCCTGATTGCCTTGGGCGGTGGCTTTGAGTTGGTTGACCAGGGCTTGTTGCTGGTCATAGGTCTGCTTGGACACGCCGTCGTCGACGCTCAGCAGTTTGTAGCGTTTGAGGTTGACCTGCGCCACTTGCAGTTGCGCCTGACTTTCGCCCAGTTGCGCCCGGGCCTGATCGAGGCTGGCGCGGATCGAGCGGTCGTCGATGGTGGCCAGCAGGTCACCTTTGTTCACCAGTTGGCCTTCTTTTACCAGCAGCTTGGTGAGGATACCGTCGATCTGTGGGCGCACGACCACGCTGTGCAAGGACAGCACCGAGCCGATGCCGCTGATGTAGCGGGGCACGTCTTTTTCGGCGACGCTGACCACTCGCACGGGGATGGCGGTGGAAGTGGTCAGTTTGGTCGTGGCGGGTTTGGCGGCGTACCACACGCCCAGCGCTGCCAGGGTGATCAGAAGGGCGGCGAACAGGGCGGTTTTTTTCTGAATTCGCATGCGAGTGGGGCGCCGGGCAGAGTGGTCGGAGTTTTGTCAGGTTTATACCTTCCTTTATAAACCTGTTCGCCCGTCAGGAGAGTGACTGGTAACTGACGGCTCTGTCAGTTTGGGCTGGGATCTTGTTTTGATCTTGGCGGCCTTATAGCCGACCAGGTTCTTGTTGAT
>NZ_AKJK01000004.1 GCF_000282375.1 Pseudomonas sp. GM50
TGGGCGCACAACAAAAACGCCCGACCTTCGCAGGCCGGGCGTTTTTGTGTGTCCCGCAGGAATCAGGACTGACTGGTTGGCGTCGATGGAGCCGGCGCAGCAGTCGGGGTTACAGCAGGTGTCGGAGCAGTCGCGGAGTTCGCCGTGCTTACCGGGGTTACCGGCTTGGCAGCAGCCACTACTGGTTTCGGTGCAGCCGCTTTCGGGGCGGCCGTTTTTTTCACTACAGGCTTCTTGGCTGCTGGCTTTTTCGCAACGGCGGGTTTGGCTGCTGCGGTTTTAGCTGCAGGTTTGGCCGCCGGTTTTGCGGCTGGTTTTGCGGCCGCTTTGGCTGCGGGTTTCGCCGCGGCAGTTTTGGTTGCCGGTTTAGCGGCAGCCTTGGCCAATGGTTTGGCTACGCTTTTGGCCGCTGGTTTGGCCGCCGCGGTTTTCGCCGCAACAGGCGCAACCTTGGCACCGGTGAGTTTTTCGATTTGCTTGGTCAGGGTATCGACCTTGCTGTGCAGTGCCTTGACCTCATTGCGGCTCGGTACACCCAGGCGCGAAATGGCGCTGTTCAGACGCTTGTCGAAAGCCCCTTCCAGCTCATCCCATTTGCCCAGTGCACGATCTTTCACGCCGCTGATGCGCGACTTGGCCGACGAAGCGGAGTCCTTGGCGGCATCGACTTTCTTGCCGACAGCGCTCTTGGTGAGCTTCTCGGCTTTCTCGCCGTCCTTAACCAATGTATCGAAGAGCTTGCTGCCGTCAGTGTCAATCTTCGAGTACACGCCTAAACCAGCCAGCCAGATCTTGCGAGAGTAGTCTTCGACCTTCCCGATCCACGAGCTGCCTTCTTTTTCAGTATTCTTTTTACCAGCCATCCCGTTCTCCTTAAGATTTACGCGCGACACGTTCGAGCAATGCCGTCAGCTCATCGAGCTTAGCAGAGAGTGTCTCAACGTCATGTTTAGACGGAATACCGATACGATTCAAGGCACTTGCGATACGTGTATCGAAAGCCCTTTCGACTTTGTCGAGTTGAAGTTCAACTTTGCCTTTGAAAGTGCTCACTTCACTCTTGGCTTCATCGATCTCGGCATTGGCCGCTTCAAGTTTTTCAGTGACTACTTTTTTGCCTTTCTTTTCAACAGCTTGACCAGCCTTGATCAGCTCTTGAACGTACTCGCTACCCTCTTGGCCGACCTTGGTGTAAGCACCCAGGCCAGCGAGCCAGATCTTGCGGGCATACGATTTGACGTCGCCCAGGGCGTTAGTCTCAACGTCGACTTTTTTCTTCAAAATAACTTTGGCCATGGTGCACCTCACGCGCAGAAGGGTCGAGGAACTGCCCGCAGAGAGTCGGGCTCAGGCACAAAGTAGTGAGAATAATTAGAAACGGCACCCTAACAAGTGACATAAAAAAGCAGGTACGCCACCGAACCTGTGGGAGCGGGTTTGCTCGCGAATGCGGTGTGTCATTCAGCATTGATGTCGACTGACACACCGCATTCGCGAGCAAGCCCGCTCCCACATTAATCGTATTCCATACAACGACCGGATTACGCCAAGGCTTTATCCAGGGCTCTTTCGATTTCCGATTTGATGGTGCCGCTCATGGCGGACATCAACAGGCCCAGTTCGACATCGACCTTGATCGAGTCCTCACCCACATACACCGCCCCTTTTACACCCGAGCGTCTGAGGTTCAGGGTGTCGCCGGACCACTGCGGCTCCAGGCCATATTGTTCGGACAGTTTCTGCGCCAACTTGTCGGCCTTCTCGCGGGCCGCTTCCTTACCCAGGCCGTGGGCACGCTCAACACTAATACGGGCCATCGAATGACTCCTGCTTTATCGTGACTTGCTCAAGACATCTTGACCCTGCATGCGTCAAAACGTCCCGGTAGTTGCCTATCTTACCTTCAGCCTTGCCAAGACAAAGCAGGCCACCGGGATTAGAATGTCCCGCATTCTCTTTTGGTGACAGCGATATGACTGATCAGCGCAAAGGCAGCGATGCCGAACCCACCACTCACTTCGGCTTCAAAAACGTTCCGGAAAGCCAGAAAGCGGAAAAAGTCGCTGAGGTTTTCCACTCGGTAGCCGCCAAGTATGACCTGATGAACGACCTCCTGTCGGGCGGCATGCACCGTCTGTGGAAGCGTTTCGCGATTGAGCTGTCGGGCGTGCGCACCGGTAACCGCGTGCTGGACATCGCCGGCGGCACGGGCGACCTGACCCGCAAGTTCTCGCATCTTGTGGGACCGACGGGCCAGGTAGTGTTGGCCGACATCAACGAATCCATGCTCAAGGTCGGTCGTGACCGCCTGCTGGATCTGGGTGTGTCCGGCAACGTCGAATTCGTCCAGGCCGATGCTGAAAAGCTGCCGTTCCCGGACAACCATTTCGATTGCGTGACCATCGCGTTCGGCCTGCGCAACGTGACGCACAAAGAAGACGCCCTGCGCTCGATGTTGCGCGTGCTGAAACCGGGCGGCCGTTTGCTGGTGCTGGAATTCTCCAAACCGACCAACGCGCTGATGTCCAAAGCCTACGACGCCTACTCGTTCGCCTTCATGCCATTGATGGGCAAGCTGATCACCAATGATTCGGAAAGCTATCGCTACCTGGCCGAATCGATCCGCATGCACCCGAATCAGGAAACCCTGAAGTCGATGATGGTCGAGGCCGGTTTCGACCGCGTGACCTATCACAACATGACCGCAGGCATCGTCGCCCTGCACCGTGGCATCAAACCCTGATGTTGCTGGCCGGCCTGCTCGCCAGCGTTGAGCTCGGCCTGAACCGGGTGCTGCGTCTCGACAGCACGGCCCTGCCACGGCTGGCGCATTTGAGTGGCAAGGTGATTGCCGTCGACTGCCGCAGCCCGGCACTGCAAGTGTTCATCCTGCCCAGCGATGAAGGCCTGATGCTCGCCTCCCAGTGGGAAAGCGGTGCCGACTGCACCTTGCGCGCACCGGCCTCAAGCCTGCTGAAACTGGCAACGAGCAAGGACAAGACTTCGATTCTGCATGCCCCGGAAGTCGAACTCGATGGCGACAGCGGCGTGCTGCTGGAACTGGCGGCGATCCTTCAGGACCTCGAACTGGACTGGGAGTACGAACTCTCGCGCTGGCTGGGACCTGTGGCCACGCAACTGGTCGGCGGTCACCTGCGCAGTCGTGCACGCTGGTATCAGCAAGGGTTCGCCAGTCTGAACCAGAACCTGGGCGAATACCTGGCCGAAGAATCGCGCGCCCTCGTCGGTCAGCGCGAAGCTGACGCCCGTTTTAATGAACTGGACCAGATCAAGCTCGATCTGGAACGTCTCGAGGCGCGTTTCGAGCGCCTTTCCCGATCCCTCGACCCAAGCGATAACGCATGAAGCTGCTTGCCGTCCGCCGTTTGTTGCGCATCCAGCGCGTTGTGATTCGCTACCGCCTCGATGACTTGCTGTTCGCCCTGCCACTGCCCTGGTTTTTGCTGGCGCTGCGCTATGCCTTGCCGTGGCGCTGGTTTCCGCGCAAGACGCTGGACCTGAGCCGGGGCGCGCGACTGCGCCTGGCATTGCAGGACCTGGGGCCGATTTTCATCAAGTTCGGCCAGATTCTTTCGACGCGCCGCGACCTGCTGCCCGAAGACATCGCCGATGAACTGATGAAGCTGCAGGACCGCGTACCGCCGTTCGACTCGCAAGTATCGATCCGGCTGATCGAAGAGCAGCTTGGCAAAAAAATCAGTGAAGTCTTCAGCCGTTTCGACGTCGAACCGCTGGCCTCGGCCTCGGTGGCGCAGGTGCATGCCGCGCAGCTGAAAACCGGCGAAGAAGTGGTGGTCAAAGTGATCCGCCCGGGCCTGAAACCGATCATTGCCCAGGACCTGGCGTGGCTGTTCATCCTCGCCCGCGCCGCGGAAAAGCTCTCGGCCGACGCCCGCTTGCTGCACCCGGTGGACGTGGTCAGCGACTACGAAAAAACCATCTACGACGAACTCGACCTGCTGCGCGAGGCGGCTAACGCCAGCCAGCTGAAGCGCAATTTCGAAGGTTCGCCGCTGCTGTATGTGCCGCAAGTCTATTGGGACTGGTGCCGCCCGAAAGTGCTGGTGATGGAGCGCATCTACGGGATTCAGGTCACCGACCTCGCGACCCTGGCCGACCAGCGCACCGACATGAAAATGCTCGCCGAGCGTGGCGTGGAGATCTTCTTCACCCAAGTGTTCCGCGACAGCTTCTTCCACGCCGACATGCACCCCGGCAACATTTTCGTCAGCACCGTGCAACCGTGGAGCCCGCAGTACATTGCGATCGACTGCGGCATCGTCGGCAGCCTGACCCCGGAAGACCAGGACTATCTGGCGCGCAACCTGTTCGCGTTCTTCAAGCGTGATTACCGGCGTGTCGCGCAGTTGCACATCGATTCGGGCTGGGTGCCGGCGGAAACCAAACTCAACGAATTCGAAGCGGCGATCCGCACGGTGTGCGAGCCGATCTTCGAAAAACCGTTAAAAGATATTTCCTTCGGTCAGGTGCTGATGCGCCTGTTCCAGACCGCGCGACGCTTCAACATGGAAGTGCAGCCGCAGTTGGTATTGCTGCAAAAAACCCTGCTGAACATCGAAGGCCTGGGCCGTCAGTTGTACCCGGACCTCGACCTGTGGAACACCGCCCAGCCGTTCCTCGAACGCTGGATGCGCGAGCGCGTCAGCCCCAAAGCCTTGATCGGCAACGTGCAGAGCCAGTTCGAGCAGATCCCGCACCTGGCCAACATGGCCCGCGACCTGCTCGAGCGTATGTCTCAGCCCCACGCCAACGACCCGCCGCCCCCTTGGCACAAGCGCAAGGACGACTGGTTCCTGCGGTTGCTCGGCACCGCTCACCTGGCGGGTGGCACGATACTCGCCGCCGGTGGCCCGCTGAACGAATTGGGGCATTGGCCCGCCGGAATCATGGTGGCGGTCGGCTTGTATCTGGTCGTTCGCCGATAGCCAGTCGCGCCGCACGCTGGCACACTGTTTCAACGCTGAATTTGAACATTGGCCTCAACTATTGAAGTAGAGCCCGCGTCGGAGTCGAAGATGAAAAACTGGCTGGACGAGATCAAGTGGGACGCCGATGGCCTGGTGCCGGCGATTGCCCAGGATCACAAGACCGGACGCGTCCTGATGATGGCCTGGATGAACCGCGAAGCACTGGAATTGACCGCTGCCGAGAACCGTGCCATTTACTGGTCACGTTCCCGTGGCAAGCTGTGGCGCAAGGGCGAAGAGTCCGGCCATGTGCAAACCCTGCATGAGATGCGCCTGGACTGTGACGCTGACGTGATCATCCTGATGGTTGAGCAGATCGGCGACATCGCCTGCCATACCGGCCGTCAGAGCTGCTTCTACCGCGTCTTCGAGAACGGCGACTGGAAAACCGTCGACCCGGTGCTTAAAGATCCGCACGCTATCTATTCCGCAGGACACAAACATGAGTGACACTTTGACCCGTCTGGCTCAGGTGCTGGAAGAGCGCAAAGGCGCCGCCGCCGACAGCTCGTATGTCGCCAGCCTGTACCACAAGGGCTTGAACAAGATTCTGGAAAAAGTCGGCGAAGAGTCGGTCGAAACCATTATTGCCGCCAAGGATGCCGCCATCAGCGGTGACTGCAGCGATGTGATCTACGAGACCGCCGATTTGTGGTTCCACAGCATGGTCATGCTCGCCCAACTGGGGCAGCATCCACAGGCTGTGCTCGATGAACTGGACCGTCGCTTCGGTCTGTCCGGACATGCCGAGAAAGCCTCTCGACCGTCCGCCTGAACAACTATTAGAGAGGAACGCAACATGGGCATTTTTGACTGGAAACACTGGATCGTCATCCTGGTTGTCGTGGTGCTGGTGTTCGGCACCAAGAAACTGAAAAACCTCGGCACTGACGTGGGCGAGTCGATCAAGGGCTTCAAAAAAGCCATGAACGACGACGAAAAACCGGCCGATCCGACCGCGACGCCGTCCCAACCGGTACCGCCGGTTCAGCCACAGGCCTCGGTGAACCAGCCGCACACCATCGATGTGCAGGCGCAAAAAGTCGAAGAGCCGATCCGCAAAGACGTGTGAGCACTGACTAATGTTTGGTATCAGCTTCTCTGAACTGCTGCTCGTCGGCCTCGTGGCCCTGCTGGTGCTGGGTCCCGAGCGTCTGCCGGGTGCTGCGCGCACCGCCGGCCTGTGGGTCGGGCGGTTGAAGCGCAGCTTCAACGCGATCAAACAGGAAGTTGAACGTGAAATCGGTGCCGACGAGATTCGCCGGCAATTGCACAACGAGCACATTCTGTCACTGGAGCAGGAGGCGCGGAAGATCTTCACGCCGACTCAGCAGGAGCCGACGCCGGTAGAACCTGTAGCGACGCAGACGATTCATGCGCCGGCGGCTGAGGTTATGCCGGCGGTTGCAGCCGCTGAACCTGCACCTGCACCTGCAACTCCAGTAGAACCTGTTGCTCCTGCCGCCGCGCCGACAATACCGGCGCCTCACGACACCACTTTGCCGCCGCGAGCCCCATGAGCGATCTCCCCGAAAACGACCAGCACATGCCGCTGGTTTCGCACCTCACCGAGTTGCGCACTCGCCTGCTACGTTGTGTCGTGGCAGTGTTCATCATTTTTGCCGGGCTGTTCGCCTTCACCCAGCAGATCTACACCTTCGTCTCCACGCCGCTGCGCCAGTACCTGCCGGCCGGCGCGACGATGATCGCCACCGACGTGTCGTCGCCGTTCCTGACGCCGCTGAAGCTGACGATGATGGTCTCGCTGTTCCTGGCGATCCCGGTGATCCTGCACCAGATCTGGGGCTTCATCGCGCCAGGCCTGTACAAGCATGAGAAGCGCATCGCGGTGCCGTTGCTGGTGTCCAGCATTCTGCTGTTCTACACCGGCATGGCCTTCGCCTATTTCCTGGTGTTCCCGCTGATCTTCAAGTTCTTCGCCGCCGCCACCCCGGCCGGCGTGGAAATGATGACCGACATTACCAGCTACCTCGATTTCGTCATGACGCTGTTCTTCGCCTTCGGCGTGGCGTTCGAGATTCCGGTAGCAGTGGTGCTGCTGGTGTGGATCGGCGTGGTCAACGTCGCCTACCTGAAGAAAATCCGCCCGTACGTGATCATCGGCTGCTTCGTGGTCGGCATGATTCTGACGCCGCCGGACATCTTCTCGCAGACGCTGTTGGCTGTACCGATGTGGTTGCTGTTCGAAATCGGCATCCTGTTCGGCAGCCTGATCAGCAAGCGTGGCGAGCATCCGGACGACCAACCGGCTGACGATCACAACGACCAGCCGCCAGCGACCCAAGCGTGAACCTGCTGCTTCTGGAGGAGGCCGACTTCATTGCGGCCGACCGGGCGATCCTGCGCGATCGCCGGTTGACTCACATGCAGGAAGTCCATCGCTCGGTGGTTGGCGACAGCCTGCGGGTCGGGCGTATCGGCGGCTTGATGGGCTCGGCCGAGTTGCTGCGCCTGGACGCCGATGAAGCCGAGTTGCGCGTCACCCTCGACCAGCCGCCACCGGCCAAGCTGCCACTGACTTTGGTGCTGGCGCTGCCGCGACCGAAAATGCTCCGCCGAGTGTTTCAGACCGTGGCCGCCATGGGTGTGCCGCGCATCGTGCTGGTGAACAGCTATCGCGTCGAGAAGAGCTTCTGGCAAACCCCGTTCCTGGAACCCGAGGCGATTCGCGAGCAGTTGATCCTGGGTCTTGAACAGGCCCGGGACAGCGTGTTGCCGGAGGTGGTCATCGAGAAGCGCTTCAAGCCTTTTGTCGAAGACCGTCTGCCGGCCATTACCGAAGGCACCCTCGGCCTGGTCGGCCATCCCGGCAACTACCCGCCCTGCCCTCGTGGCCTGGACGAACCCGTGACCCTGGCCATCGGCCCCGAAGGCGGCTGGATTCCCTACGAAATCGACTTGCTGGGCAAGGCCGGCCTGCAACCGGTGCAACTTGGCGACCGCATCCTGCGGGTTGAAACCGCCGTCACCGCGCTACTCTCACGCCTGTTTTAAAATCAAACATCACACCTGTGGCGACGGGGCAACCTGTAGGAGCGAGGCTTGCCCGCGAAGAACGATGACGCGTCATGCCTGAAAAACCGCGGTGCATTCTTCGCGGGCAAGCCTCGCTCCTACAGGATCTTCGTCGCTCAAATTTCTTAACATTAGGGCAACCCCCTCGCCGCCCGAGCATTGCGCCGCGCCTACAGAATCTCGTCTACCTGCCGATACAGTCTCCATAAAACCGATTAATGGTCCGAGGGAGTAGCAGCATGTACCGATGGCTGGCCGAGAAACTGGGAAATGTAAGCGTCAATCGCAAACTGGGTGTCGGCTTCGGTCTGGTGCTGCTTCTGACCTTATTGATCACCTTCACCGGCTGGACCGGTCTGAGCGGTGTGATCAGTCGTGGCGATACGCTTGGGTTTATTTCCAGCCTCAATGAGCTGACCAAAGACCTGCGCCTCGCCCGCCTGGATTACGACATGCGCCGTGGCGAACAAGGCCCGGGCGCCGTCAACGAGCTGATCGGCCAACTCGATACCGGCCTGAAAACCGCTCGCACCCTGATAGAGCAGCCTGCCGACGTAGCCATGATCGACCAGCAATTGGCTGCGGTCAGCGAGTACAAACGCGCCTTCGCTGATATGACTCAGGCCACCGTCACCCGTGAAGATGCTCGCAGCAAACTGGGCGCCACCGCCGATAACGCCGTAGCCCGGGTCGCTGAAGTCGAAAAATCCCTGCTGCAAGGCGACAGCGTCGCTCAGTTCAACAGCGTGGTCGACCTGAGCAAGCTGATCCAGCAAGCGCGTTTCCAGGTCCGCGGCTACACCTACAGCGGCAAGCCCGAGGCTGAGCAGCCGGCGCTGGACGCCATCGGCAACGCCCTGAAAAACCTCGAAAGCCTGCCGTCTCAACTGCCGGAACAACACATCGCCAACCTGCAACAGGCGACCGACTCACTCAAAGCCTATCGCGCGGCCGTCAGCCAGTTCCGCGACTCCCAAGTCGCCAGCGCCGCAGCCTTCAAGCGTATGAGCGCGCAAGGCGACATTCTGTTCGACACCAGCAAAAAGCTCACCGCCTCGCAAACTGTCGTACGTGACACCGACACAGCGCATGCCAAGAACTTGCTGCTGATGGCTACGGTCCTGGCGTCGGCCTTTGGTTTGTTCGCGGCCTGGGCCATCACTCGCCAGATCGTCATTCCTCTGAGCCAGACCCTCAAAGTGGCCGAGCGTGTCGCCGCGGGTGACCTGACTCACAATCTCATCTCCGAACGTCAGGACGAACTGGGTCAGCTACAACGCGCCATGCAGAGCATGACCCTGGGCCTGCGAGAATTGATCGGTGGCATCAGCGATGGCGTGACCCAAATCGCCAGCGCCGCTGAAGAGCTGTCCGCCGTCACCGAGCAGACCAGCGCCGGGGTCAACAGCCAGAAGGTCGAGACCGATCAGGTGGCCACCGCCATGCACGAAATGACTGCCACCGTGCAGGAAGTCGCGCGCAACGCCGAAGAAGCGTCCGAAGCCGCCGTTGCCGCCGACCAGCAGGCCCGCGAGGGTGACAAGGTGGTTGGCGAAGCCATCGCCCAGATCGAACGCCTGGCGACCGAAGTCGGTAACTCCACCGAAGCCATGGGGCATCTGAAACGCGAAAGCGACAAGATCGGCAGCGTGCTCGACGTGATCAAGTCCGTGGCCCAGCAAACCAACCTGCTGGCGCTCAACGCCGCCATCGAAGCCGCCCGCGCCGGTGAAGCCGGGCGCGGTTTTGCGGTGGTCGCTGACGAAGTCCGCAGCCTGGCCCAGCGCACCCAGAAGTCCACCGAAGAAATCGAAGAGTTGATCGTCGGCCTGCAAACCGGCACTCAGCAAGTCGCGACCATCATGGACAACAGCCGCAGCCTGACCGACAGCAGCGTCGAACTGACCCGCCGCGCCGGCAGCTCGCTGGAAAGCATCACCCGCACCGTGTCGGCAATCCAGTCGATGAACCAGCAGATCGCCGCCGCTGCCGAGCAACAGAGCGCGGTGGCCGAAGAGATCAACCGCAGCGTACTGAACGTGCGTGATGTGTCCGAGCAGACCTCGGCCGCCAGCGAAGAAACCGCGGCCTCCAGCGTCGAGCTGGCGCGGTTGGGGACGCATTTGCAGATGCTGGTGGGGCGGTTCAAGGTTTAAGGCGATTCAATGACCTCAGTCGCTTGGGACCGAGGTGATGCCATCGCGGGCAAGCCCGCTCCCACAAGGATCTCTGTTGTTCACAGGTAATGTGTTCAACACGCTACTCCTGTGGGAGCGGGCTTGCCCGCGATGGCGGTAGTAAGGTCGCCGCCGTCAGAGAACCTGCCGCAAAAATGCCTGCGCCCGCGGATCCTTCGGCGCATCGAAGAATTCGGCCGGTGAGGCGTCTTCCAGCAGTTTGCCGTGATCGAAGAACAGCACCCGATCCGCCACTTCCCGAGCGAAGCCCATTTCATGGGTGACGCAGACCATGGTCATGCCTTCCACGGCCAGGGTTTTCATCACATCCAGCACTTCACCGACCATTTCCGGGTCGAGCGCCGAAGTCGGCTCATCGAACAGCATGACCTTCGGCTCCATCGCCAATGCCCGGGCGATAGCCACACGCTGTTGCTGACCACCGGACAGGCGTGACGGAAATTCGTTGGCCTTCTGCGCGATACCGACCTTTTCCAACAACGCCAGCGCCTTGGCCTCGCGCTCCTTCTTGCCACGCTTGCGCACGACTTTCTGCGCCAGGCAGAGGTTTTCCAGCACGGTCATGTGCGGGAACAGGTTGAAATGCTGGAACACCATGCCGACTTCGCGGCGATAGGCGTTGACGTCGGTTTTCGGGTCGGCCAATTGCAAACCGTCAATGCTCACCGAGCCCGAGTCGAACTCTTCCAGGCCATTCAGGCAACGGAGGAAGGTCGACTTGCCGGAACCGGACGGGCCGATCACCACCAGCACTTCGCCCTTGGCCACCTGGGTGGTGACGTTATCCACCGCGCGAACCACTTGGCCACGGGTGTCGAAGACTTTTACCAGGTCGCGGACTTCAATCACTTTGCGCGAGCCTCCGCTCAAGCCGGCTGGCGATTTTCGACAGCGGCAGGTTGATCAACAGGTACAGCCCGGCCACGCAGAACAGGATTTCGAACGGCGAGAACGAGGTGGTGATAACTTCACGACCGCTTTTCAGCAGCTCGGTAATCGCAATCACCGACACCAGTGAGGTGTCCTTGACCAGACTGATGAATTGCCCGGCCAGCGGCGGCAGAACGCGTTTGAACGCTTGCGGCAGCACCACGTGGCGCATCGACTGGCCGGCACTCAGACCCAGCGAACGTGCGGCTTCGTTCTGGCCGCGTGCAATCGATTGCACGCCGGAACGGATGATCTCCGCCACATAGGCACCGGTGAACAGCGACAGCGCGGCGATCCCGGCGAACTCCCGGGAGAGGTTCATCACGGTGCCGATGAAGAAGTAGAAAATGAAAATCTGTACCAGCAGCGGCGTACCGCGCACCAGTTCGACGTAGATCGTCGAGAGGTCACGAAGGGTCGGGTTGTTCGACAGACGGCAGAGGCCGGTGACAAGGCCGATCAGCAGGCCAAGCACACCAGACACCATGGACAACCACAAGGTGGTCCAGAGCCCCCACATCAGTGGTCCTGCGGCCCAATGGCGAGTTACACCAATCACGTCGCCTTCGGCCACATCATCGCCTTGAGCGACTTGCAGGCTGTTGTCGTCGACCGTCAGGTGCTGCTCGTCCCCGGCATCATTGCGCAGGGTGACTTCGGCTTTATCGCCCTTGCGCACCAGTTCGCTGACAGTGGATATGTCTGCCGCACGCTGGGATTCTTCGGCGTGGTAGGCGAAGTACTGCGGCACGCGATTCCAGCGCCATTCGTAGGACATCAGCGAGGTGGCGTAATACAACGCGCCAGCCAGGCCGATCAGCACCAGCACGGTCAACACGTGCCACGGCCATTGGGCTTTTTTATGTTTCATGGGTTTAGCAAAATCCGAAAGTTGTATCGCCAGGAAGGCCGTCATCGCCAGCAGGCTGGCTCCCACACTGGATCTGTGGCGTACACAAATCCCCTGTGGGAGCCAGCCTGCTGGCGATGGGAGCGGCGCGGTCTAACTGACCGAGCCTTATTCCATGTCCTTAATCCAGGCAGTGTCCTTGAACCACTTGTCATGGATGCGATCGTAGGTGCCGTCTTCGTGGATCTGGTGCAGGAAGTTGTTGATGAAGTTGATGCTGTCGTAATCACCCTTCTTCAGGCCGAAAGCCAGCGGCTCGTAGGTGAACGGCTTGTCGAGGAACACCAGTTTGCCGTTACCGACCTTGTTCACCGCCACAACGTTGTAAGGCGCGTCGTAGATGAAGGCGTCGGCCTTGCCGTTGACCACGTCGAGCACCGCTTCCTGCTCGTTGTCGTAGCCGTGGTACTTGGCTTTGGAAATGAGTTTTTTGGCGACCATCTCGCCGGTGGTGCCGAGCTTGGAGGTGATGCGGTAATCGGCGGTATTCAAGTCTTTATAGGACTTGATGGTGCCTTCCAGCTCTTTGCGGATCAGCAGCGTCTGGCCGACCACGATGAACGGTTCGCTGAAGTTCAGGCGCAGGTTGCGCTCCTGGGTCAGGGTCATACCGCTGCCGATCATGTCGAACTTGTCGGTCAGCAGGGCCGGGATGATGCCATCGTAGCCGGTGGACACCAGCTCCAGCTTGACGCCCATGGCTTTGGTCATGGCTTTGAGGATGTCGACTTCGAAGCCGATGATCTCGCCGCGCTTGTTGGTCATTTCGAACGGCATGTAGGTCGGGTCCATGCCGACCTTCAGCGTGCCGCGCTTGACCGCGTCATCGATGGCACCGGCCTGCGCCGCGTTGACTGCAACCAATGCCGTGACGCCGACCAGCAGCATCGAGAGATACTTCTTCATCATCAAGTCCCCAAAACCATCGCGTTGTGAGGCACGCAAACTACCGGTTTCCCTGAAAAAACCGGCAGATACGAACAGAAAGTTGTCCGGGCGCCCAATTCGGGGACGGATGCTAACGCACTCGTTCGTTTGCACAAGGGGTTACGCGGGATTTGTTGTTTTGTTGATCGTTCCCACGCTCTGCGTGGGAATGCAGCCCGGGACGCTCCGCGTCCCATCTAAAGCCGAACGCGGAGCGTCCGTTGAGGCATTCCCACGCAGAGCGTGGGAACGATCATGCTGGGCGCACCAAAAAAAACCCCGCTTTCGCGGGGTTTTTCGTTATGCCAACTGAGGCTGCACGCTCACAGGCTTGAGCGGCAACAGCGGCGCATGGGGATCGGCATCCACCGATGTGCGCCAGGCTTGCAGCCACTCGGCATGGCCTTCGCTCCAGACCTGCTCATGCAGGCGACCCAGCGCCACCGGATCGCTCAGCAGGGCCACGCGCTCCTCGTTGGTCAGCCCGGCAGGCCCGACCTTCATCGCATGGCGAACCCGCTCGATACGCAGCCATTCGATTGGCTCGGCCTGACGGTGACGGGATGTCGCCAGCGCGCACGCCAAGGCGTTCTGCTGTGGATCGACCACTGCCCGGACGAAGCCGTCGTTCAGCGCATGCCAACGGTTTTCGTGGGTGTACTGGTCGGTTGCCAGCAACGCCTGTGGCGGATTGTATTCCTCAGGGATCAGGAACAGGCTTTCGTCCCGAGACTTGAGACCCAGGCCGACACGGCTGGAGATCACCGATACCGGGATCGACAGCATCAGCGAACCGACAATTGGCACCAGCCACCAGAGGAAGCTCGGGTTCAGCCAGATCACCAACAGTGCCCAGAAGAAGCCCAGCAAGGTTTGCGGACCGTGGCGTTTGACCGCTTCGCTCCATGGCGTCGAATCATCGTCACGTTGTGGCGAGTTCCAGGTCGCGGCCCAGCCGAGGAACGCGGCGAGTACGAAACGGGTGTGGAAGATCATCCGTACCGGCGCCAGCAGCATGGAGAACAACATCTCCAGCAGCATCGACAGCGTCACCTTGAACTTGCCACCGAACTCTTTCGCGCCCTTGGCCCAGATCAGGATGATGCTCAGCAACTTCGGCAGGAACAGCAGCACGATGGTCGTCGAGAACAACGCAATTGCCTTGTCCGGCTGCCATTGTGGCCACAGTGGATAGAGCTGGCGCGGTTCCAGGAAGTATTGCGGCTCCATCAACGTGTTGACCGCCAGCAAGGCCGTCGACAACACCAGGAACAAGAACCACAACGGCGCAGACAGGTACGACATCACGCCGGTGAGGAACACCGCACGGTGCACCGGGTGCATGCCTTTTACCAGGAACAGCCGGAAGTTCATCAGGTTACCGTGGCACCAGCGACGGTCACGCTTGAGTTCGTCCAGCAGGTTCGGCGGTAGTTCTTCGTAGCTGCCCGGCAAGTCGTAGGCAATCCACACGCCCCAGCCGGCACGGCGCATCAGCGCAGCTTCGACGAAGTCGTGGGACAGAATCGCACCGGCAAACGCGCCTTTACCGGGCAACGGCGCCAGGGCGCAGTGCTCGATGAACGGCTTCATGCGGATAATCGCGTTGTGACCCCAGTAGTGGGATTCGCCCAACTGCCAGAAGTGCAGACCGGCAGTGAACAGCGGACCGTACACACGCGTGGCGAACTGCTGCATACGCGCATAAAGGGTGTCCATGCCCGACGCACGCGGCGCGGTCTGGATGATCCCGGCGTCCGGCGTGGCTTCCATCAGGCGCACCAGACTGCTCAGGCATTCGCCGCTCATCACGCTGTCGGCGTCGAGCACGACCATGTACTTGTAGTCACCGCCCCAACGACGGCAGAAATCGTCGAGGTTGCCGCTTTTACGTTTTACGCGGCGGCGACGGCGACGATAGAAGATTTTGCCGAAGCCCTTGGCTTCACGGCAGACATCCAGCCAGGCCTGTTGCTCGGCAACGCAGATATCGGCGTCGTTACTGTCGCTGAGTACGAAAAAGTCGAAGCGATCCAGGTTACCCGAGGCCGCCACCGATTCGAAGGTCGCCCGCAAACCGGCGAACACCCGCGGCACGTCTTCGTTGCAGATCGGCATCACCAGTGCGGTGCGTGCGTCCTTGGCGATCGGCTCGTCGCCGGCACTGGCACCGGAAATGCGGTACTTGTCGCGGCCGGTGATCAACTCGAGGAAGCCCATCAGCGCAGTCCAGAAACCGGCCGAAACCCAGCAGAACAGAATCCCGAACATAATCAGAATGCTGGTTTGCAAGGCATATGGCAGCACTTGCGTGGCGGTTTGGCTCAGAGGTTGATGCAGGACTTCTTCAAGATCGACGAACGACCAACCCTGGTACGGCATGATGCCTTTCATGTACCAGCCAGCGACGATCGTCTGACCGAGCATCAGCACCAGAAGGATGTAGCGGCGGATCGAACCGACGGTGCGCCAGCGAGCTGCCGGCAGCACGTTCTCATCTTTCGGCGGTGCTGGCGGATTGGTGCGACCGGTCAGCCGACGCCAGCCACGCACCAGAATATTGGTGCGCCACGGCTCCGGCACGACTTTGGTCCGACGGATCGGTGGGGTTGCCTTCAGGCAAACCCGGCCACTGGCGTCGAGCACCAGCATTTCCGCGTCCGCCAGTTCTTCGGCGGAGTTCAGGGTCAGGCGCCGGCCGACCGAGGCTTGAGCAGCCTCGGTCGGCGCGTCGAACGTCGAGGACGACAGACGTTCGTGCAGTTCACTGAAAGACTTGCAGCCCGCGAGTTCCGCGCGCTGCTCGTCGCTCATCGGCAAATGCGCCAGGTACTCGGCAAGCGTTTGTGGCTGTACGTGTGAATTACTCATCGGCGGGCAACTGATAGCTCCAGGTCTCGGTCAGGACTTGTTCAGTCGGTGCCGATTCCGTTGTGGCTGGGGCCGCTTCGGCAGCGACAGGCTGCTTGGCGTCTTTGTTGTCCTTGTCCTTGGTGTCCTTGACTTGCTGGGCTTGTGCTTCAGCCTGCTTGGCTTCCTTGTCCTTCTTCTCTTGCTGTCGGGCGGCGATCTTGTCGGCCTTGGCAACGGAAGAACTGGACGCTGGTGCCGCGGTCTTGAGTGCCTCGGCAGGCGTGATGGTCTTGACCAGCGCAGCGCGCATTTCGGTGGCCTTGCCCGGATCCTTGATCTTCATCCGCAAAGTCAGGCGCCAGCCCTTGGTTTCAGGGTTGTAGCGGACGCTGTTCTCGACCAGTTCTGCGTTGTCGCCAACGCTCACCTGGCTGCGCACTTCAGCATCTTCCGGCAGCACTTGCAGGGACGGGCCCTGGAAATCCACCAGATAGGCCACGCTGCCATCCGGCTGACGAATCAGGTTCGACTGCTTGACGTCACCCGTGGAACGCAGGGTCTGTTGAACCCAGGCGCTGTCCGGCGAATGCAGGGAGGCTTCGTCGAGAGTCCAGTGCATGCGGTAGGCAACGTCCAGGGACTGGCCAGGCTCAGGCAGTTTTTCCGGACTCCAGAAAGCGACGATATTGTCGTTGGTTTCGTCGGCCGTAGGAATCTCTACCAGATCGACGGAGCCTTTGCCCCAATCGCCTTTCGGTTCGATCCAGGCACTTGGGCGCTTGTCGTAGCGGTCATCGAGGTCTTCGTAGTGACTGAAGTCACGGCCACGTTGCAGCAAGCCGAAACCGCGCGGGTTCTCGATCGAGAAGTTGCTCACCGCCAGGTGTTTCGGATTGTTCAGTGGGCGCCAGATCCATTCGCCGTTGCCGGCATGGATCGACAGGCCGCTGGAATCGTGCAGCTCGCGACGGTAGTTCAGCACTTTCGACGGCTGGTTGGCGCCGAACAGGAACATGCTGGTCAGCGGCGCAACGCCGAGCTTGGTGACCTTGTCACGCAGGAACATCTTGGCCTTGACGTCGACGACCGTGTCGCTGCCCGGACGCACGGTCAGGCGATAGGCACCGGTGGCACGCGGCGAATCCAGCAGGGCGAAGATCACCAGGTGCTTGTCGCCCGGTTTGGGCTGTTGAATCCAGAACTCGGTGAAGCGCGGGAACTCTTCGCCGGATGGCAACGCGGTATCAATGGCCATGCCGCGAGCGGACAGCCCGT
This sequence comes from Pseudomonas sp. GM50, assembly GCF_000282375.1. Taxonomy (GTDB): domain Bacteria; phylum Pseudomonadota; class Gammaproteobacteria; order Pseudomonadales; family Pseudomonadaceae; genus Aquipseudomonas. The sequence continues at coordinate 17,139 of NZ_AKJK01000004.1, forward strand.
AGGTTTGCCCCTTGCCGATGACGCGGAAATAACTCGCGCCGAGCATGGTCATGATTTCGTCTTGCTTGTCGGCCTTGTTGATCGGGTACAGCACACGGAAACCGGCATAACCCAGCTGTTCGGTGGCTTTAGGATCGAACTTCACGTCGCCGAAATCGAAACGACTTGGGTCGTATTTGATCTCTTCGACGGTGTTGGCCGTGATTTCGTTGATTTTCACCGGCGTATCGAAGTGCATACCCTGGTGATAGAACGACAGCTTGAATGGGGTTTTCTGGTTCGCCCATTCGGCCTTTTCAGTGAGGAACCGAATTTTTTGATAGTCCGCGAATTTCATCTCGCGAAATTCATTCGGCAGGTTACTGCGCGGGGCTTCGTATTTTTGCCCGGCCAGCTCTTTTGCCTTGACCGATACGTCATCCAGATTGAATGCCCAAAGTTGGCCGGCGCTGAACAGGCAGAGCAGTGCAGAGCCTGCTACCAGAGCGCTTCGAAACCGTTTGGCAGACAATTTTGGTGCATTACAGGGACTAACAATCACGAGCAACCCTCGCCGAAAACAGATCAAAAAACCAACGGCCAGTTAAAGTGCCAGCACGGTGTGCGGTGGAAAAAAACCGACCCTGCGAACGACTCTTGCCAAGTTGGCGAGCATTGTTCCGACTCCTATGGGGCAAAATGATTCCCCAACAGGTCCCGGACAAGTCTCTACCTAAGTCAAAACGGACCAACGAACGCCGATCCCCGTAGCGCGCGATTATCTAGTAGGCCGCGTTACAACGCATCAGGGGGAACCAAGTATTTATCGGGAAAAGCTCCCGTTTTCAGTCGAAATGCACTTAAAAAGATGTTTCAAGCGCTTTCACGTCTGTAACAGGAAGGTTACCGGGCCATCATTGACCAGGTGCACCTGCATATCCGCGCCGAATCTACCTGATGCCACAGTGCCATGCACCTGTTTCGCTTTGCCCAATAGATAGTCGAACAACTCTTCGCCCAAAGCCGGAGGAGCCGCAGTCGAAAAACTGGGGCGCAACCCGTTTTTGGTGTCGGCGGCCAGGGTGAACTGTGAGACCAACAGCAACCCACCGTCTACGTCCGCCAAGGACAGATTCATCTTGCCCTCGGCGTCGCTGAATACTCGATAGTTAAGCAGTTTATGCAGAAGTTTGTCGGCGCTGGCCCGCGTATCGTCGGGCCCGACCGCCACCAGCACCAGCAAGCCCTGATCTATCGCCCCAACCACCTCTCCCGCAACTTCGACTCGCGCGCCACGCACGCGTTGCAGCAAGCCCTTCATGCTTCGTCAGGCGACAAGTTGAGCATACGGCGGGCCATCAGATCAGCGGCGCGTACCAAGGCATCGGTGATACCCGATTCGGACGCCGCATGGCCGGCGTCGCGAATCACCTGCAATTCGCTGTTCGGCCAGGCCTGATGCAGTTCCCAGGCGTTGTCCAGCGGACAGATCACGTCGTAACGACCATGGACGATGACGCCGGGCAGGTGGGCGATCTTGTCCATGTCTCGAATCAGTTGGTTCGGCTCGAGGAAAGCATTGTTGGTGAAGTAGTGGCACTCGATACGGGCGATGGACAACGCACGCTGAGGCTCGGAGAAGCGGTCGACCACCAGCGGATTCGGCCGCAAGGTGGCGGTGCGGCCTTCCCACATGGACCAGGCCTTGGCCGCGTGCATCTGGGCGATCTGATCGTTGCCGACCAGGCGTTTGTGGAACGCCGAGAGCAAGTCGTGGCGTTCATCCTGCGGGATCGGCGCGATGTAGTCCTGCCAGTAATCGGGAAACAGGCGACTGGCGCCACACTGGTAGAACCACTCGATTTCCTGGGGACGACAGAGAAAAATCCCGCGCAGAATCAAACCGAGCACGCGTTCCGGATGGGTTTGCGCGTAGGCCAGGGCCAGGGTCGAACCCCAGGAGCCGCCGAACAGCACCCATTTGTCGATGCCCAGGTGCTTGCGAATCCGCTCGAGGTCGGCGACCAGATCCCAGGTGGTGTTGTTTTCCAGGCTGGCGTGGGGCGTGGAGCGACCGCAACCACGCTGGTCGAAGGTGACAATGCGATACAGGTTCGGATCGAAATACCGACGGCTCTGGGCATCACACCCGGCGCCAGGGCCGCCGTGGATGAACACCACCGGCAAACCTTCTGGCGAACCGCTTTCGTCGACATACAGCGTGTGGGTTTTATCGACGGCCAGATCGTGCCGGGCGTGGGGTTTGATCTGCGGGTACAAAGTCTGCATTGCGCGCTCCGTAAGGGGTCGAGGTCATCCCTGGGGGGACTTCTATTATTCTGCCGTCCGGCATCATAAACCCGAATTACTTCAATGAGCATGCCCCTTGCAGCGTCAGCGTTTGTCAGCCCGTCGTCTCAGCCAGATAGCCGAGCAGGGTTTCATAGAGTCGGTCGACTTCGGCGACCTGCCCCCGCGCCCGCAAACAGCCGTGAACCAGTCCTTCCCCATAATAAAGCGTTGCGCTCACGCCGGCGGCGTTGAGTCGCTCGGCGTAAAGCACGCCGTCATCGCGCAGTGGGTCGAACTGCGCCGCGGCAATCAACGCCGGTGGCAGACCGCTGAAATCGTCGGCGAGCAAGGGCATCGCATAGGCACCCGGTTGTCGGGCTCTGCCTAAATACAACGCGTGATAACAATCCAGATCGCTGCTGCTGAGCAATGGCGCATCGGCGCATTCGCTGCGCGACGGCAATCGGTGATCACCGCCCAGGCCCGGATAGATCAGAACCTGCGCGCAAGGCGCTGGCTCGCCAGTATCGCGCAAGGCGAGACACAACGCGGCAGCGAGATTGCCGCCAGCACTGTCGCCTGCCACCAGGGTCCGCGCAGGGTCGAGCCGAATCGGTCCTGTGCGCAGCGCTCGCCAGACACTCAAGCAGTCATCGAACGCCGCCGGAAACGGATGCTCCGGCGCCAACCGATAATCGACGGCGATCACCAGCACGCCGAGCGCTGATGCCAATTCGGCACAGATGAAGGCGTGAGAATCCAGATCCCCCACCACCCAACCGCCGCCGTGCAGGTACACAATGCACGGCCAACCGCTGGTCGTTGGTTTGACCCGCGGTTGCCAGGCGCGCACCGCCACTCCAGCCAACTCGAAATCGATCACCTCAAGCCCCGCGGGACGGGGCGGGGTAAACGCCTGGCACATCTCGCTGTAGGCCTGACGCAAACCGGTGAGACTGCTGTCGGTGCTGTTGAAGCTGAGGGTTTTCTCGACGAAAGCCGCCATGTGTTCAGAGAGAGGGTAAAAAGCCATGAGCCTGCAGCCGGTCAGTCAACGGTTAGGGATTGGAACTCAGTTCTGTGGCGAGGGAGCTTGCTCCCGCTGGGCTGCGTAGCAGCCCCCAAACCACTCAACCCAGTTTTATTAGATACGCCCGACCAGCCGGGTTTACGACGGCTGTGCCGCCGAACGGGAGCAAGCTCCCTCGCCACAGACAGCGTACTTTCCGAAAAATGGTGATCAGTTCTTCAAACTGGCCCGAACGGTTGCCACGCCATCCTTGCCATCAACACTGCTGACACCCGCCAGCCAGCGCTGAAGATCTTCAGGATGATCTCGCAGCCATTGCCTGGCGACATCCTGCGGCGTCTTGCGCTCCATGATCGGCACCATCAACTGACTTTCCTGAGCCGCGGTAAAGGTCAGGTTTTCCAGCAGGCGGTTCACGTTCGGGCAACGCTCGGCATAGTCCGGCGCGGTCACGGTGGAAACAGTCGCCGCTCCCTCGTTCGGACCGTAGACGTCTTCGCTGCCGGTCAGGTAAGCGATGTTCATGTTGATGTTCATCGGATGCGGGGTCCAGCCGACGAACACCACAAACTCCTTGCGATTGACCGCCCGCTGAACGGCGGCAAGCATGCCGGCCTCACCGGACTCGATCAGTTTGAAGTCCTTCAAGCCAAATTGATTGGTCTCGATCATGGTTTTTATCGTGGTGTTGGCACCGCTGCCCGGCTCGATGCCGTAGATCTTGGCGCCGAGCTGATCCTTGAATCTGGCGATGTCGGCGAACGTTTTCAGGCCGGCAGCCGCAACATAGTCAGGCACGGCAAGGGTCGCCTGGGCATCCGAGAGGCTCGGTTTGTCCATGACCTTCACTTGATTGGCGGCCACGAACGGCGCGATGTTTTTATCCATCGCCGGTTTCCAGTAACCGAGGAAGATATCGAGGCGTTTGTCGCGGATGCCGGCGAAGATGATTTGCTGCACGGCACTGGTTTGTTTGCTTTCGTAGCCGAGGCCGTTGAGCAATACGTCAGCCATGCCGCTGGTGGCGATGACGTCGGTCCAGTTGACCACGCCCATGCGTACGGTCTTGCAGGAAGCGGGGTCGTTGGCGAAAACGCTGGTGCTCAGAAGAGCAGTGCCACAGAGGATTGAGAGACAGCGGGTGAACAAACCTTTGATGCTTGTCATAGGGAGCTTTCTCGCGCGGCAGATTATTGTCAGGGGTCGGTGTCTTCATGCACCGTGCCCAGAACATTACGCAGCGTCGAGAGGCTGAAAGCGAACTGTAGCGACCGAGATTTGCACGGTGGCGACTGTCCTGATGCGTTATCAAGGCGAACACCAATCTGTGGCGAGGGAGCTTGCTCCCGCTGGGTTGCGAAGCAGCCCCCAAACCATTCAACCGAGTTTTATCAGATACGCCCGACCAGCCGGGTTTACGACGGCTTCGCCGCCGAGCGGGAGCAAGCTCCCTCGCCACAAAATCTCGCTCCCACAGGGTTATGCGCTGTAGTGCTTTTCGCCCCACGCCAATAACCCTTGCAGCAATTCCCTGAGCACCACCTGCGTCGGCGCCGCCAAATCCGGGCGATACCGGAACGGCTCGAACTCTTCCATGTACGTGCACTGACCCAACTCCAGTTGCACAGCATGGATGTTCTCGGCCGGGTTGCCGTAGTGCCGAGTGATGTGCCCGCCCTTGAAACGACCGTTCAGCACATGGCTGTAATCGCCGTGCCGTGCGCAGATGGCTTCCAGTTGGCTGGCCAATTGTGGATCGCAACTGGCGCCGTTGAAGGTGCCGAGGTTGAAGTCCGGCAGCTTGCCGTCGAACAGGTGCGGGATGATCGAGCGGATCGAGTGTGCATCGAACAGCAGCGCGTAGCCGAATTCGGCTTTCAGTCGCGCCAGCTCTTCCTGCAAGGTGCGATGGTACGGTGTCCAGATCTGTTCCAGATAAGTCGCGCGTTCTGTGGCCGAGGGCTCCATACCCTCACGGAACAATGGAATACCGTCGAACAATGTCGCTGGGTACAAACCAGTGGTGGCGCCGACATATAAAGGCTTGTCATCGGACGGTCGGTTCAGGTCGATGACAAATCGCGAGTACTCGGCGGCCAGCGTGCTGGCGCCCAGCTCGGCAGCGAATTCGTAAAGCCTGGGGATGTGCCAGTCGGTGTCCGGCAGGCTTTTCGCGTCGGGAATCAACCCGGCTTCGACCGCCGGGGTCAGGCGCAGGCCGGCGTGGGGCATGCTGATCAGCAGCGGCACGCGGCCTTGTTTGAAGTTCAGAACCTTATCCACAACTGCTCTCCTAAACGCTTGTTTCGACGCCGTGACGCACGACGCGTTTTTCCAGGTCGCCGCCCAGCCAGTACGACAGGTCGGCTGGTCGATCAATCTGCCAGGCGACGAAGTCTGCGACTTTGCCGGCTTCCAGCGAACCATGAGTCTCGGCCATGCCCAGCGCGGTGGCGGCATGAATCGTTGCGCCAGCCAGGGCCTCTTCCGGGGTCATGCGCAAACAGGTGCAGGCCATGTTCAGCATCAAGCGCAACGACAGCGCCGGCGATGTGCCTGGGTTGAGGTCGCTGGCGATGGCGATTTTTACGCCGTGTTTGCGCAGGGCTTCCATCGGCGGCAATTGGGTTTCCCGCAGGAAGTAGAACGCGCCGGGCAGCAATACCGCGACGGTGCCCGATTTGGCCATGGCAATGGCGTCATCTTCGGTCATGAACTCCAGATGATCGGCGGACAGGGCGTGATAACGCGCCGCCAGGCTCGAACCGTGCAGCGACGACAATTGCTCGGCATGCAGCTTCACCGGCAAACCGAGGTTCTGCGCGGCGACGAAAACCCGTTCGACCTGCTCCGGCGAAAACCCCAGGTATTCACAGAAAGCGTCCACTGCATCCACCAGCCCTTCGGCAGCCAGGGCCGGGAGCATTTCAGTGCAGATGTGATCGATGTAGGCATCGGCGCGGTCTGTGTATTCCGGCGGCAAGGCGTGGGCCGCCAGGCAGGTGCTGCGCACGCTGACCGGCAGTTCGGCGCTGAGACGACGAACGACCCGAAGCATCTTGCGTTCGTTAGCCAGGTCCAGGCCATAACCGGACTTGATTTCGATGCTGGTGACGCCATCGCGCATCAGGCTTTTCAGACGCTTGGCGGCGCTGGCGAACAACTCGTCTTCGCTGGCAGCTCGGGTGGCGCGCACGGTGCTGGCGATACCGCCGCCCGCCGCTGCAATTTCCGCGTAGCTGACGCCTTGCAGACGCTGCTCGAACTCGCCGCTGCGGTTACCGCCGAACACCGTATGGGTGTGGCAGTCGATCAGGCCCGGTGTCACCCAAGCCCCGTTCAGGTCATTGACCGCCGGGTATTCGCCCGGCGGCAGTTCGCCGCGCGGACCAATCCACTCAATGTGCGCACCGGACGTCACGATGGCCGCATCCTCGATGATCGAGTAGGCGCCTTGCGCCATGGTTGCAACGTGGCAGTGTTGCCAGAGCGTTTTCATCCTGGCCTCCGTTAGGTTATCGATGAGAAAAATCAGGGTCCCGTGCCACCAATGCGGCCTGGCCTGCCGCCGGTTTCACCCACGTCAGGTAGGCCAGCACCAGCAACACGATCCAGACCACGCCGACCATCAGTGCTGCCTGGGTGTCCGGGAAATAGCCCAGCACGCCGAAAATGAACAGCATGAAGGCAATCGCCGCCATTGGCGCATAGGGCCAGAACGGCACCGGGAATTTCAGTTGTGCGACCTGTTCGGCGCTCATGGAACGACGCATCGCCACCTGGGTGAACAGAATCATCAGCCAGACCCAAACCGTGGCAAAGGTCGCAACGGAGGCGATTAACAGAAAGACGTTTTCCGGAATCAGGTAGTTCAGCAACACGCCCAGCAGCAGTGCGCTGCTCATCACCACCACTGTCAGCCACGGCACACCATTGCGCGACAAGCGGGCAAAGCCTTTGGGGGCGTGCCCTTGCTGAGCCAGGCCATACATCATGCGACCCGCGCCGAATATGTCACTGTTGATGGCCGACACCGCCGCCGAGATCACCACGATATTGAGGATGGTCGCCGCCGAGCTGATACCCAGGTTGTCGAAAATCTGCACGAACGGGCTGCCTTGGCTGCCGATCTGCTGCCACGGAAAGATCGACATCAGCACCAGCATCGTCAGCACGTAGAACAACAAAATACGCAACGGTACGGCATTGATCGCCCGGGGCAGCACGCGCTGTGGGTCTTTGGCCTCACCAGCCGTTACGCCGATGATTTCAATACCGCCAAACGCAAACATCACCACGGCGAACGAAGCGATCAGGCCACCCACGCCATTGGGCATGAAGCCGCCATGGCTCCAGAGATTGCTGATGTCGGTCGCCTGGGCACCGGGGGCCGTGCTGATGCCGAACAGCATGATGCCGAAGCCACCGAGGATCATCGCGACGATGGCCGCGACCTTGAGCAGCGACAGCCAGAACTCCATTTCGCCAAAGACTTTGACGTTACACAGGTTCAAGCCGCCGACCACCGAAACGATGCCCAGGACCCAGATCCAGCGATCGACTTCCGGAAACCAGAAGCCCATGTAGATACCGAACGCGGTGACGTCGGCCATACCGACGATGACCATTTCAAATGCGTAGGTCCAACCGAGGATGAAGCCCGCCATCGGCCCTAGATAGGTGCTGGCGTACTGGCCGAAAGAGCCGGCCACCGGGTTGTGCACCGCCATCTCACCGAGGGCGCGCATGACCATGAACACCGCCGCGCCACCGATCAGGTAAGCGAGCAGTACCGCAGGCCCGGCCATTTGAATGGCCGAAGCAGAACCGTAGAACAGCCCGGTGCCGATCGCCGACCCCAGCGCCATGAAGCGAATATGTCGGGCAGAGAGCCCGCGTTTCAAACCCTTTGCTGGCTGTTGCATTTCTCGTCCTTAATTATTTTTATTGGCGACATGATCGTTCCCACGCTCTGCGTGGGAATGCAGCCCCGTGACGCTCTGCGTCACTGGACGCGGAGCGTCCCAAGAGGCATTCCCACGCGGAGCGTGGGAACGATCATCAGAGAAGGAGTCGTTACAGGCTAGGCAACAACTTCGCCGAAACCAGCTCGTTCAGGCAACGAGTCGCCAGAAGCTCGCTAGCAGCATTGATGTCTGGCGCAAAGAACCGATCCTTCTCATAGAACGGCACTTCGGCACGCAGAATGGCACGAGCCTTTTCCAGTTTCGTCGAGGTCTTCAGCCCCTCACGCAGGTCGAGGCCCTGAGCCGCCGCCAGCCACTCCACTGCCAGAACACCACGCGTGTTTTCCGCCATTTCCCACAGACGCTTGCCCGCCGCCGGAGCCATCGACACATGGTCTTCCTGGTTTGCGGAAGTCGGCAGGCTGTCCACCGAGTGCGGATGGGACAGCGCCTTGTTCTCGCTGGCCAATGCCGCCGCGGTCACCTGGGCGATCATGAAGCCGGAGTTCACGCCGCCATTGGCCACCAGGAACGGCGGCAGTTGCGACATGTGCTTGTCCATCATCAGCGAGATGCGGCGTTCGCTCAGGGAACCGATTTCGGCGATGGCCAGGGCCATGTTGTCGGCGGCCATGGCCACCGGTTCGGCGTGGAAGTTACCGCCGGAGATCACGTCGCCTTCAGCGGCGAACACCAGCGGGTTGTCGGAAACGGCGTTGGCTTCGATGGCCAACACTTCGGCAGCCTGACGGAACTGGGTCAGGCAGGCGCCCATGACTTGCGGCTGGCAGCGCAGGGAGTACGGGTCCTGGACCTTTTCGCAGTTCTGGTGCGAGTCAGACACTTCGCTGCGCTCGCCCAGCAGGTCGCGGTAAGCGGCAGCGGCGTCGATCTGGCCTTTCTGGCCACGAGCGGCGTGGATGCGTGCGTCGAACGGCGAGCGCGAGCCCAGCACGGCTTCAACCGTCATACCACCAATGGCCAGGGCGCCAGCGAACAGGTCTTCGCCTTCGAACAGACCGCGCAATGCATAAGCGGTGGACACCTGAGTACCGTTGAGCAGTGCCAGACCTTCTTTGGCAGCCAGGGTCAACGGGGTCAGACCGGCGACTTTCAGCGCTTCGGTTGCTTCCATCCACTCGCCTTTGTAGCGAGCTTTACCTTCGCCCAGCAGCACCAGAGACATGTGGGCCAACGGCGCCAAGTCACCGGAAGCACCCACCGAACCCTTCAATGGAATGTGCGGATAAACCTCGGCATTGATCAGCGCGATCAGTGCATCGATCACCACGCGGCGAATACCGGAGAAGCCACGGCTCAGGCTGTTGACCTTGAGCACCATGACCAGTCGAACCAGCGCGTCGCTGATCGGCTCGCCGACACCGGCGGCGTGGGACAAAACGAGCGAGCGCTGGAGGTTTTCCAGGTCTTCGCTGGCGATACGGGTCGAAGCCAGCAGGCCGAAACCGGTGTTGATGCCATAAGCGGTGCGGTTCTCGGCGAGGATCTGTTCCACGCAGGCAACGCTGGCTTCGATCTGGGCCGAGGCACTGTTGTCGAGGGTGATTTTGACCGGTTGCTGATAAACATCACGCAGTTGGGCAAGGCTCAGTTGGCCGGGAATCAAATTAAGCGCAGTCACATTCATTCTCCTTTTGAGAGTTTTTTATTAACTAACCAGACGCTCCGGAAATTTCCGTTGTCCGTCGCTTCCCGACTTTTTGAGAGGGGCTGGCGCCTTGGCACGCTGGTGTTGTGGATTTCAGTTCAGGTTCGGTAAAGCCTTGTGCAACAAAATCGGGTCTTTCAAAACACTGGCAGCGGCAGCAATGTCCGGTGCCAGCCAGCGGTCCTGGTCGTAGGCCGGGACTCGTTCACGCAGCAGACGCCACGCGGTATCGGTGCCAGCGCCAAAGCGTTGTTCTTTGAGGAATTCAAAAGCCTGGGATGCCAGCAGATATTCAATGGCGAGGATCTGCGTGCAGTTTTCCAACGCGCGATGCAGCTTCAGCGCCGCGTTGGTGCCCATGCTCAAGTGGTCTTCCTGCAAGCCCGAGGTAACGTAGTTGTCGAGCACCGCCGGTTGCGCCAACTGACGGTTTTCCGCACACAGGGACGCGGCAACGTACTGGACGATCATCATCCCGGAATTCACCCCGGGATTGGCCACCAGAAACGCTGGCAAACCGCTGACGTGGGGGTTGATCAAGCGGTCCAGCCGACGCTCGGCGATGGAGCCGATTTCGGCCATGGCGATCGCCAGCAGATCTGCGGCCAATGCCACTGACTGACCGTGCGGGTTGGCCTGGGACATCACCCGGAAGTTGTCCGGCGTGCCCAGCAGCATCGGGTTGTCGGTGACAGAGTTGAGTTCGGTTTCGATCTGTTTTTTCGCGTGTTCAAGTTGATCGCGAGCAGCGCCGTGGACTTGCGGGATCGAACGGATGCTCAACGCATCTTGAGTGCGAATGCCCTTGCTGCTGGCAATCACTTCACTGCCATCGAGCAGCGCCCGCAGGTTGATGCCGACTTGCTGCATGCCCGGGTGAGGCTTGAGCGCGATGATCTCGGCGTCGAACGCGGCAATCTGGCCACGCTGGGCTTCGAAGCTCATGGCGCCGATCGCGTCGGCCCACTGCACCAGACGCGTCGCGTCGGCAATTGCCAGGCAGCTGAGACCGGTCATGCACGGCGTGCCGTTGACCAGGCACAAGCCATCTTTGGCGCCGAGGTGAACCGGTTGCAGACCTTCCTCACTCAAGGCCTGTTGCGCGGTAACGATCTGCCCGCGATAGCTGACATTGCCGACACCCAGCAGCGTGATTCCAATGTGGGCCATGTGGGTCAGGTAGCCCACCGAGCCCTGGGATGGCACTTGCGGGGTGATGCCGCGATTGAGCAGTGCCAACAGGGCTTCGACCACCCGGCGATGAATGCCGGATTTGCCATGGCTATAGTTGCGAATAGCGGCGCAGATGATTGCGCGGGTCTGTTCGTCGGCCAATGGCGCGCCGACGCCACAGGCGTGACTGAGCAAGGTGTTGCGCGACAGTTGGCTGAGTTGTTCGCCTTTGAGCGAGACGTTGCACAAGGCGCCCAGGCCGGTGTTGACGCCGTAGGCACGCTCGCCGCTGGCGACGATGCGCTGGACGATCGCCTGGGCGTTCTCGATCCGTGCCCAGATCTGGGGCGACAGCTCGAGCTGCGCGCCGTGACGAGCGACTGCGACCACATCCTGCCAGCGCAACGGGGCGTCGGCGATAACGATTTTTTCAGCCTGGGACATCTTCAACCTCGTGCGTACAACCTGAATATTGATGCAGCTTTACCGACGCTATCGCGAGCAGGCTCGCTCCCACAGGGGTATGCATTCCAGTGTGGGAGCGAGCCTGCTCGCGATGAGGCCCGCCCAATCACTGCAAACCTTTAAACCACCGCCGCCCGCCGCTGTACGAACCGGTCCACATACTCATCCGCCGGCGAGTGCAGGATCTCTCTTGGCGTACCCACCTGAATCAGCCGGCCATCCTTGAGGATCGCGATGCGGTTGCCGATGCGCACGGCCTCGTCGAGGTCGTGGGTGATGAAGACGATGGTCTTGTGCAGGGTCTTTTGCAGTTCCAGCAACTGGTCCTGCATTTCGGCGCGGATCAGCGGGTCGAGGGCGCTGAAGGCTTCATCCATCAAGATGATGTCGGTGTCCGCCGCCAAGGCGCGAGCCAGGCCCACACGCTGGCGCATACCGCCGGAAAGCTGATGCGGGTATTTGTTTTCGTAGCCCTTCAGGCCCACGGTGTTGATCCAGTGCAGCGCGCGCTCGGCACACATCTGCTTGCTCTCGCCACGCACTTTCAGGCCGTAGGCAACGTTATCCAGCACGGTCTTGTGCGGCAGCAGGCCGAAGCTCTGGAACACCATGCTGATCTTGTGCCGGCGAAATTCGCGCAGGGCTTCCATGTCGTATTGCAGGATGTCCACGCCGTCCACCAGGATCGCGCCGCTGGTGGGGTCGATCAGGCGATTGAAGTGGCGCACCAGGGTCGACTTGCCGGAACCGGAAAGGCCCATGATCACGAAGATCTCGCCAGTGCCGATGCTCAACGACAGGTCGTTCACGCCGACCACGCAGCCGGTTTCGGCCAACACCTGGTCTTTGGTCTTGCCCTGGCCAATCATGCCCAGCGCATCCTTGGAACGGTTGCCGAAAATCTTGAAGACGTTTTTGACTTCGATCTTGCTGATGGCTTCGTTGCTCATTTGCTCACCTCATGCCGTGGCCGACCATACGCCTGAGTAATGCGGTCGATGACCACTGCCAGAATCACGATCGCCAGACCGGCTTCAAGGCCACGTCCGACGTTGAGGGTCTGAATCCCCACCAACACATCTTCACCCAAGCCACGGGCACCGATCATCGAGGCGATTACCACCATCGACAGGGCCATCATGGTGGTCTGGTTGATCCCGGCCATGATGCTCGGCAGGGCCAGCGGCAGTTGCACGCCAAACAGTTGCTGCCAGCGATTGGCGCCGAAGGCGTTGATCGCTTCCATCACTTCACCGTCGACCTGGCGAATACCCAGATCAGTCAGGCGGATCAGCGGCGGCGCGGCGTAGATAACCGTGGCGAAAATCGCCGGGACCTTGCCCAGGCCGAACAGCATCAGCACCGGGATCAGGTACACGAAACTCGGCATGGTCTGCATGATGTCCAGCAGCGGCATCAGCACCGAACGCAGGCGATTGCTGCGCGCCGAGAGAATACCCAGCGGAATGCCGATCAGCACCGAGATGACTGTCGCCACCATCATCAATGCCAGGGTCTGCATCAGCTTGTCCCAGAGGCCGACCGCACCCACCAGGAACAGCAGACCGACGATGACCGACGTGGTCACGACTTTGCGGGTCGCGTGCCAGGCAACGCCCGCCACGATCGCCAGCATCAGCCACCAGGGCGCCGCACGCAGCAGCCCTTCGAGATTGACGATGGCCCACAGCAGGGTGTCGGAGATGCTGCGGAACACATCGCCGTAGTTGGTGACCAGCGTATCGACCCAACTGTTGACCCAGTCGGCGATGGAAAAGGTAAAGCTTTCGGGAAACATAAAAAGACTCTCAATCAAGGGGTTGCGATCAAGCATCCGACTGCCGTTGCCGACAGTCGGAGACACTCGACCTACAAGGCCGCGTCGATCTTTTTGGCTGCGTCTTCGCTCACCCACGCGTGCCAGACTTCAGGATGTTCCTTCAAGAAGATCTTGGCCAGTTTTGGCGATTCGATCCGCTCTTTGGCCATGCGCCCGAGGTTCTGATTCAGCAGGTCGATCGGCAGGTTGACCTTTTCCAGCACGGCCACCAGTTCCGGGGCTTGCTCGTGGAAGGTCTTGGACAGGCCGACCTTGATGGTCACGCTCTTGTCCACGCCTGGCTTCTCGTCGAGTTTGACCAGGTCGACCTGGCCCATCAGCGGGGTTGGCGACCAGTAGTAGAACAGGATCGGTTCGCCACGCTTGTAGCTCGACAGCACCGCCGCATCCAGCGCCGGGCCAGTGCCTGGGCGGAAGTTGGTGTAGGTGCTTTCCAGACCATAGCTTTTGAGCATTTCGCTGTTGTCCAGCTCACAGGTCCAGCCGGCCGGGCAGTTGTAGAAACGGCCCTTGGATGGCTCTTCCTGATCCTTGAACACGGCAGCGTATTTGCCCAGATCGGCGATCGCTTTCAGGTCCGGGGCTTTTGGCTCCAGCTTGCGCTTGGCATCGCCTTCGATCACGTAACGCGGCACGTACCAGCCTTCGATCGCGCCAACGACCGGAGCGCCGACACCGATAACCTTGCCGGCCTTCTCGGCCTTGTTCCAGACTTCGCTACGACCGACCCACTCTTCGGCAAACACTTGAATGTCGTTGCTGCTCAGGGCGTTTTCCATGGTGATGGAGTTGCCTGGCAGGCTGTCGGTCTTGCAGTCGTAGCCTTTCTCCAACACGATTTGCATCACGTCGGTCAGCAGCATGCCGCTTTCCCAGTTCAGGCCGGCGAATTTCACCGGTTTGCCCGATTCGCACCAGCCAGCCGCCTGGGTGGCGCCAGCACTGGCCAGCAGGCCCATGGAAAGCAATGTGGTCAGCAGGGTCTTGTTCGATTTCATTGTTTGACGCTCCTAATCATGAGTTGGCTTACGGCAGTCAAGAGGCATCCAGCCCTGTCCACGTCCAATCAGGCCTGCGCCGCAGCGCGACCGGCCCCGCTTGTTTTAGGTTGTACAACGCTGTCCTGCTCGACCGGCAGGATCAGGTGATCGGGTACCGCGCTGTGCCATTTTTTCGCGCAGACGTAATACAGGCCGGCGGGAAGCACCAGACCGATGATCCAGGAAATATCCACACCACCCAGAACGTCCACCAGCGGACCGGTATAGAACTTGGTAGAGATGAACGGCAGTTGCACCAGCACACCGAAGACATAGACGCTGATACCGAGGGGGTTCCAACGGCCGTAGCGACCGTTCGGATCGCCCAGCGCCGGCACGTCATACCGCTCGCGAGTGATGCAGTAGTAGTCCACCAGGTTGATCGCGCTCCATGGCGTGAAAAAGGCCAGCAAGAACAGGATGAAGGACTTGAACGCACCGAGGAACGAGTGCTGACCGAGCAACGCGATCAGGGTCGCCGTGCCGACGATGACCAGCACGAAGACCAGACGCTGCAAGCGCGTTACTTTCAGATCACCACGGAAACCGCTGATGACCGTCGCAATGCACATGAAGCTGCCGTAGGAGTTCAGCGTTGAAATGGTGACCTTGCCGAACGCGATGCTGAAATACAGCAGCGCTGCGGTGGCACCGCTGCCGCTCAAACCAACGATGTAGGCCACTTCGTGGCCGGCGAATTGCCCGTTGGCCATGGCGGCGGCAAACACACCGAGGATCATCGCCACCTGTGCACCGATAACCGAACCGGCGCCGGCGGCGAAAAAGGTCTTCACCGAGGAAGTCTTGCTCGGCAGGTAGCGTGAATAGTCAGCCACGTAGGGGCCGAAGGCGATCTGCCAGGACGCTGCGAGCGATACCGCGAGCAGGAAGCTGCTCCAGCTGAAGTGGCGGATTTGCAGGAGTGCGCCAACGTCAGTCTGGCTCATCAGGCGACTGAACAGGTAAACGAAGGCAATCACGCCAATGACGCTGGCGACACGGCCGATGAAATGAATCACCCGGTAACCGAGCACCGTGACCAGCACGATGACACTGGCGAAGATGAGGATCCCGACGCTGTCGCTGACGCCAAACAACTGGCCCAGCGCCTGGCCGGAAAGCACGGTGCCCGTTGCGGTGAAACCGAGGTACATCAGGCAGACCAGCACGATCGGGATGGCCGCGCCATACACGCCGAACTGTACCCGGCTGGAGATCATCTGCGGCAGGCCAAGCTTGGGCCCTTGCGCCGCATGCAGCGCCATTACGCCACCGCCGAGCAGTTG
The DNA here is from genome assembly GCF_000282375.1 of Pseudomonas sp. GM50. Taxonomy (GTDB): domain Bacteria; phylum Pseudomonadota; class Gammaproteobacteria; order Pseudomonadales; family Pseudomonadaceae; genus Aquipseudomonas. The sequence goes on from NZ_AKJK01000004.1 coordinate 32,880, forward strand.
ACCGATCAACAGACCGATCAACGACCAGAACACGTCACCGCCCAGTACCACGGCCAGGGCCCCGGTGACAATTGCGGTGATTTGCAGGTTGGCCCCCATCCACAGGGTGAACTGGCTCAACAGACGACCGTGTCTCTCCGCTTCCGGAATGTAGTCGATCGAACGTTTCTCGATCAACGGTTTACTGCCTGCACGATCGTCATTAACAGCCATTGTTCAACCTCTATGGATTGTTTGTCGGTGTTGGTGATCCCTGTAGGAGCGAGGCTTGCCCGCGAAGAATGCACCGCGGTGTGTCAGTTAAGACGCCTTCGCGGGCAAGCCTCGCTCCTACAGGTATTTCTGCGTTATTTACCGGTAATCATCGGCAGGTTCAGACCCTGCTCCTTGGCACAGTCGATTGCGATCTGGTAACCCGCATCGGCGTGACGCATGACGCCGGTGGCCGGGTCGTTGTGCAGCACGCGAGCAATACGCTCGGCCGCTTCGTCCGTACCGTCGCAGACAATCACCATGCCCGAGTGCTGGGAGAAGCCCATGCCGACGCCGCCGCCGTGGTGCAGGGAAACCCAGGTCGCGCCGCTCGCAGTGTTGAGCAGAGCGTTGAGCAGTGGCCAGTCGGACACGGCGTCGGAACCGTCCTGCATCGATTCGGTTTCGCGGTTCGGGCTGGATACCGAGCCGGAGTCCAAGTGGTCGCGACCGATCACGATCGGCGCGGACAATTCACCGCTGCGAACCATTTCGTTGAAGGCCAGACCGAGCTTGGCGCGCAGACCCAGACCAACCCAGCAGATACGTGCCGGCAGACCCTGGAAGCTGATGCGCTCACGAGCCATGTCCAGCCAGTTGTGCAGGTGGGCGTCGTCCGGGATCAGTTCTTTTACTTTGGCGTCGGTCTTGTAGATGTCTTGCGGATCGCCCGACAGCGCAGCCCAACGGAATGGACCGATGCCACGGCAGAACAGCGGACGGATGTAAGCCGGTACGAAACCTGGGAAGTCGAACGCGTTTTCCACGCCTTCTTCCTGGGCCATCTGACGGATGTTGTTGCCGTAGTCGAAGGTCGGAATACCCATCTTCTGGAATTCGAGCATCGCTTTAACGTGCACGGCCATGGACTGCTTGGCGGCTTTGACCACGGCAGCAGGCTCGGTCTTGGCGCGAGCGCGGTACTCTTCCCAGGTCCAGCCGGCTGGCAGGTAGCCGTTGAGCGGGTCGTGGGCGCTGGTCTGGTCGGTGACCATGTCTGGGCGCACGCCGCGCTTGACCAGTTCCGGCAGGATTTCAGCCGCGTTGCCCAGCAGAGCGATGGAAATCGCCTTGCCTTCCTTGGTGTATTTGGCAATGCGGGCTAGCGCGTCGTCGAGATCGGTGGCTTGCTCATCGACGTAACGGCTGTTCAAGCGGAAATCGATACTGACCTGTTGGCATTCGATGTTCAGCGAGCAAGCGCCGGCCAGGGTTGCAGCCAGAGGCTGAGCGCCGCCCATGCCGCCGAGGCCTGCGGTCAGGACCCAACGACCTTTGAGGTCATCGTTGTAGTGTTGGCGACCGGCTTCGACGAAGGTTTCGTAGGTGCCTTGAACGATGCCCTGGCTGCCGATGTAGATCCAGCTACCGGCGGTCATCTGGCCGTACATGGCCAGGCCTTTGGCGTCCAGTTCGTTGAAGTGCTCCCAGTTCGCCCAGTGCGGTACCAGGTTGGAGTTGGCGATCAGCACGCGTGGGGCGTTGCTGTGGGTCTTGAACACGCCGACCGGCTTGCCGGATTGCACCAGCAGGGTCTCGTCGTCGTTCAGGTTGGTCAGGCTTTCGACGATCTTGTCGTAGCATTCCCAGTTACGTGCCGCACGACCGATACCGCCGTAAACCACCAGTTCTTTAGGATTCTCGGCGACTTCCGGGTCGAGGTTGTTCATCAGCATGCGCAGCGGCGCTTCAGTCAGCCAGCTCTTGGCGGTCAGCTTGTTACCGCGGGCAGCGCGGATTTCGACGTTACGAAACTTAGTAGGCTTATTGTCAGTCACGAAAAAGACTCCTCATCAATCAATCCAAACCAACCCTGGCGGTGGGCAAGCCAGCCTGTGCGCGTCAGAGCGCCACAAGCGAATCAGTGGACGTTGCGAGGAGTCTTGATCGACTCATACGCATACGTCTTTACTTGTACATACAAGCATATGCAATCAAGCGGCCAACTTGCTGGATGAGTGTTCAAGAAAAGTTTTTAAAGGGCTGGAAAGGCTGTAGATCAAGGGTTTTGAGGAGGATGAAATTTTTTGGGGAGTTTTCGCGGGGGAAGGACAGCTGTTACTTGAGCGCGGTTTTGCGCCACGCTGGGGCGTTCGGTAACAAAGTGGTGCGCGATGGGAAACGGCGTGGGCTACTGCTTTTGTGGCGAGGGAGCTTGCTCCCGCTGGGCTGCGAAGCAGACCCAAAAACCGGAGCAAGTGGTGTGTCAGAAGAACCGGGATACTGCATTGACGACTGCTGCGCAGCCGAGCGGGAGCAAGCTCCCTCGCCACAGTTAACCGTGCGCGATCAGCTCGATCACACAGCACTGGCCCTTGATGGAGATATCCAGCAGGCCAACGTTACCGTCCAGTTGCAGACAATCATGGCGCCCTAGCTGAGAGGCGCGGTTATCAACCGTCACTTCAAGCTGTTCAGACACGCTGAACACCAACACGGTGCCGGCCGAGCTGAAAAACCGCTGCTCGCCCTCCAGCCACTGCAACCGCGCGCTGTAACGGTCCGGCGCATAAATCAGGTTGAAGTCGCGAATCGGTCCGCCGAGCAATGTGCAGGACACATGACTCTCGCCACTGAAAGCAAACGGGTCCAACGGTAACAACGGCCGCGTGTCCTGGCCGTCGACGCGCAAGCTCATGCCCTCGCCTTGCAGCACGGTGATCACCCGCTCATAGCCGGCGAAGGTTGAAAACCCGCCCGACTCGCCAATATCGGCAATCGACAGGCGCCAGCCGAAACCCTCAAGGCCAGCACCTCCATCACGGGTGATTTCTTCAGTGCTGCCGCCGCCGTTTTTCCACGGCATACGCGGGTAATCGGCCGCGTGTAAAACTTTCAACTGGCTCATTTCGGGCTCTTTATTTATGGCTCTTTATTTGTGGAACCGTCCTTCCAGACGATGACGGGAACCGGGGTGGATCAAACGGGCGGCGGTCACGGGCTGACGGCCGGACCAGGTGCGGCGACGAATCAGCAGGCAAGGCTCGCCCTTTTCAATCTGCAGCAACTTGCATTCGGACGGCTCGGCGAGAATCGCTTCGACCACGTGCTCGCCTTCGGTCAAAGGCGCGACCTGGTTCAGATAGGCGTAAGGCGTTTGCAGGGTGAAGTCTTGCTTGAGGTACTCCGGCGCCACCAACGCGTTGACGAAACGGTCTTCGATTTGCACCGGAATATCGTTTTCGAAATGCACGATCAGCGAGTGGAAAACTTTCTGGCCCTCGCGCATGTCCAGGGCCACGGCCCGCTCAGAACCGGCGGCCTCTTCTTCAAGGGTGATCACCTTGCAGGTATGACGATGGCCACGGGAGGCGATCTCGTCGGCGATGTTGTGCACTTCAAACAAAGCAGACTGACTTTTCGGCTCGGCAACGAATGTACCGACACCCTGCATACGCACCAGCAGGCCGTCGGCGGTCATCTCGCGCAGGGCGCGGTTGATGGTCATGCGGCTGAAACCCAGCTGATTGACCAACTCGCTTTCCGACGGAACGCGGTAGTGCGGCGGCCAGTTTCCACTGTCGATTTGCTGGGTGATCATCTGTTTGACGCGGGCGTACAAGGGCGCCGGACTGTCGCCCAGATTGGCGCTCAGATTGGCATTCGGCGGCAATGTGGCAGAGGGAGTCGGCACGGTTAATCCTTGTTCATCTATGAGAGTTGCTAGCTTGCCGGAGTTTACCGAGCAGGCAAACGTCTGTATATGTATATACAAATAACACACGATGGGGTGCTGAACCATGTCCGCCTTCTTTGCCGAACGCGCGCTGCTGCCTAGTGGATGGGCCAACAATGTACGTCTTGAGGTCAGCGCCGATGGCGTGCTGACCCATATCCAGGCCGATTCTCACGCAAATGACGCCGAACGGCTGAGCGGTCCGCTACTGCCGGGAATGCCGAATTTGCACTCCCACGCCTTCCAGCGGGCCATGGCCGGGTTGGCGGAAGTCGCGGGTAATCCGAACGACAGTTTCTGGACCTGGCGCGATCTGATGTACCGGCTCGTCGGAAAAATCAGTCCGGACCAACTCGGCGTGATCGCCCGTCAGCTGTACATCGAAATGCTCAAGGCCGGTTACACCTCGGTCGCGGAATTTCATTATGTACACCACGATACCAGCGGCCAACCGTACGCAGACCCGGCAGAACTGGCGCTGCGCATCAGCCAGGCCGCCAGCTCCGCCGGTATCGGCTTGACCCTGCTGCCAGTGCTCTACAGCCACTCCGGTTTCGGCGGCCAGGTCCCGAACGAAGGTCAGCGCCGCTTTATCAACAGCACTGAAAACTACCTGAAACTTCAGTCGCGCTTGCAGCCGATCCTGGCACAGCAACCGGCCCAATCCCTGGGTTTGTGTTTCCACTCGTTGCGCGCGGTCACCCCGCAGCAGATCAGCGAAGTGCTGGCGGCCAGCGACAAGCAGTGCCCGGTACACATCCACATCGCCGAACAGCAGAAGGAAGTCGATGACTGCCTGAGCTGGAGCGGTCGCCGTCCGTTGCAATGGCTGTACGAAAACACCGAAGTCGATCAGCGCTGGTGCCTGGTCCACGCGACCCACGCCAACCCGGAAGAAGTCACGCTCATGGCCAAGAGCCGCGCCATCGCCGGCTTGTGCCTGACCACCGAAGCCAACCTTGGCGACGGAATTTTTCCGGCGGTGGACTTCCTCGCGCAGGGTGGGCGCATGGGCATCGGTTCCGATAGCCATGTCTCGTTAAGCGTGGTGGAAGAATTGCGCTGGCTGGAATACGGCCAGCGTCTGCGCGATCAGCGGCGTAATCGTTTGTATGGCGCGGATCAGCCGATGGTCGGCCGCACACTGTACGACGCCGCCCTGGATGGCGGCGCCCAGGCGCTGGGGCAGCCGATTGGCGCCCTGGAAGTCGGCAAGCGTGCGGATTGGTTGGTGCTCGATGGCAACGATCCGTATCTGGCGACGGCCAGCGGCGACGGGATTCTCAATCGTTGGTTGTTTGCCGGTGGTGATCGCCAGGTGCGGGATGTGCTGGTCAACGGCCAGTGGGTCGTGCGTGACGGGCGCCATGCCGGGGAAGAAGAGAGTAATCGGGCGTTTACCCAGGTCCTGCGCGATCTTCTGGGCTGACCCCAAAAAAATGTGGGAGCGGGCTTGCTCGCGAAAGGGCCATCACCTTCAACTCAATTGTTGACTGACAGACCGCTTTCGCGAGCAAGCCCGCTCCCACATTAGATCGCCGGGGGCAGTTAGTTCGAAGTCTTGGCCATCTTGGTATCCGACGTGCGCCAGATCAGTCGCGTCGTGTCATAACCCTGCTGACGCGCCCTGCTCAGCAGTTCTTCGCGCACTACACCATTGACCGTCGGGGTGCGTGACAGCAGCCAGAGGTGACGGCGGCTCGGGTCGCCGACAATCGCGGTCTTGTAATCATCGCTGACGTACAACACCCAGTACTCTCCCTTCGCCACACCGGGTATCAGTCGCGAGAACCAGGTATCGAACTCGACCCACAGCTTGTCGGCCTTGCCGGGCACCTGTGGATAAGCCGTGCCTTTGGCCTCTTCCCATTGCCAGTCCGACGTCAGACAGCGGTTCAGCACCGCCATGTCACCTTCAGGCTTGAGGCTGTAATGGGCTTCGGATTGCGCGCAATTGCGCTGAAAATACACCGGCAGACGCGCCAGTTCGTACCAGGTTCCCTGGTAGCGCTTGAGGTTGACCGAGTTGACGGTCTTGGGTGCCAACGGATCTACGCCAGAAGTGGCGCAGCCGGCCAATACCAGGCCGGCAAAAAGAACGATCAGTAACCGCTTCATTATTTTTTTCTCCCGTGGGCGAATAGCCCCGGTTTACTTCAGGCCTTGGCCAGAAAACATCAGCACTTTGTCACCGGCGTACTGCACGCTGATAAAGCTGTTTTTGTCGCCCCAGGTGCAACTGGACATGCCGAGCGCGCCCGAGCAATCGGTCGGTTTGCCCAGCAAGGTTTCAACCTCGGCCTTGGGCATGCCAGTCGACAGCTTTGAATAATTTTCCTGATTGATCTTGCCGCACGCTGCCAACAACACGCAGAACGAGAGCAAGGCGATAGAACGCAGCGACATGGTGTAACTCCTGGGACGAAGGGAATGGCATGGCTGCCAAGCTGAAGCTTAGAAGAGAAAACCCCTCTCTGGTTCCCTGAGCATCCGGCTATTTGTTCAGCCGCCCGTCCGCCTTTTGCCGATAAATCAGCTACTTTTTCGCGCCGCCGAGTATTTCGTCGGTTTTCGCGGCAGCCGCCTAATCTTTGGCGCTGGCCAGTCGACATAAGAAGCAGCGCAAAGCCTTCCACTGTGGCAAATTGACACCCATTGTTGACCAGCCCCTTCGCGGTAGCTCATTTAATGACCAGAAACATGAAGTTCAGCCACAAAATCCTGTTGGCAGCCGCTCTCGTGGTGGCCGTTGCATTCGCCTGCTTCATCCTGTTCAACGATTACCGCCAGCGGCAGACCTTGCGCAGCAGTACCGAGTCCTCGATGCAGGAACTCGGCAGCCTGACCACCAGCAACATCCAGACCTGGCTGGAAAGCCGCATCCAGTTGCTGCAATCGCTGTCCCAGCAGATCGCCGTGGACGGCAGCGCCCAGGCCAACCTCAAGCGCGCCATCGACCTGCCGGCCTACACCAGCAACTTCCAGCTGAGCTACTTCGGCGGCACCGATGGCGTGATGTTCTCGGTCCCGGCCGGCAACCGCGCCGCGGACTACGACCCGCGCGCTCGTGGCTGGTACAAGGCGGCCAACAACGCGCAACAGACCATTGTCACCGAACCCTACATCGCGGCCTCGTCCGGCAAACTGGTGATTACCGTTGCCACGCCAGTCAAACATCAGAACCAGATGATTGGCGTCGCCGGCGCAGACATTGACCTGTCCAGCGTCAGCGCGATCATCAATTTGCTGAATTTCGGCGGTCATGGGCATGCATTTATTGTCAGCGCCGACGGCAAGATCCTGATCCACCCGGACAGCAAACTGGTGCTCAAGAACCTGGCCGACGCCTATCCCAACGGCGCGCCGAAAATCAGCCCGGGCCTGAAAGAAGTCGAACTGGACGGCAAAACCCAGTTCATCTCCTTCACTCACGTCAACGGTGTGCCGTCTGCAGACTGGTACGTGGCGCTGGTACTGGACAAAGACACTGCGTTCTCGATGCTCAGCGAATTCCGCACCTCGGCGATCATCGCCATGATCATCGCCGTGGTGATCATCATCGCGCTGCTGAGCATGTTGATCCGCGTACTGATGCAACCGCTGCTGACCATGGGCCGCGCCATGCATGACATCGCCGAGGGCGAAGGCGACCTGACCAAACGCCTGACCATTCACGGCCAGGATGAATTCGGCGCGCTGGGCACCTCGTTCAACCGTTTTGTGGAACGTATTCATACCTCGATCCGCGAAGTGTCCTCGGCCACCGGCCAGGTCAATGAAGTCGCCTTACGGGTTGTCGCGGCTTCCAACTCGTCGATGTTCAACTCCGATCAGCAAGCCTCACGCACCAGCAGCGTGGCTGCAGCGATCAACGAACTGGGCGCCGCCGCCCAGGAAATCGCCCAGAACGCCGCCCTCGCCTCGCAACATTCGAGCGACGCCCGTGCCTTGGCCGAAGACGGTCAGCAAGTGGTGGATAAAACCATCGCCGCCATGCAGCAGCTATCGGCGAAGATCAGCGATTCCTGCGGCAACATCGAAACCCTGAACAGCAACACGGTGAACATCGGCCAGATTCTGGAAGTAATCACCAGCATCTCGCAGCAAACCAACCTGCTGGCGCTCAACGCAGCCATCGAAGCAGCCCGTGCCGGTGAAGCCGGCCGTGGTTTTGCCGTGGTCGCCGATGAGGTGCGCAACCTCGCCCACCGCACTCAGGATTCGGCGCAGCAAGTGCAGAAGATGATCGAAGAACTGCAAGTCGGCGCCCGGGAAGCGGTCAGCACCATGACCGACAGCCAGCGCCAGAGCGAAAGCAGCGTCGGCATCGCCAACCAGGCCGGCGAGCGCCTGGGCAGCGTGACGCAGCGCATCGGTGAGATCGACGGGATGAACCAGTCCGTGGCCACCGCGACCGAGGAGCAAACTGCTGTGGTCGAGTCGATCAACGTCGACATCACCGAGATCAACACGCTGAACCAGGAAGGTGTGGAGAACTTGCAGTCGACCTTGCGTGCGTGCGCTGATCTTGAGCAGCAGGCGGCGCGGTTGAAGCAGTTGGTGGGTAGTTTCAGGATCTAGTGTTTTCAAGGGCCCCTTCGCGGGCAAGCCTCGCTCCTACAGGGACTGCGCACAACCTGTAGGAGCGAGGCTTGCCCGCGAAGACGGCATTAGCCACAAAGAAACTTTAAAAGCGAGACCCGGGCCCTGAAAGAAACTCCAGCTCTTCAGCCGTAGATTCACGCCCCAACACCGCATTGCGATGGGGAAACCGTCCAAACCGCGCAATGATCTTCTGATGCCGCTCGGCATAATCCAGGTTATCGGCAAACACCGCCCGATCCGTCTCCGGTTGCTGTTCAACCAGATCAAGAAACCGCGAAACCGCTTCGTTCTGCACCACCAGATTTTCGCAGTGCTCGAACACCAGATAGATAAACACCCGCTGGATCGGCCGCAGTTGCCGATCGAAATCCGCAGCAATGCCTTGCGCTACCAGTGCCTGAGCCCTGAGATCGCCTGAAAAGGATTTGGGAGTGTCGCGAAAGATCATTCGCGGGAGTTGATCGAGTAGCAACACCAGGGCCAGCCAACCTTCGGGGCGTTGCACCCATTCGGTCAATCCGCCGGCCAGTGCCTGCTCGACCTGGTCCCCGAAACGCATCCGCGCTTCGAGGTCCTGGCTGTCGCGCTTGCCGAACCATAACTTGCCCTTGTCAGCCGCTATTTCGTTGGGTGATTCGAAAGATCCAAACCACCATTCGAGTAACGGCTGCCAGGGCTCGGTCATGGTTTATTCCTTGTGGTAAGCCGTGACGCGGGCAACTTCTTCTTTCGAACCGAGGAACACCGCAACACGCTGGTGCAGGCCTTCCGGCTGGATGTCGAGGATGCGCTGGTGGCCGTCAGTGGATGCGCCACCCGCTTGTTCCACCAGGAACGACATCGGGTTGGCTTCGTACATCAGGCGCAGTTTGCCCGGCTTGGACGGCTCGCGGCTGTCGCGTGGGTACATGAACAGACCGCCGCGGGTCAGGATGCGGTGCACGTCGGCCACCATCGCGGCGACCCAACGCATGTTGTAGTTCTTTTTCAGCGGACCTTCTTCGCCTGCCAGTAATTCGCCCACGTAGCGCTGTACCGGAGCTTCCCAGTGACGCTGGTTGGACGCGTTGATGGCGAACTCCTGGGTGGTTTCAGGAATGGTGATGTCTTCATGGGTCAGGACGAAGCTGCCCATTTCACGGTCCAGGGTGAAACCTTTCACGCCGTCGCCCAGGGTCAGGATCAGCATGGTCTGTGGACCATAGATGGCATAACCGGCGGCCACTTGCTGGGTACCTGGCTGCAGGAAAGCCTTTTCATTCAAGGGCTCGTTCTGGCTCAGGTATTCGTTCGGGCAACGCAGTACCGAGAAGATGGTGCCGACCGGGGCGTTGATGTCGATGTTCGACGAACCGTCCAGCGGGTCGAATACCAACAGGTAGGCGCCTTTCGGGTATTTGCCCGGGATCTGGTAGGCATTGTCCATTTCTTCGGACGCCATGCCGGCCAGGTGACCGCCCCATTCGTTGGCTTCGAGCAGGATTTCGTTGGAGATCACGTCGAGCTTCTTCTGCACTTCGCCCTGGACGTTTTCAGTGCCCATGCTGCCCAGAACGCCACCCAGGGCGCCTTTGGACACGGCGTGGCTGATTTCCTTGCAGGCACGCGCCACCACTTCGATCAGGAAGCGCAGATCGGCAGGAGTGTTGTTGCTGCGGGTCTGCTCAATCAAATAGCGACTCAAGGTAACGCGGGACATGGACGGCTCCGGTGGAATGGGGGGGCTAAAAACCCGCGCAGTTTAACGCGAGTCGGGGCGCATTTCCTCCTATCAGACGTGATACACCCAATAGAGTTCATGTGCGGGGTTGAGCGTAGTTCGAAATGGGCATGTTTACCGACCGATAAACCGCTATCGCGAGCAGGCTCGCTCCCACACGGATCGCAATCCCCTGTGGGAGCGAGCCTGCTCGCGATAGGGTGCAAAGCACCACCTTCAGGATTTGACGGGTGGCTTGCGCAGCAAGCTGAACGCCATGGCCCCCAGAACCAGCACGCTGAGCAACAGTACCGCCCACAACCCGAATTTCTTCCAGTTCGTGTTCGCCACCGTTGGCACGGTCGCCGCCGACGTCACCACGACCCCACCCTCCACCGTCGCCTTGCCCAACGCCGCCAGCTTCGCAGCGCTGTAATCCGGAATAAGCGTCGACAACGGCAAGCTCGCCGCCTTCACCGTCGCACTCCCCAGCGCCAGCGTATAAGGCCCGGCGCCGCGCGCCAGGAACACCAGTTGCGTGGAGCGCACGGCAAATCGGACGGTCGGTGCTTCGGCGCCCAGGCCACCGCCGCGCTCATCCACCGTCAGCTTCAATTGCTGCACGGTCTGGCCCGGCAGCTGCAATTCGTTCTGCACCACGTCCTGGCCATTCTGGGTCAAGCGGTAGAGCAAACCGCTGGTCAGCGTTTGCCACGGCAGGCTGGTTTCCCGACGACCCGACAACGTCACCGGTGCCAGGCTGTTGGGTTGATTCAGCTCGATCTGCAAGCGCTGGACGTTCAATCCCATCGGCAATTGCCAGATGTACTCACCGGCCTTCACGCTGGTGCCAGCCAACGGTTGCGACCAGACCAACGGCAGCGGCAAGGTGCGCGGGTTGGTGCTTTCCAGTTGCGCCGACGTCAGCACTGGCGCCAATTGCGGTGAACTCCACAGCAAGCGCAGGTAACGCGCCGATTGCCCCGGCAGGCCGACTTCATGCTGCTCGACCCGTTCGTCGGCAAACGTCAGGCGTGCCACCTGCCCTTCGCCCCACGACTGCCAATGCTGCAAATCGTCGCTGGCTTCAATGCTGAAACGCTGAAAACCATCGCGATCGCTGGTCCAATCGAGGATCAATTGCTGTAACGGCGCCTTGATGCGGCTGGCATCGAGTAACCAGCCGCGCAGCTCTTCTTCGCCTGCCTCCAACTGGCTGGACGGCTGCACTTCGATCAACGTGCCGTTGGTGTTCGATTGCACGCGCACACTCGGCGCACGTTCGGTGGCATCCGCCGAGTTGTACAACGGGAACCACTTCACATCGTTCAGCGTGCGGTTTTCGCGGGTCTGCGCAGGTTCCCGGGCCAGCGCATACGCCTGAGGCTCACCGGCGGCGTTGAACACGCGTAGATCGCTGAGATCGGTTTGTCGCGCCTTCAATTGCACGCCCAAGGGTAATTCCAGGCGATACCACGGGCCTTCGCCACTCACCGACAGCGGCACCTGCGCGGCAAAGTCCGCCGGTTTTTCCTGCGCACCGGCCGACAGTGTCACGCCCAGTACAACAGCACCCCACCAGCCCAGTTTCAGCTTCTGACTCAAGACGACACTCCTTCGGTTTCAGGGGCCGGTTTTTCAATATCCGGCACAGCCTCGGCACGCTTGGGTGGCAACGGAGCGAAATAGCCCACCACCAACAGCAACACGCCTACGCCGATAAACGACACGATCCGCGCCAGCCCGCCACGGTTACTCAATTCAACGAAGAACAACTTGGCGACCACCAGCGCGATCAGTGCCGCGCCGATCAGCCAGACTTCGCGCCGATGACGTAGATGCCCACCGATCATCAGACTCAGGGCCATCAGGGTCCAGACAATAGACAGACCCGCCTGCACCAGCATTGATTCAAGCAGTAGATCCAGCGCGAACGGCACGCCACCCCAATGGTGAGCCGCGCGCATCACCAACGCGGTGAAGAAGACGAACAGCGAAACCCCGGCAATCACTTGCGTGGCGTTATCGGCGTACTCCTTGCGAATCGCCAGTTGCGTCACGGCGCTGCGAGACCAGACGTAAACGCCGAACAGGGCAAACAACAGACCCAGCTCCAGCGGGTTAATCAGCGGCACATACGGCAGTGGCTCGGCGGTGCCGTCACTGGCGATGTTCGCCAGCCAGAACCAGCCGAGCATCAACAACGCCAACGGCGCAGCGGCATAGACCCGGTACTCGCGGGGATACTCCGATACCGGCCATGGCCATGCACGTGGTGCAGCCATCAGCACCAGATACAGGCTCGGCAGAATCGCCCAGCCCAGCCAGCGCCAGGCGTTGTACTGCTCTGACAACAGCAGCAGACCGTAACGCAGCTCCAGGGCCAATACGCCGATCAACAACCAGCAGCCGAGCACATGGGCGGTGCTCAGGGCTGTTGCGGGCAGCGTCGGCGCCAGACGCCGCAGGGAGATGAAATGCACGACGAACACCGCAGCCCAAACCAGCCAGCCGAAGTTGGCGGCCGGGTGATAACGCGAATGCCAGGCCGCGAGCAGCACCAGACCGGCGGCCGGAATCAGCAAGGTACAGAGCAAACCCAGCGACGACCACTTCAGGCGCAGCGCCAACAACGTCCACAGCGCGACACTCACGGCGGCGACGACCAGCAACAAGGTGGCTTGCAGATTCGACGGCGCAAAGCGCAGCACTTCGCTGACCCACGCCAGCGCCCACCAACCCGCACCCCACACCAGCAACACTTCGGACAAGCGTTGCAGACTCAGCCCATCAAAGGCCGAAGCATGATTGCCCAGCTGCAAACGCCAGGCCCCGACGAATGCGGCCAGCCCCAGCACCAGCGGCGTCCAGAAACCGCTGTGCGCCAGCGGTCGCAACCCTTCGCTGAGCAGCGGGCCGAGCAGGTCTGGCCCGGCGAACAGGAACGCCGCGCCGCCGATCACCTGCAACAGCAGACCAAAGACAAAACTCACGCGCTGCTTCAGGTACAGGCTCAGCCAGATGATGAACAAACCACTGGCGGCCCACACCGCGCTCGCGGTTTGCCACGGCAACACGAACAGCACCGCGAGGTTGATCAGCACCAGACCGGCCAGCAACACCACTGACAAGCCGCGCAGCAAACGCACATCACTGCGCACCATTTCGTCGCGGGCCGCCAGCAACATCCCGGCGATCAACGCCAACCCGATCAGGGACGCGCTGAGCAAACCGCTCCAACCGGCGCTGAACACCGCAGCCGACTCACCGCCCGCCCCTTGCAGCCGCAACAGGAACAACGCACCACCGAGCAGTTGCACGGCGAACGCGGTGAACAGGAAGGTTCGCGATTGCAGGCGCAGGCCGATGAACAGCGTCGCCAACCCGGCCAGCGCCCAACTGATCGCCGTGCCGTGAGTGAAGAAAAACAGCGGCGCCAGCAGATAGAGGAACGTCAACCCCAGGCAGGCCAGCACCGGTAGCGCTTGGCGCTCCCACTGCGACGCCTGCTCGGGCAACGCTTTGCGTAATTGGTAGAAGCTGAACAGCAGCGCCACACCGAGCATCAACGCCCCCAGCGGTGCGCCATCGAGCAGGCTGCTCTCACCGGTCCGCAGCTCACTGAGAAAGGCCAGTGCCGAGCCCAGCTGCAGCAGCAAGGCAAAGGCTCGCGCCAGCGGTCGTTGTTGACGCAGGCCGAGCCAGAAAATCCCCGCGCCTTCCACCGCCCAGGCGGCTGCGGTCCAACGCGCATCGAGCCCCAGCGGAATGGCCAGGCTGGCGAAGATCACGCCAAGTGCCAGACAGGTTTCCGCCAACAACAGTGCTCGACCGCCCATCAGCAACCGGGCCAGGCCCATGTAAATCATGCCCAGTGCCAAGGCGCTGAAGGCGGCGGCAAATTCCAGATGCTCCACCAGCGCGAACTGCAAACCGAAGCCCACCAGCGGAGGGGCGAACAGCATGGTGCCGTCGACGTAATCACCCTTGCGCGCCGACCAGTGCAACAGTGCATCGCGGCTGTCGTCCTCGGGCGCATCGCTCATTTCCAGCAGTTTGCGCCGGGCGAACAACAGGCCGATGGCCAGGTACATCAGGAAAAACAGGATCAGGAATGGCTCGGTGCTCCACAGCAGTTCAGGCTTGTAGGAACGCAGGCCCCAGGCAAACCCGATGCCGAAGGTGCCGACAAAACCGATCAGGTTGAGCAGCCGCCAGGCCTTGAACCATGCGATGGCGAGGATGCCGGCGTTGAGCAAGGCAAAGTAGCTGAACAACGCGACGTGGTTGCCCGCGCCGGTGGAGGTCAGGATCGGCGCGGCGAAACCGCCCAGTGCGGCAGCGGCGGCCAAGCCCAATGCGTTCTGGGTAATGGCGAGAATCGCCGAGAACACTGTGACCACCACCAGCAGCCCCAGTGCAGCCGTGGGGTCGAGCAATGGATGCAAACGCATCGCGGCAAATACGGTCAGGTACAACACCGCGATCCCGGTGCCTTGCAGCATCAGCGCGTAATTGCTGTTGCGCAGACGCAACCACCAGCCCAGCGCGAGCAGGCCCAAGGCCGCCGCCGCGACACCGGCGTAACGCAACTCGACCGGCACCACCATGCCTTCGGTGGCATAGCGCAACAGGAAGGCCAGGCCGAGGAACAACAGCACCACGCCGACTCGCAACACGGTATTACCGCCGAACAACCAGTTGCGCGCACCGCTGATGGCGCGATCGATGAAGTTCGGGCCCCGAGGCGCCGCCGGTTGCTGTGGTTCCCGGGCAACCGGTTCGGGTTTCCAGAGATCATCGGGTAGCGGACGGCTGGCTTCGGTGGCGGCCGCCGTGACGGGTTCGAGTTCAGGCGGCAGCTCCCAGATCAACTCCGGGGCTGCGACAGGGGCTTGATCAAGAGTGATTTCAAGGGATGGAACCGATTCGCTTGTCGAAGGTTCACTGGCTTCAGGTGTTTTGACGCCCGACACTTCCAGCAATGCCAATCGCTGCTCGACCGCATTCAGCGCAACCTGCGCCTGATCGAGCAAGCGTCGCTGCTCGGCGGTTTGAGTACTCAAGCGGCCGATGCGAATGGCCTGGCCAATACCCAGCCCGAGCAAAGCGCCCAACAGCGCATCGCTGAACGACTCGTCGAGTAGCCAGCCCAGCAGCAGCCCAATCAGCATGAACATCCATTGCATGGTCGATATCCCTAAGCGGCCCCGCGGTGGGGCAAATCCGGGCGATACAGCGTCAGGCTCAGTCTAGTGTGAAAACCACACAAACCTGTGGGAGCGAGCCTGCTCGCGATGGGGCCATGACATTCAGTCATTGATGTTGAATGTCAGTGCGCTATCGCGAGCAGGCTCGCTCCCACAATGGAACGCCAATGCCTGCCGCCCGGTGTAACCGGCGCTTAGTATATCGGTCCGGCCCAACAACCGTCGGGCCTGACTCGCAATTATTGCTAAAAGTTACTCCAGTGCCTTCCAGATATCCGTGGCGTACTCGCGAATGGTCCGGTCGGACGAGAACCAGCCCATCCGTGCACTGCTCAATACCGCCGAGCGCCACCACTCTTTGGAGTCGTGCCAGTGGGCCTCGACGCGCATCTGAGCGTTCCAGTAGGCGTCGAAATCGGCGCAGACCAGGAAGCGGTCATAGTCCACCAGCGAATCGATCAGCGTGGTGTAACGGGACGGATCGTCCGGCGAGAACACCCCGCCGCGAATCGCTTGCAGCACATCGTTGAGTCGATGGGAGGCGGCAATGTCCGGCGCCGCGTTGAACTCATGGTTGCGCTTGCGCGCTTCCACTTGTTCAGCGCTGAGGCCGAAGATGAACATGTGTTCGGCACCGATACGCTCGCACATTTCCACGTTGGCCCCATCCAGAGTGCCGATGGTCAGCGCGCCGTTGAGGCCGAACTTCATGTTGCTGGTGCCTGAGGCTTCGAAGCCGGCGGTGGATATCTGTTCCGACAAATCCGCCGCCGGAATGATGCTCTCCGCCAGGCTGACGTTGTAGTTGGGCAAGAACACCACTTTGAGCAAACCACGCACGGTCGGGTCGTTGTTGACCACCCGGGCGATGTCGTTGGTCAGCTTGATGATCAGCTTGGCCTGGTGATAACTGGCTGCCGCCTTACCGGCGAAGATTTTCACCCGCGGCACCCAGTCTATTTCCGGTTCGGCACGAATCGCCTGATACAGCGCAACGGTGTGCAGCAGGTTGAGCAACTGACGTTTGTACTCGTGGATCCGCTTGACCTGCACGTCGAACATCGCCGCCGGGTTGATCGCAACCCCCAGCCGTTCATGAATCAGGTACGCCAGGGCTTTCTTACTGTGCAGCCGCTGTTCGGCGAACTGTTTGCGGAATGCTGTCTTCTCGGCAAACGGTTCCAGCCCTATCAGGCGCTCTTCGGGGTTATCCAGCAGATCCGGGCCGAGGGCGTCGACCATCATCGAGGTCAACTCGGGGTTGGCCTGGTAGAGCCAACGGCGGAAGGTAATGCCGTTGGTCTTGTTGTTGATCCGCTCCGGATAAAGTTTATGCAGTTCGGAGAACACCGTGCTGCGCATCAGCTGCGTGTGCAGGCCAGACACGCCGTTGACGCTGTGAGAACCAAGGAATGCCAGGTTGCCCATGCGCACGCGACGACCGTTGTCCTCCTCGATCAGCGACACCGCACGCAACACGTCGAAATCGTGAACGCCCTTGGCCCGCAATGAGTCGATGTGCTGGGCGTTGATCAAGTAAATGATCTGCATGTGCCGAGGCAGCATCCGCTCCATCAAACCGACCGGCCAGGTTTCCAGCGCTTCCGGCAACAGCGTGTGGTTGGTGTACGACAGCGTGTCGACGGTGACCTGCCACGCCGCATCCCACGCCACGTCATAAACGTCGACCAACTGACGCATCAGCTCGGCCACGGCAATCGAGGGGTGAGTGTCGTTGAGTTGAATGGCCGCGTGATCACCCAGGGTCAGCACCGAGGTGTGCATGTTGCGATGGCGGCGCAGCAAATCCTGCAGGGACGCGGCGACGAAGAAGTATTCCTGACGCAGACGCAGCTCCTGGCCGGCCTCGGTGCTGTCCGCCGGGTAGAGCACGCGAGAGATACTTTCGGCCCGGGCCACTTCGGCTACCGCGCCCAGGTGGTCGCCCGCATTGAAGCGTTCCAGGTGCAACTCTTCCATGGCACGGGCACGCCACAGTCGTAGCGTGTTGACACTCGCGCCGCGCCAACCGACCACCGGGGTGTCATAGGCAATGGCCCGCACGGTTTCCGCCGGGGACCAGACTTGCCTGGATTTGCCGTTTTCATCGGTCACGGTTTCGACACTGCCGCCGAAGCCGATCGGGTAGGCGACCTCCGGCCGCTCGAACTCCCACGGGTTGCCGAAATCCAGCCAGTGTTCGGTCTGCTCCTGCTGCCAACCGTCGACGATGGCCTGGCGGAACAAACCGTGTTCGTAACGAATGCCGTAACCATGGCCGGCGATGCCGAGGGTCGACATGCTTTCCATGAAGCACGCCGCCAGACGCCCGAGGCCTCCATTGCCCAGTGCCGCATCGGGCTCCAGCAAGCGGATCCGTTCAATGTCCACGCCAAGTTCGGTCATGGCCTCGCGGGCCACATCGAGCAGGCCGAGATTGCTCAGGCTGTCGTAGAGCAAGCGGCCGATCAGGAATTCAAGGGAGAGGTAATAAACCCGTTTCTGGCCTTTGCGGTAGATCTGCCGGGTGTGGTCCATCCAGTGCTCGACCATGTGATCGCGCGCCGCCAGGGCGATGGCTTCGAACCAGTCGTGGTCGAAGGCGTGATCCGGGTCTTTGCCCACCGCGTAGGTAAGCTTGGTCAAGACGGCGTCGCGGAATGCGGCCACCTCTGCTTCGCGAACAAGTGGTTCTTGAGTCATCGATAGGACCTCGAGCGAGCGTGAAGTTGTCTGAGCCTAGTCGGTCTGACAGACCATTGAGACTCTGGTTCGGCAGTTTTTCCTGTTAGTGCGAGATAGGTCGACATTACGTAGTCGCGTGCCAGAAACAATGCAGGGGCCGTGCCGGACACAGGGATTATTTTGCGCCAAGCGAAAAAATCTGGCGAAAGGTTGTTCAAAAATCCACCAGTCCCGGTATGATCGCGCGCCCTGATGCACACGCTGGTAACAACCGATGATGAAGCCCAACCTGATCGCCGCCGCGGAGATCGATCGCCTCGATACCTGGGCAAAATACTCTGCCCCGATGTGCGGTTCCTGCGTGTCCAGCTGCTGTACCTTGCCGGTCGAGGTCAAGATCAAGGATCTGATCCGTATCGGCATCGTCGATGAGTTCGAGCGTGGCGATCCGCCGAAGAACATCGCCAAGCGTTTGCAAAAGGAAGGGATCGTCGAGCGCTACAACCAGAAGTCCGAGATCTTCACCCTTCAGCGCATGAGCAACAACGATTGCCTGTACCTGGATCGTAAGAGCCGTTTGTGCACTATTTATGATAAGCGCCCGGACACCTGCCGCAACCACCCGAAGATCGGACCGCGGCCGGGGTATTGCGCGTACAAGCCAAAAGAAGTGGTGCGCGAGAACAATCCGCGGACGCTGGACAAGTTCTGATCCAGAATCCCGCTGCCTGAGCCGGCCTCATCGCGAGCAGGCTCGCTCCCACAGTTGATTTTTGTCGTACACATAATCCGTGTTCAACACCGAACCCTGTGGGAGCGAGCCTGCTCGCGATGGGGCCCTCACAAACACCGCACAAACCCCAGACAATCGGCATAGGTGACGGCC
>NZ_AKJK01000005.1 GCF_000282375.1 Pseudomonas sp. GM50
CAAGCCCCCTCGCCACAAAGGTGCTCTCTCCATAATGAGTGTTCGCAACATGCTTAGCGTTTGTTCAGTCCTCGCGCCAATCTGTCCCCACCCAACTGAATCACCGCCACCAACACCACCAGCAACACAATCACCGTCAGCATGATCTGGCTATCAAACCGCTGATACCCATATCGATAAGCGATGTCCCCCAACCCACCGGCCCCAATCGCCCCGGCCATCGCCGAGGAGTTGATCATCGTCACCAACGTAATCGTGAAACCACCGACAATCCCCGGCAGAGCCTCGGGCAGCAGCACATGCCAGACGATATGCCAGCGTCGGCAGCCCATCGCTTGCGCCGCTTCGATCAACCCATGGTCGACCTCGCGCAAACTGACCTCGGCAATGCGCGCAAAGAACGGCGTGGCCGCAATGGTCAGTGGCACCACGGCTGCCCAAACGCCGTAGGTGGTGCCGACAATCAGCCGGGTAAACGGAATCAGCGCCACCATCAAAATCAGAAACGGAATCGAGCGAAACAGGTTCACGAATGCACCCAATGCGCGGTTCAACGCAGGTGCTTCGTAGATCCCGCCTTTGGCGCTGGTGACCAGAATCACCGCCAACGGAATGCCCGCCAGCAGCGCAATCAACGACGACACGCCGACCATCAAAAACGTGTCGATAAACCCCTGAAGCAACCGATCAAACCACATAACCCAGCACCTCCACCTGTTGCGCCCAGTGGCCGGCGCGCTGACGCAATTCCTCGGCGCCCAGGGACGAGCCGGTCACCGCCAGCAGCAATTGCCCGAGCGCATGGCCCTGAATCCGTTCCACGCCCCCTTGCAGCAAGCGCACGCGGCCACCGAGGGCGCTGAACAGCGCCGCCAGGTCTGGCTCCTCGCTTGTGCTGCCGGTGAATTGCAAACGCAACACCACGGCGGCGTCCGAAGACTGCGGCTGCGCTCGCAAGCGGCTTTGCAGTTCTTCCGGTAGTCCGTGTTGCAATGGCGCGAGCAAGGTCTTGCTGACCTCATGTTGCGGGTTGCCAAAGACTTCCCAGACCGGCCCTTGCTCGACGATTCGCCCGTGTTCCAGCACCACCACCCGATCACAGATGTCGCGGATCACCGCCATCTCGTGGGTAATCAGCACGATGGTCAAACCCAGCCGTTGATTGATCTCGCGCAGCAGGCCGAGGATCGATTGCGTGGTCTCTGGATCGAGGGCCGAAGTCGCCTCGTCGCACAGCAGAATTTCCGGGTCATGTACCAGCGCGCGGGCGATGCCGACGCGCTGTTTCTGCCCGCCGGACAGCTGCGCCGGGTAGGCTTTGTGTTTCTCTTGCAGGCCCACCAGTTCCAGCAGTTCGCGAACTTTGCGCTCGCGCTGCTCCTTGGGCACGCCGGCGACTTTCAGCGGCAATTCGACGTTCTGCCAAACCGTCTTGGCCGACATCAGGTTGAAGTGCTGAAAGATCATGCCGATCCGTCGACGTAGCGCCACCAAGCGGTCTTCATCGAACGCGCCGATGTCCACCTGATCGATCAGCACTCGCCCGCTGCTCGGCTGTTCGAGGCGGTTGATGGTGCGGATCAGCGACGACTTGCCGGCGCCGCTGCGACCGATGATGCCGAACACTTCACCGCGCTGGATCGCCAGGTCGATGCCGTGCAAGGCCGCCACCGGACCTTGCTGACCGTTGTAGGTTTTGCCCAGGCCGATAAAGCGCACATGGGCTCGATTGAGGTCTGGGTGCAGTTCGGTTTGTGTGGCGTTATGTGGCTCCGGAAGTTCCAGTCGCCGTTGGATCGCGGCCGTCATGCTTAGCTTTCCCAACCGGCTTGATAGAGCTTGCCGTGGGCTTTATCCAGCGCTGCACGAACGGCTGGCGAATGCTGGTAGATGTCGACGAATTTGATCAGGCGTGGGTCGGTTTTGCTTTTCGGCTGGATCACAAACTGGATCACGTATTCCTTGTGATCGAGGCCATCGAATAGCAGGGCGGAGCTGGCATCGAAGGTCTTCGACAGACGGATGTAGGCCGGGTAGCCCTGGACCAGATCGGCGTCGTCGTAGGCGCGCACCAGTTGCACGGCCTCGACCTGAAGGATTTTGATTTTCTTCGGGTTGGCGATGATGTCTTCTTCGGTGGCCTTGTAGCCGACGCTTGGTTTAAGCGTGATCAGCCCGGCCTTGGCCAGCAGTTGCAGGCCGCGACCGCTGTTGATCGGGTCGTTGGCGATGGCCACGCTGGCGCCTTCGGGCAACTCGTCGAAGCTTTTGTATTTCTTCGAATAGAGGCCGACGTTGTTGATGATCCCCGGGGCGAACGGCACCAGGTCAAAACCGGCGGCGGCCTTGGCGTTTTCCAGGAACGGGATGTGTTGGAAGTAGTTCACGTCGATGTCGCCCGAGGCGAGGCTGACGTTGGGGGCGATCCAGTCGCTGAACTCCACCAGTTCGACTTTCAGGCCTTGTTTGTTGGCTTCTTCTACTGCGGCTTCCAGGGGGATGGCGAAGGCGGCGGTAGTGCCGACCTTCAGCGGTGCGTCGGCGGCGAAGGTGACGGAACTGAAGAGGCCGAGGGCCAGGGCCAGTGCTTTGACTGGGTGGGAGAGGTAGGTCTTTTTCATGATGGGGTTTCCAGTCAGTGCATGAATTTTTGGTGTTTGGGCGGGCCTCTTCGCGGGCAAGCCTCGCTCCTACAGGGTTTTTGTGAACACCGCAGATCCCCTGTAGGAGCGAGGCTTGCCCGCGAAGCTTCTAGCGGCGGAATGCCGAACCTGTGTGTTGCTCAGGTAAATGCGCGTCACGGTGAAACAGCTTTTCCCGCAGGCTGCCGTCGTCGTAAGCGGTCTTGTACGACCCTCTGCGTTGCAACTCCGGAATCACCAGTTCAATGAAGTCCACATAGCTTTCCGGGGTGACGATCCTTGTCAGGTTGAAGCCGTCCAGGCCGGTTTCGGCGATCCACGATTCCAGCTCATCCGCCACCTGCTGCGGCGAGCCGACCACGGTGATGTAGCGGCCACCGAGGGCGTGTTGTTCCAGCAGTTTGCGGCGGGTCCAATCGTTGTTTTGCAGGTTCTTGGTGGCGGACTGGATGGCGTTGCTCTTCACGTACTGGATCGGTTCGTCGAGTTCGTACTCGGAAAAATCGATCCCGGTGGACGCCGAAAAATGTGCCACGCCGGCCTCGGCGCTGGCGTAGCTCAGGTACTCGGCATGCTTGGCCCAGGCCAGCTCTTCTGTCTCACCGACAATCACGTTCAAGCCCATGAACACCTTGATGTCCCAGGGATTGCGCCCGGCCTCGACGGCGCTGGCGCGCACCTTGTCCACCTGAACTTTGGTCGACGGTTTGTTCTGACCGCTGATGAAAACGCACTCGGCGTGGCGCCCGGCGAACAGCAAACCGCGATCGGAACTGCCGGCCTGGAACAACACCGGCGTGCGTTGCGGCGACGGTTCGCAGAGGTGATAGCCCTCGACCTGATAGAACTCGCCCTTGTGCTCGACCTTGTGCACTTTGTCTGGCTGGGCGTAGATCCGTTGCTCGCGGTCGTTGAGCACCGCGCCGTTTTCCCAGCTGCCTTCCCAGAGTTTGTAGAGCACTTGCAGGTACTCGTCGGCCTGGTCGTAGCGGCGGTCGTGTTCCACCTGTTCGCTCAGGCCCATGGCCTTGGCGGCGCTGTCCAGATAGCCGGTGACGATGTTCCAGCCGACCCGCCCACGGCTCAAATGATCAAGCGTCGACATGCGCCGGGCGAACAGATACGGCGGTTCGTAGGTCAGGTTGGCGGTCAGGCCGAAGCCGAGGTTTCTGGTGACCGCAGCCATGGCCGAGACCAGCAGCAACGGGTCATTGACCGGCAACTGGATCGACTCTTTGAGTGGCACGTCCACCGAGTTTTGATAGACGTCGTACACGCCGACGATGTCGGCGATGAACAAACCGTCGAACAGTCCTCGTTCCAGCAACTGAGCCAGTTCGGTCCAGTATTCGATGGTTTTGTACTGGGTGGAATTGTCCCGTGGATGCGTCCACAGGCCATGGTTGATGTGCCCGATGCAGTTCATGTTGAACGCGTTGAGCAGGATTTTCTTTTTGGCATCAGCCATCAAATGGTCCCTCGCAATGGAGGGTTTTCATCGTTGAGGTAGTAATTGCCGATGGCGTGATATTTCCAGCGCACCGGGTCGTGCAGGGTATGCACCCGGGCATTGCGCCAGTGGCGATCCAGGCCGTGTTCGGCCAGGGTCGCCTGGCTACCCGCCAGTTCGAACAGTGTGCTGCCGGCGGCGAGGGAAATTTCGGTGCTGATGGCGCGGGCTTCGGCAATGGCAATCGACGCGGCGGCGACGGTCTCGGCATTGGTGTTGGCCTGGGCCTGGTCGAGGAATTCGCCGGAGCGTTCCAGCAGGGCTTCGGTGGCGTGCAGACGGATACTCAAGTGGCCGAAGCTCTTGATGGTCAGCGGGTCTTCGGTGGCTTTTTCATGAGTGGCGTCGATCCACGGCCGGGTCTTGGTGCGTACAAAATGCAGCGCATCTTCATACGCGGCGCGGGCGATGCCAGTGTCGATGGCGGCGTGGAGAATCTGCGCCAGCGGGCCCACGGTAGTCGGGCGCTCGAAAGCGCTTTGAAACGGAATTATGTCCTCGGCGGCGACGTAGACATCCTCGAACACCACCGAACCGCTACCGGTGGTGCGCTGGCCGAAACCGCTCCAGTCGTCGATCACCGTCAGCCCTTTGCTGTTGCGCGGGACGAACGCCAGTTGCTGCACGCCGTTTTCGTCCACCACCGACGTGGGGATGCGCTGGGCGTAAATCGCGCCGGTGGCGTAGAACTTGCGACCGTTGATGCGGTAGCCGTTGCCATCGCGAGTCAGGCTGGTGACGCGATCATGGGCGGTTTTTGTGCCCAGTTCCGCGAGTGCATTGCCGAAGCGCTGGCCGGCCAACACTTCGGCGTACAGGCGTTTTTTCTGCTCATCAGTGCCGTTCACGCGCAGCACTTCGAGGGCATAGAAATGGTTCTGCGGGATTTGTCCGAGGGAGCCGTCGGCCTCGGCGATCAACGCGATGACCTTGGCCAGGGTGACGTTGGAAACCCCGGCGCCGCCGTATTCTTTTGGCACGCTGATGCCCCAAAGACCCGAACGGGAAAACACTTCCAGTTCCGGGTATGGCAAACGACGTTCGCGGTCGCGCAGGGCGCTGTCGCGTTTGAAATCGTCGGCCAGGTCACTGGCGACAATCAGGGCTTGCTCATCGCTGGTGATGACCGCGACGTGGTGAGAAAGAGTCATGTGTTTCTCCAGATGTCTGGTCGTCAGATCCAGGAATGCCGCGCAGGCAAGGTTCCATTGAGGTGGTAAGCGCCAACCGCGTGATACTTCCAGCGCACCGGGTCGTGCAGCGTGTGCACCCGGGCGTTGCGCCAGTGGCGGTCGAGGTTGAATTCGGCGAGGGTGGCGCGGCTGCCGGCCAGTTCGAAGAGCTTTTCGCTGGCCAGCAGCGAGATCTCGGTGGTCAGCACTTTGGCTTCCGCCACGGCAATCGAGGCGCGTGCAGCGGACTCGGCGGTGAGCGGCGCGGCGTTGACCTGATCGAGTACTTGGCCTGCCTTGCGCAGCAGTGCTTCGGCGGCGTGCAGTTCGATTTTCAGCTTGCCGATGTCGGCGATCACATAGAGGTCGTCGCTGGCCCGGTCGACCTTGGCGTCGATCCACGGCCGTGCGCGTTTTTGCACGAATTCTATGGCGTCATCGATGGCGCCCCGGGCAATGCCGGCGTCGATGGCTGCTTGAATCAGCTGCGACACGGCGCCTTGAGTATTCGGGCTGTCGTTGATCTTCCAGTTATCCACCACCAGCTCGGCGTCGACCCGCACGTTGTTGAGCAAAATGGTGCCGCTGGCTGTAGTGCGCTGGCCGAAACCCGACCAGTCATCCACGATGCGCAACCCCGGGGTACCACGCCGGACGAAGGCCAGCACTTGCTTGCCGTAGTCATTCAGCGCCTTGACGGCCACCCAGTGGGCGAACAGGGCGCCGGTGGAATAGAACTTCTGCCCGTTGATGACGAAGCCATCGCCATCGGCGGTGATCCGCGCTTTGAGCTCCAGGGTATTTTTGGTCCCGCGTTCTGGTCCCGCGTTACCGATTCGCCAGCCTTCGAGCACACTTTTGAACAGCTGTTTTTTTTGCGATTCGGTGGCGCTGCCGAGTATCAGGTTGAGAATCCCGAACTGGTTCTGCGGGATCTGCCCCAGTGCCGGGTCAGCCGCGGAAATGATCGCGAACACCGAGGCCAGGGTGACGAATGAAACCTGCGGGCCGCCGTACTCACGAGGGATGGCAATGCTGCCCAGGCCGCTGCGGGTGAACTGTTCGATTTCCGACCACGGCAACTTGCGTTGCTGGTCACGTTTGGCTGCTTGCAGGCGGGCGACTTGCGCCAGCTCATGGGCAGCCTTGATGGCTTGTGCGTCGTTGCGCAAGACCTGCGCGGGCAACAACAATGGGGCGATGTCCAGATCACTCTGGACGATTGCATCTGCCAGACTGGACATCAGTGCCGCTCCTTGGCTGCACGCAATGCCCTGGCGATTTGCACTGGGGTGATTGTGTTCCGGACCATACCTACCTCACATCTCATGAAAGCGCCGCATGGGTTGCGGCGAACGAAAAACACGAATGTCCGGTGGTCCGGTGTATATACCCTAAACGTGTATAAATAATTAATGAACTAACTTTTAGGAATATGCATAGAAGGTCTGTTCTGAACCCCGTGGCGAGGGGGCTTGTCGGAACGCCGCATCGCCCCGTTCGGCTGCGAAGCAGTCGTAAATCCGGCCTATGCGGTTTGCCTGACACAACGTCGGGCGTTCAAGTTTCGGGGGCCGCTTCGCGACCCAACGGGGGCGAGCCCCCTCGCCACAAAGGCCCCCTCCCCACAGAAGTTGGTGTTTACAGCAAGGGCTTCACTTCTTTCGGGATTCAGCGGCCATGAGCGCTTCTTTCGGCGGCACTTTCAGGTAGGGATTGGCACAGCCGATCTTCAGCGTGCGTGCCGGTGCCCACCGCGAGTTGTTACCCACGCGGTCGAGGATGCAGTAGGTCACTTCCAGTCGAAGGTCTTCGCCGGCTTCGACAATGATCGCCGGTGGCACCCACACCTGAATTGGCTGACCCACATCGCAAGCCTTGAGCTTTGGCAGGTCCATGCGCACATCGCCCCAGCGCAGGGTGATTTCGTCGTCGACGGCCATGTTCAGGTACGGTTCGATGGTCAACGGGACGCCGCGTTTTATCTGGTTCGGATTGACCCCCTGACGGCGAATGGTCTCGGGGATAAGCACGGGTGCCAGGCTCTGGTTTTCCTCATCGCAAAGAAGCAGGCCGCCCGGGCAATCGAGTTTGATCTGGACGCGCGCCGCCGGTGATACCGCCGGCCCTTGCCCGACCTGCATGACCTTGTAATGGACGCGGGCAGAACCATTGGCAATGAAGCTTTCCGGAACCCGCAGGCTCACGGCTTTGCTGTCATGGTCGGACCCCAACACGCTGGAGGCGACATAGCAGTTGTCCCAAAACAGCTCGATCAGATCGCCTTCATCCATGCCGGGGTAGGGTGGCACGTCGATCATAAGGTGCGCGGCCGAGGTGATGTTGATACCGGCCTTGTGGCTTTGCGCCAGGGTCGGGGCTGCAAGTTCAGGTTTGTTTGAAGTGCTTGTCATGGGTTTCTCTCCTTGAAGCTTTGCCGCGAAGTCCATTTCTGAAAGATCGAAAGGCGTGAATTACCAAGCAACAAAACGATTCGTTATTTGCGCGCTTAAACAATAGTTGAAGGTGAAGGTTGTTGCCTGTTGGCACCTAGATAAGAGTGCGCTCGAATAAGTGTCAATAGCGCTGGTTGGTTAAAGGTTAGTTCTTGCGTGATTCAGAAAGCTCCTACGCGGTGTGGTTAATAATCCGCATCGCTCTGTCGAATATAGTCCGGTATTTGATGAGTTTTAGCCTCCCAGGCAGCAACCCTTTGAGCGTGGACAGCGAGGTGTTTTATAGATTTTAGGCGATATGAATCTGTTGCAGGACATATATATGTACCGCATGGGACGGCGGGAAGTTATTTAGTATGGGGGTGAGTCATGTGAGTCGTTGAAAGCTGCTATACGATTTTATAAAGCGGAGTTAATGTCACTTCCATCCATGGAAGTTGACAGTTTTCGAGCGGGGCAGCACTAGGCGTTATTAAGAAACTTGCTGAGAAACTGCTTCGTCCGTTCCTCTTTCGGATTGGCAAACAGTGCCTTGGCTTCGCCTTGTTCGACGATCACACCCTTGTCGAAAAACACCACGCGGTTGGCCACGTCCCGGGCAAAGCCCATTTCGTGGGTGACGATGACCATGGTGCGTCGCTCTTCGGCGAGGCTGCGGATGGTCGCCAGCACTTCACCCACCAGCTCCGGGTCGAGGGCTGAGGTCGGTTCGTCGAACAGAATCACTTCCGGCTCCATCGCCAGCGCGCGGGCAATCGCCACACGCTGTTGCTGACCACCGGAAAGGCGTCGCGGGTAAGCGTCTTCCTTGCCCGCCAGGCCGACCCTGGCCATCAGCTTTTTACCCAGGGCAACGGCTTCGGCGTGCGGGATCTTCTTTACGATGATCGGGCCTTCGATAACGTTTTCCAGGGCGGTGCGATGAGGGAACAGGTTGAAGTTCTGGAACACGAAACCCACGTGCTGGCGCAAGCGCCGTACCAGGCTCTGCTGCTGGTTCAGCGGACGGCTGCCATCGATCTCGATGTCACCGACCTTGATCCGGCCGCTGGTGGGTTCTTCCAGGAAGTTCAGGCAACGCAGGAACGTGGTTTTACCCGAGCCGCTAGGCCCGATGATCGCCACCACCTCGCCTTCCTTCACTTCCAGATCAATGCCGTTGAGCACCACTTGACCCTTGAACTGCTTTGTCAGTTTTTCCACGACAATCATTGGGTCAGGACTCCAGATCGTGCCGATTGACCCGTGCTTCCAACTGGTTCTGCAGGTGCGAAAGCACCGTGGCCAGAACCCAGTAGATCAGCGCGGCGGCAAGGTACATGGTGAAAATTTCAAAGGTACGGGCGGTAATCAGCTGCGCCTGACGGAACAGTTCCGGCACCTGAATGGTGGCTGCCAGCGCGGTGTCCTTCACCAGCGAAATGAAACTGTTGCCCAATGGTGGCAGAGCCGTGCGCATCGCTTGCGGCAGGATGGCCCGGCGCAAGGTCTGCGCGCGGGTCATGCCGATACTGGCGGCGGCTTCCCACTGGCCGCGCTCGATGGAGCTGATGGCGGCACGCAGGATTTCGCAGGCGTAGGCGGCCATGTTCAGCGAGAAGCCGATCAGGGCGGCCGGCAGCGGATCAAGTTCGATACCCAATTGCGGCAAGCCGTAATAGATCACGAAAAGTTGTACCAGCAACGGCGTGCCGCGAAAGAACGACACGTAGATGCGGGCGATCCAGCTCACCAGTTTGAAGCGCGACAGGCGCATCAATGCCAGGCCGAAGCCCATCAGCAGGCCGAAGAACATTCCGCCCAGGCTCAGGATGACTGTGTAGTACGCGCCCTTGAGCAGAAAGGGCGCGGAGTCCAGCGCAAGTTGGAAAGCTTCTCCCATTATTGAGTGACGTCAGCGCTGAAGTATTTTTCCGAAAGCTTTTTCAGCGTACCGTCGGCACGCAGCTTGTCGATGGCTTTGTTCACTGCGGCCAGCAGCTCAGGCTCGCCTTTGCGCAGGGCAATACCGGCTTCCTGGCGGGAGAACGCTTCGCCGGCGGCGGCAGTGTCCTTGGCCTTCCTGGCATATTCCAGCGCGGCCAGGCGGTCGATCAGAATGGCGTCGATGCGGCCGACGCGCAGATCCTGGAACTTGCTCGGATCATCTTCGTAGGTGCGGACGTCAGCCTTGGGCACATTCTCTTTCACCCACTGCTCGTAGTTGGTGCCCAGGCCTACGCCGACTTTCTTGCCGGCCAGATCGGCGGCGGTCTTGATGGTGTCTTTGTTTTTGGTCAGGGTCAGCGCCTGAATCCCGGAAACGGTGTAAGGCGTGGAGAAGTCGTACTTCTTCTTGCGCTCTTCGGTGATGGTCACCTGGTTGATCACCGCGTCCAGACGCTTGGATTCCAGGGCAGCGAGGATGCCTTCCCATTTGGTCGGCTGCAGTTTGACCTTCACGCCCAGCTCTTTGGCCAAGGCTTCGGAGAACTCGACTTCGAAGCCGCTCAGTTTGCCGGCCTCGTCGACGAAGCTGAACGGTGGATA
Source organism: Pseudomonas sp. GM50 (assembly GCF_000282375.1). Lineage (GTDB taxonomy): Bacteria > Pseudomonadota > Gammaproteobacteria > Pseudomonadales > Pseudomonadaceae > Aquipseudomonas. The sequence goes on from NZ_AKJK01000005.1 coordinate 10,310, forward strand.
AGTGCCTTCCAGACCGACGTTGATCACGCCTGCGTCCTTGATTTTTTGCAGTTGCTCACCGGCCACTGCCTGCCCGAGCAGACCGGCGCTCAGCGCCAGGCCCAGCGAACCCACCAGCAGATTTCGACGTAATGCGGAAAAATTCATGACAAGCCCCTGTGTTTTCTTATGGAAGACGCTTAAGGAAAGTTGGCAAATTCGGGATTTGAACGACTGCGATATCCTGCCCTAAAGCAGCTTATGCGTCTTGCTGCAAATTCGCCTGCGGCGCGACTATATGATGTTGCCTTTAGATAGGAAAATACTAAATATAAAGTTTGTTATTCTTTAAATGAATATTGTGGAGTGCGTTCCTGTGGCGAGGGGGCTTGCCCCGTTCGGCTGCGAAGCAGTCGCAAAGCCAGCCAACGCGGTCAACCTGAAAGAACCCGATCATAGGTTTTGGGGCCACTTCGTGACCCAACGGGGGCAAGCCCCCTCGCCACAGGGGAACTTAAAAGACAGAAGTATAAGCAAACAACGCCGGCGCCCCGCCGGTGTGCAGGAAGATGATCGGGCCGTCATTGAAGCGCTGGCGTCCGATGCCGTCGAGCAAACCGGCCATGGCTTTGCCGGTGTACACCGGATCCAGCAACAACCCTTCCTGGCTCGCCAGCAGCTTCAGCGCTGACAATGTCCCGGCATTCGGCTCGCCATAACGCGGGCCGAAATATTCGTCCCACAGTTCGATTTTGAAATTCGCCGGCAGGCTCACGCCCAGCAGTTCGGCCGTACGCTCTGCGAGGCCCTGGACTTTCGGTCGTTGCGCTTCATCGCTACGGGAAACCGTCACGCCGATCACTGGCAAATCCGGCAGTACTTCACTCAATGCCAGCGCCAGGCCGCTGTGGGTGCCGGCACTGCCGGACGCCAGCACCACTGCGGCGAATTGCAGCCCGGTGTCCTTGATCTGTTCGGCCAGTTCCAGGCCTGCACGGACATAACCCAAAGCGCCCAATGCATTGGAGCCACCAATCGGCACCAGATACGGTTTCTTACCATTACTGCGCAGACGCCCGGCCAGCGCTTCCAATTGCTCGTCGGCGTTGTCGAGGTTTTCCACCAGCTCGACCTTGGCATCGAACAGGTCCAGCAACAGCCGATTGCCGTTGCCGACATAGTTGCTGTCGTCGGTGCCCAGCGGATTTTCCAGCAGAGCCACGCAGCCCAGGCCAAGCTTGGCCGCAATGGCAGCCGTCTGGCGCACATGGTTGGACTGGATGGCGCCAGCGGTGATCAACGTATCAGCGCCTTGGGCCAAGGCATCTGCGGCCAGGTATTCGAGTTTGCGCAGCTTGTTGCCGCCCAGTGCCAATGGCGTCAGGTCATCGCGTTTGACGTAGACATCGCGGCCCAGCCAGGTCGACAGGCGTTCGAGTTTTTCCAGCGGAGTAGGATGACCGAGCAGGTCGAGGCGGTTAAAGCGGGCAAGCTGTTGTTTGATCATGGGTCCGTACTGGCGGAGGAAGATGTCAGGACTATAGGCACGGGTATTTAGTCGGGCAACTGTCAATCGCTTATAGCCAAAAGTATTGAGCACAGCACTATTGGTTCTTAATTCGGCTGCAAGCCGTTGCCGTAAAGTAATCGCGGTTAACGCGGCCAGACCGTCCGGCCGCCCGTGAGGAGTTTTTACCGTGAGCGAGCGTTCCAGCCATTGGCAATTGCAGACCATCGTCAGCCAACTGCGTACGGCACGCGACCAGTGGCGCGCACAAAACGGCCGTGCCAGCGGTGAGCAGGGCGGTCGCGAGTTGCCGTCCCGAGCGGCCATGGCGGACATTCTCGAAGCCTTGTGCGGTGCGTTGTTCCCGATGCGATTGGGGCCAGTGGATTTGCGTGAGGAGAGTGAGGACTTCTACGTCGGCCACACACTCGACGTCGCATTGAACGCGTTGCTGGCGCAGGCGCGGCTCGAACTGCGTTACGCCGCGCGCCACAGTGCCCAGGCCGACACTGAAGTCGAGGCCAAAACCATCCAGATCATTCAGGATTTCGCCCTTGCTTTGCCGGGGCTGCGCACTCTGCTGGACACCGACGTACTGGCGGCCTATCACGGCGACCCGGCGGCTCGCAGTGTCGATGAAGTATTGCTCTGCTATCCGGGAATTCTGGCGGTGATTCACCATCGTCTGGCCCATCATTTGTACCGCGCCGGCTTGCCGCTGCTGGCGCGGATCAGCGCGGAAATCGCCCACTCGGCCACCGGCATCGACATCCATCCGGGGGCGCAGATCGGGCGCAGTTTCTTCATCGATCACGGGACGGGTGTGGTGATCGGCGAGACCGCGATCATTGGCGAGCGGGTACGGATTTATCAGGCGGTGACCCTGGGCGCCAAGCGCTTCCCGGCGGATGAAGACGGCCAGTTGCAGAAGGGCCATCCGCGGCATCCGATCGTCGAGGACGATGTGGTGATCTATGCCGGTGCGACGATTCTGGGGCGGATCACCATCGGCAAAGGCTCGACCATCGGCGGCAACGTCTGGCTGACCCGTAGCGTGCCGGCGGGGTGCAACCTGACCCAGGCGAATCTGCAGCATGATGATGGGACGCAGAAGTAGGTCCCTGAGTATCGGGTGACTGATCTGGCCCCATCGCGAGCAGGCTCGCTCCCACACTGTTCCTTGTCGTTCACAGTTCTTGTGTTCACTGGAGATCCACTGTGGGAGCGAGCCTGCTCGCGATTGATTTCATGCCGAACCGAGATAAGGCATTCCAAACCCCAAGTCATATCCTCCCCCTGAACTAATGTAGGAAAGCTACCGCCGAGCCCTGCGATTAGTCCTTAGCCCCCTATCCATGTTTAACTTGAACGCTCATTCAAGTTAAACCGCCGGTTTGCTGCCCGCTCACAACAGGAGGCTTGCCTTTGCCGAGTCCGTTATTGATTGCCCTGTTTCACCCCCTTGAGGTGCACCTTTCATGAGTGCACCGTCCACCCCCGCAAGCGGCCAGGTCCGCATGAATCCGCCGGTGTTTTATTTCGCGGCGACCTTCATTCTGTTGTTCGCTGTTGTCGTCATGGCGATACCCGAACAGGCCGGTGCCTGGCTTCTGGAAGCGCAAAACTGGGCGGCCAATACGGTCGGCTGGTACTACATGCTCGCGATGACGCTGTATCTGGTCTTCGTGGTGGTCACCGCCTTGTCTGGCTACGGCAAGATCAAGCTCGGTGCCGACCACGACGAGCCCGAATTCAGCTACCTGTCCTGGGCCGGCATGCTGTTCGCCGCCGGGATCAGCATCACGCTGTTTTTCTTTTGCGTGTCCGAACCGCTGACGCATCTGGCACAACCGCCGCAAGGTGAAGCCGGCACGGCGGATGCGGCGCGTCAGGCAATGCAGATTCTGTTTCTGCACTGGGGCCTGCACGGTTGGGGCGTGTTCGCCTTCGTCGGCATGGCGCTGGCCTATTTCGCCTATCGACATAACCTGCCGCTGGCCCTGCGTTCGGCGCTGTACCCGTTGATCGGCAAGCGCATCAACGGCCCCATCGGCTACGCGGTGGACGGCTTCGGCATCATCGCCACGGTATTCGGCCTCGGTGCCGACATGGGCTTTGGTGTTTTGCACCTCAACTCAGGGCTGGACTATTTGTTCGGCATCGCCCACACCCAGTGGATTCAGGTCGGGTTGATCACGCTGATGATGGGCGCGGCGATCATCGTTGCGGTGTCCGGCGTCGATAAAGGCGTGCGGGTGATGTCCGACATCAACATGCTGCTGGCCTGTGCGCTGCTGCTGTTCGTGTTGTTCGCCGGCCCCACCCAGCACTTGCTCAATACGCTGATCCAGAACCTCGGCGATTATCTCGGCGCCTTGCCGATGAAGAGTTTCGACCTCTACGCCTATGACAAACCGAGCGACTGGCTGGGTGGCTGGACGGTGTTCTACTGGGCCTGGTGGATTGCATGGTCGCCGTTCGTGGGCCTGTTTATCGCACGGATTTCCCGTGGCCGGACCATCCGTGAATTCGTCTTCGGCGTGCTGCTGATCCCGCTCGGTTTCACCCTGGCGTGGATGTCGATCTTCGGCAACAGCGCCATCGACCAGGTCCTCAACCACGGCATGAGCGCGCTCGGCATGTCGGCCATCGACAACCCGTCGATGACCCTGTACCTGCTGTTGGAAACCTACCCGTGGAGCAAAACCGTGATTGCGGTCACGGTGTTCATCAGCTTCGTATTCTTCGTGACATCCGCCGACTCCGGCACTGTGGTGTTGTCGACCTTGTCCGCCAAGGGTGGCAACCCGGATGAAGACGGGCCGAAATGGCTGCGAGTGTTCTGGGGCGCGATGACGGCGCTGGTGACCAGCGCGCTGTTGTTCTCCGGCAGCATCGACGCATTGAAGTCAGCGGTGGTGTTGACCTCGTTACCGTTCTCGTTGATTTTGCTGCTGATGATGTGGGGACTGCACAAGGCGTTTTATCTGGAATCGCAGAAGCAGATCGCGCAACTGCATTCCCTCGCTCCGGTGTCCGGCTCGCGGCGCGGCGGCTGGCGTCAGCGCTTGAGTCAGGCGGTGCATTTCCCGTCGCGCGATGAGGTCTATCGCTTCCTCGATACGACGGTGCGTCCGGCGATTGAAGAAGTGACGGCAGTGTTCGTCGAGAAGGGCTTGCACGTGGTCACTCAGCCCGATCCGGCCAATGACAATGTCAGCCTGGAGATCGGTCACGGCGAACTGCATCCGTTCATCTATCAGGTGCAGATGCGCGGTTATTTCACGCCGTCCTTCGCCCGTGGCGGCATGGGTTCCAAGCAACTCAACAACCGCCGTTACCACCGCGCCGAAGTGCATTTGCGCGAGGGCAGTCAGGACTATGATCTGGTGGGCTACACCAAGGAGCAGGTCATCAACGACATCCTCGATCAGTACGAGCGGCACATGCAGTTCCTGCACCTGGTGCGTTGATCGAGCGCCGGTGGCGCTCAGGCGTTGCTCATCGCCATGAACAACACCAGCGCCGCCACCGGCACGCCGAACACCACACTGCCGATCACCAGCTCCGAGGTCACTGACTGGTTGGCGGTGACCACGCCGATGGCGCCGTTGATGACGCTCAAGGCCAGCCACAACGCCACGAAACTGTAGGTCAGCGTGTGGCGGCTGAAGCCGAGTTTCTGGCCGATGTACAGCATCAACGCCAGCAGGACCAAGCCGAAGGTGATGATGATCGTGGTGTGCATGATGTGTTCCGTCCTTTAGATGTGTGCTGCCCTTGAGGCCGCCTTCGCGGGCAAGCCTCGCTCCTACACGGGTTCGCGTCGATTACGGGATTGCCGTCCGACACAATCCCTGTAGGAGCGAGGCTTGCCCGCGAAGGCGTCCTTACAGATTCACACCAAGCAAATCATCAATACCAATCCGCTTGGCGAAATCCACCCGAACCCGCTCCGCAACCTCAAGCACTTGTGCCGCGCCATCCCCGACAAAGTCGATCACCGACCGTGCCGGCCGCGAACCCTGCGCCAGGCCGACAATCCGCACGATGTCATCGGCCACCGCTTGTGGGTCGGCATCTTCCGGGGTCAACGCGCTCAAACGTTCGCCCACTTTATCCATCACCCCGTCATATCGAGCATAGGCGTCGCTACGTGCTACGTCGGCCGGTTTGCCCGCGCTCGGGAAATGATCGGTACCGCGAGTGAACGCCCCGGGCACCACGATCGAGGTTTCGATGCCGAAGCGCGTCAGCTCGTAGGACATGCTCACCGCCAGGGAATCCATCGCCGCTTTCGCCGCCGCGTATGGCCCCATGAATGGTGGGAAACCGCCCTTGGTCGTGGTGCTGCTGATCCACAACACTAATCCTGAAGCCTGGGCCCGCATCTGTGGCAACACAGCACGACTGACTCGCTGGGCGCCGTAGAAGTTGGTGTCGAAGACTTTCATGATTTCTTCAGCGGTGAAGGCCTCGGTCGGGCCGATCACCAAGTGCCCGGCGTTCTGCATCACTACGTCGAGACGACCTTGTTGCGCGACGATGGTCGCGACCGCGGCGTCTGCGGAATCTTGCGACAGCACGTCGAGTTCCAGCGGGTGCAGTTCAACATTTTGCTCTTTGGCCCAGAGGCGAATGTCCTCGGCCCGTGCAGCGTTGCGACCGTTCACGTCACGCATGCTGGCGTAAACGATGTGCCCGGCCTGGGCGAGGGACTCTGCGGCGAGTTTGCCGATACCGGTACCGGCGCCGGTGATGAGAATGACGTTTTTCATGAGCTTCACCTTGATCTCGGATATTCGGAAAAATTGAGGCTTAAGCCAACCCGCCGTTGACGCGCAGGATTTGCCCGTTGACCCAGCCCGATTCAGGGCCGACGAGGAAGGACACGACGCGGGAAATGTCTTCCGGCTGAGCCAATCGCTCCAGCGGAGGCATTTTGGCGAAGGTCTGGATCTGCTCTTCGCTCTTGCCGTGCAGGAACAGGTCGGTGGCGACCGGGCCAGGAGCCACGGCATTGACGGTGATGTTGCGACCGCGCATTTCCTTGGCGAACACTTGGGTTAGGGATTCCACCGCCGCTTTGCTGGCGATGTACACCGCGTAGCCCGGCAGGTTCATGCCGACGGTACTGCTGGAGAAGTTGATGATCCGGCCACCGCTGTTCAGGCGGGTTGCCGCTTCACGCAAGGTGTTGAAGGTGCCGCGAGCGTGAATGTTGAAGTTCTGGTCGAACAGTTCATCGCTGTGTTGCGCCAGTGGCAGAACCTTGAGGATGCCGGCGTTGTTGACCAGCACGTCGACCTTGCCCAGTTGGGTTTCGGTTTCGTCGAACAGTCGGCGTACATCATCGGCGTTGGCCACATCAGCCTTGATCGCTATGGCGCGGTGGCCGGCCTGACGCAGTTCCACAACCAGTTTCGAGGCTTCAGTGGCGCTGCTGGCGTAGTTGATGGCGACGGCGAAACCTTCGCTGGCCAGTTGCTTGGCGATCACAGCGCCGATGCCGCGGGAGGCGCCGGTCACAATGGCAACTTTCGAAATTTGAGTAGTCATGGCGTTGATTCCTTGGAGTGGCTTGGGTGTGGAGCCAATTTCACATGTTTACTCAGGCCGATAAATGCACGAGAGTTGCCTTGACTGTTCAATAATCGCCAACAATCGAGCGCCAGGAGTGACCCGTGGATCAAGTCAAAGCGATGAAGGTGTTCGTGCGCATTTACGAGCGCAGCAGCTTCACCCTGGCGGCCGATGACCTGAACCTGCCCCGGGCGACGCTGACCCACACACTGAACCAGTTCGAAGCCTGGCTCGGCACCCGTTTACTGGAACGCAGCACGCGTAAGGTCCGTCCTACGCTGGATGGCGAGGCGTATTACTTGCGTTGTGTGCAGTTGCTGGCGGAACTGGAAGAAGCCGAGCTGGCGTTTCGCGGCGTGGCGCCGAAGGGCCGATTGCGAGTGGATTTGCACGGCACGTTGGCCAAACACTTCGTGATCCCGGCATTGCCGCAATTCATGGCGCGCTACCCGGATATCGAATTGTCCATCAGCGAGGCCGACCGCTTCGTCGACCTGATCGCCGAAGGCATTGATTGCGTGTTGCGCGCCGGTACCTTGGGCGACTCGGCGCTGATCGGTAAACGTGTCGCCAACCTGCGACAGATCACCTGCGCCAGCCCCACCTACCTGCGCAAATATGGCGAACCGAAAAGCCTCGATGACCTGAGCCGCCACCGCGCGGTGAACTACGTTTCGCGTACCACCGCCAAGTTGTTTCCGTTCGAATTCATGGTCGATGGCGAACTCAAGGAAGTGGCCATCGAAGGCGCAGTGTCAGTGTTCGGTGCAGAGATTTACGCGGCCTCGGCGATTGCCGGATTGGGCCTGATCCAGTGCCCGCATTACCGAATGGAAACCCTGATTTCCCAAGGGCTGGTGCAGGAAATCCTGGTCGACACACCACCGCCGCCGATGCCGGTTTCGGTGCTGTACCCGCACAACCGACACATGTCGCCGCGGGTTCGGGTGTTTGTGGATTGGTTGGGGGAAGTGTTTGCGGATGCCCGGTAACCGATGGTCTGCGGGCAATCCGGCCTGCTTGTGTTCGGCTAATATTTATCAGAGTGTGTACCGTGTGTATTGAGGGTGTGATCATCGCGTAATGTGCTCAGCAGATGCTGCCCACAAGGACGAAGGTGATGCGAAGTCGGGAAATGATCAGGATGATCGAGGAGGATGGTTGGTATCTGGTGGCCGTGAAAGGTAGCCATCATCAGTACAAGCATTCGTGCAAGTCAGGCAGGGTGACGATAAAACACCCTGATTCGGATCTTCCAAAAGGAACGATCAACAGCATATTGAAACAGGCGGGTCTGAAATGAGGCCCGACATCGGAAACGAGAGCCTCGAAGGGGCCACATCACAGGAAGGACTCATCGAAATGAAATTCCCGGTCGTTCTGCACAAGGATGCCGACTCAGAATACGGAGTGATTATCCCGGACGTGCCGGGGTGCTTCTCCGCGGGCGCTACTGTGGCGCAGGCATTTGAAAACGTGAAAGAAGCGTTGGCTTTGCACTACGAAGGTCTGGTCGCCGATGGTGATCCACTTCCGCAGGTGCGTGAGATTGACGCTCATCTGGATAATCCTGATTACGCTGGCGGCGTGTGGGGTGTGGTCGAATTCGATATCACGCCTTATTTCGGCAAGTCGGTGCGCTTCAATGCCACGCTTCCTGAGCAGTTGCTTGAGCGTATCGACCAGACGGTCAGACGAGATCAGCGATACAGCTCAAGATCTGGCTTTTTGGCGGCTGCCGCGCTACGTGAGTTGTCGGCGTAAGCGTTGGGCGTGGATATCGACACTATGGAGGTAGGTCAGTTTTAAATAATCTATGAAACGTTTCAGCAATTAGTCGAAACCGGGGTTTTCTGGCGTTTGTCTGGGCGTATGCTGGGCTGCTTGCAAAGCAGTCGACACCCCATTCAAGACCGACAAGAGAGGACTCGATGACCTACACCGCTGCCGAAAATCGCTACGATTCCATCCCTTACCGCCGCGTGGGTCGCAGCGGGTTGGTGCTGCCGGCACTGTCCCTGGGCTTGTGGCACAACTTCGGCGACAGCACGCCGATCGACACCCAGCGTTCGTTGCTGCGCACGGCATTCGATCTGGGCATCAACCATTTCGACCTGGCCAACAACTACGGCCCGCCGTATGGCAGCGCCGAGATCAACTTCGGTCGTTTGCTGCGTGAAGACTTCAAGCAGTACCGCGATGAGTTGATCATCTCCAGCAAGGCTGGTTGGGACATGTGGGCCGGCCCGTACGGTCAGGGCGGTGGTTCACGCAAATACGTACTGGCCAGCCTTGACCAGAGCCTGCAACGCCTGGGCCTCGACTACGTAGACATCTTCTATTCCCACCGCTTCGACCCGGACACGCCGCTTGAAGAAACCGCCAGCGCACTGGCCACCGCCGTGCAGCAGGGCAAGGCGCTGTACATCGGCGTCTCGTCCTATTCCGGGGTGAAAACCCGGGAAATCGCCGGGTTGCTGAAGGAGTGGAAAGTGCCGTTGCTGATTCACCAACCGGCCTACAACCTGCTGAATCGCTGGGTGGAAAAGGATCTGCTGGATACCACCGATGAACTTGGTACCGGCGTGATCGCCTTCACGCCATTGGCTCAGGGGCTGTTGACCGACAAGTACCTCAATGGCGTACCAGCGGATGCGCGGGTCAATCGTCCGGGCGGTGGTTCGCTGCAGGCGTCTCACCTGTCCGAAGCCAACATCGCCCATGTGCGGGCGCTCAATGAAATCGCCAAACGTCGCGGTCAGAGCCTGGCGCAGTTGGCGCTGGCCTGGACCCTGCGCGATCCACGGGTGACCTCTGCGCTGATCGGTGCGAGCCGGCCGGAGCAGATTATCGAGAATGTCGGGGCGTTGAAGAATCTGAGTTTTAGCGTGGAAGAACTGGCGGAGATTGACCGGTTTGCCCAAGAGGGTGGGATCAATTTGTGGGAGAAGCCTTCGACGGCGGAGTAAGTGTTCGGCGCCGGTTTTTCCGGCGCCTGTTCCGGCCTTTTCGCGAGCAAGCCCGCTCCCACAGTTGACCGCATTTTCAGCAATGACTCGGGATAATGTGGGAGCGGGCTTGCTCGCGAAGAGGCCCTCAAAGTCGATAAAGAACTCCGTGGTTCACCGGAAAAACGGCACATCCCCCAACACCGTCGCCCGCTGCATCACCCGCCGCGCCGGGTGGTAATCATCCACCGCGTAATGCTGGGTCACGCGGTTGTCCCAGAACGCGATGTCGTCTTTCTGCCAGCGCCAGCGGATGGTGAAATCCGGCCGTGTGGCGTGGGCGAACAAGAATTTCAGAATCACTTCGCTTTCCGTCTCAGACAGCTCATTGATCTTCGACGTGAACCCTTCATTGACGAACAAAGACCGGCGCCCGCTCACCGGGTGCGTGCGAATCACCGGGTGCGATAACGGCGGGTTCTTGCGCCGGGCTTCTTCCCACTGGGCCAGGGCCTGCGGTGTATTGCCATAGCGTTCCAGCGGGAACGAACGGGTGAAGTCGTGAGTAGCGGTCAGCCCTTCTAGCAAGGTTTTCATCGGTGCGGACAGCGCTTCATACGCCGCAATACCGCTGGCCCATAGTGTGTCGCCGCCAAATTCCGGCAGCAGTTTGGCGCTGAGCACCGCGCCCATGGCCGGGGTCGGCAGGAAGGTCACGTCGGTGTGCCAGATTGCGTTGTCCCTCACGTCGGTGACGGCGGTGTCGAGGATCAGTACTTCGGGTTGTTCCGGCACGTTCGGGTAGATCGGGTGGATGTGCAGGTCGCCGAAATAGGCGGCGAATCGCGCTTGTTGTTGCGGCTCGATCGGCTGGTCGCGGAAGAACAGCACTTGATGCTTGAGCAGCGCCTGCTCGATGGCGTCGCGTTGTTCCACGTTCAGCGGCTGGCTGATGTCGAGGCCGCTGATTTGCGCACCGAGTGCCGAGCTTAAAGGGACAATAGTCAGGCCGCTCATGGTATTTCTCTTCGAATTCGGGGTATCGAGCTTTTGTGGGAGCGGGCTTGCTCGCGAAAGCGGTCTAGCATTCAACATCTAAGTTGACTGACACGGCCTCTTCGCGAGCAAGCCCACAATGAATATTCAGTGAGCCTGACCGTGCCACGGCACCAGTTTGCGTTGCAGCGCACGCAGGCCCATTTCCATAGCGAAGGCGATCAGCGCGATGACCAGGATCCCCAGCACCACCACATCGGTGACCAGGAATTGCGCGGCCGATTGCACCATAAAGCCCAGACCACTGGTGGCGGCGATCAACTCGGCGGCCACCAACGTTGACCAACCCACACCCAAACCAATCCGCACGCCGGTCAAAATGTCCGGCAAGGCACTGGGCAGAATCACATGCCGAATCAACTGCGCCCGAGTCGCGCCCAGCGACTGCGCGGCGCGCAATTTCGCCGGGTCGACGGTGCGTACGCCAGTGGCGGTGGCGATCGCGATCGGGGCGAAGATCGCCAGGTAGATCAACAAGACTTTCGACAACTCACCGATGCCGCACCAGATCACGATCAAGGGCAGATAAGCCAGCGGCGGAATCGGGCGATAGAACTCGATCAGTGGATCAAGAATGCCGCGAGCGATGCGGTTGTGGCCGATGGCGATGCCCACCGGAACGGCGGTCAGCACCGCGAAGCCCAGGCCCAGGCCAATACGGCCAAGGCTCGCGCCCAAATGCTGCCACAAGGTCGAATCCATGTAGCCGGTGGTCACCAGCAGCCAGCCTTTTTGCAGCACGGCGGACGGCGGCGGCAGGAACAGCGGTTCGATCAAACCTGTGGCCGTGACGGCCCACCAAATGGCAACGAGAGCGACCAGTGTCAGCATGCTGATCCAGCGCGTGTTCAAACTGCGACGCAGCGGGATTACCGCCGAGCTCTTCACCTTTGAGCCCGGTTTCACCGTCGCGGCGGGAATTTCATAGGTGCTCATGCGCGCTCCTGCCGCTGGACGGCACTGCGTTGGGAGAACACTTTGGCGAGCACGTGTTCGCGGGTTTCGATAAAGCGCGGGTCGGATTTGATCGCCCGCGCCGATTCGCCGGCGGCGTAACGCTGACCGAAATCCAGGCTCAGACGCTCGACGATTTGCCCGGGGTTGGGCGCCAGCAGAATCAGATCCGTGGCGAGGAACACCGCTTCTTCAATGTCGTGGGTAATCAGGAACACCGGTTTGGCGGTGCGTTGCCAGACTTGCAGCAACAGCTCTTGCATCTGTTCGCGGGTGAAGGCGTCGAGGGCGCCGAAGGGTTCGTCCATCAGCAAAACCCGAGGGTCTGCTGCGAGGGCGCGAGCGAGGCCGACACGTTGTTTCTGCCCGCCCGAGAGCTGCCAGATTCGGCGATTTTCGAAACCGGAGAGGTCCACCAGCGCGAGCATTTCCCGGGCACGGATTTCGCGTTTGTCCCGGGCGACGCCAGCCAGTTCCAGACCGAAGCCGACGTTGGCCAGCACATCCTGCCAAGGCAGCAGGGCGTCGTCCTGGAACACCACGCCGCGCTCGGCGCTCGGGCCTTTGACTGGCACGCCGTCAAGGGTGATGCGCCCGGCACTGGGTTCGACGAAACCGGCAATCAGGTTCAACAGCGAGGTCTTGCCACTGCCGGACGGGCCGAGGGCGACCAGCAACTGCCGGGGCCCAAGGCTCAGGGAAATATCCGCCAGCACAGGTTCCGCTGCGCCGGGGTACTGTGCGCAGATACGCTCCAGCTGTAGCAAAGCCATCGCGGTTAACTCCCGATCAATTGGTGATGTATTTGGCGCTGACGTACGGCGCGTAGTCCGGCAGCACGGCCTCGACCTTGCCCTGTTCCTTGAGGAACACTGCTGTGTCGGTGATGGCCTTGGTGGTCGGCGCGCCGAGGGTGAGCACCTGATCAGCCGCGAGTGGGAAGACGTTGCCTTGCAGCAGCAATGGAATGTCGCTGGCCTTGGCACCGGAGAGCTTCACCAGTTTGTCGACATTGCTTTGGTTGGCGAGCCAGGCTTTCGGGTCTTTGCGGTAGTCTGCATAGGCATCGAGGGTCACTTTGGCGAACGCGGTGACGATTTCCGGGTGCTTCTCGGCGAAATCCTTACGCACGATCCAGGCATCGAAAGTCGGTGCGCCGAACTTGGCCAGTTCGCCCGAGGTGATCAGCACTTTGCCGTTTTCCTTGGCCACACCGAGGGCCGGGTCCCACACGTAGGTGGCGTCGATATCACCGCGTTTCCATGCCGCGATGATCGCTGGCGGTGCGAGGTTGAGCACGGTGACTTTCGACGGGTCGATGTTCCAGTGTTTCAGCGCGGCCAGCAGGCTGTAGTGGCCGGTGGAAACGAACGGTACGGCGATTTTCTTGCCGATCAGGTCTTGCGGAGTCTTGATCCCGGAACCGTCGCGCGCAACCAGCGCTTCGGCGGCGCCGATCTGGGTGGCGATGAGGAAAGTTTCCACCGGGACTTTGCGGGTGATTGCTGCCGTCAGGGGGCTGGAGCCGAGGTAGCCGATTTGCACATCGCCGGAAGCGATGGCGGCAATGATGTCGGCGCCGTTATCGAATTTGCGCCAGTCGATGTTGGCTTTGGTGGCTTTTTCGTAGGTGCCGTCGGCTTGGGCGACTTTGGCCGGGTCAACGGTGGTCTGGTAGGCGACGGTCACATCTGCCGCCTGAGCCAGGACACTCGCCGACGCCAGGAACGCGGCGGCCAGAAGGCGAAGAGGGGAAGTCAGTTTCATCGGGAAGCTCCTTGTCAGGCGACCGAGAGTCGGCGTGAAAAGGAGACTAAATGATATAAGAATCCGAAAATAAATAACTTTTTCGAATTACCTTATGAGCGGAAAATTCTAAGGGAGACCGTGGTGTGGCCTTTGCGGGCAAGCCTCGCTCCTACAGGTTTTATATGTGCCGCATGATTTGGCACGGCACATACTTGTAGGAGCGAGGCTTGCCCGCGAAAAGGTCCGAAGGACCTTCAGAGATTAGTTGCTGATCGCCAGAATACTCGCCTGATACGACCCGACAAACACATCGAAATCGCCGACTTCGTTCTGCTCCAGCTCAATCTGCTCGGCCAGCGACGAACGCGCCCGGTCTTCAAATTTCGCCTGATCTTCGCTTGAAAGCGGCTCGCTACGGAAAAATTCCGCATGCACCTGACTCTGACGCAAGGAGAACTGAGCAAAGCTTTCCTTGTGCTCGGCCATCGCCGCCAACACCTGGGCCGATGGCGTCAGGGACGAGTCCTTGACCTTGGCCAGTTGTGCGTCCAGTGCCTTGCTGTGGGCATCGCCGCCGTGGCTTTGATCCAGCAACGCCGCCAGTGGCGCAATCTTTTCCAGCAATTCGCCGGCCCATTCCTTGAGGTCTACCGGGAGCCCGTCGCGTTGCAATTGCAGGCCCGGACGACGACCTTCCTTGACCACGCTGAGGAAGTTCGAGGTTGCGTTGCCGCAGCTGGTACTGGTCAGCAGCGGGCTGTCGTTCAGCGCGCAGTACAGCAGGAACGCATCGAGGAAACGCGACTCGGTGAGGTCGATGCCCATCGGCAGGAACGGGTTGATGTCCAGGCAACGCACTTCGACGTACTGAATGCCGCGGGCCACCAGCGCCTGGATCGGCCGTTCGCCGGTGTAGGTCACGCGTTTCGGACGGATGTTGGAGTAGTACTCGTTTTCGATCTGCAGGATGTTGGTGTTGAGCTGAACCCACTCACCGTCCTGGTGCGTACCGATCTCGACGTACGACGGGTAAGGCGTGGCCACCGCTTTGCGCAGGCTGTCGGTGTAGCTGGTCAGATCGTTGTAGCACGGCGTCAGACCGGCCTGGGCGTTACTCTGGTAACCCAGGTCACTCATGCGCAGGCTGGTGGCGTATGGCAGGTACAACGTGTCCGGATCCAGCTGTTCCAGCTGATGCGAGCGACCGCGCAGGAAACCGGCGTCCAGCGCAGGCGAGGCGCCGAACAGGTACATCAGCAGCCAGCTGTAGCGACGGAAGTTGCGGATCAGCGCGATGTAGGCCGACGACTGATAGTCGCGATCGGTGCCGACAAAGCCTTCGGCTTCTTTAAGCAGCGGCCAGAGCTTTTCCGGCAGGGAAAAGTTGTAGTGGATCCCGGCGATGCACTGCATGGTCTTGCCGTAACGCAGAGCCAGGCCCTTGCGATAGACGTACTTGAGCTGACCGATGTTGGAGGTGCCGTAATAAGCGATCGGGATGTCTTCCTCGGCCGGCAACGGGCACGGCATCGAAGGGCTCCACAGGTACTCGTTGCCGAGCTTGCTGTAGGCAAACCGGTGAATCTTGTCCAGGCTCGCCAGGGTATCCGCCGGGTCTGGCAGGGCCGGCGTGATGAACTCCAGCAGCGACTCGGAATAGTCGGTGGTGATTTGTTCGTTGGTCAGCGCGGAACCCAATTCTTCCGGGTGCGGCGTTTGCGCCAGGCGCCCTTCGCCCGTCACGCGCAGGCATTCACGTTCGATGCCGTGAAGGCACTGTTCGAGCAGAGAGAGGTTAGCGCGCTCGCCGAGCAGAGCCAGGCGGCGGTTGAGAAGTTCGCTCAAGTTGGATTCCTTCACGCGTCAGTCGCCCCAATATGGGGGTGGGCAAGACGGTCTACAAGGGTGAAGTTAAAACTGGCGTTTTCGCCTGGTTTTTTCGAGCCGCACAGGCCTAATGCCGGTCAGTCAGGAATTGCACAATCCCTGTGGGAGCGACCTGTGGCGAGGGGGCTTGCCCCCGTTGGGCTGCGAAGCGGCCCCAAAATCTCTGAGTTTCCAAAATCTTGTGAGTGCTACGCACTCAAACGGGGGCAAGCCCCCTCGCCACAGGGTTCCACAGGTTGCATTGCGCAGAAATTAACTCAAATTGATGAAGAGTATCTACAGGACAGCGAACGTGCCTTGTGCTTTTGCGACGAGTTTGTCGCCTTGCATCACGTCGGCTTCGACCACCAGCGTGCGGCGGCCCGGGTGGATCACCCGTGCCGTGCACATCACTTCACCGTCGGCGACGGCGCGGATGTAGTTGATCTTGCACTCGATGGTCGCGCTCTGCTGGTCAAAGCCGTGGGTGCTGGAACAAGCCAGCCCCATGGCAATGTCGACCAGACTGAACAAGGCGCCGCCGTGCAGTTTGCCGCCGCGATTGCGCAGTTCTGGCGCAAGCCCCAGGGCGACTTGCGCCACCCCGGTTTCCAGACTGTGCAAGCGACACCCCAGCAGCTTGAAAAACGCGCTTTCGGTCAAGCCGGCCGGGATCTCCATCAGCGTTTTTTCAACTGTTTGGCGTTAGCGAACAGCGAGGCCATGGCGTTGTTGGCCGGGGCTGCTGCCGTGGTTTCCTTGCGCGGAGCGGTGTTCTGGGATTGGCGTGGTGCCGATCCCGGACGCGCACCACGGGCACCGTCGATCTTCTCGCCCGGGGTATCGCTCATGCGCATCGACAGGCCAACGCGTTTGCGCGGGATGTCGACTTCCATGACCTTCACCTTGACCACATCACCGGCCTTCACCGCTTCGCGCGGATCCTTGATGAACTTCTCCGACAGCGCGGAGATGTGTACCAAACCGTCCTGATGCACGCCGATGTCGACGAAGGCGCCGAAATTGGTCACGTTGGTGACCACGCCTTCGAGGATCATCCCCAGTTGCAAGTCCTTGAGGTCTTCGACGCCTTCCTGGAACTCGGCGGTCTTGAACTCGGGACGCGGGTCGCGACCGGGTTTTTCCAGCTCTTGCAGGATGTCGGTGACCGTCGGCAGACCGAACGTTTCGTCGGTGTACTTCTTCGGATCGAGACGCTTGAGGAAGCTCGCGTCACCGATCAGCGAGCGAATGTCGCGATCGGTTTCAGCGGCAATGCGCTGTACCAGCGGGTAGGCTTCCGGGTGGACCGCGGACGAATCCAGCGGGTTGTCACCGTTCATTACACGCAGGAAGCCTGCGGCCTGTTCAAAGGTTTTTTCACCCAGACGCGCGACTTTCTTCAACGCTGCACGGGTTTTGAAGGCGCCGTGCTCGTCGCGGTGGCTGACGATGTTTTGCGCCAGGGTCGCGTTGAGGCCGGAGATACGCGCCAGCAGCGCCACGGAGGCCGTATTGACGTCGACGCCCACGGCGTTCACGCAGTCCTCGACCACCGCGTCCAGGCCGCGCGCCAGTTTCAGCTGCGACACGTCGTGCTGGTACTGGCCGACGCCGATGGATTTCGGATCGATCTTCACCAGCTCAGCCAGCGGATCCTGCAAGCGACGGGCAATCGACACTGCGCCACGGATCGATACGTCGAGGTCCGGGAATTCCTTGGAAGCCAGTTCCGACGCCGAGTACACCGATGCACCAGCCTCGGAGACCATGACTTTGGTCATCTTCATGGCGGGGTATTTTTTGATCAGCTCAGCGGCGAGCTTGTCGGTTTCGCGGCTGGCGGTGCCGTTGCCGATGGCGATCAGGTCCACCGAATGCTTGGCGCACAGGGCGGCAAGGATCGCGATGGTCTGGTCCCACTTGTTGTGCGGCACGTGCGGGTAAACCGTGGCGTGGTCCAGCAGCTTGCCGGTGGCATCGACCACGGCGACCTTGCAGCCGGTGCGCAGGCCCGGGTCGAGACCCAGGGTGGCGCGCGGGCCGGCCGGGGCCGACAGCAGCAAGTCGTGCAGGTTGTGCGCGAACACGTTGATCGCTTCGGTTTCCGCGCCGTCGCGCAGCTCGCCCAGCAGATCGGTTTCCAGGTGGGTGTAGAGCTTGACCTTCCAGGTCCAGCGCACCACTTCGCCCAGCCATTTGTCGGCGGCACGGTTCTGGTTGTGGATGCCGAATTGCTGGCCAATCATGCCTTCGCACGGGTGCATGGTGCCGGGCAGTTCATCGCCGACTTTCAGTGCAGAACTCAGAATGCCTTCGTTGCGGCCACGGAAAATCGCCAACGCACGGTGCGAAGGCATGCTTTTCAGCGGTTCGTCGTGTTCGAAGTAGTCGCGGAACTTGGCGCCTTCCTCTTCTTTGCCGGCGATCACGCGGGCACTGAGGGTGGCTTCCTGCTTGAGGTAGTTGCGCAACTTGTCCAGCAGGCCCGCGTCTTCGGCGAAGCGCTCCATGAGGATGTACTTGGCGCCTTCAAGGGCAGCTTTCACATCGGCCACGCCTTTTTCGGCGTCGATGAAGCGTGCGGCTTCGGCGTCTGGCGTCAGGGTCGGGTCGTTGAACAGGCCGTCGGCAAGCGTACCGAGGCCGGCTTCCAGGGCGATCTGGCCCTTGGTGCGGCGCTTCTGCTTGTACGGCAGGTACAAGTCTTCGAGACGGGTCTTGGTGTCGGCGAGTTTGATGTCGCGTTCGAGTTGCGGGGTCAGTTTGCCCTGCTCTTGAATGCTGGCGAGGATGCTGATCCGCCGTTCGTCGAGTTCTCGCAGGTAGCGCAGACGCTCTTCCAGATGACGCAACTGGATGTCATCGAGGCTGCCGGTCACTTCTTTCCGGTAGCGGGCGATGAAGGGAACGGTAGACCCTTCATCGAGTAGCGCGACGGCCGCTTCGACCTGTTGTGGGCGTACACCGAGTTCCTCGGCGATGCGGCTGTTGATGCTGTCCATAAAACCACCTGACAAATTGTGAAAGCAGGCTCGCAGGCGCAGAGATAAAGGCTCGGCGAGTCTGGTTGAGCGGCCTGGCGTGCGCCGCTACCTGAGCCAACAGGCTTCCCGTTGACCCGTGAAATCGAACAATTACTGCCAGCGCCATGAAAAAAAAGCGGCTGCCTACAGTAACGATCAGACGTTGCCTGACACAAAAGGCCGCGCATTATAACCAGCGTTCTGTCCATTCGGGGGCATCGCGGGTTGTAGGCACAATGCCCGGTTTTCTGGCGGTGAAGGAAAAATCTGCTAACAATGCACACGGTGCGTATAACGGCAGCTACGCCATAATGCGCGCCGAGATCAAAGGAGCATCCAATGAGCAGCACTGCAAACATTGCTGAAGGCGAAAAAATTCTTATTGTTGACGACGATCCTGGGCTGAGCAGCCTGCTGGAGCGTTTTTTCGTCAGCAAGGGCTACCGTGCCCGCGCCGTACCGAATACCGAACAAATGGACCGCCTGCTGGCGCGTGAGGTGTTCAACCTGGTCGTCCTCGACCTGATGCTGCCCGGCGAAGACGGCCTGACCGCTTGCCGCCGCCTGCGCACGGCGAACAATCAGATTCCGATCATCATGCTGACCGCCAAGGGCGATGAGCTTAGCCGCATCAAGGGCCTGGAACTGGGCGCCGACGATTACCTGGCCAAGCCGTTCAACCCGGACGAGCTGATGGCTCGTGTCAAAGCGGTTCTGCGGCGTCAGGCGGCACCAGTGCCGGGCGCACCGGGCAGCGAAGACGAAAGCGTGACCTTCGGTGACTACGAACTGTCCCTGGCCACCCGCGAACTGAAGCGCGGCGACGAAGTGCACATGCTCACCACCGGTGAGTTCGCGGTGCTCAAGGCGTTGGTCATGAACGCGCGTCAGCCACTGACCCGCGACAAGCTGATGAATTTGGCCCGTGGTCGCGAGTGGGATGCCCTGGAGCGTTCCATCGACGTGCAGATCTCCCGTCTGCGCCGGATGATCGAACCCGATCCATCCAAACCACGCTACATCCAGACCGTCTGGGGCGTGGGTTACGTGTTCGTTCCGGATGGCGCCGCCACGAAGTGATCGGTGATTTGTAGGCGCGGGTCTTGCGGGCAAGGGGTCAGATGACCTTTCCCGCAGACCCGCGATCCGCAATATGCGAGCATGCTCGCTCCTGCAAGTGTGTAGCGGTTACCCATGAAAACCCCTGTTTGGTTCCCCCAGAGCTTCTTCTCCCGCACCTTGTGGCTGGTGCTGATCGTCGTCCTGTTCTCCAAGGCGCTGACCCTGGTTTATCTGTTGATGAACGAAGATGTGCTGGTGGATCGCCAATACAGCCACGGCGTCGCTCTGACGCTGCGTGCCTACTGGGCCGCCGACGAAGAAAACCGCACCAGGATCGCCGATGCCGCGACCCTGATCCGGGTGGTGGGGGCCGGTGTGCCGGAAGGCGAACAGCACTGGCCCTACAGCGAAATCTACCAGCGACAAATGCAGGCCGAACTGGGTGCCGACACCGAAGTGCGATTACGCATGCATTCGCCGCCGGCGCTGTGGGTTCGGGCGCCCAGCCTGGGCGATGGCTGGCTGAAAGTACCGCTGTACCCGCATCCGTTGCGTGGCCAGAAAATCTGGAACGTGCTCGGCTGGTTCCTCGCCATTGGCCTGCTGTCCACCGCCTCGGCGTGGATCTTCGTCAGCCAGCTCAATCAACCGCTCAAACGTCTGGTCTATGCCGCGAGGCAACTCGGTCAGGGCCGCAGCGTGCGCCTGCCGATCAGTGATACACCGAGCGAGATGACCGAGGTTTATCGCGCCTTCAACCAGATGGCTGAAGACGTCGAACAGGCCGGGCGCGAACGGGAACTGATGCTGGCCGGGGTGTCCCACGACCTGCGCACGCCGCTGACCCGTTTGCGACTGTCCCTGGAACTGATGGGCGACCACAGTGACCTGACGGACGACATGATCCGCGACATCGAAGACATGGACGCGATTCTCGACCAGTTCCTGGCGTTCATTCGTGACGGACGTGACGAGTCGGTGGAAGAAGTGGACCTGAGCGATCTGGTTCGCGAAGTCGCCGCGCCGTACAACCAGAACGAAGAGAAAGTGCACTTGCGCCTGGAGCCGATCCAGCCGTTCCCGTTGCGTCGGGTGTCGATGAAACGGCTGCTGAACAACCTGATCGGCAATGCCCTGCATCACGCTGGCAGCGGCGTCGAAGTGGCGGCTTACGTGTCCGGGGATACCAGTGCGCCGTACGTGGTGCTGAGCGTCATGGACCGTGGCGCGGGGATCGATCCGTCGGAGCTGGAGGCGATCTTCAATCCGTTCACTCGTGGCGATCGGGCCCGGGGCGGGAAGGGGACCGGGTTGGGGTTGGCGATCGTGAAGCGGATCGCTTCGATGCATGGCGGCAATGTCGAGCTGCGCAATCGGTCCGGTGGTGGGCTGGAAGCGCGGGTGCGGTTGCCGTTGGGGTTGATGTTGCCAAGGGATGCCGTCTAACCCGATCGTTCCCACGCTCTGCGTGGGAATGCCTCTTCGGACGCTCCGCGTTCGGCTCTGGAGGGGACGCGGAGCGTCCCGGGCTGCATTCCCACGCAGAGCGTGGGAACGATCACCGAGTCAGCTTCAGCCTTTCCCTTTGGTCCGCGTCATATTCGGCCCGCCATTCTTCTCCAGATGTTCGATGATGATCCCCGCCACGTTCTTCCCGGTGGTGGTTTCAATCCCTTCAAGCCCCGGTGACGAGTTAACTTCCATCACCAGCGGCCCATGGTTGGAGCGCAGGATGTCCACCCCCGCCACCGCCAACCCCATGACCTTCGCTGCACGCAATGCGGTCATGCGTTCTTCCGGCGTGATCTTGATCAGGCTCGCACTGCCACCGCGATGCAGGTTGGAGCGAAATTCCCCCGGCTTGGCCTGACGCTTCATCGCCGCGATCACCTTGTCGCCGACCACGAAACAACGAATGTCCGCGCCGCCGGCTTCCTTGATGTATTCCTGAACCATGATGTTTTGCTTCAGGCCCATGAAGGCCTCGATCACCGATTCCGCCGCCGTGGCCGTTTCACACAGCACCACACCGATGCCCTGAGTGCCTTCCAGTACCTTGATCACCAGTGGTGCGCCGTTGACCATCTCGATCAAGTCAGGGATGTCATCCGGAGAGTGGGCAAAACCGGTGACCGGCAAACCGATCCCTCGGCGCGACAGCAGTTGCAGCGACCGCAGTTTGTCTCGCGAACGGGCGATGGCTACCGATTCGTTGAGCGGAAACACCCCCATCATTTCGAACTGGCGCAGCACCGCGCAGCCATAAAACGTTACCGAAGCGCCGATCCGCGGGATCACTGCATCGAAACCTTCCAGCGGTTTGCCACGGTAGTGGATCTGCGGCTTGTGGCTGGCAATGTTCATGTAGGCGCGCAAGGTGTCGATCACCACCATTTCATGGCCACGCTCCATACCGGCTTCGACCAGACGACGGGTGGAATACAGACGCGGGTTCCGCGACAGCACAGCGATCTTCATGCAACACCTGTGGAGAAGGTAGATACCGGGAACACCGGCTTGTCTTGTACATACTTAATGCCCGGATTGACCACCAACTGGCCGTCGATCAGGGCTTTGGAACCGAGTAACAGGCGATAGCGCATGGACTTGCGGCAGGCGAGGGTGAACTCGACCCGCCAGACCCGATCACCGAGGGCCAGGGTGGTGCTGACCACATAGCGCATCTGCGCATGGCCATTGGAGCTTTTAATGGTTTTCCTCGTTACCAGCGGGGCTTCGCAGCGCCGGTGCCGCAGTTGTACCACCGTGCCCAGGTGCGCGGTAAAGCGCACCCACTGTTCTCCATCGCGCTCGAACGGCTCGATATCGGTGGCGTGCAGGCTGGAGGTGCTGGCGCCGGTGTCGATTTTTGCCCGAAGGCCCGCGACTCCCAAATCCGGGAGCGCCACCCACTCGCGCAGACCGACAACGGTCAAATGGTCAAATGTCTTCAAAAGTGCTCAACCGGCAAAAACCGCTCAGGCCGCATGCGGCCGAATTCGCGGTATTCACGCAGAATAATGGGTAAAAGGCGACAGATATCTACGGCCCGGATTTCCATCCCTCAATGTGCGGGGGAATGCCTGCATTCTAATCCACAGCGTGAGGATTCATGGCACGACAGAAACGGTAGTACAGTTCATCGATATTTCAGAATGAGGTCATCCAATGGCACAAAAAAGCGAAGAGGACGACAAGGTCCGTCTCGATAAATGGTTGTGGGCCGCGCGTTTTTATAAAACACGTGCCTTGGCCAAGGCCGCGATTGAAAGCGGCAAGGTGCATTGCCGGGGCGAGCGCTGCAAGCCAGGCAAGGAGCCGAGGGTCGGCGATGAGTTTCAGATTCGCACCGGCTTCGAGGAGCGTACGGTGGTGGTCCAGGCGCTGTCGATCGTGCGTCGTGGCGCGCCGGAGGCTCAGGCGCTGTATGCCGAAACCGAAGCCAGCATCGCCAAACGTGAAGCGGCTGCGGCCATGCGCAAGGCCGGGGCGTTGGGCGTGAGCACCGATGGCAAGCCAAGCAAGAAGCAGCGCCGGGATCTGTTCAAGTTTCGCGGTAATAGCAACGACGAGTAGTGATCGCCGTCGGGCGCAGACTTGCAATCGCGCACCTGTGCAGCCATATGGGTGTACTCGACAGCGGCAAAGTGAAAATGCCGTTCGTCGAAAACCGAGGTTTTACCTTGCTTGGAACAACCCCGGATTGTTCATAAAATGCCCTTACGGCTGAACTTTTTCCGCCCAAAAATGCGGAAATGACGCGATTTTCATTTTTTGTCACCCTTTCAGATACCCAGACCTATGACCAATCTATCGGATAACGACTACACCCAACGCTTCATCTTCGATGACAGCGACACCCGCGGCGAGCTGGTTGGGTTGGAGCGTAGCTATGCCGAAGTCCTCGCCAAACACGCCTATCCGGAGCCGGTCGCGCAATTGCTGGGCGAGCTGATGGCGGCGGCAGCGTTGCTGGTTGGCACCTTGAAGTTCGATGGCTTGCTGATTCTTCAGGCCCGTTCCGAAGGCCCGGTGCCGTTGCTGATGATCGAGTGCTCCAGCGAGCGTGAAATCCGTGGCCTGGCCCGTTACGAAGCCGACCAGATCGCCCCCGATGCGACCCTCGCCGACTTGATGCCCAATGGCGTGCTGGCGCTGACCGTCGACCCGACTCAGGGCCAACGCTACCAAGGCATCGTCGACCTCGACGGCGCGACCCTGTCGGAGTGCTTCACCAATTACTTCGTCATGTCCCAGCAGACCAATACCCGCTTCTGGCTCTACGCCGATGGCCGTCGTGCCCGTGGCCTGTTGCTGCAGCAATTGCCTGCCGACCGTCTGAAAGACGAAGAAGAACGCGCCGCCAGCTGGCAGCACATCACCACGCTGGGCGGCACGCTGACCGCCGATGAATTGCTGAGCCTGGACAACGAAACCGTGCTCCATCGCCTCTATCATGAAGAGCAGGTGCGCCTGTTCGATGTGCAGAAACTACGCTTTCATTGCAGTTGCTCCCGGGAACGCTCGGGCAATGCGCTGGTCAGTTTGGGTCTGGAAGATGCTCAGAAGCTGGTCGTCGAACATGGCGGCCGCATCGAGATCGATTGTCAGTTTTGCAACGAACGTTACCTGTTCGACGCGGCCGATATCACCCAATTGTTTGCGGGTGCAGGGGTCGATACGCCGTCAGATACCCGTCACTAAAACGTTTCAGTGCAGGTAAATTCACTGCTTAACGCCGGAATAACGCCGTTCTGACGGGAGGGCCCTACACTTTTTGGGCTTTTCTGGCATAATCCGGCCCACTTTTTTCGCGGTAGTAGTGCACGACTTTCTACTACAAAACGTTTGGAGCACTCGGCCACTGGCCGACGGGGAACCTCATGACGCAAGCCAATAACGCCGTGTACACCGATCTGAGTGTTGATGATCTGGTTAAAGAAGCCCTGAAGCGCGGTGAAGGCGAGCTTGCCGATACCGGCGCGCTGGTTGTTCGCACCGGTCACCGTACCGGCCGTTCGCCAGTCGATCGTTTCATCGTTGAAGAGCCGACCACCCAGGACGCCATCGCCTGGGGCCCGATCAACCGCAAGTTCCCGGCCGACAAGTTCGATGCCCTGTGGGCTCGCGTCGAGGCGTTCAACAACGCGCAAGAGCATTTCGTTTCCCACGTGCATGTAGGTGCTGCCGAAGAGCATTACCTGGCCGTGAAGATGACCACCCAGACTGCCTGGCAGAACCTGTTCGGTCGTTGCCTGTTCATCAACCCGGCCCAGTACAACCCGGCTGGTCGTGAAGAGTGGCAAGTCCTCAACGTTGCCAACTTCGAATGCGTGCCAGAGCGTGACGGCACCAACTCCGATGGCTGCGTGATCCTCAACTTCGCCCAGAAGAAAGTGCTGATCGCCGGCATGCGCTACGCCGGTGAAATGAAAAAAGCCATGTTCTCGGTGCAGAACTTCCTGCTACCGGCCGCCGACGTGCTGCCAATGCACTGCGCTGCCAACATCGGTGAAGCAGGCGACGTGACCCTGTTCTTCGGTCTGTCCGGCACCGGTAAAACCACCCTGTCCGCCGACGAAAGCCGTTACCTGATCGGTGATGACGAACACGGCTGGGGCGAGGGCGTGGTGTTCAACATCGAAGGCGGTTGCTATGCCAAGTGCATCGACTTGTCCGAGAAGAACGAGCCGGTCATCTGGAAAGCCATCAAGCACGGCGCAGTCCTGGAGAACGTCGTTATCGATGACGCCAAGCACGCCGACTACGCCGACGTCAGCCTGACCCAGAACAGCCGCGCTGCCTATCCGCTGGAGCACGTTGCCAAGCGTTCCGAGAAAAACCTCGGTGGTGAGCCAAACGCTGTGATCTTCCTGACCTGCGACCTGACCGGCGTATTGCCGCCAGTCTCGATCCTCAGCGAAGAACAAGCGGCCTACCACTTCCTGTCCGGCTACACCGCTCTGGTGGGCTCGACCGAAATGGGTTCCGGCAGCGGCATCAAGTCGACCTTCTCCACCTGCTTCGGCGCACCGTTCTTCCCGCGCCCGGCCGGCGAATACGCAGAACTGCTGATCAAGCGCATCCGCGGCTTCGGCTCCAAGGTCTACCTGGTCAACACCGGCTGGACCGGCGGCGGCTACGGCGTCGGCAAACGCTTCAACATCCCGACCACTCGTGGCGTGATTGCAGCGATTCAGAGCGGCGCGTTGATTGGTGCCGAGACTGAGCACCTGGACACCATCAACCTCGACGTGCCACTGGCCGTACCGGGCGTTGAGACTGGCCTGTTGAACCCACGTAATACCTGGGCTGACAAGGCTGCTTATGATGAAGCTGCCAAGGCGTTGGCTGGGTTGTTTGTTGAGAACTTCAAGAAGTTTGAAGTAAGCGACGCGATCAAGGCTGCTGGGCCGAAGTTGTAAGTATCGGTAGTGGTTTGAGGTAAGAGAAAGCCGCCCTTTGAGGGCGGCTTTTTTGTGGGTGCCCAGCATGGGCGCAATCTTGTGGGTGAAAGTCCCCGTAAGTTGATCACAGCGAACGAAGTGAAGCGCAACTGCATGAGGGCGACCGAGTGTGGGGAGGAAGCGTGAATCGAAGCCATGAGCCGTAGTTGGTGCGTTGAGGCTAATTACCTGCCAGCCGAAACGCTGGGGCCATGTTGTCTCTCTCTCGCTTCGAAAGCCCCAAAGCACTAGCCACGGTTGACCATTGGCTGACAGCTTCCCGGAAATTCTCGATAATTTCGTCTGCGTCTTTACGGCTGATACGGAAGTACTCTGCAACTTCGCGAGCGAGCTCAAGATCCAGGGCGTTGTCTGAATCGGTGATGTTGAGTTTCAATCCATCGGCATGTGGTACCGGGTTCATATCGTAGGCTTCAGACAGGCGCCATCCTCGACCAGGATCAAGGATAAAACCATGATTGCGCAGGTGGTCGTCGGTATTGGAAACCAAGATGTTGAACACGATACGAGACCATAGCTCGCGAAGATCCGCGTTAGTTTCTGAACCGTGCTTCATGAGCACTTCAGCCAACTCCAGGTAGCTGGCACCTGCCGATGCATCGTCGCCGTCTACCCTATCTGTCATGGTCATGGCTGAGGCGAAATGCAGTCGACCACCATTTTTTGTTCGGTCGAAGCGCTTAACCATGAAGCAGTGATGATCGCTCGCGAAGCGTTGCGCCACACCATTCGCTACCCGCAGCCCGCAGCTATCCGCCAAGGCATTCACTACCAGTTCCCAACCGCCGACGTCATAGTCATCGCGAGTGCTTGGGAATTTGGCGATCCACAAGTGACCAGCTTCGTCAGCGACGCTGGCCTTAGGTCTGGCTCCACCCAATGAGCCGCCTGGTGCAATCAACATTCTCAACCATTCACGTCCATCGGGAGCAGTGTTGTCCTCATCGCTCTCCAAGGCGCGACTTGCCTGCTCCAAGGCGCGTAACTCGACGAAGGGCGGAGCAGCCAATCCATCGCGATCATCCAGAAAATTGCCTTGGTCATTGAGTTTGTAGCGGATCGCCCCGACCCGGTAGCGGTCATGAACCCCCAAAAGAAAGTCGGATTCGTACAGCTTGGTTCCGTCAGGTACCAAGCCCTCGCGGATATCTCGCTCCAGCCGACGTTTCATCAGCAACTGACCCCACCGATCAGGGCTTGAGTCAGCAAATAGGCCAAACCGGCTCTGATGTTGACCTGGGTACTGACGGCCTTCAAAAAGCCCGATACGAGGATCAAGAGAAATGAAATTTAACGCTGGATCGGCCAGTGCGGCAGAGTCGTACTCAAACTCAAATACGTTTGCGGAGCGAGTCTTTCTTACGTGCAAGAACCCAAGTCGTCTTGGACCGTTCAAGGTCTCCCAATCGGCATACACAGCGATTAATGTCATTTTTCACTTTCCGTAGGTTTGTTTTTTTTCTTGATCACCAAGCGAGATAACGAGTGGGTGCTGAAAGGGAAATCAGGAATGCGATTTGATTCGGGACCGGATTTTTCAATGAATTGGCCGCTCTTTTCATCAGCGGGGGGCGGCGTTCTGGTCGCAGCAATGCTTCGTGCGCTTCGGCGTTTATTGACTGTGAGTTTCGCTCCGGGGGTTAACTGAGCATCTTGCAGTTGGCGCCCTAACTCATCCACTGCGGCGAGCTTGCTCAAGTCCTTTTCCAGCCCCAGCACCTGCATGACCGACAAATACGCGCCCATGGTCACACCTGCTCCGCCTGACTCCAGATTGCGCAGTGTTGTCAGTGACATGCCAGCCCTTTCGGCGACTTGCTTGGCTGTCAGTTTTCGGCGCAGTCGAGCGAGTTTCAGTCGCTCGCCAAACTCAGAGAGCAGCTTGGATGCGGCGGGCAAAAGTGGCGCTGTTTTCTTAGCCATATGCCATTATTCCTTCACTTTTAAGCCTAAACTACCAGAATAATAGCACTTAATGAAAATGCCGCTTCACTGTCTCACGAGGTTACGAGATCAGCTTGTTAGCAGCGGACAGGATTTGATAGATCATCATTAACTGCCATTATTCCAGTCGAAATAGGCTTAAACAGCCAGAATAATGCCACTTGTATCGGGGGGCAGCAGTTGAGTGGCGATATACGCGTTACAGGCCTTCCAATCCTTGTGTATCCCACCGTTGCACCTTGATCGCTTGGTAGAGCATGCCAATGGTCAGTGGCACCTTGTCACCGCGCCCTTTCGCCCGACGCTTGAGAAACACATCAAACTCTTCCGGCTGAAAATATCGATACGCATCGTAGTCCACGAAGTCGATCCCGAACTGCTCCTCCAGCGCTTCCATCAAATGCCGCGCATCCGCACCGTTGCAGCCCAGATCGAAGTTGATCGAGGTGGTGAGGCTGATGGTTTTACGTTCGGGCAGGCCGAGTTCTTCGTGCAGCAGCTGCATGAGCAGGTGCATGGTGTGGTCGTCGGGGAAGTTGGGGGCGAGGTTCATGGTGCATCTTCCGTTAGGGGCATGCCGATGAGTCGGCTTGGTCCTGATTTTGCGGCAAGTTTTGAGTGGAATCATCCGCAATAGACGATGAAGAAGGATCGCACGGTAGGTTCAGATTAGCCCTACAACCGCACTTTCTAACACTCGGTAACTTCACCTGCCTCGGCATTGAGCCGGGGTTTTAGTGGTGACCGAGAGGGTGACGGATGGGCAAGGGCACACCGCAAGTGTGGCAGCACTACGATAACGATGGGGGCGGTTACCGTCGGTTACGGGACATGACCGCTACTGAATTGGCGGAGAGGGAGGCCAGGCAAAACGCCCACGAAGCCATGCTCGCCAGGCAGGACGCATTCGAAAAGAGCCGGGAAGTGGCGTTTCAGAAAAAGCGCCAGTCGCCCGCCGGTTGCGTCTTTGCCAAGTCTTGCAAGTTGCCGGACTCAATCATCGATTACACCAGCCCATCCGGGTTTGTGCCGACGGACAGTGTCGGTGAGTATGGTGAGTTCACCTTGCTGGGAGGCCGTCAGGCTGATGGCTCTGGCCGTTTGCCGCTCAAGAAGATCAGTGGTGTTTTGCCGGCGGGTATCGGCTCTTTGGCATTGGGAGGGGCAGCAATTGCTCCGGCAACGTCCTCTGTCGTGGGCACTGGCGCTGGAGTTGTCACCGCTGGTGTTGCTGCCGCTTCTTTGGTGGGGCTGGTTGCTTTGCTCGCGCCATCGAGCCTGGGTGATGGTGCGCTGTATACCGACGATCAACTCAGATCACTCAAACAAGCTCGAACACGGGTTCGTTTGCGGGTAGAGGAGCAGGCTGACGGAACTGTCAAGGGCTACGGCTACAACACCCAGAGCCGGCGTGATTGGGAAATGGTCCCTGTCGTGATGTTTGAAACGCGTGGATCGCAGCAGGTAGCTGACTTTGGCAGCGGGGTTGAGCTGATCTGGACGCCCGCAGAAAACCCGGCGGATACGTTGGGTGTC
This sequence comes from Pseudomonas sp. GM50, assembly GCF_000282375.1. Taxonomy (GTDB): domain Bacteria; phylum Pseudomonadota; class Gammaproteobacteria; order Pseudomonadales; family Pseudomonadaceae; genus Aquipseudomonas. Next base: position 39,987 of record NZ_AKJK01000005.1, read on the forward strand.
CCGGCGCTGGAAGCGGCACCGCAAGCGCCTCAGGTGTGGATTTTTCCACCGACGGAGCAGGCGGACAACATTATCGTCAGCCCGGTTTATCCGCCGGAGTATCAGGATTTTATTCTGGTGTTCCCGGCGGATTCGGGTGTTCAGCCGCTTTATGTCGTGTTGAGTATTTCCGATCACAAATATCACCCGACTCCTAAAGGTGTCCTCCCCGCTTTTCCTGATCTTGTTCGCGGGCGATCAAAAACTTCCGTACAGGGAGGAGGTGGTCTACGTCCACGCTGGTTTGATCGGGTGGGTAATATTTATGAGTGGGACCGGCAGCATGGTGCTTTGGAGAAATACACCAAACGTGGAAAACATCTAGGTGAGTTCGATCACGTCACAGGCGAACAGACAAAAAGTGCGGATAAGACGCGAGAGGTAGAACCATGAATTTTTCGGTGATGGGTTTTCATCCGGATAAGGATGAATTGGTATTTGAGCAGACCATTAGCTTATCGGTGGAGGACTTGACCCCCGTGATGCAATGGACGAACAGCAATGACTGCGTGGGTGTGGATTTCCGGCTCACAACAGCACAGGCGCTTGAGATTGAACGCTTGGCCTCGATGACTTTTCCTGAAGAGCTGGATCTTTATCTAACTTCTTCTGGTTGAGGGGAGAGGGGCTCTTTTGTCTTGTCGGTATTTGGCAAGTGCTTCTTCTCGAGTAGGCAGCGGTTTTTCGAGGTCTGTCGGTGACGTGTCGAAGCCTGCGAGCCGCAAGCTGGCCAAGTAGTTTGAGCGGCGCATTTTTTCGTAGTGAGCTGATTTTTGTCTGAACGTTAATTCGCTCATCGCGGTTGTCTCGGGTTGCGAGTGTTCGATCATCGCCATGGGTGACGCTCTGCGTTCCAAGAGCCGAACGCGGAGCGTCCGTGGAGGCATCCCCACGCGGGAGCGTGGGAACGATCTTCACCCGGTATCAGCTTGGTGCTTTCCAGTTCAGCATGCGTTGCTGGGCAACCTTGAGCAGGTCGCAGCCGTCCTGGGTCAGCAGGTAGAGCGCGTGGGTGATGTGGGGGATGTCTTCTACGTCGCCATGTTTGAAGCAAACGCAGTGCAGGGTTTTGAGGAGATCACTGGAGGCTCTGATTCGCTGGAGAGCGGCTTCAAGGATGTCTTGGGGATTGGCCTCTGTGTCGATGATCAGGGGCGGGGAATCGGTGAGGCTGGATTGGAGCGGGCGGTAGCGTTCGGTTGTGAACTTATTCCAGTTATTCATAGTGAGAATTCTCAAGTGCATTACGAGAAAACCACCACCATCGTGACCAAGCGATGGGAGGCGGACTGTGTTCGGGTTGGTCAAACCGGTGAGAACTCACTTTGCCGGTACGTCCGAAGACGTCCCGAACACAGCCACCATATAGCGTGCAGGCACTTGAGGTGTCGCAGCATACAACGGAAGCGAAATGAGTTCTCTACTCGGGTGACCAAGCCCGGTCGCTGATTTGGCAGCGACAGTCACGACTATAGATTTGAGCTACAGGGCAGCGATAGGCGACAAGGAGTCTTCTGTTGTAGGAACGGGATGAAGCTTTGATAGGCCGTTCCTACCGATCCGGTAACCGCTTAAACAGTTCGCGTTTTTCCGCCATCAAACGCCTGGCTTCATAGTCAGGAATGCTTGGTCGGGGATCATCGATGCTGGCCTGCACCTGCTTGATAAACCATGCCTCGTAGGCCACATTGTCGATTTGCGCTTCGATGCCGTTGCCGCGGTTTTTCTCCGTCATTCAACCTGCCTCTGCATAGTTTTTAGAATTCCCGCGCCCACCGCAGGCAAGCTATCGCCCAGCGCCGCCCACCCGATCAACAAATATGCTGATACGCCGCAACATCCAGCACGCTAGTCGTCAGCCCAGTCGCCGGGGCATAGACCGTGCCTTTCACCGTCGAGAAGTTGACCCCTTTGCTGCCCAGCGAAACGTAGCGTTCGCCTTGGTCCAGTTCGGTGAAGTAGGTGTAGGAGTAGTTGTGCATCAGCCGGTACTTCGCTTCGGCGTCGACCATGGCTTTGCCAAGGTTCTGCAGATCGGCATGGGTCAGGTTCAACGACTTGTCCAGTTGCACGCCCCAGCGCTGGAGGCAGACTTCAGCAAAATGGCGGACGAACCGGCCTGGCTCGGCCAGGGTTTTCGGGCCGCTGACGCCGTCGGGGGAGGCATTGCCTGACACGGTGGCGTGACGGCCGGGTATGGGGTAAATGTGGGTTTGGGTGCCGGTGGCAGTTTGCGGGATGACGCAGCAGAAGCCTTTCGAGCGTTCGTCCCGGGCATAGAAACCTACATATTCTTTGACGTTGGCACCGAGTTTGACTTTGTCGTCCTGGAAGTTGCTAATGCCAGGCACCGGATCAATCGCAAAAATATTCACCGGAATGTTTTTAAGTTCGCTGTCTTTGAACATCGCGTTGGCCAGCATGTGGCAACTAATGCCGCCGCGACTCCAGCCCACCAGGTTTACTTGGGTGGGAATAACACCGTCCTTGCGGAAGGTTTTAATGATCTGTTCTTGCAACGCCTGCTGGGTCACGCTGCGATCGCCATAGTTGTATTTGCGCCAGAACCACGAGCCTTCAACTTTTACGTCTTCGATGGGAATGCCGGCCGCTTTGAGGCGGCTGTATTCTTCTTCGGTCAGTTGCTCGCGCTGCCAGTCACACTGGCCTTTGATGATGTTGATCGCGTGTTGGACGTTTTGCTCCCAGCCTTTGCCGAACAGTGTGCCGCTGAGACCGTACTCCTCGGATTTGGTAAAGAGATCGTCGGCTTGCAGATTACCGCTGCCGGGACCATCGACCACGATCCATTCGGCGAACTCCCTGCCAAGATGGTGGGAGGCAAGTGTCGATACCAGTTCGCCGTCCCAGTAATTTTCATTAGTGGTGTCGAATTTAGTTGAGCCGGTGCCGCAGAAGAAAATAGTTAATACAGTCATTTGTGTTGCCCTTGCTTGATATAAGAGCTGGCACGCTAGTTTGTATTGTCTGAATAGTGAAGTGATTAGTTGTTGCTGTTTTTGTGCGAGGTGTTAGTTGTTGTTTGAAAGTATTATTTGATGAGTTGTTTGGCGGTCTCAAGAAGTTGGCAGCCATCCTGGGTCAGCAAGTAAAGCGCGTTGACGATATTGGGAATGTCTTTCACGTCGGCCTGTTTGAAGCACAGGCAATAGAGCGTTTCGAGCAGGTCGCTGGCGGCGCGGATGCGTTGCTGGGCGGCATCGAGAATCTCGTGCGGATTGGCCTCGGTGTCGATAACCAACACAGGGGTATCGCTGTAGTTGGTTTTGAGTGGGCGATAACGGTCGGTTAGCGAGTTGAACGTGTTCATCGAGATCAGTCCTGTGGGAAGTCGGGCAGGCTCGCCGGCGGGCCGACACAGTGTTTTCTGCCGCGTCGGAAACTATAGAGGGCGGCGGCGAGGCGTCGCAATAAGACGTAAATGGACAGGTTTTGTAGGGGGTTTACCGGCGCTGTCGACCTTTGCCTACGCAGGCTCCGACTATTTTTTAAGCTTTTCCTCCGAGAGGTCGATATTCCTACGGGATTGTCAGGCGTAGCGCATCAAACCTCCGTAGGGTGCGCGCCAGAATTTGTAGGACGTTTCGAAACGTCTGAGTCGACTCTTAAAGGGAATTAGGTATGCAATGGCTGCGTATGGCCTCGATATTGTTGTTGTGGGCCGGTGTTTGCAGTTTCACCGGCGCTGCCGATGCGGGTAATTCGCTGATCCTCGCCAACATGGACCGCACCGGTTGGCCGGATGCCCTGACCACTCAGGCAGACGTCGACACCGCATCCCGCGCCGAGGTGTTGATGGTGGGCAAGGCGCTGCTGGCCAGCGAAGCGCTGGACGAACAGGGTCTGAAACAGCGACTGGGCGTGCAGGCTGTGAAGCTCAAGTCGGTCAGGCAAGTGCGTGAGGGGTTGTGGGATCGGTTGCTGATTACCTATCGCAACGCCAGTCAGAACTGTGACGGTGAGCCCTTTTGCCCTCGTGTGCGAAGTGTCGCGGATTTGCGTCAGTTGGCGGCGGCGTTCACTGGCGAAATCAGCCCGGCCCATGCGGTTTGGGCGAGCAAGAGCCAGGTGTTTCATGAGCAGGCGCTGGATGAGCAACTGCGGGTGGCGGTGTTGGTGCCCTGATTTTTTATCGATGTTTTTGAGGCGGCTTTGCTGGCCTCTTCGCGAGCAAGCCCGCTCCCACAGTGGATCTCCTGCGTACACAAAATTGGTGAGTGACCGAGATCCACTGTGGGAGCGGGCTTGCTCGCGAAAGCGATCTGATCGGCGCCCGATCCCTCAAGCCTTGCAATCCCGATACCCCATCCGCTGTATCATCCCGTATCGTTTTTGCCCCCGACCTTTCTCGACTCGCTGCGTTCGCCGGCTAGGCTTTGGGCTTCGCAGCGGTCAATGGAGTGACAGCTTATGCACAACACCCTGGAACAGGTTTTCGGTTATCCACAGTTTCGGCCGGGTCAGGAGGCGGCGGTCAGTGCTGTGTTGGCCGGGCGCTCGGCGGCGGCGATTTTCCCTACCGGTTCGGGCAAGTCTCTTTGCTATCAATTGCCAGCCTTGTTGTTGCCGCATCTGACGCTGGTGGTCTCGCCGTTGCTGGCGTTGATGCAGGATCAGTTAGCCTTCTTGCAGCGCCACGGCATTGCGGCGGGCAGTATCGATTCGGCCCAGAGCCGCGATGACGCCAGCGATGTGATGGCCCGGGCAAAGTCCGGCGAATTGAAGATTCTGATGATTTCCGTGGAGCGCCTGAAGAACGAGCGCTTCCGCCATTTTTTGCAGCAGGTGCCGATCTCGCTGCTGGTGGTGGACGAGGCTCACTGCATCTCTGAATGGGGTCACAACTTCCGCCCCGATTACCTCAAGCTGCCGGACTACCAACGCCAGTTCAACATTCCTCAGGCCCTGCTGCTGACCGCCACCGCGACACCCAAGGTGATTGCCGACATGGAGGCCAAATTCGCCATCGCCCCCGAGGATGTGGTGACCACTGGCTTCTACCGACCCAACCTCAATCTGTTGGTGGAACCGGTACGCGGCCAGGACAAGCGACGACGCCTTGTCGAGTGGATGAGCCAGCGTCCCGGCCAGCCGAGTATTGTCTACGTCACCCTGCAGAAAACCGCTGAGCACATCGCCGAACATCTGGGGCGCAATGGCATTCAGGCCGAGGCCTATCACGCCGGTTTGCCCCATGAACAACGGGAAGGGATACAAAAGCGCTTCATGGGCGGGCAGTCCAATTGCATCGTCGCCACCATTGCCTTTGGCATGGGCATCGATAAAAGCGATATCCGCAACGTGGTGCATTTCGACCTGCCTAAATCCATCGAAAACTACAGCCAGGAAATCGGTCGCGCCGGGCGTGACGGGCAGCCATCCGATTGCCTGGTGCTGGCCAACCGCGACAGCCTCAACGTGCTGGAAAACTTCGTCTACGGTGATACGCCGGAGCGGGACGGCATTCGTTGCGTGCTCGAGGAGTTGCAAGCCGCTGTGCCCGAGGGGCAGTGGGAGTTTCTGCTGGGGCCTTTGGCCGATCAGAGCAACATTCGCCAGTTACCGCTCAAGACCTTGCTGGTACAGCTGGAGTTGCGCGCAATAATCGCACCGCGTTATGCCTATTACGCCGAATACCGCTTCAAGTATTTGCAGGAACCCGAAGCTTTGCTTGCCCGATTTGAAGGTGAGCGAAAGGACTTCGTCTCGGCGATCATCCAGACCTCCAGTCGCGCACGGACTTGGGCCACGGTGAATTTCGATGCGCTGTATGAGCAGTATTCCGCCGAGCGCAGTCGGGTGGTCAAGGCGCTGGATTACTTCCAGGAAAAGGGTTGGGTCGAGGTAGAAAGCAAGCAGATGACCGAGGTCTACAGTCTGTTGCAAGCGGCCTTTGATTCCCAAACCCTGAGCGCTGAATTGCACGCCTACTTCACCCAACACGAGCGCACCGAGATCGCTCGGATTCACGCCATGCTCGATCTGTTCGCGACTGACCACTGCCTGGGCTATCGCCTGGCGGAATACTTCGGCGACGAAAACGCACCGAAGCAGTGCGGGCATTGTTCCGTGTGTCACGGCCACGTGGCACGGCTGCCAGCGCCACCGGAATTGCCAGCGCTTGTGGATAAAAATTTCGAGGCGCTATGTGGTGATTTTATCCACAGGCACGAGCAGCACACGGGGAGTGTTCCATCGGCAGAGCGCGTGACGCGGTTTCTGTGCGGGATCAGCGTGCCGTTGTTTACCAAGCTCAAGGCGCGGTCGATTCCGGGGTTTGCGGCGTTGGAGGATTATCCGTATGGCGACGTGCGCGACTGGTCCCTGTCGCACCTGCCAAGCTGAAACACGGCCTCCTACAGAGGCCGTTCAAACGTCTTCAGTAGACTCACCGTAAGCATCGGCCAATAGCGACTGAGCTTGTTGCTCAAGAAAGTCGAAGACCTCTTCCTGAATTGATCCTTGGTATTGTTTGCGACGGCCTTTGGACACGATGCCGTTTTGATCCAGGCACTGCATGACTAGCCTGGACAAAAGATTGCCTCGAACGTCGTAGTTTTCGTTTACAACCTTCACGAGAGCATCGAAGCGCTGAAGAAAATCGGTTTCCTCTCTCAGCTCTATCTCGAGGGCCCGTTTGGCCATTTCCATCGTGAACGCTACGCACTCGGTGGCATCCCAATAGCGATAGATACTGGAATCACCGATGAAGTTGAAAGTCATTGTTTCCGCATCGATCCAGCGAACATCCCAAAACTCACGAACTGGCTTTGAAAAAGACTGTAGTGCTTCCAGATAGTGTTGTTCTTCACGCTTCATAGCGACCGAAACAGGTAGCAAGAGGCCGTTTTCGAGAGCACCACTTCGGCACAGAGCCAGGTGGATCAGGAAGCGCGAAAGACGGCCATTGCCATCCATGAAGGGGTGCAGAAAGACGAAGCCAAAAGACGCGATGCCTGCGGCGACCAATGGGTCGAGTTGCTCTGGTGCTCTGTTGGCGAAGGTCATCAGCTCTTCCATCAACTCACGGCAGAGCTCGGGGTCTGGAGGCACGTAGGTCACGCCAGCAGCACCGCGAAATGAATTACTCAGGTGGTTTTGTTCGTGTCGGAATGCTGCTGCACGATCAAAGGGGTTGGATATCGCGCTGTTCTGCAGGGCGACGAGATAATCTTCCGTAAGCGGCTGGCGCTCATGTGCCTGGCGGAGCAGTTGCACAAATCGTTGCGCCTTCTGCTCACTGGGGGCTTCCTTCTCGATTGCAAACGAGTATTCGGTTTCGCTCAAATACGCCCAATTGATCGCCCGATCCATCATTTCTTTTGGAAGGGAGCCAATAAAGGCTTTTGATCGCCCAAGAATGTCATAGTCGAGTAGGGTCTGAATCTCAGCTGTGCGTTCGACTGTTGCGCAATATTGAAGTGTGCCTAGCCCATTGAAGTCGACTCGCCAGCGCGAGTTTCGGACTGATGGCCCGGTGATGTAGTTGTCCGGGTCAAATAGAAAAGTAGCGGTGCCGCGAGGGTTGTCGGGATAGTCCAGGTGCTGGTCGGTGAAAAACTCCCAGAGGAAACAAATTTTGCGCAGGTAGGCGCTACTGGGAGCCTCGGTTATTGCTTCGACCAATATTTGGCCATCAATGCGGGGGAGTGCCTGAGCCAGAATGGCAAGATTGACGCCCTCATGCTTTAGCGCAAACATGATGTGTGCGAGGTAGTCTTCTTTCGCTGGCGCAACGCTCAGCGGAACGGACAACGCACCGCCGATTTTCTCCAGGCGGGTAACTGGCTGGATGAGCGCAGGCCGTTTCACCTCGATAGCTTTTAGATCTAGCGCATCAATCAAATGGGCGTAGCCCACTCTGTTTCCCATCGCAGTTCCCCTATCTGGGTCAGATTTTTTTTACCACGCCAAGATTTTTTTTAAAACCATCAAATCAGATAAGAAAATTTTAACCTGATTCAAGTTGTTGGCTAGCGCTCATTTGGGCCTGGTTCACTCCTTTGTGATTCTTCCTGAGTTCTGGGTCCCCAGAGCAGATAGCGGTTGTGGGAATGGGCTTCCCGCAATGAATGGCACATCCATCCCCTGAATGTCGCTCATCACAGGAATAAATTTCAAAAAAGCCCGGCGCCTGACTATGGTGAGGACTGTCTTTGGATCGCTAACAAGAGAACAACCATGAGCCAGACACCGTTCGATATTCAGCGCGCCGCCGTGATCGGTGCGGGCACCATGGGCCGTGGCATTGTCATGTGCCTGGCCGACGCCGGGGTGCCGGTGCAATGGGTCGATAACAATCCGCAGATGCTTGAACAAGCGCTGGCCAGCGTGGCTGAGACTTACGCCCACAACGTGCGTCAGGGACGGATCGATCAGGCCGAGGCCGATGCGCGCATTGCACGGGTGACGGCGCCTGCCGATTACGCGGCGATCCGCGATGTCGATCTGGTCATCGAAGCGGTTTACGAAAACCTCGAGCTGAAACAGAAGATCTTCCGCGAACTCGACGGCCTGCTCAAACCTGAAGCGATTCTGGCCAGCAATACCTCAGCGCTGGACATTGACGCCATTGCCGCTGCCACTCGCCGTCCGCAACAGGTCTTGGGCCTGCATTTCTTCAGCCCGGCGCACATCATGAAATTGTTGGAGATCGTGCGCGGAGCCCAGACGGCGCCGGCGGTGCTTGATGCAGCCCTGGCGCTAGGCCAGCGCATGGGCAAGGTCAGCGTGGTGTCGGGCAACTGCCACGGTTTCATTGGCAACCGCATGCTGCATCCCTACGTGCTCGAAGCGCGCAAGATGCTGCTGGAGGGCGCTTTGCCTTATCAGGTGGATGCGGCGCTGCAAGGTTTTGGTTTCGCCATGGGGCCGTTCCGCATGTACGACGTGGTCGGCATCGATCTGGAATGGCGTGCTCGGGAGCTGGCTGGCAAGGGCCAGGACGCGCCGGAAGTTCAAGTGGACAACCGCTTGTGCGAGCTGGGGCGTTTCGGTCAGAAGAGTGGCGACGGGTATTACCACTACGAACCGGGCAGTCGCCAGGCTGAGCACGATGTGGGAGTCGATGCGCTGGTACTGGAAGTCAGCGAAGAGTTGGGGTTCCAGCGTCGTGAGATCGGCCCTGAAGAGGTTCTAGAGCGTTGTCTGCTGGCGCTGGTCAACGAAGGGGCGAAGATTCTTCAGGAAGGTATTGCGACGTCGGCGCACGACATCGATCTGGTCTACCTCAACGGTTATGGCTTCCCGGCGGCGAAGGGCGGGCCGATGGCCTGGGCGGATCAGCAAGGGTTGGAAGATATTCATCTGCGGTTGTTGCAGCTTGAGACCAAGCAGGGCGATCACTGGGCGCCGGCGCGGTTGATTGGTGAGTTGGCGGCAGAGGGGCGAGGGTTCGCTGACGTGTGATTTTATGTGGCGTCTGTGAAGGCCCCTTCGCGAGCAAGCCCGCTCCCACACTGGATCTTCATTGATCACAGGTTTTGTGTTCGACCGAGATCCAATGTGGGAGCGGGCTTGCTCGCGAAGAACGATAACGCGGTTTTCGCTTTAGACTCGCTGTCCAACTCCAGGAACCAACACTGATGTCCAACCCGATGCCCCAACGCACCGACTACCCGCACTTCCAGTCCATCACCACTCGCTGGCACGACAATGACACCTACGGTCACGTCAACAATGTCACCTACTACAGCTTCTTCGACACGGCGGTGAACACCTACCTGATCGAAGTCGGCGGCCTGGATATCCATGACGGCGAAGTGGTGGGTTTTGTGGTGAGTTCGGCTTGCGACTACTTTGCCTCTATCGCTTTTCCGGACCGGATCGAGATCGGCCTGCGGGTCGGCAAGTTGGGCAATAGCTCGGTGCAATACGAATTGGCGGTGTTCAAGGCTGGAGAAGATGAAGCCTGTGCGGCAGGGCGCTTCGTGCATGTGTTCGTGGATCGGGCGTCGAATCAACCGATGGCGATTCCTGCCGGATTGCGCGGGGCATTGGAACGACTGGCGGTTTGAGGGGCAAAAAAAATCGCAGCCCGAGGGCTGCGATTTTTTGATCTACCGGTAAACGGGGGCGATTCAAGCCTCAGTCGCGATAGCGATGCTTATGCTTGCGATGGCCATAGGCATGGCCGCGACCCGGGTGGCCACGGTAGTAGCGACGATCATCATCGTCATAACCACGACGATGGGAACGACGATCATCGTCGTCATCGCTCTTGTTGCCCATGTAGTTACCCAGCGCGCCACCGGCGCCGCCGCCTGCTGCGGAACCGATCAGGCTGCCGGTGGTGCCGCCCATGCTGCGGCCGACCACGTTACCGCCTGCTGCGCCCAGCGCACCGCCAATGGCGGCTTCGCCACGGCTGCGTTTGTCTGCGCCGACTGCGCTACCACCCGCGCCGCCCAGGGCCGCGCCAATGGTTGAACCTGTATTGCCGCCTAGCGATTGACCGACGACCGAGCCAAGAACCCCGCCCAATGCGCCGCCCACACCTGCTTCGGTGGTGCCGCCAGCAGAAGCGAAGCCACTGACCAGGCCAAGGGACAACAAGAGAATCGAGGAGAACTTCATAGAGGAACCTCAAGGGGATGACGGCGCGATCCTGAGGCTGTGTCATGGTTGTGACAATCGAAATCCGACGAGTAACACGACTTGAGCACAATTCTATAAGTTACTGTTTTTTGGGTGGAACTTAACTGTTTTTCGCCGGTCTTTAACTACTTCGCAAAGGCCGTTTTTATATAAAAACGGCCTTTTTTGTGGGCGATCGGAAAGTGCTCGTCTATCAGTTTTCAGGTCTGACGCCTTCGCGGGCAAGCCTCGCTCCTACAGATTGCGTGTCCCTTGCAGGGCGAAAATCTGTAGGAGCGAGGCTTGCCCGCGAAGAGGCCATACCTGCTGCCACGTCAAGCCGACTTGGCCATGATCAACCCAGTCTCACTCGCCGCTTCCAACCGAATCGCCACAAACTTCGACGTCGGCGTATGGCTGCCATCCCCGGTGCTTTCCAGCGGCACCAGCGGGTTCACTTCCGGATAGTAAGCGGCCGCTTGCCCGGCAGGAATATCAAACGCCAGCAGCGTGAAACCCTTCACCCGACGCTCACGGCCATCATCCCAGATCGACACGATGTCCGCCTTCTGTCCTGGCTTGAACCCCAGGCGAATGATGTCGGCTTCATTGACGAACATCACATTCCGCTGACCTTTCACCCCGCGATAACGGTCATCAAGACCATAAATCGTGGTGTTGTACTGATCGTGGGAGCGCATCGACTGCATGATCAGGTCCGGCAGTACGCCGGTAGCGCGGGTGCGTTCGTGCACCAGGTCTTTGGGCAGAATGTTCGCACGGAAATTGGCCCGCCCCGACGGGGTATTCCAGCGACGTGCGCCGGCGCTGTTGCCCAGGTAGAAACCACCCGGGTTCTGGATTTTCTCGTTGAAGTCCCGAAAGCCCGGAATGGTGTCGGCGATCAGGTCGCGGATGCGGCTGTAATCGGCCACCAGCCAGTTCCAGTCCACCGGTTTGCTGCCCAGGGTCGCGGCGGCGATGCCGGCGATGATTGCAGGCTCCGAGCGCATCTGGTTCGACAGCGGCTGCAGCTGACCGTTGGAGGCGTGGACCATGCTGAACGAGTCTTCCACGGTTACCGCTTGAGCGCCTTCGGTCTGGACATCGATGTCGGTACGGCCCAGGCACGGCAGGATCAGCGCGTCTTTACCATGGGCCAAATGGCTGCGGTTGAGCTTGGTGCTGATCTGCACGGTCAGGTCGCAGTTGTTCAAGGCCTGGAAGGTCCGTGGGCTGTCCGGGGTGGCTTGGGCGAAGTTGCCGCCCAGGCCGATGAAGACTTTTGATCGGCCGTCGGCCATGGCGTGAATCGCCTCGACCACGTTGTGGCCGTTTTCACGCGGCACTTTGAATTGGAAGCGACGCTCCAGAGAATCGAGGAACGCCACCGGCGGACGTTCGTTGATGCCCATCGTTCGGTCGCCCTGCACATTGCTGTGACCACGCACCGGGCACAGACCGGCACCCGGTCGACCGATGTTGCCGCGCAGCAGCATCAGGTTGGCGATTTCCTGGATGGTCGCCACCGAATGACGATGCTGGGTAATGCCCATGGCCCAGCACATGATCACGTTCTTGCCTTTGGCGTACATGCGCGCCGCTTGCTCGATCTCCACCAGGGTCAGACCGGACTGCTCGACGATCTGCTCCCATGGGGTGTCGTCGATGACGCCCATGTATTCCAGCACGTTGACCGCATGTTCATTGAGGAAGTCGTGATCGAACACCGCCGGGGCGCCGGTCTTCTGCGCATCGCGTTCCCATTGCAGCAGGAACTTCGCCATGCCGCGCAGCACCGCCATGTCGCCGCCCAGTGCCGGGCGGAAGTAGGCGGTGTTGGTCGGCTTGTCGCCGTTGGTGAGCATTTCCAACGGGTGCTGCGGGTGCTGGAAGCGTTCCAGGCCGCGTTCTTTCAGCGGGTTGACGCACACTACCTGAGCGCCGCGTTTCACTGCTTCGCGCAGAGGTTCGAGCATCCTCGGGTGGTTGGTGCCGGGGTTCTGGCCCCAGACAAAAATCGCATCGGCGTGTTCGAAATCATCGAAGGTCACAGTGCCTTTGCCAACGCCGACACTTTGCGCCAGCGCCACACCGCTGGCTTCGTGGCACATGTTCGAGCAGTCGGGAAAGTTGTTGGTGCCGAAGGCGCGCACGAACAGTTGATAGAGGTACGCCGCTTCGTTGCTGGCGCGGCCCGAGGTGTAGAACTCGGCTTGGTCCGGGCTCGACAGACCCTGCAAATGTTTGCCGATCAGCGCGAAGGCGTCATCCCAGCTGATGGGTTTGTAGCGGTCGGTCTCGGCGTCGTAGCTCATCGGCTCGGTCAGGCGGCCCTGATATTCAAGCCAGTAGTCGCTCTGCTCCAGCAGCGAGCTGACGCTGTGTTTGGCGAAAAAAGCAGCGTCGACACGGCGTTTGGTCGCTTCCCAATTCACCGCTTTGGCGCCGTTCTCGCAAAACATCACCATGCCTTTTTCCGGAGAATCACCCCAGGCGCAACCGGGGCAGTCGAAGCCGCCGTTCTGGTTGGTCTTGAGCATTATGCGGAGGTTTTTCAGCGCGTTATCGCTGGTCAACCAGGCCTGGGCGACGCTGATCAGCGCGCCCCAGCCACCGGCTGGGCCTTTGTAGGGCTTGTAGCGTGGGACGGGTTTCTGGTCGGCTTGACGATGTTGACTCACGCTTGATTCTCCGTCGCGGGGCTGTAGACCCGCGGCGCACTTTTCTGCGGCAGGTGGATGAGGTTGAGGTTATGTCGACGGGCCCATTGCACGGCAAGGCTCGTGGGCGACGACAGGCTGACCAGGGTCTGGATGCCGGCGCGTAAAACTTTCTGGATCAATTCAAGGCTGCAACGGCTGGTGACGATCGCCAGGCCGCCAGTGGTCGGGATTTTCTGGCGGATCAACCCGCCGATCAGCTTGTCGAGGGCATTGTGTCGACCGATATCTTCACGGCCCAGCAGCAATTCGCCATTGCCGTTCATGAACACCGCTGCATGCACCGCGCCGCAATGTTGGCCCAGCGGCTGAAATTCGCCGATGCGTTGGCGCAGGCCGTCCAGCCATTCGGCCGGGGGCAGCGGGGCGCCAGGCAATACTTTGAGGTCGGGCAGCGCTTGCTCCACCGCTTCCACGCCACAGAGCCCGCAACCGCTGGTGCCAGCCAGTTGCCGACGCTGCTGCTTGAGGTTCCAGAAGGCGCGATTGGCGATGGTCACTTGCGCGTATTGCGCCGAACCTGTGCCACTGAGTTGCAGGTCGTAGATATCTGAAGCGTCTTCGATGATGCCGCTGCCGAGGCTGAAGCCGACGATGAAGTCTTCAAGATCCGTTGGCGTCACCAACATGACCGCCTGGCTGATGCCGTTATAGGCAATTGCCAACGCGACTTCCTCGGCCAGCGCGGTGCTGGCCGATTCGGTGTATTCAAGGTTGCAGTAACTGTACGTCTGGCTTGCGGCGGTCGCGGGCGTTTCAACGGCAGGCGCCGCGCGGGCAGGGCGCTTGGCGTTCATGGGCTCACCAACGGTTTGGTCAGCTTTAAGACTAGGCGTGTCAACTTGTCGCGTCTAATTGCTATTACTGATCTGCCGATAGATGGGGTCGATCAAGAGTCTGTCGGTGATTGCTGATAGATCGCGAAACAGGCTTCTGCGAGCGCCGAACGTGGAGCACTGCGACGCATGATCAGCCCCAGCCGGGCGAGGGTCTGGGCGCTTTCGATGGGTTGGAGGCGCAAGTGATCGGTAAGATTTTCGAGGCCACCATCCAGCGGCATCACGGCGCAACACAGACCGCCGTGTACTGCTTGTAACAATTGGTGAACCGAATCGGTTTGCAGCAACGGTTGGGGGGCCAAGCCACGACTGTGGAAGTTATGGTCGATGGACTGGCGAAAATGCATGCCGCTGGTGAGCATGCCCAGCGGCAGTTCAATCAACGATTTCCAGCTTAAGGGCGCGTCGCCGAAACTGAAGAAACGCTGATCGTAAAGCAATCCCATGCGGGTTTCGCTGAAGGCCAGGGAGTCAAAACGCTCACCGTCCAGACGCTCCAGGTACGACACGCCGAGGTCGAGACGGTTGTTCGCCAGCTGTTCGAGGATCTGCTCGGAACTCAGGGCCGAGAGTTCGAAGCGCAGGTTCGGGTGCTCGGCGTGCAGGCGATGCATCAGCGGTACCGGGTCGAAACTCGACAGCGGCACCACGCCCAGGCGCAACGTACCCACGAGGTTGCCGCGACAGGCTGCCGCTTCGGCCTGCAAACCGTCGTAGGCCGCCAGCACCGTACGTGCCCATGCCAGCACACGCTCGCCCGGCGCGGTAAAACCTTCGAAACGCTGGCCACGATTGACCAGCGGCAGTTCGAGTTCTTCTTCGAGGCTGCGCAGGCGCATGGACAGGGTCGGTTGGGTGATGTGACAACGCGCGGCGGCCTGACCGAAGTGCCGGGTTTCGTCGAGAGCGATGAGGAATTTGAGCTGCTTGATGTCCATCTTCGCTCCAGGGCGCGGGCAAGGTTCGCGATTCTACCGCCTGCGCGGGGTTGGGTCATTGGTCGGCTGGGAGCCGGTCTTCTCAAGGCTGGTCTAGTCTTTGGCGTCTGGAACCTAAATCCCAAGGAGAATGCACCATGAGTATTTTTAGCTTTGTGAAAGAAGCAGGCGAAAAACTTATTGATCTGCTGACGCCTGGCAATGCGAATGCCAGTGAGCAGTTGAAGGAACACATCAGCAAGGTCGGCCTGGGTAATCCGAATGTTCAGGCGACCATCGAGGGCGACAAAGTCATCGTCACCGGTGAAGTGGCGAGTCAGGAAGAGAAGGAAAAGATTCTGTTGGCCGTGGGCAATATTGCCGGTGTCGGTAGCGTGGATGACCAGATCACGGTGACCGGGCCGGTGGCGAAGGCCGCTCGCTTCGTTACAGTGAAAAAGGGCGACACCCTCAGCGCGATTTCCAAGGCCGAATACGGCGACGCGAACAAGTACAACAAAATCTTCGAGGCCAACAAACCAATGCTGTCGCACCCGGACAAAATCTATCCGGGGCAGGTGTTGCGGATTCCTGAGTAAGGTTCAAGACCGTGTGTTGGCTTTCGCGGGCAAGCCTCGCTCCTACAGGTCTGTGTCGTGCGCATACTCCGCGAACGACGTAAATCCGTAGGAGCGAGGCTTGCCCGCGAAGCAGACGACTCGGTATCAGAGCCCTGCGATGAGCTCCCGATAATCCCCCACCGCCGCAAACTCGGCCGTGTCCTTCGGCCCTTTGCGGCTGTCTGGCTCGCTCACGGCCAGCAGATGCGCCACGCCAAAATTGCGCGCACTGCGCAGAATCGGCAACGTATCGTCGATAAACAGACTGCGCGCCGGATCGAAGCCGATGTCGGCCTGCAAGGCATCCCAGAATTGCGGGTTTTCCTTGGGGAAACCGTAATCGTGAGAGCTGATCAAGCGTTCGAAATACGGCGCCAGTTCAATTCGCTCCAGCTTCAATGACAGCGAGTCGCGGTGGGCGTTGGTGATCAGTACCACGCGTTTGCCGGCCCGTTTGATCGCGGCCAGAAAAGTGTCTGCATCCGGACGCAGGGCGATCAGGTGCGCGGTTTCCAGTTTCAGTTCGCGCACCGACAGCTTCAGCTCGGCGCTCCAGAAGTCCAGGCAGTACCACTGCAACTGACCGGCATTGCGTTCGAACAGCGGCTGCAACTCCAGCTCCGCCATGGCCCGGCTCACCCCGTGCAGCTCGGCATAACGCTGGGGCAGGTGCTCCATCCAGAAATGGTTGTCGTAGTAAAGGTCCAGCAGCGTGCCGTCCATATCCAGCAAAACGGTATCGATGTCATGCCAGGGCAGCAGGGACATAAAACTTCTCCAGCGGTAAAAAAGATATCCGGGATAAACAATCAGGATAGGCCGGGTATAGTAACCCGCTTACGCCAAGGAGCCTCCCATGCGCCAGAAACCCACCGTACTCGCTCGCGAGATCGTCGCCACCAGCCGTTTGTTCTGCGTCGAAGAGCTGAAATTGCGCTTTTCCAATGGCGTGGAGCGTACTTACGAGCGTCTGGTCGGCAAAGGCACTGGTCATGGCGCGGTGATGATCGTGGCGATGCTCGACGCGGACCACGCGGTGTTGGTGGAGGAATACTGCGGCGGCACCGATGCCTATGAACTGTCCCTGCCCAAAGGCTTGATCGAACCGGGCGAAGATGTACTGGCGGCGGCCGAGCGAGAGCTCATGGAAGAGGCCGGGTATGGCGCGCGGCAGCTGGAACATCTGACCGAGTTGTCGTTGTCACCCGGCTACATGAGCCAGAAGATCCAGGTGGTGCTGGCCACCGACCTGTACGAAGAACGCCTGGAAGGTGATGAGCCTGAGCCGATGGGGGTGGATAAAATCAACCTGCGTGAATTGTCGTCCCTGGCGCAGAACCCGCGATTCACCGAAGGCCGTGCCTTGGCCGCGCTGTATCTTGCCCGTGACTTACTGACTCAGCGTGGGGTGTTTTTGCCGTGAACTTGAATTTTCCCCATCCGTTGATGGCGCCAGTCGTTGAACTGGCTTTGAAGGCTGGCGAGGCGATCCTGCCGTTCTGGCGCGTCAACGTTGCCGTGACTGCAAAGGCCGATGATTCCCCGGTCACCGCCGCCGACATGGCCGCTCATCATGTGATTCTGGCCGGGCTGACGGCGCTGGACCCGAGCATTCCGGTGCTGTCCGAAGAGGACGCCAATATCCCCCAGAGCGTGCGCGCCGGGTGGCAGCGCTGGTGGCTGGTCGATCCGTTGGACGGGACCAAGGAGTTTATTTCCGGCAGCGAAGAGTTCACCGTCAACATTGCGCTGATCGAGCAGGGGCGGGTGGTGTTTGGCGTGGTGTCGATGCCGACCAACGGGCGCTTTTATGTCGGCGGTACCGGGTTGGGTGCCTGGCGTGGCGATAAAGGTACCGAGCCATTGCCGATTCAGGTTCGCGAGGTTCCGGCTGCGGGCGCAGCCTTCACGGTGGTTGCCAGTCGTCGGCATTCGAGCCCTGAGCAGGAGCGGTTACTCGCGGGGTTGAGTGACAGTTTGGGTGAGCTGCAACTGGCGAATATCGGCAGTTCGCTGAAATTTTGCCTGCTGGCGGAAGGGGCGGCGGATTGTTATCCGCGGTTGGCGCCGACTTCGCAGTGGGACACGGCGGCTGCGCAAGGCGTGCTGGAAGGTGCGGGCGGTGAGGTGTTGGATTTGAGCGGTGAGCCGTTCTGCTATCCGGCGCGGGAGTCGCTGCTGAATGAGTTTTTCCTGGCGCTGCCGGCCAAGGCGGCTTGGCGGGAGAAACTGCTGAAACTCGCACGTTCCTGAGTACGCCGTACCCCTGTGGCGAGGGGGCTTGCCCCCGTTGGGCTGCGCAGCGGCCCCAAGTCCAGCCACCGCGAAATATCAGTTACCCCCCATTGTCTGAATGGCGACCGCTGCGCGGCCGAACGGGGGCAAGCCCCCTCGCCACAGGGTTTGCGTTGGCCCTGACACCTAGCGGTGCAGCACGTACTGCCCCACGAACTTCACTGCATCTTCTTCACTCCCGGCATTCACAATCCGTGAATGCAGCGTCAACCGCGCCCGCCCGTACCGCTGATACATCGCCAGAAACTTCTTCCACACCGCCGCACTCGGTGCCTGGCAAATCGCCGTCGCGTCTGTAGTAACCGGTAGCGGATAGCTGATCTGCCCTTCCTGAATCACGATGTGCCCGTCTTCGATGATGCCTTCTTCACGCAAACGCAAATGCAGCCAGCCCCAGCCGGCCAGCACCGCGCCGCAATACAGACTGCCACCGAACATGGTGCTCTTGTGATTGACGTTGGCCGCAAGCGGCAGGTGCAGGCGCAGTTGCTGATCGTGCCAGTCGAGCACTTTGAGGCCCATATCCCGCGTGAGGGGGATGTCAGAATGGAGGATCGATTCCAGGTGACGACTGTCGCGGTTCATTCACGGGCCTTTTGTTTGAAGGGGATGAATTTACGGTAGCTCAATCAAGGTCGTCAGTGTGGCTGCTGGCGCCGGCGAAGTTCAGACCATGCTTGCGCAGTTTGTCATGCAAGGTTTTGCGCGGAATTCCGAGCGCTTCGGCGAGACTGCGCACGGAGCTGTGCGAGCGCGCCAGTTCGGCGGCAATCAAGCTCTTCTCGAAGTTCTCCACTTGCTCGCTCAGGCCGCCGCTGACCACCTCAATTGTGCTGCCGACGCCGCCATCCGGCGCATTGTTGTCCAGCGCCAGTTCCAGACCCAGGGCAAAGCGTTCGGCGGCGTTCTGCAGTTCTCGCACGTTGCCTGGCCAGGTATGGCGCAGCAGTAGCGCCCGGTGTCCCGGTTGCAATTCGTGGGGTGGCAAACCGTGACGGGCACTGGCTTCATCAGCGAAATGCTGGAACAGCATCAGCGCATCTTCACCCCGCTCGCGCAGCGGCGGAATACGCAGCGGGGCGACGTTCAGGCGGTAATACAAGTCGGCACGGAAGCGGCCCTGATCGGCGGATTGACGCAGGTCTTCCTTGGTCGCGGCGATGATGCGGATGTCCAGCGGGATCAGCTGGTTGCCGCCCAAGCGCTCGACGACCCGCTCTTGCAGCAAGCGCAGCAGTTTCACCTGCACATCCAGGCTCATGCTTTCGATTTCATCGAGGAACAACGTACCGCCATTGGCAAATTCGAACTTGCCGATGCGACGCTTCTGCGCGCCGGTGAAGGCTCCGGGCTCGTGACCAAACAGCTCGCTTTCCACCACCGACTCGGCCAAGGCCCCGGCGTTGATCGCCACGAATGGGCCGTTACGCCGACTCGACAGGTCGTGCAGCGCGCGGGCCACCACTTCCTTGCCTGCACCGGTTTCGCCGAGGATCAGCACGTCGGCCTTGGTCGCCGCCAAGGCACCGATCTGTTCACGCAGGCGCAGCATCGGCGCCGATTGCCCGACCAGTCGAGCGCTCAGTTCGTTGCGATCGCTCAGGGCCAGGCGCAGGCTGCGGTTGTCCAGCACCAGCCGGCGCAGGTCCAGGGCACGACGCACGCTGTCGAGCAGGGCGTCGCTGGCGAAAGGTTTTTCCAGAAAGTCATAGGCCCCGGCGCGCATGGCTTGTACCGCCAGAGGCACATCGCCGTGGCCGGTGATCAGCAGCACCGGCAGCTCCGGGTCCTGGGTGTGGAGTTCAGTCAGCAGTTCGAGACCGTCCATGCCCGGCATACGGATGTCACTGACCACCACGCCCGGCCAGTCACGTTCCAGTTGCCCGGCCAGGCCTTTGGCTTCAGCGAGCGGCAGGATCTTCAGGCCGGCCAGGTCCAGGGTCTGGCTCAGGGCTTGGCGCAGGTGAGGATCGTCGTCGATCAACACGACCTGGATGCGGTTGTCGATGGTCATGCACTTCGGTCCTCGGACGGTTGCAGGCTCACGCCCGGTGCGCCTGCGCGCAGCTTCAGGGTAATCAGGGCGCCGCCTTCCTTGTGGTTGGAGAACGACAGTTCACCACCAAAGGCGCGCATCAGGGTGTCGCAGATCGCCAGCCCCAAGCCAAGCCCCTGAGTGCGGGTCTTGGTGGTGTAGAAGGGCTCGCCGGCACGACCCAGTGCTTCCAGGCAGAACCCGGGGCCGTTGTCGCGAATGTACAGATTGACGCCGTCGACGGTGGACTCGGCACTCAACCAGAGTTTACGCGGCGGGCCTTTTTCCGTCAGGGCATCGAGGGCATTGGCCAGCAGGTTGCCGAGTACCTGGCGCAGACGGGTTTCCCCGGCCTCGACCCATAGGGTGGCAGCCGGCAGGTCACGGATCAGCTCGACTTCCATGCTGCGCCGACGCTTGGCCAGTAACGCCAGCGCATCGTCCAGTGCCGGTTGCAGGGCAACACTTTCCGGGGCGTGGCGATCACGCCGGGCGAAGGCACGCAGGTGGGCGATGATCGAGGCCATGCGCCCGGTCAATTCGCTGATCAGCTTGAGGTTGCCGCGAGCATCCTCGGTGCGCTGATGATCGAGCAGCACTTCGGCGTTTTCCGCGTAGCTGCGGATTGCCGCCAGCGGTTGGTTGAGCTCATGGCTGATGCTCGCCGACATCGTCCCCAGCGCCGAGAGCTTGCCGGCCTGCACCAGGTCATCCTGAGCTCGCACCAATTCCTGCTGAGCGTGTTCGCGCTCCAGCACTTCCTGCTTCAGTCGGCGGTTGAGGCCTTCGAGGTCGCTGGTCCGTTCGGCGACCCGGCCCTCCAGTTCGTGGCGGGCCTTGCCTTCGAAGGCGATCCGCTCCAGGTAATGGCGCCGGCGTTGCATCATCAGGCCGAGCAGCAGCATCAATACCAGCAGCGTTGCGCCGCCGATAGCCACGACTGTGCGTACCGGGCGGTCGATCAGGGTGCGCGGCGCAAGGATACTGACGCTCCAACCGGTTTCTTCGATCTGCCGGGTTTGGGTCAGCCAGGCGTTGGCGTCCAGATTCAACGGCTTGGGATCGCGGGTTGGATAGGGTTGAATCGCGGTGATGGCCTCGCGCTCCGGGTCGCTCAATGGGCGGGTCGAGCGGAAACGCCACTCTGGCCGCGACGTGAGGATGACCACGCCATTGTGGTCGGTGACCAACAGTTGTTCCGGGGTTTTACCCCAGAGGCTTTCGGTGTGGTCGAGGTCGACCTTGACCACCAGCACGCCGATGATTTTTTCGCGATCACGTATCGCCGCCGCGAAGAAGTAACCCCGCTTGGCGGAGGTGGTGCCCAGGCCGAAGAAGCGCCCCAGACGCCCGGCCATGGCTTCACTGAAATAAGGACGGAAGGAGAAATTGCGGCCGACAAAGCTGTCGTGTTTGTCCCAGTTGGAGGCCGCCAGGGTCTTGCCCGTGGTGTCCATCAGGTACATGACTTCGGCGCCGGTCTGGGCACTGATGTTTTTCAGCAGGCGATTGGCATTACCTTGAACCACACCCTCGTCGGGTGCGGCCAATGTCGCACGCAGAGCAGGCAGCTCGCCGAGAATCTGCGGCAATACTTCATACCTGTGCAGGGTGCCCAGCAGGTTGGCGACATAGAGGTCGAGGGTCTGACGGTTCTGTCCGGCCAGTTCGCTGCGGTAGTAACGCTCGGCCAGATGCTCCAGCGGCCACAACAAGGGCGCCAGGCACAACGCGAGTAGCGCCAGGCTGCGCCAGCGAGGTCTGCGGGGAAGGGTCGGAGTCATGAGCATCAAGCGCCTGTGGGTACAGACGCATTATGCCTAGGCTTGCGGGCGCAGTCTGCGCACCTGGGATCAAGTGCGCGCTGGCGGTGAAAATTCACACAGGAATTCAGGAAAAGACTTCAGCGTCCTTGAAGAACGCGGCGCACTGATCCTTGGCCGACAGTTTCGGTGCTTCGTCCAGCTGCCAGTCAATGCCCAGGTCCGGATCGTCCCAGCGAATGCTGCGCTCGGCCGACGGAGTGTAGTAGTCGGTGGTTTTGTAGAGGAACTCGGCGAAATCACTCAACACCACGAAACCATGGGCAAAACCTTCCGGCACCCAGAGTTGGCGATGGTTGTCGGCGGACAGACGCACAGCGACCCATTTGCCGAAATGCGGCGAGCTGCGGCGAATATCCACCGCCACGTCCAGCACTTCACCGGCGGTGACCCGGACCAGTTTGCCCTGGGTGTTTTCCAGTTGGTAATGCAGGCCGCGCAGTACGCCTTTTTGCGAGCGGGAATGGTTGTCCTGAACGAATTGGGTGTCCAGACCAGTTGCTTCCTGGAAAGCCTTGGCGTTGAAGCTCTCGTAGAAGAAGCCGCGCTCGTCACCAAATACCTTGGGTTCGATGATCAGAACACCGGGCAGGTCGGTGGTGACTATATTCATGGTGTTTCTCCGGCAATAGGCGTGATGGCCGACATTCTCACGCAAAGTGGCGGCGGGTGCGAGTGGGACGGTGAAGAGAGTTGTGCGGGCATTTGATTTGCGCCCACCAGGAAGGGGTTGCGTATCGCCCGAAGCAGTGGCGATATAAGCGCCTAATAAAATTTCAGGGGTCGTTGTATGCCACTCGCCACGTTGATTCACCGCGCCAGTTTGCCCAGCCCGCACGTGTCTGCGGCGCAAGCGCTTGAGCTGCTGGAGGAACATTATGGGCTGAGTGGGCGGTTGCAGACGCTTGGTAGCCAACAGGATCTCAACTACCGGGTCGACAGTGACCAGGGGCGTTTTGTCCTGAAAATCTGCCGTGGCGATTATTCGGCGCTGGAGCTGCAAGCCCAGCACGCAGGGCTCAAGCATCTGGCTGAACATCCCGGCATGCAGGTGCCGCGAGTGGTCCCGGCCAGGAATGGTGCAGACCTTCTCTCTCTGGAGGTTGGGGGGCAGGCGGTGCACATGCGCCTGCTTGATTACATCGACGGCCAATCCCTGACGCATCTCGATCATCTAAGCCATTCAGTGGTTGCAGGTTTCGGTCGGCTCTGCGGCGAAATGGACCTGGCACTGGCTGGTTTCGATCATCCGGGCCTTGAGCGCACCCTTCAATGGGACGCCCGCCACGCCAATGCGTTGATCGCGCATTTGCTGCCGGTGATCAAGGATGAGCGGCAACGGGCGTTGATTGCTGAAGCGGCCGAACAAGCCGAGCGCCATTTGCAGCCCTTGGTGGACAAGCTGCCGGTGCAGGCGATTCACATGGACATCACCGACGACAACGTAGTCTGGCAGCGAGATTCGCAGCGCCAATGGCAGTTGCAGGGCGTCATCGATTTCGGCGATCTGGTTCGAACCTGGCGGATCACCGATCTGTCGGTGACTTGCGCCGCGCTGCTGCACCATGCCGATGGCGATCCGTTCTACATTTTGCCGGCGGTTCGGGCTTATCACGCGGCCAATCCGTTGCAGCATGAAGAATTGCTGGCGCTCTGGCCGCTGATCGTTGCGCGTTCGGCGGTGCTGGTGCTGAGTGGGGAACAGCAGGTCAGCATCGATCCGGGCAATGAGTACAGTCGTGACAACCTGACCCATGAGTGGGAAATTTTCCGTGTTGCCACATCGGTGCCGTTGGCGTTGATGGAGGCGGCGATTCTTACGGCAGTCGGTCAAAGCCTGCCGAGCATCGGCAGCGAGGGTTTCGCGCCATTGTTGCCGAGTCTGGTGGGGCGTGAATTTGCGTTGATCGATCTGGGCGTGCTCAGTCCGCATTTCGAGGCTGGTAACTGGGAGCAGCAAGGGATCGATCTGCGTTTGTTGACGCAAGCCGCCGCGGCTCATGGTCTGGCGGCCAGTCGATATGGCCAGTATCGTTTGTCCCGCACTCGGCCGGACTGTGCCAGCGAACCGGATACTTTCCCGTTACACGTTGCATTGCGAGTGCCCGACGGCACGGCGGTCGAAGCGCCGTTTGCCGGGGTTATCCATATCGAAGGAGAGAACCTGCTGCAACTGGACGGCCCAGAGCTCAGTGTCCGATTGTGGGGTGTGACCCCGTCGGTACGCAGTAGCGCGGCGCTGGTCAAAGGCCAAGTGCTGGGTTCGGTCAGCGGGCCGTTGATTGTGCAATTGTGTCGAAGCGCTCAGCTCGACGCGCCGTTGTTTTGCACACCTTCGCGCGCGGCAGCCTGGCAGGCATTGTGTCCTTCACCTGCCGTGTTGCTGGGCCTGGCCTGTGATGCAGAAGAAGAACTCGACCCGCAGACATTGCTGGCCCGCCGTGACGCGAGTTTCGCTCGCTCCCAGAAGCACTATTACGTCGACCCGCCGCGTATCGAGCGCGGTTGGCGCAATCACCTGATCGACATGCAGGGCCGTTCTTACCTCGACATGCTCAACAACGTCGCGGTCCTGGGGCATGGCCATCCGCGCATGGCCGCCGTTGCCAGTCGACAGTGGTCGTTGCTCAACACCAACTCGCGTTTTCACTACGCGGCGATTGCCGAGTTTTCCGAGCGCTTGCTGAAGCTGGCACCTGAAAACATGGATCGAGTATTTCTGGTCAACAGCGGCACCGAGGCCAATGACCTGGCGATCCGTCTGGCTTGGGCCTACAGCGGCGGTCGCGACATGCTCAGCGTGCTGGAGGCTTATCACGGCTGGTCAGTGGCGGCGGACGCGGTTTCGACCTCGATTGCCGACAACCCCAAGGCCTTGAGCAGCCGTCCGGACTGGGTGCATCCGGTGACCGCGCCGAACACCTATCGCGGTGAATTTCGTGGCGTCGACAGCGCACCGGACTACGTGCGCAGCGTCGAACACAACCTGGCGAAAATCGCCGAGCAGAAACGCCAGTTAGCCGGTTTCATCTGCGAGCCGGTGTACGGCAATGCCGGCGGTATCTCGTTGCCGCCGGGTTATTTGAAGCAGGTTTATGCACTGGTCCGCGCTCAGGGCGGGGTGTGCATCGCCGACGAAGTGCAGGTCGGTTACGGCCGCATGGGCAAATTCTTCTGGGGCTTCGAAGAGCAGGGCGTGGTGCCGGACATCATCACCATGGCCAAAGGCATGGGTAACGGCCAGCCGTTGGGCGCAGTCATTACCCGACGGGAGATTGCTGAAGCGCTGGAAGCCGAGGGTTACTTCTTCTCGTCGGCCGGTGGCAGCCCGGTCAGTTGCCGGATCGGCATGGCAGTGCTGGATGTGATGGAAGAAGAAAAACTCTGGGAAAACGCCCAGGTCGTGGGCAGGTATTTCAAGGAACGTCTTGAAGCGTTGATCGACCGACATCCGTTGGTGGGGGCGGTGCATGGCTCCGGTTTTTATCTGGGCGTGGAGTTGATCCGCAATCGAGAAACCCTGGAGCCCGCGACTGAAGAAACCACGGCGTTGTGCGATCGCCTTCGTGAGTTGGGGATCTTCATGCAGCCGACGGGTGATTACCTGAACATCCTCAAGATCAAACCGCCGATGGTTACCTCGCGTCAGAGCGTGGATTTCTTCGTCGACATGCTGTCGAAGGTGTTGGACGAAGGGTTGTAAGACTTGAGATCGCTTTCGCGGGCAAGCCTCGCTCCTACAGGTCTGTGTCGTGCGCATATTCCGCGAACGACATAAATCCGTAGGAGCGAGCGGTGCGGCGATCCGACTTGCCCGCGAAAGCGTCATAAAGGCATGCATAAATATCGATTGTTATCGGGTTTAAGTGGAGTATTTTAGACAGAAAGAATATTTATCGCTTTAAAAGCCGATTTTTATCGGCTATAAAGTCGCCACTGCCCACGGTGTGGATGAACCACGCCCGGTGCTGCCTCTTTCTGTCATCGGTCGATGCCACCCTCGACCCTCAGCACTTGCCCAGGAGATGATTCATGAGCCGTATCGTTACCGTCGCCGCTACCCAGATGGCCTGTTCCTGGGACCTTGAAGCCAACATCGAGACCGCTGAAAAGCGGGTCCGTGAGGCCGCGGCGAAAGGCGCGCAAATCATCCTGATCCAGGAGCTGTTCGAGGCGCCGTACTTCTGCCAGAAACCGAACCCTGACTACCTGCAGCTGGCCACGACGGTAGAAGACAACGTCGCCATCAAGCATTTCCAGAAGGTCGCCAAAGAGCTGCAGGTTGTTCTGCCAATCAGCTTCTACGAGCTGGCCGGCCGCGCGCGTTTCAACAGCATCGCGATCATCGATGCCGACGGCAGCAACCTCGGGATTTATCGTAAAAGCCATATCCCGGATGGCCCTGGCTATCACGAAAAGTACTACTTCAACCCGGGTGATACCGGCTTCAAAGTCTGGAACACCCGTTACGCGAAAATCGGCGTGGGCATCTGCTGGGATCAGTGGTTCCCTGAGTGCGCCCGCAGCATGGCGCTGCAAGGCGCGGAAATCCTGTTCTACCCGACCGCCATCGGCAGCGAGCCACACGACAAGACCATTTCGTCCCGCGACCATTGGCAGCGCGTGCAACAAGGCCATGCCGGCGCCAACCTGATGCCGCTGATCGCCAGCAACCGCATCGGCAACGAAGAGCAGGACGGCTACGACATTACCTTCTACGGCTCGTCGTTCATTGCCAACCAGTTTGGCGAGAAAGTCCAGGAGCTGAACGAAACAGAAGAAGGCATTCTGGTTCACAGTTTCGACCTCGATGAGCTGGAACACATCCGCAGCGCATGGGGCTCGTTCCGTGACCGTCGCCCAAACCTGTACGGCGCGATCAAAACCCTCGACGGTTCCCTGGAGTCCTGAACCATGACCACTTTGAACAGCACCCCTCGCACCGACGGCTTTTACATGCCCGCCGAATGGGCACCACAGACCCAGACCTGGATGGTCTGGCCCGAGCGCCCGGACAACTGGCGCCTGGGCGGCAAACCGGCGCAAGCCGCGCATGTGGCGGTGGCCAAGGCCATCGCGCGTTTCGAACCGGTGACCGTGGCGGTTTCCGCCGGCCAGTACGAAAATGCTCGCGCCCGTCTCGACGTGCCGAATATTCGTTTGGTGGAGATGTCCAGCGATGACGCTTGGGTTCGGGATACTGGTCCGACGTTCGTCATCAACAACGGTGGCGAAGTCCGCGGTGTGGATTGGGATTTCAATGCCTGGGGCGGTTTCGACGGTGGTCTGTATTCGCCGTGGAACCGTGACTCGCAGGTGGCGGGCAAGATCCTCGAAATCGAGCGCAGCCCGCGCTACCGCACGGAAGGTTTTGTGCTCGAGGGCGGCTCGATCCATGTCGATGGCGAAGGCACCCTGATCACTACCGAAGAATGCTTGCTCAACCGCAATCGCAATCCGCATATGGACCGTGCGCAAATCGAAGCGGTGCTCAGCGCCAATCTGGCTGTGGATAAGATCATTTGGCTGCCGGACGGTTTGTTCAACGACGAAACCGACGGCCATGTGGATAACTTCTGCTGCTACGTGCGTCCGGGCGAAGTACTGCTGGCCTGGACCGACGACCCGCAGGACCCGAACTATCCGCGCTGCCAGGCGGCAATGAACGTGCTGCAAAACAGCACCGATGCCAAAGGGCGCCCATTCACGGTGCACAAGATGCCGATTCCTGGGCCGCTGTACGCGACCGAAGACGAGTGTGCTGGCGTGGATCCTGTAGATGGCACTCAGGAACGTAATCCAACGGTTCGTCTGGCCGGCTCTTACGTGAACTTCCTGATCGTCAATGGCGGCATCATCGCGCCGAGCTTCGATGATCCATTGGACGGTCCGGCCAAAGAGATTTTGCAGGCATTGTTCCCGCAACACGAAGTGGTCATGGTGCCGGGTCGCGAACTGTTACTGGGGGGCGGTAACATCCACTGCCTTACCCAACAACAGCCCGCGCCGCACAAGGAGTGAGTGAGGTTGTAACAGCCTGAGTTGCTTGAAGAATCGTTTGAGCAACGATTTAGCCTCGTTATTTCACACAAAGCCCGCAGCCCGTCAGGACCGCGGGCTTTTTTGTATCCACTTGTCGACACTTCGAAAACATTGGCACAGCTCTTGTATCTTCGTTGGCGCAACATGGGGAGGGAGAGAACTTCGATGTTCTGTCATAAACCTTGGATAAGTTAGCCGCTCACAAACCAGGAGAGAGCGCTGAGATGAACGCCGAAATGAACGTCGTGAGCGAGCACGCAATGCATCCCCTGGCAGTTAACAGCGAATCGCTCCAGGTCTTGGCGCAGTGGTTGAAGTCCAATGGAACGCGTCAGATCAGGGAACCTGATCCGCGCCGGATGATGATCGAGCGCTACCCCGCTGGTTTATTCAGTGAGGCGGAACTGGAAGCACTGTGGGATGTGATGGAAGGATAAGAAGAAAAACAACGGATTGATAAAAGCGCTGCCGGGAAGGCGGCGCTTTTTTATGGGCGAAGTTTTTTTGTAATCACTGAAAATTAACTGTGGGAGCGAGCCTGCTCGCGATGGCAATTTTACAATCAACGAATATGTTGAATGTAATGGCCTCATCGCGAGCAGGCTCGCTCCCACAAGGTTTTGCAGTGGTTAGAAGCTGTAGGTTCCGGTCACGACCAGGCTCCGTGGTGCGCCCGGCTGGATCTGCGCCGCACTGGTGGCCGACGAGTAATACTCGCGATCGGTGATGTTGTTCAGCGCCGCCCGCAAATCCCAATCCTTGTGCCGGAACCCGGCCAACGCATCCCAACGGCCATAGCCTGGCAGTACGGTGGTGTTGAGGTTGTCGGCGTAACGTTGGCCCACCAGGGTCAAACCGGTTTCGGCGTACCAGCCCATTTCCGGTTTCCAGGTCAGGAACAGGCTGCCGTTGTGCTTGGCGACGTTGCTGATGCGTTTGCCTTCGAAGCCGTTGTTGTCCTTCTCGACTGTTGCGTCCTGCACGCCCACGCCACCGCGCACGTACCAGTTGCCAGCGATCTTGCCGGTACCGGTCAGCTCGATCCCACGGGAGCGTTGCAGGCCGGTGAGCAAGGTCACGGTTGGATCGTTCGGGTCGCTGGTGCGACGGTTGGAGAGTTCCAGTTCATAGATCGCCAGCGTAGTGCTCAGGCGATCGTCGAGCCAGTCGCTCTTCACGCCGATTTCCTTCTGCTTGGTCAGCTCGGGACTCAGGTCGTTGCTGTTGCCGGCCGCGCCTGGCGTGATGCCGATCAAGCCGCCACCGACCGGGGAGAAAGTCTTGGTCCAGGACGCGTAGAAGGAGTGATTGTGCAGTGGAGTCCAAACCACGCCTACGCGCGGGCTGGTGCTGTGACTGTCGCGATCTTCGGAAATGTCCCGCAGCTTGTTGGTCGATTCGATATCAAAGGTGTCATAACGCAAGCCGGCTAGCAGTTGCCATTGATCGTTCAGACGCAGTTGATCCTGCACGTACACCGCACGGCTTTCGACTTCAGTGTGGGTGCTGCTAGACACCTGCATCCGCCCGGTATGGCGCAAGTCGCGATTCGGGTTGTACAGATCCAGCGCCGGTACCGGCGAACTACCACGCCCGGAGGTTGCTGCGTTATATAAAGTAGGATCGCGACGCTGGCTGCCGATCTCGATACCGGTCAGCAGGCGATGCTCCAGGCCGAATGTATCGAAGCCGCCTTCCAGTTCGACGTTGTTATAGACATTGCGGGTGGTCAGGTCCTGCTGCCAGTGTTGGCGCGTGACCTTGTTGGTCGCGGGGGTATAGCCCGTCAGGTAAGTGTTGTCGAAATCGCTGTTGAGCTTGAATACACCCAGGGTATGGCGCAGCTGCCAGTTGTCGCTGAGTTCATAGCTGAGTTTCGAGCGTAGGGATTGCGACTTGTCGTCGATGAAATCGTGCTCGCTGCCGTAGGTCGTGTCCCTTCCTACGTCTGCCGGGCGCCCGTTGACACCGGGGATGCCGCGATCCGGCGTACGGTTGTAGCGGCTGTATTCGTACTGCACCAACCAGTTCAGGTCGGGCGTCAGTTGCCAGCTCATCGACGGCGCGAACAGTTGGCGATTGCCGCTGACGCCATCGCGAAAACTGTTCTGGTCCATGTTGCCCATATTCAAGAGCAGGCTGATGTTCTCGCTTGGATCGGTGCTGAGGTCGGCATACAGGCTGCGCAGATCGTCGCTGCCGCCTTGGGCCTCAATGGTCGAGCGACGACCGAACTCCGGCAGCTTGCTGACCCGGTTGACGATCCCGCCCTGGCTGCCACGGCCATACAACACCGCCGCCGGGCCTTTGAGGACTTCGATGCGTTCGATGTTGTGCAAGTCGCGCACGTACTGGCTGTCGTCACGGATGCCATCGAGGTAGAAGTCGTTGCTGGCGTCGAAACCACGGATGCGCAGGCTGTCGAAGCGGGTATCGGCACCGCTGCTGACGTTGGGGATGCCGCTCAGCGCCGTGCCCAGATCGTTGGTGCCGTAATCCACGACGTTCGCGGTTTTCACCGAATCGATGGCCTGCGGCACGTAACGCACCGGGGTGGCGGTGCGGGTCGCGGTGCTGGTTTCCTTTACGCGTGGATCGTCAACTTGCGCTTCGGCGCTGATCGAGGTTTCGGGTAAAACGGTCGTGGCGGCGCAGGTAAAACCTGCAGACAGGAAAGCAGAGAGCCCAAGGGTGATGGGCGTAAGGCGGGAAGGGGCAGGCATCTGAAGCGCATCCGGAAGGGTAGAAAAATTCGAGGGCGCGAATGGTAATGCTTGCTATTTACTTTCGTTAACTATTCTTGAACGGTTCTCTTGTTTGATTGTTTCAAGTTATGTCGTGATTGGTACAAAGGTGCAACGGGGTCATTCGACCGATTCATGAAACAGACTGAAAGCCATTCCAGCGTTTTTCCGAAACTGTCTGGGGATTAATCTGCCGGCATTGAGTTTTCCTACTTTGTTGCCGGAGTTTTCCCATGATCCTTCACTACATTTACGACCCATTGTGCGGTTGGTGCTACGGCGCCAAACCATTGGTGCAAGCCGCCCAAGCGGTGTTGCCTGTCATCGCCCACGGTGGCGGCATGATGACCGGTGCCAACCGCCAGACCGTTTCGCCACAACTGCGTAACTACGTGATGCCTCACGACCGACGCATCGCCGAGTACACCGGCCAGCCGTTTGGCGAGGCGTATTTTGAGGGTTTGTTGCGCGATGAGACGGCGGTGTTCGATTCCGCGCCGCCGATTGCCGCTGTGCTGGCCGCCGAGCAGATCGCTGGGCGCGGGCTAGTCTTGCTGGGGCGTTTGCAGACCGCTCATTACATGGAGGGTCGACGCATCGCTGACGAAGCCGTTCTGCTGGAACTCGCCACACAGACAGGCCTTGAACCTGAGGCGTTCCAACAGGCATTTAATGAAGCCGACACCGAGCGCCATATCAAGGACAGTCGCGCACTCTTGGCTAATGTTGGCGGTCAGGGTTTTCCGACTTTCGCACTGGAGCAGGATGGCCAATTCACCCTGGTCGATATCGGGCCCTGGCTCGGCAAGCCGCAAGCGTTCGTTCAATGGTTGAGCCAGTCGCTTGCGGTAAAAGAGTCTTCATCCGCGCTTCAAGTCTGTGGCCTCGACGGCTGCGCCCATTGAATTCACCTGGAGTTACCATGGATAACCTGAGCCTGATAAAAAGCACCTACGAAGGCGCCAATTCCCAGGAGAATGCGCGCAACACCGCCGCGGCGCTGGCCGACGACGCTCGTTGGACCGAAGCGGCGGGTTTTCCATGCGCCGGCACCTACGTCGGTTTCGATGCCATCGTCGAAAACGTCTTCAAGCGTTTGGCCACTGAATGGGACGATTTTCAGTTCAAGGTCGAGAACTACGTCGCACAAGGCGACAAGGTGTTTGCCTACGGCAATTACAGCGGCATCTACAAAGCCACCGGCCGCCCGATGAATGCTCGGGTCGCCCACTTGTGGACCCTGGCTGACGGAAAAGTCACGCATTTCGAACAATTCGTCGACAGCCACACCGTGCAATTGGCTATCGCTGACAAGTGATTTCTTAGACGATTTTCGCCTATTTACAGACGATTCATGAAATTGACACCTTATTAAGGGCGCGGATAGGATGCGCCCCACGCCTGTGGCTAACCGCCATGACTCACAAAACAATAAAAGGCCCGCCGCGAATTTTCGTGGGCGGGCCTTTTTGTTTTTGGGTGAAAAAAGAGCGCGATAGCGCCATTTCAGTGGTTCGACACAGCGCGTATCAACCCGTAATAAGGAAAATAACATGTTGAACAAGCGAATCAGCCTGATCGCACTGGGGATGTTGAGCGCCACTCAGGCCATGGCTAACGACCAGGCCGAATCCAAGGGTTTTGTTGAAGACAGCAGCCTCAAAGTGCTGTTGCGCAACGCCTATATCAATCGTGACTACAAGGACGGCCGACAGGACAAAGCCGAGTGGGGCCAAGCGGCCATCGGTACTTTCTCGTCCGGCTTCACCCAAGGCACCGTCGGTGTCGGTGTGGATGCCTTCGGTCTGTACGCGCTGCGTCTGGATGGCGGCAAGGGCCGCAGTGGTGCCGGTGGTATCGACTTTTTCAAACAGGGTGATAGCGGCAACGCAGCTGACGACCTGTCGAAGGGGGGCGCGGCAGTCAAGTTCCGTCTCTCCAGCACCACGCTGACCTATGGCGACCAGATGCCGGCCTTGCCGGTGCTGAACTACGACAACTCGCGCCTGCTGCCGGAAAGCTACACCGGCACCCTGATCACCTCCAAGGAGATCAAAGGCCTGGAGCTGAACGCAGGTCGCTTCACCGCCGAATCGCGCAAAAGTGCTGAAGGCCGTGACAGCGGTGGCTTGAAGTCGATCAACGTGTTGGGTGGTAGCTACCAGTTCACCGAACAGTTCAAGGCTGCGCTGTACGCGTCCGACGTCGAAGACGTGCTGAAGAAGCAATACGTGAACGCCAACTACGTGTTCCCGATCGACAAGGATCAGTCCCTGACCCTGGACTTCAACGGCTACCGCACCAAGCTGGACGATTCCTATGTCCGCGAAAGCGGTGCTACCGGCGACGATAACAAGATATGGAGCCTGGCAGCGACCTTCGCCACTGGCCCGCACTCGTTCACTCTCGCTCACCAACGCAGCACCGGCGACAGCAACCTGGGTTACGCCTACGGTGGCTACCAGAAGGGTCAAGGTCGCGTCGGCGACGGTGGTAACACCATCTATCTGGCCAACTCCTACTGGTCCGACTTCAACGCCGAAGACGAACGCAGCTGGCAGTTGGGCTACGGTCTGGACTTCAGCGCATTCGGCATTCCTGGCCTGAGCTACAACGTTGCCTACGTGCGCGGTGACAACATCACCACCTCCACCAGCGAAGGCGGCACCGAGCGCGAGATCTTCAACCAGTTCAAGTACGTCGTGCAAAGTGGCCCGGCCAAAGACCTGAGCGTGAAGGTACGCAGCTCGATCCTGCGCGTTTCGCAGAAATCCAGCGAGTACAACGTCAGCGGCAACGAACTGCGCGTATTCGTGGATTACCCGATCAACATCTTCTGATGATCGGCTGAGTTGTTCAGACTCGATAAAAACCCCGACTGGGTCGGGGTTTTTTTTCGCCTCATGACCGTCAGAAAATACGAAAAATGGCTGTTTTCGATCGTAAAAAGTTGAATTAAAGCAACTTCATAGCGCGTTTCAATCAGCGCTTGATATGCCTGAAATTCTTTCTCATGGGCCGCAAATCCCGCACCTACTAGATTAAGCCGCTAAATGCAGTGGAGACCTAGTAATGATCGTTTTGAACAGAGAAGTTGGCGAATCGCTACGGCGCGACAAGTATGTCAACGTCCAGGGAGCCGACTTCAATCTCTTCGGTCATTTTTCCGACTTCGTCAGATTGACCAAAAGTTGGGAAAGCATGGAGCCGGACAGTTATTACGGCCAGGCCGATGCAGGCATGCGTTTCCGTCGTTACAGCGATTTCGAATACAACCCGGTCACCCGTGACTTGACGCAGCTGGAACACCGCGCCTACGTGCAATCGAAGGCCAACAACAGCTACGTCGGCGGACTGGAGCGGCACTTCCAGGACTTCTCCAATGAAGTCATCAATTCGCCGGTGATGCGCAGCCTCATCGATGCGGATTTCGAGGTGTACAAAAACGTATTGCCGCCAGAGTTGCACGACGAAATCTGGCAATGCCAGATCCATCAGATCCGCATCGAAATCAAGCCAGGCAAGCAACTGGAAATTACCCCTGAAGGTATTCATTGCGACGGTTATCCGTTCAGCGGTGTGCATTTCTGGGGCCGCAACAACGTGGATGGGGCGGAGAGCCGTTTGTATTCGGCCCAAGAGGAACAGCTGGCGGCGACGACTTATCTGGAAATCCTCGACACCACCTACTTCCTCGATCGCGACATGCGTCACTACGTGACACCGGCACGCAACACCCATGCTCACGAAATGGCCTATCGGCAGATTCTGGCTATTTCCTTCTCGCGGCCCGGGACCGCTTTCGACATTGTTCGCTGAACAGCTCGATCCCATGACGCACATCGCCGAATGCCCTGCACCGGTGATGCTGTGGCGCGCGACGGCCAAGGATGCCCAGCGCCTGGAACGCTTCTTTCGGCAATTCGAAGAAGTGTCGTTCTGTGAATGGCAGGACGCCAAATGCCTGCGCGGTGTGTTGGTGCAGAAAACCACCACCGCGTTCCTCGCGCTCGATATCCATGGCGAAGTGGTCGGCGCGGTGTTGGGCGGCATGCTCGGCAGCCGCGGCACCATCAATCACCTGGCGGTGAGCCCGGTGTATCGCAGCCAGGGTGTTGGTCAGCGCCTGGTGGAAGCGGCTTCGGCAGACATGAAACGGGTCGGTGTGCTGCGGATGTTCCTGTTCGTTGACGATGCTAACCTTGCCGGCAAACGTTTTTGGAGTGCCCAAGGCTTTTGCGAGCCGTGCGGCGAAACTACCTTTGAGAGGGACCTATGAATGAGACGTCCAGCAGCCAGCCGCTGATGGTCGAGCCCCAGCCCTCGCGCACTTTCGCTGAAGCCAGCCCGGTGATTGCGGGCTACTTCACGGTGTCGTTTGTGTTCGGTTTGATGGCCGTCAATGCCGGATTGCCTGTATGGCTGCCGGTCGCGATGTGCCTGTTCGTCTATGCCGGTGCCTCGCAGTTCGCCGCCCTGGCGCTGATCTCCAGCGGCGCATCGCTGACCACCATCATCCTCACCACGTTTCTGATCAATGCACGGCACATGCTGATGTCGGTCTACATGGCCAAGGCCTTGCAGGCGATGGGGCTCAGTCGTCTCGAGCGCTGGTGTTATGCCGGCGGGCTGACCGATGAATCGTTTGCCTTCCACAGCGTCAAACTGGGCAAGGGCTCGCCGGTCAATGTGCGTTACCTGATCGGCTTCAATCTGTATTGCCACACATCGTGGGTGCTCGGCGGTTTGCTGGGAGCAATCTGCGCGCAGTACGCGGCGCACCTGATCAAATATCAGCTCGACTATGCGCTGACCGCGATGATGCTCTATGTGCTGGTATCGCTGTGCAACACCCGCAACAAACTGATCGCCGCACTGGCCGCGGTCGCCTGCATGGGTGCCTTGAGCCTGATCGGCAACTCACCCTTCAACGTGTTCATCGCCACATTCGTGGGCTGTGGAGTGGGTGTATGCCTGACCAAACGTTCCTGATCCTGGTCGTCGCGTTGATGATGGCCGTGACTTTCCTGCCGCGTGCGTTGCCGCTGCAGGTGAACACTGACCATTGGCCACCCCTGGTCGCCCGGGCGCTGGAATACCTGCCGGTGGCGATCGTCGCTGCCATCAGCCTCACACCGTTGTTGATCAAGGATCAGCAGGTGCAGCTCGATCGCCCGGAATTTTATGCAGCCATTCCGACGTTGTTATGTGCGTATTTCAGCAAAAACCTCTTTCTCAGCGTAGCGGTGGGAACGGCTGCGTACATCGCGCTCGGGTCGTTCATGTAGCGACAGAGCGACCACGTCGTTCAGGGCCTGGCCCGACAACTCAGGGTTATTGACCGCCAGCCGCACTTCGAGGGAATCCTCGAAACCCGGGAAAATGGTCAAGCCGTTACGCAGGGCCGCTTCACGGGAAACCATGCCGAGGCCGTCCATTTGCGTGATCAATGACAGGGTCAGGGTCTCGCTGCAGGAATAGATCATCCGCTTGCCTGACTCGTAATTACCAAGGCCGGCGTCGAGAAAACGCAAGAAGCTGTGGGAGTACGGACAATCGTCGGCAGGACGAACCTGAAACTTATTGCCGAGCAGCATCAGGGGATCGTTTTCCTGACCGCAATGAGCACCCACCACCTGCACCTGCACATCGGGCAGGGCAATGCTGGGTAACCCAGGTTGTTGCGGCCCGATCAGCACGGCCAGGTCAAAGTCCTCATTCTTCAGCTTGCTGAGGTTTTCCATCGACTCCGCGTAGCTGAATTCCAGCTGATAATCAGGAAACACCTCAATGAGGCGTCCGATCATTCGCCGGTTGAAGTCAGCCGAGAGCGTGGTGTTAAGTGCAACCTTGAGCGTGCGCTGCCCAGGCACCTTGAGCGCGGCGACTTTTTCTTCCAGTTGCCGCGTGGCGACCAACACTTTGTCCATGTAGGGCGTGAGCTCCGTGCCCTGCGTTGTCAGAGTCAGCCCCTTGTTGGAGCGACGAAACAACCGAAAACCGAACTGCTCTTCGACCTTGTTCAACTGTGCGGCCAAGGCCTGCACGGTCAAACAGGAATGCTCTGCCGCCGCCGACAATGAGCCGGTCTGCACAATGCGCATGAGGTTACGTAAGGTTCTGCTATCCATTTGGGTAATGCCCTCTAAAGTGGGCTGGCTATTGTTGTGTACCTGATCGCCCGGTGGGCGTCGGTCGCGTGCTGGCTATGATCCTGCACCTGAGCATGCTTGTCCCGAGTTTAGTAGCGAAATGATTCCGCGTCCGATGGTTGGAGGCTTACACAGGATCGAGGTTTATCAACGAGACCTTTTCCCAAGGCAAAAAAAAGCAGCCTGATCAGGCTGCTTTCATGAAAAGGTGCTTGATATTGTGCTCCCTCAAGCAGGGGAGGAGAGGTCTTGCCAAGCGTTGATTTCCAGGTCATCAACGGGGTTCCTACGTCGACTATTGCCACCTGAAGGCAGTCGGTTTCGCGCTCTCGATTAAATTTTCTGCCCCTGTGAGGCGGGTGTCAACGTGCGTATTGGACCGTGCGTCGGCGTCTTTTCAGGCCGCAAAAAACTGCGCGAAAAACGTACGGGTACTCGTCATCATCCATGACTAAATACCCTAACTAGCCTCAATCAACGCTCGCTCCTCCAACCAGATCTCCTGAACAAACTGATCCGTAATCGCATAAATCCCATGCCCACGCCGCATGATGATGTTCTCGGCGACTAGCGCAATCACCACCGGTTGAATCTCTTCAACCCGCACCTCGCGACCTACAGTCTTCGAATATTCAGCTGCCGCATCAGTGGAGAAAATCCCTCGTGCATCGCCTTCCGTGGACGCGATTTTGTTGAAAATAGCCTGGGCCAGGCTGCCTAACTGCTCTACTTTCTCAAGCTCAATACCGGCCGCCGCCGAGCGCAAAGTACTGGCAATAACCGGCAAGAAAAGATCGGGATCACCTTCTTGCTGCATCAACTGCCGCAACGCCTTGAGCATTTCCTCAGGCCGATTCCCCAAGGTATTGAACGCTTCAATGGCAACCTCAAGCGACGGTAACTTTTCCTTCTTCACCGTCATCGCGAGCCGGTTGAGCAGGTACTCAACGTAATCACCTTTCAATACCGGATAAGCCGCCGACGTTGCGCCGGAAAACGCTTGGTTACGCTTGGCTGTCAGTTCACTGACTTGTGCCCGGTGCGATCCCGTTCCTATAAACAAAAAGTACCCCGGTGTCTTCGGGCGAGGATTGATCGCGTCCCGAGCGGCTTTGAGTCCCAGGAGCAGCTGATTGCCATCGTCAGAGGAGATGGCGTGCTGCACTTCGTCGATGATCAGCACCAAATCTGTCTTCGCTTGATCGACGACTTCTGTTAGCGCCTGTGCCAGCGTGGGCCCACCTGCCTTGCCAACGCTGTCAAGCTTGAAACCGAACTTGAATCCGGCTACTGCGACGTCTGCACCGCTAACGCGCTTGAGCATTTCCAGCAAACTGGAGCCGGGGGTTTGAAGCTCTTCCAGACGCAGGCGGATTGCGTCATGCACGAGCGTCGCAGGATTGGCCAGCGTATCGCTCCATAAGTCGACGTAAATGACCAGAGCGCCCGCTTCTTCCAGGGCAGGGATGAGGTCATTTCTCAGAAATGTCGTTTTACCGGTCCTGCGCTGGCCGGACAGAAACAGACCTGAGCGCAAACCTTCATCGAGAACACCTGGATTGAGAAGCTGATTTGCCATCTCTTCAGCTAGTTCGGGGCGCTGAAAAATGCTGCTCATGCATTACCTCTTTTTATGGGTACGCCATAATTATTGGCCAGCCATAATTTAGCATAAAGGTTGGAACCTGGCCTGAGGCCGCTCAGATCAGTGTTTTTCTGAGGCGGTAGAAAAGTCTCGTTATGTCGCTAAACCTGAAAAATAGCGGCACGTCTATGTAAGCATTGTTGGGCTAAGCCCAACATCTCACTGTTAACTCATTACACCACGTCACTAATGATGTTCCCGCCCCCACCTTTATCCCCCTGACCCAACCCAATACATTTCTCTCCAACGCCTCCCCATCATCCCGATGAGAAGGTCACTGGAGATTCCTCATGCCTTTCGTAAGCGTACGCATCACCCGCGATGGCGTTACCTCAGAGCAGAAAGCTCAGGTGATCGCCGAAATCACTGAAACCCTGGAACGCGTCCTCAACAAGCGCCCGGACCTGACCCACATCGTGATCGAAGAAGTCGACACCGATAACTGGGGCTACGCCGGTATCACCACCACCCAGTACCGAAAACAACTGGCTGAGGCGCAGGGACAGTCATGACGCGACGGCCAGAACCCGAGTGATCGCGAGACGCTGGTTCGTCTGGCGGCGGAAGTGGGGCTGGAGGCGCGCGTGAGGTGCTGGAGTCGGGAGCGTTTGCCGAGGAAGTGCGTGAACTTGAGGCGTTTTATCGCGAGCGCGGCATCAACTCGGTCCCGGCCATGGTGCTGAACGGTCGTCACCTGGTGTCCGGTTCGCAATCGGTCGAGTACTACGAACAGATGCTGAGGCAAATGGCGCATTCACCCGCCCAAGCCTGATTGATCACTTTTTCAAACCATCATTTATTAGTTGAGGTTCATCATGAGCAATTCGAAAAAAGTCATCGTCATTACAGGCGCATCCCAAGGTCTCGGCGCAGGCATGGTCAAGGCTTTCCGTGAGCTGGATTACAAAATTGTCGCCACCTCGCGTTCGATCCAGCCGTCCACCGACCCGGACATTCTCACCGTGGCCGGTGACATCGGCGACCCGGCAGTCGCCCGGCGCGTCATCCGTGAAGCGATCGAACGTTTTGGCCGTATCGACACCTTGGTCAACAACGCCGGGATCTTCGTCGCCAAGCCGTTCACCGCCTACACCCACGAAGACTACGCAGCGGTGCTGTCGGTGAACCTGAATGGTTTCTTCTACATCACCCAACTCGCCATCACCGAGATGGAAAAACAAGGCAGCGGCCACGTCGTCAACATCACCACCAGCCTGGTAGACCATGCCATCGACGGTGTGCCATCGGTACTGGCGTCGTTGACCAAAGGGGGGCTGAACTCTGCAACCAAATCCTTGGCCATCGAGTACGCCAAGCGCGGGATTCGGGTGAACGCGGTTTCCCCGGGCATCATCAAGACCCCGATGCATAGTGAGGAAACCCATGAAGCGCTGGGGAGTTTGCATCCGGTTGGGCGCATGGGGGAGATCAGCGACATTGCTCAGGCTGTGGTGTATCTGGACAGCGCCAACTTTGTCACTGGGGAGATTCTGCATGTTGATGGCGGGCAGAGTGCGGGTCACTGAGACCTGATTTACACCCCAGAAGCAACAAAGCCCTCGCATTGCTGCGAGGGCTTTGTTTTGATGCAGTGCTGGAGCTGCGAAGGATGCTCCAGGCCGATGATTTCGTTTCTTCCCAAGGATGGAATATTTACCCAATGCTCAAGTTCAATGCTCATCTCGGTTTCCAATTCAATGAATTGCCTTTTCTGCAACGCATCGAAGCAGCCGCCGCAGCGGGTTTTCGGGCGGTGGAGTTCCCGTCGCCCTATGAATTCGACGCGAGCCTCCTGGCCGACCACCTGGCGCAATACAGTCTGCCGTTGATTCAGTTCGCCGTACCGGCTGGCGTTACCAAAGGCATCGCTGCCTTGCAGGGCAAGGAAGAAGAGTTTCGCCACGGTTTGCTCCAGGCCGCCCGCTATGCAAAGGCGCTGGCATGTTCGGATGTCCACATCATGTCTGGCGTTACGACGCAGGATGACGCAGGACCTATCTTCAAAGGCAACCTTGAGTATGCCGTCAAGTACTTCGAGGATCAGGGGTTGCGGCCGCTTATCGAAGTCATTTGTACGCAAGAGATGCCGGGCTATTACATGTCTGACTTCAGCAAGGCGCAACAGGTGCTGGAGACCTTCCCGAGTGTCGGGCTCATTCTCGATCTTTACCATGCCCAGCTTCTGACCGGAGACGCGGCAGATATTCTGGCTCGGTTTTATGACAGAACAGTCCATGTGCAAATTGCCGACTGCCCGGGTCGTCACGAACCGGGAACCGGGAACATCGACTTCGCAGCTTTGTTCGCGGCGCTGGAGCAGCGTGGCTACACAGGATGGATCGGGTGTGAATACCGTCCTTGCGGTTCTACCGTAGCGGGCCTCGACTGGATCAAGCAGCTAAGTGCTTAGCGCTTGCGGCGGACGGGATTTCAGATAAATCAGGTCCGCACGTCGCCCGCTCTGATGAATTCAATGAGGGCGCTCAAGGCCGGTGGCACATGGCGCCGGCTGGAGTAATAAAGAAAGAATCGGCTTGGTGGTGCTTTCCATTCCTGGAGTATTTCTCTGAGATGCCCGTTGCGGATGTCGTCGCGCGCCAGTTCCTCGTAGACATAGGCAATACCGGCGCCATCTTTCGCCGCCTGGATCATCAGCGCATCGTCTTCCAGAATGAGCGGGCCTGTGACGGATAACCGTATCGGTTGCCTGTCTGCTTGATACTCCCAGGCGTAAAGTTTGCCACTGGGAAAACGCCTGGCAATGCACGCATGCTCGAGCAGATCGCGAGGGGCGTGCGCGATTCCGTTAGCGGCCAGATAGGCATCCGAAGCAACCGTCACGAACGATTGAGGTGCGCCGACAGGGACTGCGATCATGTCGCCGGCCAGGCTTTCACCAAAGCGGACTCCCGCGTCAAACCCGCCGCTCACGATATCGGTCAATCCATCATCGGTGATCAGGTCCAATTGAATACGTGGATACCTGGCCACGAAGGGTGCGAGCACTTTCGCAAACACGACGCGAGCCGCCGGACGCGCCACGTTGAGGCGAAGCTTGCCAGCGGGCACTTCCTGCATCGAGGTCAACTGCGCCAATGCTTCGTTAACCTGGTTCAGGGTCGGGACCAGCGTCGCCAATAGCTGCTGACCAGCCTCGGTCGGAGTCACGCTGCGAGTGGTTCGGTTTAGCAGCCTGATACCCAGGCGTGCCTCCAACGCTCGCATTGCGTGACTCAACGCGGAAGCCGAAACGCCACGCTCATCCGCGGCCTTGCGAAAGCTGCGATGGCGAGCGACGGCGGCAAAGGCATCGAGTTCGGAGAGATCGGGGCGATTACTCATGAATGTCGTTCAGTAGTTCAAATACGATTACCTATCTTATCGTCACGAGATATCTCTCAGATACTTCTCACATCATTTGTGGAGAGGTTGCCATGCAAAAGAATCGTCTTGGATCATCGGATTTTCATATTTCGCCAATTGGCCTGGGGACATGGGCAATCGCCGGCACCGGTTGGGAATACAGTTGGGGAGCGCAGGATGACAACGACAGCCTGAGCGCACTTGAATATGCCGTCGAACGCGGCGTGAACTGGATTGATACCGCTGCGGTTTATGGCTTGGGCCATGCGGAGCAATTAGTGGGGCAATTGCTGCGTCGGGTGCCGGCCTCGCGACGTCCTTTGGTGTTCACCAAAGGCAGCCTGGTCTGGGACCCGGTCACGAAGCAGATTTCGCACTCCCTGGCCCCCCAATCCTTGCTCGCGGAAATCGACGCAAGCTTGCGCCGGCTTCAAGTTGATACCATCGATCTTTACCAGATCCACTGGCCTGCTTTTCCTGCCGACGCCAGCAGTGAAGGTATTGAAATGGCACTTTCGGCTTTGGCCGCCGCGCGCGATCAAGGAAAAATTCGCGCTATCGGCGTATCGAATTTCGATGTCGCTCAACTCAAGCGGGCGCAGGCGGTGACAGAAATCGTTTCGCTCCAGCCGCCGTACTCCGCCTTGATGCGGGACATCGAGAAGGACGTCCTGCCATTCTGTGAGCAAGTGGGGATGGGTGTCCTGGCCTATTCAACACTTCAATCGGGGCTACTGTCCGGCAGCATGACCCGTGAACGCATCTCGCAACTGCCCGAAGACGATTGGCGCAAGGCCCGAAGTGCGGATTTCCAGGAGCCCCGTTTGAGTGCGAACCTGGCATTGGTTGACGTCATGGCACGCATTGGAGAAAGGCACGGGGTGAGCGCAGCGGCAATCGCCATCGCCTGGGTACTTCGCCAACCGGTAGTGACAGGCGCCATCGTCGGAGCCCGCCATCCAGCACAAGTAGACGGGCTGATTGCAGCCTCGGAGTTGCGCCTTAGCGTCGCGGAAATCGACGAAATTCGACCGTTCTTGCCGTCGGGCATGGGAACAAATGTTCCTGGGGCTGCCTGATGTTTTTGAGCAGCCTGCGGGCCTTCCGGGGAGGTAGCTGGATCAGCTTCTGGGTCGAAATCTGAAGATCAAAAGATTGTGGCCTTCGGCAGTTCCGAGGGGGCCAGAAACAACAAAGCCTTCGTATTTCTACGAGGGCTTTGTTTTGTATGGATGGCCTCGTCGACGTTGAAGCCAGCAACTGCTATGCGCTCCAGTTTGATCATGATCACGCCTTATTACTTTTGGATCCAATGAGTGCGATTAAATGTATTTCCGTTCATGTCATAAAAGTGACATAAATCGCCGCAACCAACATGGATAGGGTGATTTATATGAAAAGAACACGAGTGATAGCGACAATAGGTCCGGCGTCCCGTAGTCCTGAAGTTTTACGCGCTCTGAGCAAGGCAGGTATGTCGGTGGCACGGCTTAATGGCTCGCACAGCAATCTTGCCTGGCACGAAGAAACCATCGCATTGATACGTGACACTCTCCCCGACACACCCATCTTGCTCGATATACCTGGACGTAAAATAAGAACCCTGCAGTTAGAACATGAACCGGTGTTCCTGGCAGGTCAGACTATTATTCTGACGACTGATACCAACCACACCGGAAAAGAAAAGGTACCGGTGGGGTACGATAAACTACATGAGCGATTGACGGCGGGAGTTAAGCTATTTGCAGACGATGGCACACTTTCCTTTGAAGTCATCAGCGTTACGGGACGCGACATATTAGTTCGTGCAGACATGGATGGTCAGCTCAAAAGCCGTAAAGGTATAAATGTTCCAGGGATCGACCTCGGCCAATCACTGGTGACAGCCAAAGATAGGGACATGATAGCCTTTGCCAAAAAACAAGGTGTTGATTACATCGGCATCAGTTTTGTGGAAAGCAAAGCGCATATCGA
Organism: Pseudomonas sp. GM50; assembly: GCF_000282375.1. Taxonomy (GTDB): domain Bacteria; phylum Pseudomonadota; class Gammaproteobacteria; order Pseudomonadales; family Pseudomonadaceae; genus Aquipseudomonas. Next base: position 83,794 of record NZ_AKJK01000005.1, read on the forward strand.
GGCCATTCGCTCCCTAATTGATGGGCACACTCCTAAAATCGTCGCCAAGGTTGAAAATGCCGGCGGCATTGAACATTTGGAAGAAGTCGTTTCTGCAGCCGATGTCATTATGATTGACCGTGGAGACTTGGCAGTTGAAACGTCTATTGATCGGGTTGCTATTTATCAAAAGCAAATATTGAGATCAGCCACTCTTGCTGGCAAGCCCACGATAGTCGCAACTGAAATGCTGCACAGCATGATCGAAAACCCGTTGCCGACCAAGGCGGAAGTTAGTGATATTACGAATGCGGTATTCGATGGGGCCGCGGCGGTAATGCTGTCTGGCGAAACAGCCGTAGGTCGATATCCAGTGGAGGCAGTTTCCAGGATTTCCGGGATATCGCAGCTGGCTGAAAGGTATATCTCAAATCACCGGGAAACCGCTTTGCCAGATAAGAAAAATGACATCCGCAGCGCCATACAGGCGCTTACCCAAGCGCTTCCGGTGACGAAAATCATAGTGTTGTCACGCTCAGGGTACGGCGTGAGAATCGCATCCATGTCAGGCAGCGGCATTCCGGTTATTGCGGTGGGGCACGATCCTGCGGTAACGCGTAGCTGGAATCTGTTTCCCGGCGTCACGGGTATTGCACTGGATCTGGCGGGTTTATCCAGTAGCGCCCAAGACGCCAAGTTGATACAAACATTGCTTGAGCGTCGGTTGGTACGTGAAGATGACTACACGTTGATCCTCAGTACACAATCTGATTACGCGCATCTGAGTGGGAACTTGCTGCGGACGCTGAATATACAGTCGTGGTTGGGCAATGTGGGTGAGCGCCAACGTTCGGCCGCTATTGAGGTCGCGTAAATGGAGGATCAATATCTCTATTTTTTGATAGTGGCTATTTTTGCAATCGTCCAATCTATATTCGGCATGGGGATTCTGGTTTTCGGGACACCTACATTATTATTGCTAGGGTTTGAGTTTTCGACGGTGTTGGCGTTGTTGCTGCCGTCTTCGGTATTGATCTCCTTAACACAAGTCATCACATCAGGCTCCATCGCATTTCAGAGACGAGAAAAACAAAATATAGCCATATGTACGCTTTTTGTGCTTGGTTTTTTGGCGTTCATACTTAAGTTTAAGTTGAAAATCAATATCGATATTCTGGTCGGCGGAGTATTACTGTTTTCCGCTCTGGTCCGTCTCAGCCCAACGTTCAGGGCGAAGGTGAAACAATTATTGAGCAAAAATGAACGCTTATTTGTTGTGGTCATGGGCTCGGTACATGGACTTACCAACATGGGAGGAGCACTGCTTGCCCTTTATGCATCTTCCACCCAAGAAGGTAAGCTTGAAATACGCACGACGATATCGCGTTATTACCTGGCATTCGGCTTAATACAATTGTCTACACTCGCGGTTCTCAAATTTAATGCGTTAAGTCTGTATGGCTTTGTTGCGGCGCCGCTGGCTCTATTTGTCTATCTTGTCGTGGGTAGCTTGATCTTCAAAAAAACCAGCTCTTTCACTTATGAAAGGCTTGTCACTTTCTTTATTGCAGCATACGGAGTAATTGTTTTGACCAAAGGATATCTGTAACTAAATGATGGTAATTACCTTGCTGTCCCTGCTGCCAATAATGTTCCTCATTGCTATGGGGGTTATTCTTCGAGTCAGGAACCTCATTGATGTCAGTTTTTGGCTCCCTTGTGAAAAGCTTAATTACTACTACCTTTTTCCTGCCTTGATGTTTTCATTGGTCGGCAAGGCGGACTTGAGTGAGTTTCCGGTCAAGCCCATTGCGTTTTCGATACTTGGGGCGGTGTTTATTGGTGGAGTAGCACTTTGGCTGTGGCGGATATGGTTAAAGCAATCCGGGCCGATTTTCTCTTCGGTCATGCAGGGCGCGTTGCGCCCTAATACCTACATAGGGGTGGCGGCTGCGGCTGCCACCTACGGGCATACCGGGCTGACGGTGACTTCTATCAGTATTGCCGTAGCCATTCCCCTGCTGAACGTAGCCTCAATCGTAGTCCTGATGCACTATGGGGAGGGTAGCAAGCCTGGCTGGCCACAAATTATCAAAACTCTGGTCAAAAACCCGGTCATTTTGTCTGTGTTGGCTGGATTGTTGTTCAACAGCAGCGGACTATCTTTACCGGTCGCTATTGACAGCATCTTGAAGATATTGGGTGGCGCTTCCTTGCCTCTGGGCCTGCTTGCTGTCGGCGCGGGTCTGAACATTCGGGCGGCCAGGGCCGGACACGGGCCGGTGATGCAGTCCTCTTTCGTGAAGTTACTACTGGTGCCAGTGGCCACCTTGTTCATAGGCACATCCCTCGGCATTTCTGGTGCGGTGCTTGCGACGGTGGTGCTGTTTAATGCATTGCCTTGCACGCCGTCCGCTTACATCATGGCTAAGCTGCTGGGAGGGGACCACCAATTGGCCGCGGGCATTATCACCGTCCAGACATTATTTGCTGCCGTCACTATTCCGCTGGTGCTGATGCTTACGCAGTTACTCACGTATACGGGCTGACCGGTTGCTTAGTGATGCCCGCCTTGAAGTGGCACTAATCCAGGAAAACTAAAGTCTCCACTCGATCTGAATGAACCTCGGAGGCCGGGCGGTGATATAGAGATTTTGGTGCGGGGGGAGGCAGTATCTACAGGTGCCGTTTTTCTGGATGCCAGAAACAACAAAGCCCTCGTATTTCTACGAGGGCTTCGTTTTGTATGGTGCGGCACCAGGAGTCGAATTATTTCATAAGCTATTGAATCAGCTGATTAATACTTAAAGATTTGTACGACTCTACCTCTAAAGCTACCTCAAGGTTCTCGTACGCCTGAGGATCTTGCTTGACTAACGGCGAAGGGCCGGAGTCGACCCCACAACGGCCGGTCATTCGTCTATGAAAGTGGGGCCGTTGATGTGTCAAACGTCAACCACGTTAGAGTTAGAGTAGGTCCATGGTGGCCATGGAATCAGCCATGCGGTAGCCCATCGCTTTGTAACCCGCCTGGCGCTTATCCCACATCCTCATCAGCGCGACATTACCCTCGTCAACGAAGTCGATCACTCGCACGTCGGCCTTATCGGCATGTGATCGATGCAACCGCCCCGCATATTGCTGAAGGATTCCCTTCCATGAGATGGGCATTGCCAGCACCAGCGTGTCCAACGGCGGATGATCGAAGCCTTCACCTACTAGTTTTCCTGTTGCCAACAGCACTCGTGGAGCATCAGGGGGAAGGGACTCAAGCTCATGCATACGGGAAATCCGCTGTTTCTTAGGCACTCGCCCATGAAGCGTGAAAAGGTTATGCACGCGCTGCTTCAATTCTAATTCAAGGGCATCCACATGTTCCGTCCGCTCCGTTAGCACTAGAATTTTTCTACCCTCGTTGTACGCCAGCTCAATCTCCGAGACGATTTTGGCTGTCCGCTCAGAGTCGTCGGCTAGACGCCGAAAAACGTCCTGAATCCCAAAGCCGTCGGGGACCACTATTGGTTTGGGCAGCAATCGAGGCACGACAGATAGGTCATGGGGCGCACTCGCTGGTCGAGCAGCAGAATGTCGGATCGGTCCGCACTGCATGAAAATAATGGGCTGCTGCCCATCTCGGCGCACTGGGGTTGCTGTGAGTCCCAGTACGTACCGCGCGGTCGCGCTCCTCAGTAGTGCCTCGAATGACACTGCTGATAGGTGATGACACTCATCAACGATGATCTGGCCGTAATTTTTTACCTGATCGCTGATCTCGCCTTTTCGCGATAACGACTGCATTACGGCAATGTCGATGATGCCGGTAAGCTTCGCTTTTCCGCCCCCAAGAGTACCAACGACACCATTCCCAACTCTCAAGAACGCCTGCAAGCGCTCTTGCCACTGCCTTAACAGTTCTGTCCGATGCACAAGCACCAACGTGTTAATGCCAAGTGCGGCAATCAACGCAGCAGCACTCACCGTTTTACCGAAAGCTGTCGGTGCGCAGAGGATACCGGTGTCATGACTTAGCATTGCGCTGACAGCAGCCTCTTGGTCAGAACGCAGGGTCCCGAGAAAGCTCACGTCGATGGGGTCGCCCGCGAAGCGTTCGTCTTTAAGAATAGGGGTAACCCCGTTTTCCTCTAAAAGCTCCAGCGCAGCATCCAAACAGCCACGTGGTAACGCAATATGTTTGGGGAAGTTCTGGGCACAGCCGATAATCCTTGGCTTGTTCCACACTGACATGCGCATGGCCTGCGCTTTGTAGAACTCAGGATTTTGAAAGGCAGCGAGCCGGACAAGCTGGTTTGCCAATGGCTGTGGCAATTCCGACTTTTCAAAGTAAATTAAGTTAGCCAGCGTGATGTTGACAGCAGCAGGCAACGGGCATGTCAATTTACGTGATCTCGATTCACGATCTTTCCAAGGTTCTGCATCACCTTCGTCATCGACATAGGCGACCCCTAGAGGGTCCCGATTACCCATCGCCTGGATAATAACGGGCTGGATATCTTCTGGACTCATGCGCTGAATCGATGCCAGGAAGGCCCATTGATCAGGATGAGGCTCAAGCGAGTCGTCTACAAAAACGCTATTGTTTTGGGCCCTGGCCCGCTTTTGTAAAGGGAGCGCGATGAGATTTCCAAAGCCGCCTTTGGGCATATAGTCCTGGTTTGGAAACAGTCGATCATAGGAGCTGAGCGCCAACTGGCGGGTGCGCTCACAGGCATGACTGATGATTGCGGCACCGAGGCGGCGCGCATCGCAGGCAGGAACATTACGCTCAAAGAAAATCCAGCCATGAGCCCCTAGGCCTGAGCGCGATATTTCCAGCGCCACCGGGACGTTCAGCTCGTGGCATGACTGTACAAAAGCTTTGGAATCATCACGCCATTCGGCCTCATCGAAGTCGACTGCCAAAAAATAACAAGTGTCATCAGAGAGTAGGGGGTAGATACCAACGACCACTTCGCCCGCCAGATGGCGATAGACCACCTCATCGGTCAGCGGAAGCAGCTGGCGGTTACCGCAGTCGCCACATTTAATTCGGGGCTTCTCACAAACGCCAGGCCTCCATTCGTTTGCGCAAGCGGGTGCGTATCCTGATTTGCCTGCCTTGCTTTCCCAGCGGATGGGATAAACGTCCGTCCTACCACGAAACAAGCTTCGGAATAGGGCAAGCTTTCCATCAGTATCGAGTTGCCGTGATTGTTCTGCTTGGACAATCGCTATCTTGACTGGCTCAGCAGGCGGGCGCCATTCGATGCCATGAGCATCCAGCAAGGCAACCAATCTTGCATTCTCAGCCCTTAGCTTCGCCACCAGACTAGTGTCTATCACCGCCTTCAGCCTCTACGTCTCAGGTGAAGCTTGTAGCCTCGAACTACAACCCTCAGTCCATCAGTAAAACATAGAGGTTATCAAACAACAGAGGTTAGGTTCAGGGTCTCAAGAGGTCCGCCCTAATCCCAATCAAATTGTTGGCTGGCTCAATCTGCCAGTTAGGGATACAGAGCGCGCAGTTGCTGGCATTCGGCTAACGTTGAAAATTCCAGGATTTTCCTAGGCGCAGAGTGATCAGGCTTGTGGTCAGCAGGTAGTAGTAGCGCGTCGATTTCGAGTTTGAGTTCATGTGGTGGTTCAAAAACCAAACGAGATGCTTTCTTTGCCATGTCCATGGATTATCTCGGTTCCAGCGTTCAGAAATGGCTGCTTGAATAGTCTTTGCCTGGCGGATGTGACGTTCTCGTGTGGCATGTGCTCCAGTCAGTACCCCAGCCAAGAAGATCTCCATATCGAATGGTTTACTCATACACGACCACCGATATACGCCGATACCACGTCGATTCGACCGTGTCCCAGCTCATAGCTGATTTGTAAGCGTGCCTCTCGATCAAGGCGTGGATCGAGGCGCCTGCCCCTGCCACCGTTGATGGGCGCTAGGTGATGGGTGATCTGCTCATAGCGTTCGCATGCATAAGCCGCGCGCAATTCGTGGAAGCCTTTGAGGTTGTGCGTATGGAGGATGTCTCGGGCGGGGCGTATGACACTCGGTTGGAAATCGAGGTAGCTCTCGTTCGGTGCCAGCAGGTTGCGGCTACCGTCGGGAGAGACCTGTTCGGCGTACCTGAGCGCTTCGCGAATATGGTCATCCACCCTGATCCAACGAGGCGCGGTTGCGCCGCCGCGGCCACCTTTGGTGCCGTCCTGGATGTTGATCTTGTCGTAGTGTTCAGCTTCTCTTCGCAGGCGCGGAAGGTCGGCCAAGATGGCCTCGCGCAAGCGCATGCCGGTGGCTCGCGCCAACTGGGCGATGGCCGCCGCGCGCGGCATTTGGTGTTCGCAGAGCACGTCGACGATCCGCTTCACGTGTTCGTGGTCTTGGCCTTGCGGCACCGAGCAACGAACACTGTTCCGCCGCATTCCCAGCGTCTTGCTCGGACTCGGCACTTTCACATACTGATCACCGCGAAGTGCGGCCATGGTTCGGTTTACGCTGGACAACCGGTTTTGCGCGGTGGCGATGCTAATGGCGCCTTGTTCAACTTGGTCACACAGATGACCGGCGTAGTCCAGCAAGGTCCGCCAATCAATTTGCCTCGCATCATTAAACCCGGGCCCATCCTCAGACCGACACCATCGTACAAATGCCAGCCAACGATCACTATGCGCTTTGACGGTCCCGTAATGCCCTCCGCCGAACATGTCTTTTAACGCCTGCGGCCCGGCATAACTCAGTTGTCGTCCATACCCAAAATTCCGCCCGTCCCGTCTACCTACCAGTGCCATGATCAAACTCCTCTCGAAGCCAAACCTTTAAAACTTCCCCACGTCATCCCGCCAAGAATGTTGAGTGTTATCAGGGATCAAGGCCCCTGCGACCAGTGAGGGTTGTCCACTAACGCGGGACTGGCGGCTCTTTACGACCGGGAGCTTGGGCATCTCATGATCTGGCCTCCTGAGCACTCCCGAAGATGGCGGGTGGAGGCTGCACTGGCTGACGAGACCAAGCGCCGCGAGATCCTGAGTCAGGTGAAGGCAGTGATGCGATGATTGGGGTATGCCTGACTGTCAGTCAGGTGCAGTCCATTCCATGGGCTGCGGCACCATCATCTGCATCGCTGTTGCTGGTGACTCCGGTGTTTGTCACGCCGATTGTCACGAGGGGGAATGCCGCAAAGCCTTGTACGAGTTGGGCTGCAGCAGCGGTAGGAGCGCCCGTCTCTTTCCGGGAAAAAGAGACGGGCGCAGGTTGGCGCAAGGAAATGGCCACGCGGATAGGTTGCTGCAGGGCAGCTATGAAGGGGGATGAGTTGCCGCAGTGGGCACACTGGTAAAAGTAGGCATCCATCACATCGCTGTGACCGTGCGAGCCGCCGGACGCTAATCGCACTTTGGGAGAACCACCACGGTTGGCGTAGCCTTAAAGGTTCTGGCTACCTGGGTTGCTGTCAACGACAGCGCTTTGCCCGATCTTTTCTACGCCTGTGGATAATTCGGGTCAAGACTCGAATTTTTGGGAGTTCTGCGGCTGTGGATGAAATTATCCACCGGTGGAAATCAGTGGTTTTCCACAGACACTTGTGTGGGCTTTAGATTTTTTAAGTGAGGTCCATCCAAGCAGGGCGGCTTTGCAGCCCTGCTTGGATGGACCCGCGTGGACAAGCGGATCATCGAGATTTCGAGAACGTACGCTTACTTTGCTGCGCCGCGATTGGCTTTTGGCCGTGTGACATTCGTGCAGAGTCGTGAGGAGTGACATCCTCCTGCTGATGGGTGACTGGGAATCGGCTCCACCAGTTCATGATCAGTCTCCGCTCGTCGAGTTGCGTGCGACTATGGAAGACTGAGTACAATCCCCGCACGTATGTCTTTTCTTCGACCTTTTGCAGCTACGTGAAGCAGGCTGATCATTTAGGAAGTCTTTGATGTCACTCAATCCCCACACCCTTGAAGACCTGCCCTCGCTGGTTGAATCTGTCGAGCTCGAATGCAAGCTCGCTCAGGGGCAGGATGGGAAGGGAGAGTTGCCTAAGGATTTCTGGTTAACCTACTCCGCTTTTGCTAACACTCAGGGTGGGGTAGTACTGCTAGGCGTGCGCGAGAAGGATGGGCGGTTCAGCGTTGCAGGCCTATCAAATATCGAGAAAGTACGTACTGACCTGTTCAATACCCTCAACAATCCGGCCAAGGTCAGTGTCAATCTGCTGACTGACCGGGAGGTGGTCGTCAGAGAGCTGGAGGGCAAGCAGGTACTTGAAGTGAAAATCCCGGCAGCTTCGCGTAAGCAGAAGCCGGTATTTCTCAATGGTCAGCCGCTAGGTAACACTTATCGTCGATTACATGAGGGTGATCGGCGTTGCTCTGAGGAAGATGTTCGCCGCATGTTCGCAGAGCAAGTGGAGGACTGTCGGGACGAGCGGATTTTGCCGAATTACGACTTCGCGGACATTGATCCGGACAGTCTGCGTATCTACCGCCAGATGCTTAGCGACATAAAACCAGGCCATCCAGCGCTGGAGCACCAAGGGATTGAGTTTCTCCGACAGATAGGAGGTTGGCGTAAGGACCGCGCGAACGGAGTCGAAGGGCTGACTCTGGCAGGTTTACTCATGTTCGGACGCTGGCTTTCGATCCAAGAGAGTGTGCCGCATTACTTTGTGGACTATCAGGAGCGGCCGTACGCCAAAACAGAACTACGTTGGGTGGATAGGCTCGTCCCTGATGGAACCTGGTCAGGAAATCTGTTTGATTTCTACCGGCGGGTTTATCGCAAGTTGGTTGAGGACTTAAAGGTACCGTTCGCTCTCAAAGGTGATCAGCGCCAGGATGACACACCGGTACATGAAGCTCTGCGCGAGGCTTTGGTTAATACCTTGGTCCATGCCGACTATACCGGGCGGGTTTCTGTGTTAGTCGTGAAACGTCCTGACTTGTTTGGTTTTCGCAATCCTGGCGGCTTACGTTTACCCCTTGAGCAGGTGTTGCAAGGTGGTACCAGCGATTGCCGGAACAGGCTAATGCACCAAATGTTTCTTCTCATCGGCCTTGGCGAGCGTGGTGGTTCTGGGGTTCCAAAAATCTACAGCGGGTGGCGCAGCCAGCATTGGCGACCGCCAGCCCTTTATGAAAAGCCCGAGCCCGAGCAAACCCTTCTTGAGCTTCGCATGTTGGACTTGCTTCCAGAAGGGGTGGTGGAGCAGTTACGAGAGCGATTTGGGGTTCGTTTCGAGAGCTTGGAACATACTGCCAGGTTGATTTTGGCCACGGCCGCGATTGAGCGGGTGGTCAGCCATAATCGTCTCCTTGAGATTTGTGATACTCATGCTCATGACTTGAGCCAACTGCTTGCGCGGTTGGTACGCGAGGGATTCCTTGTGCCCGACGGGCGCTCGCGGGGCATGATTTATCACCTGCCAGGTGAGCAACTGCCTACGCCGGAGCAAGTGTTCGCAGGTCCGCTACAGAGCTCCGAACATTACGCCGGCAGCTCCGAACATAACAGGGCTAGCTCCGAACATAACGCAGGTAGCTCCGAACATAAGGTCGAGCTGGATATGCAGCGAAACGATGATGGCTGCTTGTTGAGCGATCATATTGACGCGCCGCTGATCGATGCTTTGGACAGGCTTGATGCAGGGTTTCGAGAAAAGCTCGAAATACTGGCTGAGGAGCCGCGCAATCGAGAGCGCATGCAAAAGGATCGTATGCAACAGGTGATTATCACCCTATGCAAGGAGCACTATCTGACGCTCAACGTGTTGGCTAATTTGGTAAAGCGCAGCCCAGATGCCCTCCGTCAGCAGTACCTGAATGGAATGGTGAAAAGTAGGCAGATTCAGTTGGCATTTCCGTCCAAGCCGACTCATGAAAGGCAGGCGTACAAAGCGTACGTTGGTGGGCAGGACGAGGAGTAGGCTAACGGCCTACTCCCTCAAGCGGCTTTTCGCCTTGAGCCGCGTGACGTTCGTCCCGGTCTGGTTTGCAAACTCGTGTGGAGTGATATGCTCCTGCCGGTTGGCCTCTAGGTACCGGCTCCACCAGTTCATGATCAGCCTACGCTCCTCGATGAACTCAGCCTTGTGAATGTAGGCGGCGCGGACGTTGTTGCGTTCCTTGTGGCTCATCTGCCTTTCAATGGCGGTCTCGGACCACAGTCCTGACTCGATCAGTGCGCTGCAGGCCATCGAACGAAACCCATGCCCGCAGATTTCGGTTTTGGTGTCATAGCCCATTTTTCTGAGTGCGCTGTTCACCGTGTTTTCAGACATGGGTTTCCAGGGCTTGGCGTCGCCTGCAAACACCAGGTCGAATTTGCCGGTGAGGACGTGGATCTGTTCAAGCAGAGCCACGGCTTGCGGCGATAAGGGTACAAGGTGGATGTCCCCGGCCATCTTCGTACCCCTTGTTGAAAAGGGTACTCCGTCCAACGCGGGTCGAGTGTCGGGTATCTCCCAAGTGCCGCGCTTAAGGTCGAATTCGCTCCAGCGGGCGAAGCGCAGTTCGCTGGAGCGTACGAACACATGCAGCGAGAGCATGACCGTCAGCCGGGTAAGTATGCGGCCTTTGTAGGTGTCGATACGCTCCTGCAATTCAGGCAGACGCGATAAGGGTAGAGCGGGCCGATGAATCACTCTTGGGGCTTTGATCAAGCCTTCAAGGTCGTAGGCAGGGTTTGCCGTGATCTGCCGAGAACGCTTCGCCTCGCGCATAATGCTTTGCAGGTAGTTTTGTACCCTTAAAGCGACGTCAATCGTGCCGCGCTTCTGGATCGCTTCCAGAGGTTGCATCAGGTCATGGGTGTCCAGATCGACAATGGAGCGAGCACCGATCAGTGGGAAGACATGGGCTTTGAGGCGGCTCAGAACCGTCTTTGCATGACCCGGTGCCCATTTGGCAGACATCGCTTTGTGCCATTCCAGTGCAGCGCTTTCAAAGGTTCGGCCTTTGATTGCGGCCTGCGTCTTGGTTTGGTATTTGTTCTCTATGGGGTCGATGCCTTCCGCCAACATCCGCTTGACCGCCAGACGCTTGTTGCGCGCATCGGCGAGGCCGACCACGGGATAGCTGCCGAACGAGGTCAGTCCTTCGCGTCCATCAGGTTTGACATACCTGAGACGCCAGCCTTTACGGCCATTGGGCTGGACAAGAAGGTAGAGGCCGTCGCCGTCGAAAAGCTTGTAGGCGCGGTCGGTGGGCTTGGCTGAGCGGCAAGCCGAATCGGAGAGTGGAGCAGTGGTGCGCGACATAAGGGTACTCCCCCTTTATCGAATTACCTTACCCCTAACATTACCCCTAAAGCGGCTGGAATCCACCAGATTTTGACGTAACCCGACAGAACGCCAAAACGAAAAAACCCGCCAGAAGGCGGGTTTTTCGGGGGTTCCAGAGATTTTGAAAGCCTTCTCTGGAACCTTGTATGGTGCCGGCACCAGGAGTCGAACCCGGGACCTACTGATTACAAGTCAGTTGCTCTACCAACTGAGCTATACCGGCGTGTTGGGCGACGATTATAGCGATTGGGTTGGTTCTGTAAACCCCTGAATTCAGACTATTTTTGCGCAGGCTTTCGGTCAGGCGCGAACCAGCACTTTCTTGAGTTTCTGGAGGGCGCGTCAGGTTCGGCTGTTTTTCAGGGCGCGCAGTTGGGCTTCTGCGGATTCGGCGCGTTGCAGGGCGGCGGGTGAGGTGGTTTTCGGTGTCGGTGACGGGGTGGCTGAATTTGTGGCCAGGCCAGGTTGCATGGCGAGATTCGGCGCTCGTAGCAAGGGCTGTTGCAAGGCGCAATTTTCCACTATGGGTGTCCGGTATTCGGCGGTTATGTCGTTTTGATGAAATGCTTATGCACAATGGACTAGGGGCGATTGCCTGTTCATTACGATTTTGTAGACTGGTTCTCATTTGTCCGCAAATGCCTGTTTTGCGGGTTTTTTATTTGTGTGAACAAAAAATGACCAGTCGAGTTTAACGCCTAAAACAGCGTGGATATTGGATCCACGATAATTCCATCAACAGAGTTATCCACAGGCTGTGGTTGTTTGAGGGCGTTCTGCCAGGAGCAAAAAATTGCGCGGTGTGAGTGGGGTTTCACAGAAGGTGCCGAGGCGAACGGCGTAACCCTGCTCAATGAGGAAAAGTGCCCGATCAAGTACCAGCCACAGCTCCAGCGGCCGTCGGAAAAGGCCTCGCAGCAGCTCCAGGTTGCGCACTTCGGCTAATCGCTGCCAACCGGCGGCTTGCAGTGTAGTCCAATCTGGCGCACCGACTGTGGATAAGTCTTTGAGTGCAGCCAGGTCGCGGCAGTAATCGGCGAAAGGTTTGTCCAGCCAGGCACTGGGCAGGGAAGGGGTTGGCAGGTATTCATCGACGCCGCGCAGTTGTCGTTGCAGCAGGTCGAACGCCAGGCGCCGGGCCATGGAGGTGTCGCGCTGGCGTCGGACACGAGCGCCGGCGGTGACGGTTTCGCTCATTGGCAGCGCAAGATCATCGAGGGAAAGGTGTAGGCCGGAGCGCTCAGCCGCGCAGGAAAGCGGCTGATAGGTATTCAGGCTGATCCGGTTGTAGCAGCACGGTGCGATGGCCAGTTGTTTGCAACCGGCGGCGCTGGCGAGCTGGATCAGTCGCACATGCAGATCGCCGCAGGCGTGCAGCGCGACCGGCGTGTGATCGGCGTTCAATAGAGAGGCTGCGGCAGGCGCGAGTACATCCTGCTCGACATGCAGTGCATGCAATTGATGACGCTGGCTGAGTGCCTGGCCGCTGGCGACCAGCGCCGGGTCGTATTCCAGGCAAGTCAGCTGTTGCCCGGTTTGCAGCAGGCGTCGCCCCAAATGGCCTTTGCCCGAACACCAATCCAGCCAATGCGTCGGCGCTTGAGCAAACTGCAGGCGACCGGCGAACGCTTCAATCTGCTGCCATTTGCGTCCCGGCACATCCACATTCAAGCGATGGCCTGCCGCTTCAAGTGCGCGAGCCGGCAATTCACCCACCGCGCTCAGTTCAGCAGACATCGCTGCCAATGAAGCAAATGGCTCCGGCGCATCAAGCAAACAAGGTTGGTTATGACTGCTTTCCGCATCCTCCAGCGACCGCCCGCGTAGCCATAACGCCAACTCCGGGTAGGACGCTTCCCAAGGCAATTGCAGATGAGTAAACGGTCGAGGCTTCCACAGCGCCTGATGCTCGATCAGAAAAGCATCCAGCGCGGTGAAACGGGCGAGCAGGGCCTCGCCCGTCAGCACGCAGGAGTCAACGCCCTTGGCAGGCATCGACGCGCAGCCAGCGCTCCAGCAGCTTGAAGCCGCGAACCAGCACGTAAGCCATCAGCAGATAGAACATGCCCGCGGCGAAGAAAATCTCCACCGGCAGGTAGGTGCGGGCAATGATGGTGCGGGCCATGCCGGTCAATTCCAGCAGGGTCACGGTGCTGGCCAGGGCACTGGCCTTGAGCATCAGGATCACTTCGTTGCTGTAGGCCGGCAGGCCGATGCGCGCCGCACGCGGCAGCATGATGTAGAACAGCGCCTTGGCCCGGGACATGCCCAGCGCCCGTGCCGCTTCGATCTCGCCCGGAGGAATCGCCTGGATCGCGCCGCGCAGGATCTCGGCGATGTAGGCTGCGGTGTGCAGGGTCATGGTCGCGGTGGCGCACCAGAACGGATCGCGCAAGTACGGCCACATCGAGCTGTTACGCACCGCGTCGAACTGCGCCAGGCCGTAGTAGACCAGGAACAGCTGAACCAGCAACGGCGTGCCACGGAAAAAGAAGATGTAGCCGTAGGGAAATGCCCGCACGTACCAGAGTCGCGACGAGCGGGCGATGCCCAGCGGAATTGCCAGCAGCAACCCGGCGATCACGGCGATGGCCACCAGTTCCAGGGTCAGTGTTGCGCCCTGAGCCAGTTTCGGCAGCCACTTGATGATGACTTCCCAGTTCATTGGGTGCTCCTGGCGAAGCCGCGAGCGGCGCGTCGTTCCATAAAGTGCATGCCGGTCATGGCCAGAACGGTCAGGCCCAGATACATGAAGGCGGCCACCATATAGAAGGTGAACGGTTGCTTGGACACGGTCACGCCGATTTGCGCGTGACGCATGATTTCTTCCAGGCCGATGACGGATACCAGCGCGGTGTCTTTCATCAGGATCATGAACAGGTTGCCCAGGCCCGGCAGGGCGATGCGCCACATCTGCGGCATGATCAGCTTGGTGAAGATGCGAAACTTCGACAGGCCCAGGGCCACGCCGGCTTCACGGTGACCTTTGGGGATCGCCAGAATCGCGCCGCGAAACACTTCCGTGGCGTAGGCGCCGAAGCACAGTCCCAGCGCAATCACGCCGGCGGCGAAGGCATTGAGTTCGAGGTCGGGGTTGCCGAAGAACTCGCCCAGGGCACGCATCAGGTTGACCGTGCCGAAGTAGATCAACAGCACCCAGAGCAATTCCGGGATGCCGCGAACCAATGTTGAATAAGTACCGCCAAGCCATTGCAGCGGCTTGTACGGGGAAGTCTTGGCCAAGGCGCCGAGCAGACCGAGCACCAGCCCCAGGCACAAGGCCGAGAGTGCCAGTTTCACAGTCATCAGCGCACCAGCGGCGAGCGCCGGGCCGAATCCGTAGAGGTCGATAATCATGGATTTCTTTTCAAATCGCGGCAGGCAATGCGAAGGACCGGCACCGTCAGCGGACGGTGCCGGTCAGGCAGCTCAGAATCAATAGATGCTGAACGGGAAGTACTTGTCGTTGATCTTTTTGTAAGTGCCGTCAGCGACGATTTCTTTCAGCGCGGTGTTCAGCTTCTCGCGGATCGCGTCGCCTTTACGTACAGCGATACCGATCTTGTCGCTTTCTTCCACCGGGTCGCCCTTGAATTCATAAGCACGGCCGGCGTCGCTTTTCAGCCACTCGTAGTTGACGTACTTGTCGGCCAGGATGCCGTCCAGACGACCCGAAGTCAGGTCCAGGTAGGCGTTTTCCTGGGTGTCGTAGAGTTTGATTTCGACGCCTTCCATGTTGTCTTCAAGCCAGGTGCCGGCCAGGGTCGCGCGTTGGGCGCCGATCACCTTGCCTTGCAGCGAAGCCTTGTCGGTTTTGAAGTCGACGTTTTTCGGCGCGATGAACTGCAGCTTGTTGGAGTAGTACGGTTCGGTGAAGTCCACCGCTTGCTTGCGCTCGTCGGTGATCGACATCGAGGAGATCAGGAAGTCGAACTTCTTGGCGTTCAGCGCCGGGATGATGCCGTCCCAGTCGGACGTAACCACGGTGCACTCGACTTTCATCTTGGCGCACAGGGCATCGCCGATATCTTTGTCGAAGCCGACGACATTGCCACTGGCATCTTTGTTGTTGAATGGCGGGTAAGCCGCTTCGATGCCCATCTTCAAGGTCTCGGCGGCGGCACCGGCACTGAAGGCCAGGGTGACGGCAGCGGCCAGGAAGATTTTTTTGTAGTTCTGCATGCGGGTAGCTCCGTTAGCGGTTGCTGGACATGAATTGTTTGCAGCGCGCCGAAAGCGGGTTTTCGAACACCTGCTGTGGCGATCCTTGCTCTTCTACCAAGCCTTGGTGGAGGAACACCACTTCGCTGGAAACCTGACGGGCAAAGCCCATTTCATGGGTCACGAGCAGCATGGTGCGGCCTTCTTCGGCCAATGCGCGGATGACATTAAGTACTTCCTGGACCATTTCCGGGTCAAGGGCGGAGGTGGGTTCGTCGAACAGGATCACCTTGGGCTGCATCGCCAACGTGCGGGCAATGGCCGCGCGTTGTTGCTGGCCGCCGGAGAGTTGCGCCGGGTAGGCGTGACGCTTGTCAGCGATGCCGACCTTGGCCAGCAAGGCTTCGGCGACTTCGATGGCTTCGGCTTTGCTTTGGCCGAGCACGCGGCGCGGGGCTTCGATGATGTTGTCGAGCACGCTCATATGCGGCCAGAGATTAAAGTTTTGAAATACAAAACCAATCTCGCTGCGCAGGCGATTGATCTGCTTGCCGTCGGCCGCGACCAGTTCACCGTTCTTGGCGGCTTTGAGTTTGAGTTCTTCCCCGGCCACCAGGATCTGGCCCTGGTGCGGGTTTTCCAGCAGGTTGATGCAACGCAGGAACGTGGACTTGCCGGAACCGGAGGAACCCAGGATCGAGATCACGTCGCCGTCGCGGGCGGTCAGCGAGATGCCTTTGAGCACCTCAAGCTGTCCGTAGCGTTTGTGCAAGTTGCGGATTTCAAGCGCGGGCGTGGCCTCAGCCATGTGCGTTCCTCATAGTGTTTTGCGCTCCTGCTGTTGGTGGCCTTCCTGGCGAGGCGGCCAAGCTAGCATAGCGTTCGAATGGCAGCCAACAGCGCTACGGACGGTAAGCGGGTGGCATGTGGCAGGTTGTCGCATCGGCACAGCAGACTGTCGCCCCATCAACAACCGAACAGCCGTTTGAACAAGCTTCGGCGCGGCTGTCGCGTAAAAAAAGGCGCGATGTTGCCAGCTTTGGCGGGGTGTTGGAAGCGCTAACCGGCCAAACGTTCCTGATCTGCACTTTTATTGTGCGCGCCTGAATTTTTTGGTGTGTTTCCGGTGCGCTGATTCGTTCTTGAAGTGGGTGGCAGGGTAACGCTCTGGCGAAATGCCATTAATCTCAATGACTTGCGATTATCGCTCGTTCAGCGTCCAGCCCCCGTGAACCGGGCGCATGAAACATTTTGGCGCAATTATTGCGTGCAGAATAAGGAACGCCCTGTTGGTTTCTTTTTACGAGAAAGAAAATGCCAGACGGGGTGGACTGAATCGCTTTCCTTGCAAAGGTAGTTTCAATGAGCAGCACCCAAAGCTCCAATGGCCTCGAACAGGGGCTCAAACCGCGTCATGTGACTATGTTGTCGATCGCCGGGGTGATCGGCGCCGGCCTGTTCGTTGGCTCGGGTCACGCCATCGCAGCTGCCGGTCCAGCTGTGCTGTTGGCCTACGCTGCCGCCGGTGCCCTGGTGGTGCTGGTGATGCGCATGCTTGGCGAAATGGCGGTTGCTTCGCCGGACACCGGCTCCTTCTCGACGTACGCCGATCGCGCGATCGGTCACTGGGCCGGTTTCACCATCGGCTGGCTCTACTGGTGGTTCTGGGTTTTGGTCATCCCGCTGGAGGCAAACGCCGCCGCGACCATCCTGCATGCCTGGTTCCCGAATGTGGCGATCTGGGCGTTCACCCTGGTCATCACATTATTGCTGACGGTGACCAACCTGTTCAGCGTGAAGAACTATGGTGAATTCGAATTTTGGTTCGCCTTGGTCAAAGTCATCGCGATCATCGGTTTCATCGGCCTCGGCATTCTGGCGATTTTCGGCTTCCTGCCGACCAGCCAGGTCAGCGGCGTTTCGCACCTGTTCGATACACAAGGCTTCTTGCCAAACGGCATGGGCGCTGTGCTGGGTGCCATCCTGACCACCATGTTTTCCTTCATGGGCACCGAGATCGTGACCATTGCGGCCGCGGAATCGAAGAACCCAGGCCAGCAAATCTCCAAGGCCACTAACTCGGTGATCTGGCGGATTGGCTTGTTCTACCTCGTGTCGATCTTCATCGTCGTGGCCTTGGTGCCATGGAACGATCCGGTTCTGGCCAGCGTCGGTTCCTACCAGACTGTGCTGGAACGCATGGGTATCCCGAATGCCAAGCTGATCGTCGACATCGTGGTGCTGGTTGCGGTAACCAGCTGCCTGAACTCGGCGCTGTACACTGCTTCGCGCATGATGTTCTCGTTGGGCAAGCGCGGCGATGCGCCGGCCGTTTCCCAGCGCACCAACAAGAGCGGCACACCTTACTGGGCCGTGATGCTGTCGACCGCAGCTGCGTTTCTTGCAGTGTTCGCCAACTACGTGGCCCCGGCCGCCGTGTTCGAGTTCCTGCTGGCCAGCTCCGGCGCTATCGCGCTGCTGGTGTACCTGGTGATCGCCATCTCCCAACTGCGTATGCGCAAGCAGCGTATGGCTCGCGGTGAAAAAATCGCCTTCAGCATGTGGTTGTTCCCGGGCCTGACCTACGCGGTGATCGTATTCATCGTCGCGGCCCTGACCATCATGCTGTTCCAGGAAGCCCATCGCGTGGAGATCCTCGCGACCGGTTTGCTGAGCCTGTTGGTAGTGGCTGCCGGGTTGTTTGTGGCTCGCCGTCGCAAGCTGGAGCGGCGTGGAGCGGTGGTGTTGAATTGATTCGCACTGCGTAACGCAAAACGGCCGCTGTCAGTGATGACAAGCGGCCGTTTTTACTTCCGGGGTAGCCTTACTCGGCCTTTTCTTCCGGGGCATCCAGTGACTGGCGATAGCTGTCCAGCGCATCGCCAAAGTCGGTGATGAATTGCGGGTCGGTCAGCCAGGCCTGGGCGGCATCGCGGTCCATGCCATCAGCCCACATGCGGTAGTCGATCAGCATGTCGGCGGCCAGGTGCGTGGCGGCCATGGCTTCGTTGTCGGCGTTTTCCATGTCCAGCAGTTCTGGATGATCGCTGATGATCCCGGCGAGGTTCGACAGCAGGGTCAGCAGCATGTCGTTGCGGCTGATGGCTTCGGCGTCACGCATTTTGCTGAACATCGCCAGGGTGTATTCCGGGATCGGCTCACCGATGTCGCCCAGATCATCATCCAGCGTGGCGGGTTTTCTGCCGTGGATATTGATTTGCTTGGCTTTGATCTTTGCGCGTTTGGCGCGTTTCTGTTGTTTGTTCAGGGATGCCATGGGAACTCAGTTTGGTTTCTGTTGGGTTTGGGCCGCGATGGCGTCGGACGCCGCCACGTAGTCAGCCTGGAAGGCCGCAGACTCGATCCACGCCAAGGCGCCGGCTTCGTCTGTCTCGGTGGACCATTGGCGGTATTCGATCAGTGCCGCGAGGATGAAGTCCATTGCGCCTTCCTCGCCTTCCTGTTCGTACACCAGTTCCAGCAGCGGGTCTTCGAGGAAGGCTGCGCACATCGCTTGCTGACTGGTTTTTTCAGCGTCGATCATTTTCTTGAACAGTTCGGTCAGGTCCACCGATTCGAAGTCGATGCGATCGTCGTTCGGGTCCAGCTCGACCGGCGCGGCAGCCCGCTGGGTGCGGTTCTGCTTGGCCTTGGCTTTGGCGCGGGAGGCGCGTTTGTTCTGCTTGTTGGCGGAGGCCATGGGTGTCGTTCCGTAATTCATTGAGGGGGCGCATCCATCAACTGCGTGGCACTCGCCGCCCGGGTGTGTCGGGGGCCAGCTCGCCGGTTTGCAGCCAGGACAATGCAATGGGCCATAGTGTGGCTTGGTATGCGCTGCGAAAAAAGGCGAAATGTCCGACTTCTTCCTCGCCGATGTCTTCGGGGGCGATTCGCAGGTGGGTATTTGTGCTGCCAGTGAAGTAACCGAGCAGGCGTTCGATAGCCGCAATCGTGCCGTAAGGATCGTCGCTGAGGCTGATGGCCAGGTTTTGTGCGGTGACGCTCCCGAACGGCAACTGGCCGCTTTTGACGTGGATGACGCGACCGCTGGGGCGTTTCTCGTATCGGGCGGTGGGCATGCTCCAGTCGCGAACTACACCGGCCGGCGTGTCTTCGAGCCAACCCAGGCGCTTGCCGGGGAAGTAGCCGTAAAGCATCGTTATCAACGGCATTGCCACATGCCACTTGGCGAACATCCGCCAACGATGGGCGGGGGCATAGTCGCGCCAGTAAGCGAACTGCGCACCCACTGTCACCAGGCGTCGGATCACATGCCCCGAGGCACCCAGCCCTGCCGCACAGCCGCCGAAGCTGTGGCCGACGACATCGACGGGTTGCTGTGGAAATTCGCGTTGCGCTCTTTGCAACATTGCCTCGAAATCCAGCGCGCCCCAGTCGGACCAAGAAGCCTCAAGCCCCTTCAGCGACGCAGGGCGCGACTCGCCGATGCCGCGGTAGTCATAGGTGATCACGTCGAAGCCGTTGGCGAACAGGTAATCGGCAAAGCGCGAGTAGTGTCGGCAACGGACGGAGGTGGCAGCGTTGATGATCACTACCGGGCGGATTGGGTCTTGATTCGCATGCCGCCAGGTGAAGCCGCCAAGGATGAAACCGTCGGCGGCGGGTTCGTTGAACGGCTCTCCGGCGGCACTGGAGGGGCGTTTTCCGAATTGGAGCATTGGAAATTGCGTGAGCAGGATTTGTTGTCTCATTGGTGCTCCGTTGCTAACCGGGCCCATTCAGAGCGAGAAAGTTTGTCTAGAGTTTGTCTACGGTATTGCGTCAGTAAAACGCCTGAGAATCCAGCGGCCTTTGTGCAAACTGCCTGATTTTTCAATGCTTTGGTCACGTGTCGACATCGAGTGCAGCAAATTGCGAAATTTGTTCTGCTTTTGTTTTTCGTCTAAAGCATCCGATAGTTTATCTAGGATTAGCGCGACTAGCTCAAGGCGTGATGCTGAGCCATATTGCCTCAAATAATCGAGAATCAGATCTTTGTAGTAGCCATCATTGAAAGCTCGGTTGCGGATATAGTCGCTTTGGTTTCCCGTGCTGCGCGCCACTTGGGCGGCAGCGTAATAATTCGGTTTTCGCCCCTCGATAAGCCCTTGCTTGCGCAGCAAGGCCGCGGCATTTTCTGTGATGGGTTGTCTTTTCTGCACCCTGTCCAGCAGCATGACTGTGTTCAATGGCAGATCCTGATTTTCCAACAGTAGACGGGTGTAGTTTTCGTCGATCACGTTCCCGTAAATCTCCAGCACAACTTTGTTTTCCTTGGACTTGCTGTAGTCCGGCAGTGGGAAGTATCGGCTACGTTGGGACAGAGTCATGGTGGAAATGCCGAAACCCATGGTGTCGATCATGTTCAAGCCGACCATCGCTTGGGTGAGCCAAGGGTTACGGTAGCGGCTTGGCGTATGCTCGCCGCTGAAGTAATCCTCAGGTTCACCCTCATAGAAACCGCCAGCATTTTCGAATACCAATCTGTCGACGCGCTCGATGACGATGATGCGTGAGCGCAGTTGATAGTCCTGATGGGCAATGCAGTTGTGCAAGGCTTCCAGGATGACGCGAGTGTCATATTTGCTGACTTCGGTGGCCAGTAATTGGTTTTGTGGAAAAAGCTTGTAGTCAAGATTACGTATGCGATGCAGCACCTGAGTCGTCGTCAGTAAAAACGGTAGGCCAAAGTGTTCGTATGCCTGTTCTTCGCCTGCGAGTTTCCAGGTGATTTGTGCCAGGGTTGGCAGAAAATGACTGGCTTCTCGTTTGCCCACCAACAACAAAGCGGAGTGCGTGATGCATCCCTGAATAGTCAGCTTCGCCTTGTCCAGAAAAGTCGCCAGATCCCAGGTTTGAATGTCTTCAGCAAATGAAGCATTACGGTGTTTCTCCGCAAACTTCTGTCGTGCTACGTCGACCGCCTGTTCATCAAGGTCGGCGTGGGTCGCGCCTAATACCGTCTGAGCCGACCAATCCTGTATGTCGATAGGCTCATTCAAAATAGCCTCTAGCCGTTCCTGCCGCATCTCAATCAATACATCGTCCAACCGCTGCCAAGCTTTATCGTGCGCATAAACCGGCAGCCTCGGCCTATGCCTGGGAATATGAAACACCCAGACGGTCTTGCCGGTATCGCTGGTAGTGAAACTTTCGATGCAAAAACCTTCCGAGTTCAGATTGCAGCAACGCCCGAGCAAACGCTGGCGAATGTTTTCAGGTGTGTAGTCATGGAACTGCTGGACTCCGACAATGTGTAGCGAACAATCCTGGACGCCGATCACCAAATGACCTCCGGCCATATTTGCGATGGCGGATAGATAACTCGCAATATCTGCACCTTTGCGTCCGGACACGGCATGAGTAAGGTTCTTGAACTCCTTCCACTCGCAGGCAGTGTTTTCCTTGGGGTATTTGCCGCGTAGGTAGTTTTGAAGGGCCAACTCGTTCACCGGATTACCCTGCCACGCAACCGCTCCTCAAGCACCGCCCATTCCCGATCCAGTTCTGTGCGAAGCTCCTCCTCGCTCGGCAGCACCGGCCGGTAGGTACTGGCGAACAGTTGTTCGTTGCCTTGCAGCACTGAATAGCGCACCACCGACTCATCTTTTTGCGCGCAGAGAATGAGGCCGACGGTGGGGCCATCCTCCGGTCCGCGCTTGAGGTCGTCGTACATGCGCACGTACATGTCCATCTGGCCGACATCCTGGTGGGTCAGTACGCCGCGCTTGAGGTCGAAGATGACGAAGCACTTGAGCAGGTAGTTGTAGAACACCAGGTCGATGTAGAAGTCTTTGCTCTCGGTACTGATGCGTTGCTGACGGGCGATGAAGGCGAAGCCTTTGCCCAGTTCAAGCAGGAAGCCCTGGAGTTGATTGATCAAGGCTTGTTCAAGTTCGCTTTCCTGGATCAAGCCCGCATTGGGCAGGCCGAGAAACTCCAGTAGCACGGGGTCCCGGATGAATTCCCGAGGGCTGGCGTTCATTTGCTGGATGTTGGTGTCGGCTTCCTGTTTGACGGCAGCCCGGTCGCGGCTCGCCAGCAAGCGTTCGTAATAGAGGGTATTGATCTGGCGCTCGAGGGCGCGACTTGACCAGTTCTGCAGTGCAGATTCGTTCATGTACCAGTGGCGAGCATTGTCGTTGTCGACTCGCAGCAGTCTGCGGTAGTGGGTCCAGCTCAATTCGTGACGCAGTGCGTCACGAATTGGGAATGCTTGATAGAACAGGCGCATGTAGCGAAGGTTGGAAGCGTCAAAACCTTTCCCAAACTCCGCCGTCAGTACTTTCGCCAGCGTCGATAGCAGCTGCTTGCCATAAACCGCCCGCCGAGCGCCTTCCTGCTCGAACTCCACAATATGCCGTCCGATTTGCCAACAGGTTTGTACCTGAGCGGTATCGACCGCTCGCAGCACCTTCTGACGCGCTTCACGGATCAACTCGCCAAGATTGCCGAGCAGTGAAGTGATCTGTGAATCTTGAGTGTTACCGGGTTTGAGAGGGCTCATGACATTTTCCGCGGCTGAAGGAAACAGACGCAAGAGGATGGCAAGAGAGTGATAGTCCGCGATGCCGGGCGTTGCTGGTAAATCGGAAGGAAAGGCGAATTTGCATTGCAGGACCGGGCCGACGGAAGCCCATGCATGAGGAGCACATCACGTAGTCCGATTCGCAGTGAGCTCAAGTGCGAATCGATCTAAAACTTGAACATTCGGTAACAAATCTAAAAAGAGTAACGATTGGGTTCTGCGTAACCCGGGAGTCGCCATCATGAAGAACGTCCATTCATTCATGCTGCCCATCGCCGCCGTCGGCGTACTGATGTTTCCGGTCGTGCTTAACGCCGCCAGTCTTGAACCGATCGATCCTTCAGGCGTGCAAGTCCAGCAGCAACAGAAAAACGGGATTACCTACCTGTCCGGCGGGATTGGAGAGGATGAGGCTAAAGCCATTCAACAAACCCAGGGCTACAACCTGCACATGACCTTTTCTACCGGGCCTAAGGATGAATACGTTCCCGATGTGGATGTGGTCATTGAAAAAGCCGCAGGGCAACCCGTGCTGACGCTGAGTGAGGCTGGGCCGCTGGTTTACGTTCAGCTGCCTGCCGGCAAGTACACCGTTGTCGCGACACATAAGGGTGAGGTGCGGCGTGATACAGCGGATGTAGGCAGCGGTGCCGCTCGCAATCTGGTCTTCCACTGGGGTGGTGAAAACTAGCAAGGAGAGACGACTTGCGCGACGTCTGATCAAATCGCGGGCATAAAAAAACCCTGAATCTTGCGATTCAGGGTTTTCGGTATTTGGTGCCCAGAGACGGAATCGAACCGCCGACACGGGGATTTTCAATCCCCTGCTCTACCGACTGAGCTATCTGGGCAACGGGGCGCATTAAACTGGTTTTTCAGGGGGTCGTCAAGAAAGTTTTCAAAAAAATTTTAATTATTACCGTCGCTTACGATCCACCCCCCGAAAAAGCGGGGTTATTCAGCCGGCGGAACGTAGCCTTCGGCCTTGGCGTATTCCTCGCCGGAAAAGAACTTGTCCATCTCGCCCTGAAGATATTTGCGATCTTCGGCGTTCATCATGTTCAGGCGTTTTTCGTTGATCAGCAGGGTCTGGTGTTTCTGCCAGTCGGCCCAGGCCTTGGCGGAGACGTGGTCAAAAATGTCCTGGCCTTTTGCGCCTGGGAACGGGGCGCGCTCCAGGGCGGGCAATTCTTCTTTGTACTTGCGGCACATGATGGTGCGGGTCATGACGACTCTCCTGCGTTCAATACGACGGCCGCGCGTTCGAGCAAGGTTTTGACCGGGGCGGCAAGGCCCAGGCGCGGCGGGGTGGCGAGGTTATACCAGAGCCAGTCGGCCTCGGCCACGTGATGGCCGGCCTCCTGGACCTGAACCAGCCAGGGTTCGATGGATAACTGAAAGTGGCTGAAGGTGTGTACCAGGCTTGGCAGTGCCTGTTGGCTGCCCAGTTCCAGCGAGTGCTGCGAAGCCAGATGCTGAAGGTCGTCGAGGTCGTCGAGTTCCGGCAGGCTCCAGAGACCGCCCCACAGGCCCGTGGAAGGGCGACGATAAAGCAGAATCGCCCCTTCGCCGTTGGCGAGCATCGGCATCAGCGTGCGCTTCTGTGGCACGGTTTTGCGCGGCTTGGGGATCGGGTAGCGGGTTTCCAGGCCAAGCATGTGCGCCTCGCAGCCCTTTTCCAGCGGACAAAGCAGGCAGCTCGGTTTGCTGCGGGTGCAGAGCGTAGCGCCCAGATCCATCATCGCCTGGGTGTAGGCGTTGACCCGATCATGTGGCGTGAAGCGCTCAGCGTTGGCCCACAGCTGTTTGGCAACCTTGGGCTCGCCCGGATAACCCTCTTGCGCGGTAAAGCGCGCCAGCACCCGTTTGACGTTGCCATCGAGGATCGGCGCCCGCAGGCCCATGCTCAGGCTGGCAATCGCGCCGGCCGTGGACAGGCCGATACCCGGCAGGTCGGTGAGCTTTTCCACATCACGGGGAAACTCGCCGCCGTATTCGGCAACGACAATCTTCGCGGTCTTCTGCAAGTTGCGCGCGCGGGTGTAGTAACCGAGGCCGGTCCACAGGTGCAGCACTTCGTCTTCCGGCGCGGCGGCCAGGGCTTCGACCGTCGGCAGCGAGGCCATGAAACGGTCGAAGTAGTTCAGCACAGTGCTGACCTGGGTTTGCTGCAACATGATTTCCGAGACCCACACCCGGTAAGGGGTGATGCCCTGTTGCCAAGGCAAATCGTGGCGGCCGTGGCGGTCGTACCAATCCAGCACCGCCGTTGAAAATTGCTCGGCTCTCATCGCTTGAACAGCCCCTTGAGCGCGTTTTTCAGTTCCGGGCTGACTTTATCGCCAAGCTTCTCGTCGATTTTTTCGCTGATCCGCTCGCCGGCCAGTTTGCTCGCGACTTGTCCCATGCGTTCGTTGTCGACGCGGCAAGCCTTGGCACCCAGTTCCAGCGGGCCACGGCAGCGCAGCGGCCACTCGATGCCGACGTAGCGCTCGCCGACCTGGCAGGCCGGGTCCGGCATGTCGCTCTTGTCGCCTTCGACGATGACGCCGACGCGGTAATCCATGCCCAGCACCCGCAGGTCGATGTCGCCGTTACCGTTGACGGTCATGCCCGGGATGCGCACTTTCAGGTCAGGGTTACTGGCCACGCCGTTGTGGAAAGTCAGGTTGCCCTTGAGCTCTTCGAACGGTGTGTCCTTGCCCCGAGGCTCGCCCGTGAGGGTTTTGCGATTCAGGGTGGCGATGCCTTTGCACAGTTGCTGCTCAAGGTTGGCATTGAGCAGCACGCCGTTGTTGATGACGAAACTGGCATTGCCGTTGAGGTTATCGATCAGCACGCTCTGGCTATTGCCGCTGCTGGTCAGCGCGCTATCGAGTGAAACCAGGCCTTGGACCGGTGGATTTTTCCCCTGGCTTTCGAGGATTTTTTCTACAGGCACTTTGCTGATGCGCGTCTGCATGTTCAGCGCCGGCACTTGCTGGCGCACGTCCAGGGTTCCTTTGGCTTCGAAGTTGCCGTCGTACAGCTCGCCGCGCAGGTTCTCCAGCGTCAGCAGGCCGCCAAGGCCTGTGGCCTTGAGTGCCGCATTCTGAATCGGCAGTTTGTCGAGGGTCAGCTGGCCGAAGGTCAGGTCAGCGTCCACGTCGAGTTTGCTCAGGCGTTCCACCGGCAACAGGCGCTCGGTGCTCCATGGGCCTTTGGTCGGTGACGGTGGTAGCGGTGAGCTGCCCGCACCAGCCATGGCCTCGCTCTCGGTGTTGGCCACTTCGGCCTGACGCACCTGCTTCGCGCTGTCGGCTTCGGCGGACTTTGGCGGCAAGTAACGATCGACGTTGAAGGTGTCAGCCTTGAGGTTCAGTCGCAGCGATTGCTTGGCGAAGTCCTCGACAGCGATGCGGCCGCTGAAAGTGCTGTCGTCGAGTTTCAGGTTGAGGCTGTCGAGGGACAAACTGGTCGGCGTGCCGGCAACCTGGCTGGCCAGTTCGACTTTGCTCAGGCTGCCTTCGGCCATCGCCGGGAGTTTCTGGCCGATGCTGTCGACGAACTTCGCCAGATCGAACTGGGCAATCGACAGGCCGCCGCTGATTTGCGGGGTCTTGTCGAGGTCGTTGGCTTTCAGTTCACCCAAGGCGCGCAGCTGATTGGCGGAGATCTTGATGCCGGTCCATTCGGCGACGTTGGCGGCCTTGTCCAGCAGCAGCTGACCTTGAGCGGCGAAGGTCATGGTCTTACCTTGCAGCGGATCGCCTGCGACTTCACCGGAGAGTTTCATGTCTTCGAATTTGTAGCGCTGCAGCGCACGCTCGAAACGCAACTCGCCGGCTAGCTCGGTCCGCACCCGCAGAACCGGTTGGTTGGTGCCGAGGAATGCGGTGAGTTTGACCGGGATGTTGGTCGAGTCGTGCACGGGGCCGGTGCTCAGCTGGATGCTTTCGGCGCTGAACTGCTTGCCGGTTTTCTCATCGCTGTATTCAACGCGGGCGTTGTTGACGGTCAGGCTATCGATGTCCAGGCGGATCGGCTGGGCCGGTTTTTCTGCTTGAGCGGTAGTCGTTGGGGCGGGTTCGCCTGTGGCGGCGGGCGGCGTGGCCGAGGTACTCGGGGTGGCAGGCGCCGGGACCTTGCCGATGTCTTCCCAGTTGCCGTGGCCGTCCTTGTCGCGGTTCAGGCGCAGGTTCAAGCCTTCGACGCGCACATCGCTCATCTGCACTTCGCGGCGCAGCAGCGGAATCACGCGGACCGACAGGCCGAGCATCTGCAAGTCTGCGAACGGTTCGGTAGGCTTGGCCAGGGTCGCAACACTGGCTTCGTGCAATTCCAGGCCCAGCCAGGGAAACAGGCTCCAGCCGATATCGCCATTGAGCGTCAGCTCGATGTGGGCCTTGTCGCGGGCAATCTGGCGAATCTCGTCTTTATAGTCGTTGGGATCGAAGAGGTGGGTCAGGGCAAAGCCCAGCGCCACAATGATCAGCAACAGCCCGAGAAGTACCAGACCCAGGATTTTGCCGAACGCTTTCATGGGCGAGTCCTTGTATTAGTCGAATTCGAAATTTAGCCGGGGAGTATAGCGCTCCGAAGTGGCTGACCGGTCAGCGATCACATCGGGAGCTCATCCAGCGGCACCTTCAGCTTAGCCGCCAGCGCTTGAGCTTCGAGGTGCCCGGCAGGCGCCAACAGCCGCAATGTCGCGCCCGATTGCGACGCCATTTTTTGCGCTTCGTTCACCAGACGCTCGGCAACGCCACGGCGACGGGTGATTTTTCGTACGCATAAATGGGACAAATGCCAGACGTCGTGGTGCTGTTGCAAACGTGCCGCCCCCAACAGCCGATCGTTGAAGCGTCCGCCGATCAGCGAACCGTCTTGCAGGCAGTCTTCGATCAGCTGCGTCTCCCCTGTGAATGGCGCAAACAGCCAGTCCGGGGCGTCGCGGTAGATCTTCTGCAGATCTTGCTGATCCTGACAAGAGGCTTGGTTCAGTGGCTCGACAACGATCGGCATGGCGCTTCCTTTGAAAAGTTAATCCGGACCCGGACACATGTTCGTCCAGTGGTACGAGATCAGATGACATACAAAAGGTGATATCAGTTTGGTTTTTCTGTCACGTGCAAATGGTAACCTCTGCCCGTTCGTCCGTCCCTTCTGCGGCGTGATGTCGCACCAAAATGGAGCTTCACCTAAAAAACAGTCATGCCTGCGTGCATTAAGGCTGGGGGTGAAGAACGGCTGGCGAACAATACTAATAATTGGGGGAAACACCATGACTACGAGCATCACGGCGGACGGCATCAAAGCCGACCAGCCCGCGTTCCTGTCCAAGGAACGCATCATCGCCAAGCCCGGTTTTAACCGTTGGCTGGTACCACCGGCCGCTCTGGCCATCCACCTGTGCATCGGCATGGCCTACGGCTTTTCGGTGTTCTGGTTGCCGTTGTCCAAAGCCCTGGGTGTCACCAAGGCCGTGACTTGCGCGCCGGACATGAGTTTCATCACTCAGGTCTTTTCGTCTCAATGCGACTGGCCGATCTCGATGCTCGGCTGGATCTACACCCTGTTCTTCATCTTCCTTGGCTGCTCGGCAGCAATCTGGGGCGGCTGGCTGGAACACGCCGGTCCTCGCAAGGCTGGTGTCGTGTCGGCACTGTGCTGGTGTGGTGGTCTGCTGATTTCGGCGCTGGGGGTCTATACCCACCAGATCTGGCTGATGTGGATCGGCTCCGGGGTCATTGGCGGTATTGGCCTGGGCCTGGGTTACATCTCGCCGGTCTCGACCCTGATCAAGTGGTTCCCGGACAAACGCGGCATGGCCACAGGCATGGCGATCATGGGCTTCGGTGGCGGCGCGATGGTTGGTGCTCCACTGGCTGCAGCGCTGATGGGGCACTTCGCTTCGCCAACCAGCGTGGGCGTGTGGCAGAGCTTCCTGGTAATGGCCGCGATCTACTTCGTGTTCATGATCGGTGGCGCGCTGTCCTACCGCGTTCCGCCAACCGGCTGGAAGCCTGAAGGCTGGACTGCTCCGGCGAAAAAAGCCTCGAACGCGATGATCACTCACCGTCACGTGCACGTGAATGTGGCGTGGAAGACCCCGCAATTCCGTCTGGTGTGGCTGGTACTGTGCCTGAACGTTTCGGCGGGTATCGGTATCCTCGGCATGGCTTCGCCGCTGTTGCAGGAAGTCTTCGCCGGTAAATTGCTCGGCACCGACCAGACGTTTGGTCAGCTGGACGCCGGGCAACTGGCCTCGATCGCAGCAATTGCGGCCGGTTTCACCGGTTTGCTGAGCCTGTTCAACATCGGTGGCAGGTTCTTCTGGGCTTCGTTCTCGGACTACCTGGGTCGCAAAAACACTTATTTCGTGTTCTTCGCCCTCGGTTTCGCGCTGTACGCGCTGATCCCGAACCTCGGTCACCTGGGCAGCGTTGCGCTGTTCGTGGCGGCGTTCTGCATCATCCTGTCGATGTACGGCGGTGGTTTTGCGACGGTGCCGGCTTACCTGGCTGACTTGTTCGGTACGCAAATGGTCGGTGCGATCCATGGTCGTTTGCTGACGGCGTGGGCGGCGGCGGGCGTATTGGGTCCGGTGTTGGTGAACTACCTGCGTGAATATCAGCTGAGCATCGGCGTTGAACGTGCTGCGGCTTACGACATCACCCTGTACATCCTCGCGGGCCTGCTGGTGCTGGGTTTCCTGTGCAACCTGATGGTTCGCCCGGTGGCCGACAAGTACTTCATGACTGACGCTGAACTGGCGGCCGAACAGGCGCTGGGCCACGACAAAGGTGCTGACGCCAGCACCGTGCTGGAGTGGAAAGCGGATGCGGGCACCAAGCCATTGGCGGTGGCTGCGTGGCTGGTGGTGGGTATTCCGTTGGCGTGGGGTGTTTGGGTGACCCTGCAGAAAACGGCGGTTCTCTTCCACTAAGTAAGCGCATCACCCCTGTGGGAGCGAGCCTGCTCGCGATAGCGGCCTGACAGTCGACAGAGATGTTGAATGTGGAGGCCTCATCGCGAGCAGGCTCGCTCCCACATTTGTTTCGCGTTTTTGCAATGAAACCGCTTGTACTGACATGTCTATCCCCGACGGCAGGGGACTCACTCCGTCAGTGATATCACCTCTCGTGTTTCTGTTTAGCGCCCGCGACCCTATAATGGCTGCCTTTTTCGCCCCAATGATTTTTTGCGGAGCTGGTGATGGCCGAACGTATGGCGTCTGTCGAGCGCGACACTCTGGAAACCCAGATCAAAGCCTCGATCAACCTGGATGGCACCGGAAAGGCCCGATTTGATATCGGTGTACCTTTTCTTGAGCACATGCTGGACCAGATCGCCCGTCACGGGCTGATCGACCTGGATATTGTCAGCAAGGGCGACCTGCATATCGACGACCACCACACGGTGGAAGACGTCGGTATCACCCTGGGTCAGGCCTTTGCCAAAGCCATCGGCGACAAGAAGGGCATCCGTCGCTATGGCCACGCCTACGTGCCGCTCGATGAAGCGCTGTCGCGCGTGGTGATCGACTTCTCCGGCCGTCCTGGCCTGCAGATGCATGTTCCTTATACCCGCGCTACCGTCGGCGGCTTTGACGTTGACCTGTTCCAGGAATTCTTCCAGGGCTTCGTCAACCACGCCCTCGTCAGCCTGCACATCGACAACCTGCGTGGCACCAACACCCACCACCAGATCGAAACCGTGTTCAAGGCTTTCGGCCGCGCGCTGCGCATGGCTGTGGAGCTGGATGACCGCATGGCCGGGCAAATGCCTTCGACCAAAGGCGTTCTGTAATGCAGACGGTCGCGGTTATCGATTACGGCATGGGCAACCTGCACTCGGTGGCCAAGGCCCTCGAGCACGTCGGTGCCGGCAAGGTGCTGATCACCAGCGATGCCGATGTGATTCGCGAAGCCGACCGGGTGGTTTTTCCCGGCGTTGGTGCGATTCGCGATTGCATGGCGGAGATCCGTCGCCTGGGCTTCGACTCGCTGGTGCGTGAAGTCAGCCAGGACCGTCCGTTCCTTGGCATCTGCGTCGGCATGCAAGCCTTGCTCGACAGCAGTGAAGAGAACGACGGCGTCGACTGCATCGGTCTGTTTCCGGGCGCGGTGAAGTTCTTCGGCAAAGACCTGCACGAAGACGGCGAACACTTGAAAGTGCCGCACATGGGCTGGAACGAAGTGAAGCAGACGGTAGAACACCCGCTGTGGCACAACATTCCGGACCTGGCGCGTTTCTACTTCGTGCACAGCTACTACATCGCTGCCGGCAATGCGCGGCAGGTGGTGGGTAGCGGTCACTACGGGGTCGATTTCGCCGCGGCGCTGGCCGATGGCTCGCGTTTCGCCGTGCAGTTCCACCCGGAGAAGAGCCACACCCATGGCCTGCAATTGCTGCAGAACTTCGCTGCGTGGGATGGTCGCTGGTAAATGGCCGTCAAGAAGAAGCCGCCGATCCTGACCCTCACTCCCGAGCAAGAGAGCGAGGCCAATCACAAGATCAAACGCTTCATGGAAGACCGCTTCGAGCTGGACCTGGGTTCGTTCGAGGCGGCTGAAATCCTTGAGCTGTTTACCCGCGAAATTGCTCCGCACTATTACAACAGGGCGATTTTCGATGTGCAGACGCACCTCAAAGAGAGGTTCGAAAGCATCGAAAGCGACCTGTGGGCGCTCGAGAAAAACTGATTTCCGAGCGAAGCTGAATACTCGAATTTGAAGGTTTGCCAGATGCTGATTATTCCCGCTATCGATCTCAAAGACGGTGCCTGTGTTCGTCTGCGCCAGGGCCGCATGGAAGATTCCACGGTGTTCTCCGATGACCCGGTGAGCATGGCTGCCAAGTGGGTGGAAGGCGGTTGCCGCCGTCTGCATCTGGTTGACCTGAACGGTGCCTTCGAAGGCCAGCCGGTCAACGGCGAGGTGGTCACCGCCATCGCCAAGCGCTACCCGAACCTGCCGATTCAGATCGGCGGCGGTATCCGCTCCCTGGAAACCATCGAACACTATGTGAAAGCGGGCGTGAGCTACGTGATCATCGGCACCAAGGCTGTGAAAGATCCGGCTTTCGTTGCTGAAGCCTGCCGCGCGTTCCCGGGCAAAGTGATCGTTGGACTGGATGCCAAAGACGGTTTTGTCGCCACTGACGGTTGGGCTGAAATCAGCACCATTCAGGTGATCGACCTGGCCAAGCAATTCGAAGCCGACGGCGTGTCCGCGATCGTTTATACCGACATCGCCAAAGACGGCATGATGCAGGGTTGCAACGTTTCGTACACCGCCGCCCTGGCCGCTGCGACGAAGATTCCGGTGATCGCTTCCGGCGGTATCCACAATCTGGGTGACATCAAGTCGCTGCTCGACGCCAAGGCGCCAGGCATCATCGGCGCCATCACCGGCCGGGCGATCTACGAAGGCACCCTCGACGTCGCCGAAGCGCAAGCTTTCTGCGATTCGTATAAAGGCTGAGGACTGACCATGGCGCTGGCCAAACGCATCATCCCTTGCCTGGACGTGGATAACGGCCGGGTGGTCAAGGGCGTCAAGTTCGAGAACATTCGCGACGCCGGCGACCCGGTGGAAATCGCCCGTCGCTACGACGAGCAAGGTGCCGACGAGATTACCTTTCTCGACATCACCGCCAGCGTCGACGGTCGCGACACCACGCTGCATACCGTCGAACGCATGGCCAGCCAGGTGTTCATCCCGCTGACCGTGGGTGGCGGCGTGCGTACCGTGCAGGACATTCGCAACTTGCTCAATGCCGGCGCGGACAAGGTTTCGATCAACACCGCTGCGGTGTTCAACCCGGAATTCGTCGGCGAAGCGGCTCAGCATTTCGGCTCGCAATGCATTGTCGTCGCCATCGACGCGAAGAAAGTTTCCGGTCCGGGTGAAACCCCGCGCTGGGAAATCTTCACTCACGGTGGTCGCAAACCAACCGGTCTCGACGCCGTTGAGTGGGCGAAGAAGATGGAAGGCCTCGGTGCCGGTGAAATCCTGCTGACCAGCATGGACCAGGACGGCATGAAAAACGGCTTCGACCTGGGCGTCACCCGCGCCATCAGCGATGCGCTGGGGATTCCGGTGATCGCGTCCGGCGGTGTCGGCAACCTGCAGCACTTGGCCGACGGCATCCTCGAAGGCCACGCCAGCGCGGTGCTGGCGGCGAGTATTTTCCACTTCGGCGAATACACCGTGCAGGAAGCCAAGGCCTACATGGCGCATCGCGGCATCGTGATGCGTTAAACAGTACAGGCCAGTGGACAGTATGGCGGGCTCAAGGCACTCTTGGGCACGCCATGGATTCCGGTAGTCCGACATGCTTAAACGTCTTCTTCTTGTCCTCGCCAGCGCTTCTCTGTTGTTCATCAACGGAGTTCACGCCGAAGAAAATACCGGCACCGGTCTGGTGTTGCTGACGGAAAACTTCCCGCCGTACAACATGGCGAAGAATGGCAAGAATTTCGCTCAGGACGAAAACATCAACGGCATTGCCGTGGACATTGTCCGTGAGATGTTCAAACGCGCCGACATTACTTACAGCCTGACGCTGCGTTTCCCTTGGGAGCGAATCTACAAACTCGCCCTGGAAAAACCTGGCTATGGCGTGTTCGTGATGGCCCGGTTGCCGGACCGCGAGAAACTCTTCAAGTGGGTCGGCCCTATCGGCCCGGACGACTGGATCATGCTGGCCAAGGCCGATAGCAAGATCACCCTTGAGTCGCTGGAGCAGGCACGCAAATACAAGATTGGCGCCTACAAGGGCGATGCGATTGCCGAGACGCTGGCCAAGCAAGGACTGAAACCGATCGTTGTGCTGCGCGATCAAGACAACGCGAAGAAGTTGGTTAACGGCCAGATCGATCTGTGGGCCACCGGTGATCCGGCCGGGCGTTACCTCGCCCGACAGGATGGCGTGACCGGCCTCAAGACCGTGCTGCGCTTCAACAGTGCCGAGCTGTACCTGGCACTGAACAAAGATGTGCCGGACGAAACCGTCGCCAAGCTGCAAGCCGCACTGGATCAACTGCGCAAGGAGGGCGTGGTGGACGAGATCATGTCGCGGTATCTCTAAAAACCTTGTGCCATACACATCCCAATGTGGGAGCGAGCCTGCTCGCGATGAGGGAGTGTCAGTCGACATCATTGTTGTCTGACATACCGCGATCGCGAGCAGGCTCGCTCCCACAGTGGTTTTGTGGTGCGGCAGGTTAGCGGTAGACCCCATCCTTGCCATGCGCCGCCGTCGCGCGATTGCCCCGCACGCTGATCATCAATTTGATGTCGATCCAGTCAATGCCCTGAGCCTTGAGCTTGGGCAATTCACGTTCTAGCACCGCCAATGTCTGCGGATACGGATGCCCGATCATCACCGCCGAACCCTGCTTGCGCGCCAGGCTGATTGCCGTCTGTAGCTGAGTAAAAATCGCCGCTTCAGTGGGCTCGTCATCCAGGAACACATCCCGCGAAACACTCGCCAGACCAATCTTCTGCGCCTCGGCGGCCGCCACGGTTTGCGCACTGGTGCGGCTGTCGACGAAGAACTTGTGCCGACGCTGCAACTCCGCCATCAGCCAGGCCATGGCCGGTTGCCGAGCGGTCATGCGGCTGCCCATGTGGTTGTTGATGCCGGCGGCATACGGCACCGCCTTGAACGCCGCGTCCAGGCGTTTCTCTAGTTCTTCGATGGGCAATTCGGGATGCCAGGCGAACGGGCCAGTGGCCGGGTCCATGGGCATGTGCAGGATGACGGTCTTGCCGGCACGATGGGCTTCGCGGGCGAATTCGCTGGCGTGGGGCGTATCGGGCATGATTGCCGTGGTGACGGGGCCGGGCAGGGCCAGCACGCGACGATCCCGGGGCAGGTTCTGCCCCAGGTCATCGATGATCAGGCTCAGATAAGCCTTGTGGGGTGGGGCCGCTGTTGTGGCCGGTGCCGCGTGAGCGACACCCGCCAGGCAGCACAGCAGACCGAGGAGCAACCGCCGGCGCATCTCAGCGGCCGGAGGTGATGCTCAGCCCTTTGAGCAGGCTCAGGGCCTGGGCCAACTGGTAATCGTCATCCTGCGGCATGGCCTTGGCTTTGCCACCGGAGCCGGTCGGTTTGTCGGCGCCGCCGTTGCCATTGCCCAAGTGACCTTGCAGATCGGCTTCCTTGAAGTACTCGCCGTCCTGCTCGTTGGTGATCTTGGCCTTGCGCACTTCGATGTCCGGGACAATGCCCTGCGCCTGAATCGAGCGGCCGTTCGGCGTGTAGTACAGCGCCGTGGTGATTTTCAGTGCGCGTTCGTTGTTCAGCGGCAACACGGTCTGGACCGAGCCTTTGCCGAAACTGGTGGTGCCCATGACCACCGCGCGTTTCTGATCCTGCAGGGCGCCGGCGACAATTTCCGAGGCCGAGGCGCTGCCACCGTTGATCAGCACGACCATTGGCACGGCTTCGCTTTCGTCCTTGCCGGTGGCGGAGAAGCGCAGTTCGGAGTTGGCGATGCGGCCCTTGGTGTAGACGATCAGGCCCTTGGTGATGAAGTGGTCGACCACTTCCACCGCAGATTGCAGCACGCCGCCCGGGTTGTTACGCAAGTCGAGGACGATGCCGCTGAGCTTCTTGCCGTTGTCCTTGCGCAGCTTGGCCAGGGCCTTGGAGACCTCTTCGCCGGTCTTGACCTGGAACTGGGTGATGCGGATGTAGCCGTAGCCGGACTCCAGCAGCTGGCTCTTCACGCTTTTCACTTGAATGATGGCGCGGACCAGGGTCACGTCGAAAGGCGCGCCGCCGTCGCGGACCAGGGTCAGGGTGATCTTCTGGCCGATCTTGCCGCGCATCTTGTCCACGGCTTCGGTCATGCTCTGGCCGCGAGTCGGCTGGCCGTTGATCTTGACGATGAAGTCGCCAGCCTGAATGCCAGCCTTGGAGGCCGGGGTGTCATCGATGGGCGAAACCACTTTGATGAAACCGTCTTCGGCGCCGACTTCGATGCCCAGGCCGCCGAATTCGCCGCTGGTGCTTTCCTGCAATTCAGCGAAGTCTTCAGGGCCCAGGTACGCGGAGTGCGGGTCGAGGTTGCTGAGCATGCCCTTGATGGCGTTTTCCAGCAGGGTCTTGTCGTCCACCGGTTCGACATAGGCTGCCTTGATCCGGTCCATGACTTCGGCAAAGGTGCGCAACTCGTCCAGCGGCAATGGCGCCTTGGTGGTCGCAGCGGTGCCGGCAGGCGCGACCGCCGGGGCCGGTTGGGCAGCAAACGCCAACGGCGCGCCGATCACCAGGGCAATCGTCAGGGCCAGCGAGGTAAGGCGGGACAAATACAGCATGTCGAACGAACTCCTGAAGTAGATGGCGTACTTATCCTTGCGCACGACACCATTGCGCCGGATCACTCGGGTGACCCTGCTGACGAATAGCGAAATACAGCGCTGGTGTGTCCTGCCCGCCACTGCTACCGACAGTGGAGATGGACTCACCGGCTTTTACCACGTCACCGGCAGACTTGAGCAGCGTCTGGTTGTGACCGTAAAGACTCAAAAAACCGTTGCCATGGTCGAGAATCACCAGCAACCCGGCGCCTCGCAACCAATCGGCAAACACCACGCGGCCGCCGTGAACGGCATGCACCTGGCTGCCAGCGGAGGCGCTGATCATCACGCCGTCCCATTTGGTGCGGGCATCGTCGCCACGGCTTTCACCGAAGCGTGCCAGCAGTCGACCATCAACCGGCCATGGAAGTCTGCCTCGGGTAGAAGCAAAGGGGCCGCCAAAGGTTTCGCCTGAACTTGAAACCAGTGCGCCGGGTGTCGATTTGACGGTTTTGCGTGGGGCATCGGTGGCATCTGCTTCAGCCTGAGCCTCACGTAAACGCTTTTTTTCGGCTTCCTGCTGGGCGATCAGCGCTTTTTGCCGCGCCTCTTCTGCCTCTCGGGCCTGGCGGGCCAGGGTTTCTTCGATGGTTTTAAGGACTTTAGACAGGTCCGCCTGATCCTGCTCGCGCGCCGCCAGTTTCTGATCGCGAGCCTTTACGTCGTCATTGAGCTTGGCCAGGACTTGCTGACGCTCTTGGCGGACTTTGTCGAGTTCATCACGCTGGCTGTCGAGGCTGCTTTTCTGAACCAGCAATTGCGCCTGCTGCAGGCCGATGTCTTTTTCGACATTGGCCAGTTGGCGCAGGGTTTCGTTGAAATTCTTCAGCTGCTCCAGGCGGGCCTGGCTCAGGTAGTCGTAATAGGTGAGGGTGCGGGCGAATTTTTCCGGGTTCTGCTGGTTCAGCAGCAGCTTCAGGTACTCCTGACGGCCATTCTGATAGGCCGCGCGGGCCTGGATGGCGATCAGTCGTTGCTGTTCAATGCGCGCGCTCTGGAGTTTTTTTTTCTCGGCATCGAGTCGTTGCAGCTCGGATTCGCTTTTCTTCAGCTCTTTTTGCAGGGCTTCGACCTGCTTCTCGAGCTTGCCCATCTCGGTTTCGGTGCCTTTGAGGTCTTTCTGCACTCCGGATTTTTCTTCCTGGAGTTTACCCAGCAGTTTCTTCAGCTCGGCAATGTCCTGACGCGTGGCGTCCAACTGTTGTTGGGTTTGCGTGCGCTCGTCGGCAAAGGCCGGTTGAAGCAGGCAAGTCAGGGCAAGGGCTATCAGGACGCGAAGCATAGAGGCGGGCGACACCAGGGAAAGGGACGGCCTAGTATGCCCGCCAAGCGCAGCAAAAAAAATGCCCAATTGGGGTTGTGTGATAACTGGACAAAAAAACACCGCAAAACCAATGTGGGAGCGGGCTTGCTCGCGAATGCGGTGTGTCAGGCAACGTTGATGTCGACTGATACACCGCATTCGCGAGCAAGCCCGCTCCCACAGGGTTTTGGCGGTGTTTGATAGGGCGAGTTACACCAGAATCGATGTCCCGGTCATTTCCGCCGGTTTTTCCAGGCCCAGCAACATCAGCATGGTCGGCGCCACATCCGCCAGCACGCCGCCATCACGCACCTTGAGATCACGCTTGCCAACATAGATGAACGGCACTGGCTCGGTGGTATGCGCAGTGTGCGCCTGGCCAGTGGTTTCGTCGGACATTTGCTCGACGTTGCCATGGTCGGCGGTAATCAGGGCTTCGCCGCCGACTTTTTCCAGCGCATCGACGATACGGCCGACGCACAGGTCCAGGCACTCGACCGCTTTGACTGCCGCGTCGAACACACCGCTATGGCCGACCATGTCGCCGTTGGCGTAGTTGACCACGATCACATCGTAACGCTGGTTTTCAATGGCATCGACGATGCGGTCGGTGACTTCCGGGGCACTCATCTCGGGCTGCAAGTCATAGGTGGCGACTTTCGGCGACGGGATCAGGATGCGTTCTTCGCCCGGGAACGGCTCTTCGCGGCCTCCGGAGAAGAAGAAAGTCACGTGGGCGTACTTCTCGGTTTCGGCGATACGCAGCTGCGTCTTGCCGTTTTTCGCCAGGTAATCGCCCAGCACATTGTCCAGGCTGCTCGCCGCGAAGGCCGATGGCGCGGGGATGCTGGCGGCGTATTGGGTCAGCATGACGAAACCGGCAAGTGCAGGCTGGCGAGCGCGCTCGAATTCCTTGAAATCGTCTTCGACGAACACGCGGGTCAACTCGCGGGCACGGTCTGCGCGAAAGTTCATGAAGATCACGGCGTCGCCGTCTTCAACCTTGACCGGCTCACCGATGCTGGTGGCTTTGACGAATTCGTCGCTTTCGCCACGTTCGTAAGCGGCTTGCAGGCCTTCCTGTGCGGTAGCGGCGTTGAACTCGCTGGCGCCATCGACAATCAGGTTGTAGGCCTGGGACACGCGGTCCCAACGGTTGTCGCGGTCCATGGCGTAGTAACGGCCAATGATGCTGGCGATCCGGCCTTTGCCGAGGGCTTCGAAGGTCGCGTCCAGCAGCTCGATCGACGACTGGGCGCTTTTCGGTGGCGTATCACGGCCATCAAGGAAGGCGTGCAGGTAGATTTTTTCGGCGCCGCGCTTGTAGGCTAGTTCCGCCATGGCGACCAGGTGATCCTGGTGGCTATGAACGCCGCCATCGGACAGCAGACCCATGAAGTGCACGGCTTTGCCGGCAGCAACGGCTTTATCCACCGCGGCGCAGATGGTCGGGTTCTCGAAGAACTCGCCGTCGCGGATCGCTTTGGTCACACGCGTGAAGTCCTGATACACCACGCGGCCGGCGCCAAGGTTCATGTGGCCGACTTCGGAGTTGCCCATCTGGCCGTCCGGCAAGCCGACGTCCATGCCGCTGCCCGAGATCAGGCCGTTCGGCACGGTGGCCCACAGACGGTCCAGCACAGGCTTCTTCGCTGCAAAGATGGCGTTGGATTCAGGGCTCTCGCTGTGACCGAAGCCGTCGAGAATAATCAGGACCAAAGGTTTAGGCGTGGTAGTCATGGATTCCACTCGTGGCTGAGTTATAAAGAGGGCGATGGAAAAGGGAGTAGGAGTTTAAAGCGAAGTTCCGACGGCGTCACCGCCGGACGGGGTTTGGCCCACCATAGTGGCTGTGTATACTGGCCGACATTTTAACGCCCTGGAACCTCCTTCGATGGTTGCTCACCTGATTGAATTTGCCACTAACCACTATTTGCTTGTCGGTATCTTCGTCGTACTGCTGGCGTTGCTGATCGCTTATCAGATGCAAGGCGGCGGCCGCAGCCTGAGCACCGGTGAACTGACCGGGCTGGTCAACAAAGATGCAGGCGTGGTAATCGACATTCGTCCGACCAAGGATTTCACTGCTGGTCACATTGTTGGCGCGTTGAATATTCCTCACGACAAACTGACCGCTCGCGTCGGCGAACTGGAAAAGCACAAGGCCAAGACCATTATCCTGGTCGACGCCATGGGCCAGACTGCCGGCACTCATGCCCGCGAACTGATGAAAGCCGGCTTCACCGCCGCCAAGCTGTCCGGCGGTATTTCCAGCTGGAAAGCCGACAATCTGCCGCTGGTGAAGTGATATGAACAACGTCGTCGTCTATTCCAGCGATTACTGCCCTTATTGCTCGCGAGCCAAGTACCTGCTCGAGAACAAAGGCGTAGCCTTCGAAGAGATCAAGGTCGATGGCAAGCCGCAGGTGCGTGCCGCGATGGCTCAGAAGGCCGGGCGTACGTCCGTGCCGCAGATCTGGATCGGCAGCACCCACGTTGGCGGCTGTGATGATTTGTTTGCCCTGGAGCGCGCCGGCAAGCTCGACGCCATGCTCAAGGCCTGACTGCCTTACTTGAAATAGCCAACCCTACAAGACCCGAGATCAGAAAGGATCTGAGATGACTGACCAACAGAACACTGCAGCTAGCGAAGAAGAAACCGCACCGCAATTCTCCTTGCAGCGCATCTACGTACGCGACTTGTCCTTCGAAGCCCCGAAAAGCCCGGCGATCTTTCGCCAGCAGTGGGAGCCGAGCGTCGGTCTGGATCTGAACACTCGCCAGAAGGCTCTGGAAGGCGACTTCCACGAAGTCGTGCTGACCCTGTCGGTTACCGTGAAAAACGGTGACGAAGTGGCGTTCATCGCTGAAGTGCAACAGGCCGGGATCTTCCTGATCAAGAACCTGGACGATGCTTCGATGAGCCACACCCTCGGCGCGTTCTGCCCGAACATCCTGTTCCCGTACGCTCGCGAAACCCTGGACAGTCTGGTGACCCGCGGTTCGTTCCCGGCCCTGATGCTGGCCCCGGTGAACTTCGACGCGCTGTACGCACAAGAACTGCAACGCATGCAGGCGGCGGGCGAGACTCCAACCGTTCAGTAAGCGTTCGATGCAGTAACGAAAAAAGCGCCGTAACAGGCGCTTTTTTCTTGGGCGGGAGATGATCGTTCCCACGCTCTGCGTGGGAATGCAGCCCGTGACGCTCCGCGTCACACTGGTGCCAGGCTCGACGCCTGTGGTGCTGCTGGAACGCGGAGCGTCCCTTGAGGCGTTCCCACGCAGAGCGTGGGAACGATCAGTCGCGGGGTTATTTGAACCCCAGCTGACGCCAGGCCTCGTACACGGCGACGGCCACGGTGTTGGACAGGTTCAGGCTGCGACAGCCTTCGCGCATGGGCAAACGCAGGCGTTGTTCGCTGGGCAGCGCGTCGAGCACTTCGGCCGGCAAGCCACGGCTTTCCGGGCCGAACAGGAAGGCATCGCCCTCGGCGAAGCTGGCGTCGTGAAAGGGTCGCGAGCCCTTGGTGGTAAAGGCGAACAGCCGTGGATGACCGAGGCTTTCCAGACAGCTTGCGAGGTCTGCGTGGCGTTGCAGGGTGGCATACTCATGGTAATCGAGGCCGGCCCGGCGCAGACGCTTGTCGTCCATCTCGAAGCCCAGCGGTTCGATCAAATGCAGGTGGCAGCCACTGTTGGCGCACAGCCTGATAACGTTGCCGGTATTCGGCGGAATTTCTGGTTGGAAAAGGATGACGTGAAACATGCACGGCTCCGAAGGTAAAGATGACGGGCATTCTACGCCGCCAAAGGACCCTCGTTCGAAACTATTCCCGCGGGTGATGGCTTCGCTGGCGATTGTCGGGATGATGGTGGGCCTGATGATCGGTCGCCTGACCGCGCCCGACCCCAGCGTTTTGCAGCAGGTCGAGGTGACGAACGATGGGCTGGTGGTGTGGTTCAACAACGAACCCCAAACCCACGGCGAGCTGGTCGACGGCAGCGTGGCGCTGTTGTTCGAGGCTGAAGGCAAGGCACAGAAAGGTCAGCTCAAGCTCAACGGCAAAGACGTGAACTGGCGAACGCGGTTGAGTGACGGGGGATTGTTGCTGACGGTGGTGGCGGCCCGGCCGCTGCAGGGCGAGTGGGCCGGTAGCGAGGTCGATGACCGCTGGCGGCTGGAGATCCATCTCCGAGAGCAATAAAAGAGGGAATCCCCGGCCTGCCTGTACCAAGGTTCCCAAAACGGGAGGGCTCGCGCATTGCGGCGTGAACCCGGTGTAAAGAGGGAATCCCCGGCCTGCCTGTACCAAGGTCCCCAAAACGGGAGGGCTCGCGCATCGCGGCGTGAACCCGGTGTAAAGAGGGAATCCCCGGCCTGCCTGTACCAAGGACCCCAAAACGGGATGGGCTCGTCGCAGTTGCGGTATGAGCCCGGTGTAAAGAGGGGAATCCCCGGCCTGCCTGTACCAAGGTCCCCGAAACTGGGTAGTGAATCGAATCACTGATTGGACTATTGCAGGGGGCGTGCCAGTTTTTAACAAGTTGCAACAGAAAACCGTCGAGCAGCGCTGAAAGCCCCGTAATTCGGGGTTTTTGTGTTTCTGCGATATGGTTTTTCTTGCAGATGGAGGCGGGGTTTTGGAGCGATTGTCGTGCGCGATTGCGGTTCACGGTGCATTGTCGCGGTGCATGGAGTTCTAAATGTGGGAGCGGGCTTGCTCGCGAAAGCGGTGTGCCATTCAGCATCAATGTTGAATGTGATGGCCTCTTCGCGAGCAAGCCCGCTCCCACATGGGTTTGATGTCAGCCACAAAAGACGGCTTGGTACAAAACCCGTAGGAGCGAGGCTTGCCCGCGAATGGATCCAGAGAACGACGA
Organism: Pseudomonas sp. GM50; assembly: GCF_000282375.1. Taxonomy (GTDB): domain Bacteria; phylum Pseudomonadota; class Gammaproteobacteria; order Pseudomonadales; family Pseudomonadaceae; genus Aquipseudomonas. The sequence continues at coordinate 126,277 of NZ_AKJK01000005.1, forward strand.
AAGCCTACTAGCCCTCATCCCCCTCATCATCATCCCCACCATCAACCTTCATCCCCAATTCCTTGATTTTGCGCGTCAGGGTATTGCGGCCCCAACCCAGCAAAACGGCAGCGTCACGGCGGCGGCCGGCGGTGTGTTTAAGGGCGGTCTCGATCATGATTCGCTCAAAAGCTGGCACGGCACTGTCAAGCAGGCTCGACTGACCGCGAGCCAGCGCCTGATCAGCCCACTGACGCAACGCTTGCTCCCAGTTGGTCACCGGCGCCGAGTCCTGCGGCAGGCTCAGCAGCTCCGGCGGCAGATCGCTGATGTGCACTTCGCGACCTGAAGCCATCACAGTGATCCAGCGGCAGGTATTCTCCAGCTGACGCACGTTGCCTGGCCACGGCAGGTTCTTCAGGTATTCCTCGGTTTCGCTTTTCAGCAGCTTCGGTTCCACAGCCAGTTCTTGCGCGGCGCGGCTGAGGAAGTGCTTGGCCAGGGTCGGGATGTCTTCGCGACGGTCCGACAGCCGTGGAATGTGGATGCGGATCACGTTGAGGCGGTGGAACAAGTCCTCACGGAATTTTCCGGCATGCACCAGGGTTTCCAGATTCTGGTGAGTCGCGGCGATGATTCGCACATCGACCTTCACCGGCACATGACCGCCGACGCGGTAGAACTCGCCGTCCGCCAATACCCGCAGCAAGCGCGTCTGAGTGTCTGCCGGCATGTCGCCGATTTCATCAAGGAACAGCGTGCCGCCGTCAGCCTGCTCAAAACGCCCGCGACGCAGGTTGGCCGCGCCGGTGAACGCGCCTTTCTCATGGCCGAATAGCTCGGATTCCATCAGGTCCTTGGGGATCGCCGCCATGTTCAGCGCAATGAACGGCGAGGCCGCCCGTGGGCTGTGACGGTGCAGCGCGTGTGCCACCAACTCTTTACCGGTACCGGATTCGCCGTTGATCAGCACAGTGATGTTGGAGTGGCTCAAGCGCCCGATGGCGCGAAACACTTCCTGCATCGCCGGCGCTTCACCGATGATTTCCGGGGTGCGGGTCAAGGCGACCGGGACTTCCAGGCCTTGCTGTTCCTGAGCGTGCTGGTTGGCGCGTTTGACCAGCGACACCGCTTCGTCGACATCGAATGGCTTGGGCAGATACTCGAAAGCGCCACCCTGATAGGACGCGACAGCGCTGTCCAGGTCGGAGTGCGCGGTCATGATGATCACTGGTAGCCGTGGGTGTTGTTCGCGAATCCGCGCCAGAAGGTCCAGACCGCTGGCACCCGGCATGCGGATGTCGGAGATGATCACGTCCGGCTGCTGGCGCGCCAGGCGGCTCATCACGCCATCGGCGCTGTCGAAGCTTTGCGTGGTCATGCCTTCCTGCTGCAAGGCTTTTTCCAGGACCCAACGGATAGAACGGTCGTCATCGACGATCCACACGGTTTCACTACGGCTCATGTCGATGTGGCTCCTTGTTCCAGTGGCAGAAAGATCGAGAACGTGGTGTGGCCTGGATGGCTGTCACATTCGATCAGGCCCTGGTGCTGGCTGATGATGTTCTGGGTAATGGCCAGGCCCAGCCCGGTACCGTCCGGACGGCCGCTGACCATGGGAAAGAAGATGGTTTCCTGCAAGTCCGCGGGAATGCCCGGGCCGTTGTCGATGATTTCGATCTTGGTCACCAGGCGATGACGCACGTGGCCGATGGTGAACTGGCGCATGGCGCGGGTACGCAAGCTGATGCGGCCAAGGCGCAGCTCGTTCTGGCTGCTGATGGCCTGCATCGCGTTGCGCACGATGTTCAGGACGGCCTGAATCATCTGTTCGCGATCAATCAAGACATCCGGAATGCTTGGGTCGTAGTCGCGCACCAAAGTGATGCAGCCCTGGCTCTCAGCCTCTACCAACTGACCCACGCGCTCCAGCACTTCGTGAACGTTGCACATGGCCAGCGACGGCAATTTGTTGGAGCCGAGCATGCGATCCACCAGATTGCGCAGGCGATCGGCTTCTTCAATGATGACGTTGGTGTAGTCGCGCAGGCTTTCTTCCGGCAATTCACGGGCGAGCAACTGAGCCGCGCCGCGAATCCCGCCGAGAGGGTTTTTGATTTCGTGGGCGAGACCGCGTACCAGCATCTTGCTGGTTTCTTGCTTCGACAGCTGCGCCTCTTCCTTGGTGATCCGCAACAAGCGGTCACGCGGGTGAACCTCCAGCAACAGCAGCGTATCGCCATTGCTCAGGATCGGTGTCACGGCGTAGTCGACGGTCAGGGTCTGGCCGGTGAGGGCGGTGAGCATCGCTTCGCGCTTGGTGAACGGGTGCGCCTGCTCGACTGCCTGGCGCAGGGAGTTCAGCGCTTCGGTGGATTCGGTGAACAACTCGCTGATGAACTGCCCATGGCTACGCTGGCCGCTGATGGCCAGCAGCATCTCCGCCGCCGGGTTCATGTACTCAAGGCGCAGTTCGGCGTCGAGCAGAATGGTTGCGGTGGTCAGGTTGTCGAGTAGCAAGCGGTGTAGTGCGTCGCTAATGGTCATCAGGACCTCTTTTGGAGCAGGGCATGCGCATGAATAACGCGCCGATACGAGGAAAATGCAAAAACCAAACCAAGGCTCCGAAAAGAAGCGTTTAGAGCCTGAAACAGGCGTTTGACGCTCATTTGCGTGGCGTTCTGCCAGCTTTTGCGGGTACTTTCGAACCAAAATGGGTTGTGTTGTGAGTGCTGTGCACTCTATTGCACCAATATAGTGCGCAAACCTGAACGAAGTAAAAGAGGCTTCAGTCAGCAAAGATGCGAAAAACTGTGTGGGAGCGGGCTTGCTCGCGAAAGCGTTATGTCAGTCGACATCAAAGTTGGCTGTGCCGCCGTCTTCGCGAGCAAGTCGGATCGCCGCACCGCCGCTCCCACATGGGGTTGCGCTTAACAGACTGGCATCAGCGCCAGAAGAAGCTTTTTTCTTCTTCGGGTTTGTCTTTGAGGGGGCATTCCGGCCGTTGGCCGTAGTCGGTAAGGACGCAGGGTTTGACCTGACGTTTCTGCGCGAGGGAAATGCGCTGCATGTGGAAGGGTTGATTGGCTGTGCGTTCGACGGTACGACCTTGTTCGTCGAGGATTTCCACTGATAGGTGATGGCTGCCGCGGTCGATGTTGCTCAGGGCGAACACCGGGCTAGGGCCGGGGTCGGCGGTGGGCTGGCCATCCAGCAGCAGACGATAGCGATGGCCCTGTTGCAGGCCGGGTTCGCTGGTAACGCTGACGATCAATTCACCGCCAGTGCTACGGATCGTGGCATCCGGGTCCGGCACCAGCACACGAAGCATGTCGTAATGAAACAGTGGTTTGGCTTTCGTGGCCGCCACTGGCGTGGCGCTGCTCGGGTTGGCCGACATCCGATTGCTGGTCGCCAGTGGCACACGCTTGGCATTGCGGGTGCCCGGCTGATCGGTGAAAACCCGATTACCCTGGGCATCGATGTAGGTGAAGACCTCGGCCATTGCCGGCAGGCTGATCAGGCAGGCGACCAACAGCCAGAACCTCAAGGCTTATGCACCCGTTGTACGGTGAAGGTCACGGTGGGGCTCTGCTGCACGACGTTTTGCCCATCGATCACCTGAACCGCGAGGCGGTGTTCGCCACGGTCGATGTTCACCAGTTGCAGAATCGGTACGTTGCTCGGTTGGCCGTAGGGTTGATCGTCCAGCAACAGCCTCAACCGATGAGAGCCCTGCAGGCGCGGCTGGATCAATACGCTGACCGTGAACGTGCCGTTGTTGGCGCGCAGGGCTTCTTCGGTGGGCAAACCTGTCAGCTCCAGCACCTGATAGGCGCTGTTGGGCTGTTCACGGTTACTGGATTGCGCAGGCGCTACAGGCTCGCTCGGCGACTGGCGCTCGACACTGTTGAGCGGTGGCAACTCCACGGGTTGAGCTTTTACGCCATAGGGCGGTTGATTGCTGTACGCGGTGTTGCCGTTGGCGTCGGTGTACTTGTAGATCTGCGCGGCGGCGGGCAGGGCGATCAGCACAAGCAGGCATAACAACAATGAGCGCATTGCAGGCTTCCATTGGCCGTTGGGCAAGTGTCCGGCCCTGTTCCGTTCTTGGCGACTAAGCGCTGAGCATAGAGCACTTCAGCGCACATCGGCAGGTCGGCTCAGCGGCTGGCGCTGCACAACTCGGCGGTAGCGCGTACCTGGGCGAGCTCACGCAGTGGCGCGTGGGCACCGCTTTTATTGGCCTTGGCCAGCCAGGACGGGCACTGTGGGTCGTTGCGATAAGGGCTGAAATCGGCCAGTTGTTGCAGCAGGCGTTTTTGTAACCGGTCAAGTTGCGGGCGGATCTGCCCGACGAGATCGGGGCGGGGATCGTCGGGTGCCTTGCCTTGCGCATGCCAGTCAGACAGGTGCGCGTATTGCACCAGTTTGTTGGCCTCGATCTGCGCCGAGAAGAACTGTTCGACGGCTTCGTTGCTCAATTTATAGGCAGGTGCCAGGGCGACAGCACCGGCAATGACTTCGCGTTCGCGCTGCCGGTCTTCGACAGGTTTGCCGCTGTCCCATTTGCTCAGCGCAACCTGATCGGCAATTGCCAGGCGTTCTTCGATGGTGCCAAGCAACGGGGCGAGGGCGGCAGGTGCCGGGCTGGCAAAAGCGTTGTTGGCCAGCAGGGTGGTGAGCAGGGCAAGGCATGGGCGTAGGCGCATGGGGCATCTCGGCTTTATCGGATGAAGGCCATGATGCACGCAACCGGGCATCCGATGACAGACGGTCGCCCATAAAAAAGGCCTCCCGAAGGAGGCCTCTCTTTTGTCACGCCGCGTAGCGCGGCGCTACCGGATCAGCAGCTGTAGTACAGCTCATATTCCAGTGGGTGTACGAAGGTACGAACCTTGATTTCTTCTTCGCTTTTCAGGGCGATGTAAGCGTCGATGAAGTCGTCGCTGAAAACGCCGCCTTTGGTCAGGAACGCACGACCTTTGTCCAGCTCTTCCAGGGCTTCTTTCAGGCTGCCGCAAACTTGTGGGATCTCTTTCGCCTCTTCAGGCGGCAGGTCGTACAGGTTTTTGTCAGCTGCGTCGCCGGGGTGGATCTTGTTCTGGATGCCGTCCAGGCCAGCCATCAACAGTGCAGCGAAGCCCAGGTACGGGTTAGCTGCCGGATCCGGGAAGCGAGCTTCGATACGGCGAGCGCGAGGACTGGACACGTAAGGAATACGGATCGAAGCCGAACGGTTGCGAGCCGAGTAAGCCAGCATCACTGGAGCTTCGAAACCTGGGACCAGACGCTTGTAGGAGTTGGTCGACGGGTTGGTGAAGCCGTTCAGAGCCTTACCGTGCTTGATGATGCCGCCGATGAAGTACAGAGCGGTATCGGACAGGCCGGCATAGCCTTCGCCAGCGAAGGTGTTTTTGCCATCTTTGGCGATGGACAGGTGAACGTGCATACCCGAACCGTTGTCGCCGTACAGAGGCTTAGGCATGAAGGTCGCGGTGCGGCCGTATGCGTCAGCAACGTTGTGTACGCAGTACTTCAGGGTTTGAACTTCGTCAGCCTTGGCAACCAGGGTGTTGAACTTCACGCCGATTTCGTTCTGGCCGGCAGTCGCCACTTCGTGGTGGTGAACTTCGATGACCAGGCCCATTTCTTCCATGGCGTTGCACATGGAGGTACGGATTTCGTGGTCATGGTCGAACGGCGGAACAGGGAAGTAGCCGCCTTTGACGCCTGGACGGTGGCCTTTGTTGCCGCCTTCCACGTCCTGGTCGGACATCCACGAACCTTGTTCGGAGAAGATTTTGAACATCGAACCGGAGATGTCGGACTTGAACTTCACTTCGTCGAAGATGAAGAACTCTGGCTCTGGACCAACGAATACGGTGTCACCGATACCGGTCGACTTCAGGTATTCCTCGGCACGCTTGGCGATCGCACGTGGGTCACGGTCGTAGCCTTGCATGGTCGAAGGCTCGATCACGTCGCAAACCAGAATCAGGGTCGGCTCTTCGGTGAACGGGTCGAGAACGGCAGTGCTGTCGTCCGGCATCAGGATCATGTCGGAAGCTTCGATGCCTTTCCAGCCAGCGATGGAGGAACCGTCGAACATTTTGCCTTCTTCGAAGAAAGCTTCATCCAGCCCATCGCGAGCCGGCATGGTCACGTGGTGCTGAGTGCCTTTGGTGTCCGTGAAGCGCAGATCAATCCACTTGACGTCATGATCTTTGATGAGTTGAACCGACTTCGACATAGTGTCCTCCGGGTGGCTTCGGGCTTAGTAGTGGATGCCCTTAGAATGTGGGTGATGCCGGCGCGAATACTCTGCCATGGCAACCTGCCTCACAAGGGAGCAAATTGCATGCCAGTGCCCCACCATGGGTTTTTTGCCCCAATATCACGCTTATAAAGGTGCAATGCCTCAAAAAGCGCAAAACCTCGCCCTGTAATGTAGCGTCGAAATCCATAAATGACCTGTTTTGGTGCGCGCAAAACCTTCTGCACATTAACTGGTTAAACCTTGAGCAATTTCCGCTATAATCCGCGCCCCCCTTTTTCGGCTGGCCCAGCGCGCGCTGTTTTCATGAAACTAATCGTAAAAGTCTTCCCCGAGATCACCATCAAGAGCCGCCCGGTACGGATGCGTTTCATCCGCCAGTTGGCTAAAAACATCCGTACCGTGCTCCGCGACCTGGACCCGGCTGTGGTGGTGAACGGTGTGTGGGACAATCTCGAGCTGGAAACCCGCGTCAGCGAGCCGAAAGCCCTGAAGGAGATGACCGAGCGCCTGAGCTGCATGCCGGGCATCGCGCATTTCCTGCAGGTCGATGAATACCCGTTGGGCGACTTCGACGACATCGTCGCCAAGTGCAAACAGCATTTTGGTGACGCCCTGGCCGGTAAGATCTTTTCGGTGCGCTGCAAACGTGCCGGCAAGCACGAATTCAGCTCCATGGACGTCGAGAAATACGTCGGCAGCCAACTGCGTCGTCAGTGCGGCGCCGCCGGAATCTCGCTGAAAGAGCCAGAAATCGAAGTCCGCATCGAAATTCGCGACAAACGGTTGTTCGTGATCCACAGCCAGCACAACAGCATCGGCGGTTATCCGCTGGGTGCCCTGGAACAGACGCTTGTACTGATGTCCGGTGGCTTCGACTCCACCGTCGCCGCCTACCAGATCATGCGCCGCGGGCTGATGAGCCATTTCTGCTTCTTCAATCTGGGCGGACGTGCCCACGAACTGGGCGTCATGGAAGTCGCGCACTTCATCTGGAAGAAGTACGGCAGCTCCCAACGCGTGTTATTTGTCAGTGTGCCTTTCGAGGAAGTACTGGGAGAAATTCTCGGGAAAGTCGATAACAGTCATATGGGCGTAGTTTTGAAGCGTATGATGTTGCGCGCTGCTTCCCGTATTGCCGATCGGCTGGAGATCGAAGCGCTGGTCACCGGCGAAGCGATTTCCCAGGTATCGAGCCAGACGTTGCCGAACCTGTCCGTGATCGACTGCGTGACCGACAAGCTGGTCTTGCGCCCGCTGATCGCCAGTCACAAGCAGGACATCATCGATCTGGCCAACGAAATCGGTACTGCCGATTTCGCCAAGCACATGCCGGAATACTGCGGGGTCATCTCGGTGAACCCAAAGACCCACGCCAAGCGTCCACGCGTGGAGCATGAAGAGAAAGAATTCGACATGGCGGTACTTGAGCGTGCGCTCGAGAACGCCAAACTGGTGCCGATCGATCGCGTGATCGACGAATTGGGCCAGGATTTGCAGATCGAAGAAGTCAGCGAAGCACTGGCGGGCCAGATCATCATCGACATCCGTCACCCGGATGCCGCTGAAGACGAGCCGCTGGAACTTGCTGGCATTGAGGTGCAGACGATGCCGTTTTATGCATTGAACGCTCGTTTCAAGGAACTGGACCCTACTCGCCAGTACCTGTTGTATTGCGACAAAGGCGTGATGAGTCGCCTGCATGCCCACCATTTGCTCAGTGAGGGGCATGCCAATGTGCGCGTTTATCGACCGAGCTAAGTGCCCGGGGCTGTTTGCCTGTGGCCTGCGTCACCGGCCCCCCGACGCCGCCGTCAAGCTGTAACGGCTTTGCCGGACTCTACTGTAAATCGCTGCCAAGACTTGTCAGCACACCGAATCCTCTGATCGAGATACACAAGTGATCGAAAATCTACGCAACATCGCCATCATTGCTCACGTTGACCATGGTAAAACCACCCTGGTAGACAAACTCTTGCGTCAATCCGGCACCCTGGAGCGCAACGAGCTCAACGACGAGCGCGTGATGGACTCCAACGACCAGGAGAAAGAGCGCGGTATTACCATTCTGGCGAAAAACACCGCCATCAACTGGAACGGCTACCACATCAACATCGTGGACACCCCGGGCCACGCCGACTTCGGCGGCGAAGTAGAACGCGTAATGTCGATGGTCGACTCCGTTCTGCTGCTGGTTGACGCTCAAGACGGCCCTATGCCGCAAACCCGTTTTGTGACCAAGAAGGCTTTCGAAGCCGGCCTGCGTCCAATCGTGGTCATCAACAAGGTTGACCGTCCAGGCGCGCGTCCGGACTGGGTTCTGGACCAAATATTCGACCTGTTCGACAACCTCGGTGCTACCGAAGAACAGCTGGACTTCAAAGTCGTCTACGCCTCGGCCCTGAACGGCATTGCCGGTCTGGAACACACCGACATGGCTGAAGACATGACTCCGCTGTACCAGTCGATCGTCGACAACGTACCTGCGCCGAAAGTCGACCGTGACGGTCCGTTCCAGATGCAAATCTCCGCCCTGGACTACAACAGCTTCCTGGGTGTTATCGGCGTTGGCCGTATCGCTCGTGGTCGCATCAAGCCGAACACTCCGGTTGTGGCTATCGACGCCGACGGCAAGAAGCGTAACGGTCGTATCCTGAAGCTGATGGGTCACCATGGCCTGCACCGCATCGACGTTGAAGAAGCAGCTGCCGGCGACATCGTCTGCATCAGCGGCTTCGACCAGCTGTTCATCTCCGACACTCTGTGCGACCCACTGAACGTCGAAGCGATGAAGCCGCTGACCGTTGACGAGCCAACCGTTTCCATGACCTTCCAGGTAAACGACTCGCCTTTCTGCGGTAAAGAAGGCAAGTTCGTCACCAGCCGTAACATCAAGGAACGTCTGGACAAAGAACTGCTCTACAACGTTGCCCTGCGCGTTGAAGAAGGCGACACCGCCGACAAGTTCAAAGTCTCCGGCCGTGGTGAGTTGCACCTCTCGGTACTGATCGAAACCATGCGTCGCGAAGGCTTCGAAATGGGTGTTGGTCGTCCGGAAGTGATCATCCGCATGGTTGACGGCGTCAAGCACGAACCGTACGAAAACGTGACCATCGACCTGCCGGAAGAATCGCAAGGTTCGATCATGGAACAGATCGGTATCCGTAAGGGCGACCTGACCAACATGGTTCCGGATGGCAAGGGCCGTGTGCGCCTTGAGTACAACATCCCGGCTCGTGGCTTGATCGGTTTCCGTAACGAGTTCCTGACCCTGACCTCCGGTGCAGGCATCCTGACCTCGATCTTCGACCGTTACGACGTGATGAAGTCCGGCGACATGTCCGGCCGTCAGAACGGCGTGCTGGTTTCGGTTGCTACCGGTAAGGCTCTGACTTACTCGCTGGAAACCCTGCAAGCTCGCGGCAAACTGTTCCTGGGTCACGGTGAAGACGTGTACGAAGGTCAAATCGTCGGCATCAACAGCCGCGACAACGATCTGGGCGTCAACCCAACCAAAGGCAAGAAGCTCGACAACATGCGTGCTTCGGGTAAAGACGAAACCATCGCTCTGGTTCCGCCTATCCGCTTCACCCTGGAGCAGGCTCTGGAATTCGTTCAAGAAGACGAATTGTGCGAAGTCACTCCTAAGTCCATCCGTCTTCGCAAGAAGATCCTGGGCGAAAGCGAGCGTACCCGCGCTGCCAAGAAAGCTGGTAACTGAGTTTCGACTTAGTTAACGCTTAAAAAAACGCCCCCGACCGCAAGGTCGGGGGCGTTTTTGTTGTGCGCCCA
>NZ_AKJK01000006.1 GCF_000282375.1 Pseudomonas sp. GM50
GATCTGAGGTGTTCACATATTTGTGTTCACACACTATCCAGTGTGGGAGCAAGCAGCCTTGCGCAAAACCAACTGACAACACAATTCCCCTGTGGGAGCGAGCCTGCTCGCGATGGCGGTGTGTCAGTCAACATCAATGCTGGATGTAATGGCCCCATCGCGAGCAGGCTCGCTCCCACAGTTGATCTGAGGTGTTCACATATTTTGTGTTCACAAGCAAAGCACCCGGCAATCCGGGCAAAATTACTACTTTAGTACTGGTTTACCTGTCTATCGTCGCATTCACAACGCACCGCTACTGGCATGTAATGGGTTCATAACTATAAGGACTGAACCCCATGCCGCGTGCACGACGTGTTCTGCTGTGCCCTTCTCTCGCCGCGCTGTCGCTGAGCCTGTTGCTGGGCGTTGCGCAGGCTGAAACAGCGCTGTTCTCCGCCGAGGGTTATCGCATCGGTCTGTACCGTAGCCCGACGCCGAATCAGCTCCAGGGGGCGAGTATCATCGACACGTCCGCCCTGCAAAACCTGCTCCAGCAGACGCCCCCTCCGCTGCTGATCGATGTCTACCGCCGGCAATGGCTGCAAGGCCGTTTCATCGAAGACCAGCCCCACGAAAACCTGCCCGGCAGCCACTGGCTGGCCAATACCGGTGACGGGGACCTGACGCCCCCGTGGCAGGAATATTTCGCGCGCCACCTGCAGCAATTGACGGCGGGCGACCCGACTCGACCGTTGGTCTTTTACTGCCGCTCCGATTGCTGGTTGAGCTGGAACGCGGTAAAACGCGCCGCTTCCATGGGCTATAAGACACTGTATTGGTACCGCGACGGACTGGATGCCTGGCAAGCGGCAAAGCTGCCCGTGACGCCGGCCCGGCCCGAGCCCTTTCCCTGACGTGAGCGCTTGCGTGTTGTTGCCACACCCCGATCAAAAAAATAATGAGGTGAAAGGCCATGTACAAAATTCTGATTGCCGACGATCACCCGCTGTTTCGCGAAGCCATTCATAACGTCATCAGCGACGGTTTCCCCGGCAGTGAGGTCATGGAGACCGCCGACCTCGACAGCGCCCTGGCCCTGACCCAGGAGCACGATGACCTGGACCTGATCCTGCTCGACCTGAATATGCCCGGCATGCACGGCCTCAATGGCCTGATCAACCTGCGCAACGAGGCGCCGACCATTCCGGTGGTGATCGTCTCGGCCGAGCAGGACAAACAAATCGTGTTGCAAGCCATCACCTATGGCGCGGTGGGCTTCATCACCAAATCGTCGCCACGGGTGCAAATGACCGAGGCCATCCAGCAGATCCTAAATGGCAATGTGTACCTGCCGCCGGACATCATCCGCACGCAAAAAAGCGGCACTCATCGCCGGATGAATGACACCCCGAGCTTCCCGCCCGAACTGCTCCAGGCACTGACCCGCAAACAACTGCTGGTGCTTGAGCGCATGACCAAGGGCGAATCGAACAAACAGATCGCCTACACCCTGGAAATCGCCGAAACCACGGTCAAGGCCCACGTCTCGGCGATTTTGCGCAAACTCAATGTGCACAATCGGGTGCAGGCGATTTTGAGTGCCGGGGATATTGATTTCGGGTCGTATTTGCGGCGCTGAATGCTCTTCAGAAAGACCGCGTCGCCCCCCATCGCGAGCAGGCTCGCTCCCACATTAGATCTGAGTCGACTCGGTCTAATGTGGGAGCGAGCCTGCTCGCGATGGGGCTCTCACAAACACCAGAAGACTCAAGGCCGACCAAGCAAATGACTCATCGCCGTCTTGAGTTTCATCGGCCGCACCGGTTTGTGCATCAGGGTATGGCCCAGTTCGCGGATCTGCTGTTTGAGTTCGTTGCTGTAGTTGGCGGTGATCATCATTGCCGGGATCGCTGAAGCGCGGCGGGCGTTGATGCGGGCCACGGCGTCGACACCATTCTTCTCGTCATCCAGGTGATAGTCCGCGATCAGCAGGTCGGCTTCGTCGTGATAATTGTCCACTTGCCGCGCCAGGTCCTCCTCCGACAGCGCCGTGACCACCCGGCAGCCCCAACCTTCGAGCAAGGTGCGCATCCCCGCGCAAATGGCCGCGTCGTTGTCCAGCACCCACACCCGTGCACCGCGCAGGCGCTCAAGCATCGGTTCGCTCATCAGCAGGTTCGGCAATGCCTTGGGCGCTGTGGCACTCAACGGCACTTCGACGGAAAACATCGAGCCCTTGCCCGGCCACGAACGCACATGAATCCGGTGACCAAGAATACGCGCGATTTTCTCGACAATCGCCAGCCCCAGCCCCAAACCGCGATCCTGATCCGGACGCTGCACGTCCCCGCGCTTGAACTCCTGAAAAATCTCCTCCAGACGGTTTTCAGCAATGCCCATGCCACTGTCCCAGACTTCAATGGTCAGCCGCTGGTGATGACGTCGGCAACCGAGCACCACACGCCCGCTGTAGGTGTAGCGAATGGCATTGCTCAGCAGATTACGCAGGATCCGCGCGAGCAACTGAATGTCACTGCGCACCAGCGCCGAACAGGGGATGAAATGCAGCTCGAGGCCTTCGCTGCGGGCCACTTGGGTGTATTCTGCGGCGAGGTTTTCCAGCAATTCGCTCAGGGCGAATGGCGCAATATCCGCCTTGATCACCCCGGCATCGAGTTTGGAAATGTCCACCAGCGTGCCCAGCAGGTTTTCCACGTCTTCCAGGGAATTGCTCACGTTGCGCACCAGAGTCTCGTTGGCCACCGGCTCCCGGCGTTCCAGCAAGGCACTGGTAAACAGCCGCGCGGCATTCAGCGGTTGCAGCAGGTCGTGGCTGACGGCGGCGAGAAATTTGGTCTTCGACAGGTTGGCCTGCTCGGCCTCGAGCTTGGCCTCGCGCAAGCGTGATTCCACCCGGCGGCGCTCGTCGATTTCGCGCAGCAATTGGTCATTGAGGGTGGTCAGTTCGGTGGTGCGTTCGCGCACCCGCAACTCAAGGTTCTGATAGGCCTGATGCAACGCCTCAGCGGTGCGGCGGCGCTCGGTGATGTCGCGGATCAACACGAAAATCCCCACCACTTCTCCGGTGGCCAGGCGATTGGGCACGTAGGAGCGCAGCATGTAGCGCTCCTGATTATTGATGTTGGTCTCGGCAAACTCGAACGTCACGCTCTCGCCGGCCAGGGCCCGGGCCACGTAGGCTTCCAGGCGCTGATAATGCTGCTCGCTGTGGACTTCGCGCAGGCTCTGCCCGAGCATCACGCCCCGGGGCCAGCAGTACCATTCTTCATAGACCTTGTTAGTGAATTCATAGACCAGATCGGCATTCAGGTAGGCGATCAGCGCCGGCACATGGTCGGTGATCAGGCGAATCCAGCGCTCGCTTTCGCTGAGCGCTTCGGCGTGCTGGTAGCGTTCGGTGATGTCGGTGAAGGTGTTGACGAAACCGCCGGTGGGCAACGGATGGGTGCGGATTTCCAGCACCCGGCCATCGTAGAGGCGCTGCTCGCATTCCTGCACGTGCCGCCCGTTCGGGTCGCGACTGGCCGGGGTCAGCAGGTTCAGTTCGCTGTCGGCAATCACTTCGGCGAACGGTCGATGAGCCGCCACCGGGGCCAGGCCGCTGAGTTCCAGGAAGCGTCGGTTCCACAGTTCCAGAATGCCCTCGGCGTTGACCATCGCCACCCCTTGGGACAGGTTGTCGACCGCCCGCTGCAACAAGTGCGATTTCTGCGCCACCGCCTGCTCACGGCGCAGGGTTTCGCTGAGTTTGACGTCGGTAATGTCAGTGAACAGGATCACCCGCCCGCCTTCCTGAGTCGGCCGTTCGCTGACTTGCAGCCAGCGCCCGTTGTGCAGGCGATAGAGCAGGTTTTCATCGGCATGCCCGCGGGGTTCTTCACTGAACAGTCCAGTCGCGGTCATCAGCCGTTTGACCTCGCGCAGGCGCATGCCGGCATTGATGCGCACCCGGCTGTTGCCCCAGAACGCCTTGAAGCGGCTGTTGAACAGCACGATCCGCTGCTCGGCGTCGAACAATACAAAGGCGTCGGAAATGCTTTCGATGGCGTCGATCAAGTGTTGATGGGCGGTTTCGGCCCGCAGCCGCGCCTCGCTGAGTAAATGATTGCCGGCCTTGAGTTCGGCCATGGCCTGGTTCAGGGCGTCGGTGCGCTCACGCACCTGCTCGGCCAGCACCACCGAATGCTGGAACGCCGCGTACGGGTCGTTGCCCCGGGTGATGCCGGATTCGATGCGCTCGATCAGCGCGCCATTGATGCGCTGCAGTTTGTGGTTTTCGTGGCGCAAGCTGGCGATCTGCGCCTGAAGGTCAGCGCTGTCCAGGGGAGCGGCCTCGGGCAATGGCAACCCCGGTGAAGGTCTGGTTGATGTGCATGCCATTGAACTGTTCTCCGTAGGTGTTGAAACCCATCACCCGCTGCTCCCGCAAAAACCCGCCGATCTGCTCGAGACTGCCGCCGTCTTCCAGTTCCAGACGCCTGAGAAAACAGTCGCAGCCAATGGTCAGCAACAGGTCCCCGAGACGCTCCTGCAAACCGTCGAACAGGCTTTGCAGATTCGGCAGCATGGGGCCGGGGGTCATGACGGTGAGAACGATGCCGTTTTCCACCGCACAGTAGAAACTCAGGCTCAGGTCTGGATGAACCTGCTGGATCGCCCGCACGTAATACTGATCGTTGATTCGCACCGCCAACGGGTGTGCGGCAAAGATCCGATAATCGAGGTCGGCCACCGCCACGCCGATGTGCCGGGCATACTCCTCGGCGGCCGGTTCGGCGTTGAGCTCGAACACCCGGCGCGAGGCGCTGTCGGCAGCGGTGACCACCAGTTTCTCGGCCCTGGGCAGGATGTGGTGGGTGGTGAAGACTTCGAAGTCCAGCCAGGTATTGACCAGCACCACCACCGCCGCGCCGCTGTGAAACTCGCCGCCGAAATACACATGGGTGTGGGTCAGGTAATTGTCGTCGCCGGCCGATCCGCCGAAATGCGGTATGTCGCCCAAGGCTGCGCTCAAGGCAGCGAGAACCATTTCTTCACGGCTGGACAAGCCATCGAGCAGAGTCAGGGCAAAGCTGTTGCCCTTGATCGGCGCCAGGGTGTTGCTGCGACAGCCACTGACCAGTCGCTCGACCATTTGCTGGGCATCGATCAGGCTGAAATGCTCCATTTCGTCGATCAGTTCGGTGGAGATGGAAAAATGCCGATGATCGAAGCCCACCGCCGTCACGCAGCTGCGGCCATAACCTTGGGGGGTGATTTCTCCGGCGCTGGTGCAACCCACCAGACGAATGCCGCCGAAGCTCTGTTGCAACGCCTGCCCCAGCGCCTGCAAGTCGTACTCGGCGGAACAGAAGAACAGCACGAAACCCAAGTGGGGGTGCAAGAGTTGTCGCGCCAGATCCTGAGCTGCTTGCTGGGCATCGATGGCCTGGGACATGGCACTGACCACACCGTCGTTCTGAACCTGCTGCATCCTCGCCCCTCGCCGGTGCGCCTGTATGAGGCACGAGTGTACGAAGCCTGCGGGCGGCGGCGAATACTACTTGGGTAGCGGGTGGGTGGTTCGATGGGATGAGAGCCGGACGGCATCTGCAAAACAGCACATTCCCCCGTAGGAGCGAGGCTTGCCCGCGAAGAGGCCGTCACATTCAACATTAATGTCGACTGACACACCGCTTTCGCGGGCAAGCCTCGCTCCTACAAGGGATTTGCGTTACCAGGTGAGCACCGCCCCTACCGCAAACGTATCGGTGTCTTCATTCTGGGCACTGGTGTCGTGGCCGTTGATTTCGAACTGGTTGTACTCGGCCACCAGCTTCAGGTTGTCGTTGACGTCATGGAACAGCGCGATGCCGCGGGTCTCGTAATCGGCGCCGCTGCCGACCACGCCGTTGCCGTCGTCCTCGGTCTTGCCGTAGGACAAGGCCAGGCGGTTCTTGCCCAGTTTGTAGGAGCCCTGCAACAGGTAACCGTCGCTGTCGACATTGCGCAGGGTCGGCTCGCCCGCGTTGTTGGTGAAGAACGGGTTGATGCCCTTGGCCTGGAAACCGGAACCGGTCAGCGACAACCCGCCCATCTTCGCCTGCACGCCGTAGCCGACGCCTTTGGAGGTGACGGACTCGACGCTGGAGTCGGTGTTGTCCGAAGTCTGGTAGCTGCCGTTGAGCCAGCTGTAAATCTTCGCCCCGCCGACGTCGAACTGATAGGTGATCTCGCTCTCGGTGCGCGGGTTCTCTTGGTACGCCTTGCCTGTGGCGCTGCTGTCGTTGGTGTCGACCGGGTCCATGATCCCGACCGCCACCCGCAAGCCGTCCATCACCGGGGTGCGATAGGTAATCTGCGACGTCGGGAACGGGTACGGATAGCCGCTGCCGATGTTGCCGAACGACACCCCGCCGCCGTCCACCAGGCCCAAGGTATCGCTGACTTGACCATAACCGGCGAGCAATTCGTCGAGCAGGATGTTGGAGCGGGCAAACAGGCCGAAGTCCTTGCCGATCAGCACCTCGCCCCACTCTGGATTGGCCACCGTGCCGTAGAACTGCCGCACGTCGATGGCGGTGTCGGTGCCGTTGGTTTCGCTGTCGTTGATGGTCACCCAGAACGAGGCGCGGGCGCCGAGCTTGAGGTCATCGACCTGCTTGCCCATGTTGAAGCCCAGGTAGTTGGGCAGAAATCCCATCTTCACCCGTGCCTGGCGCCGGTCGTACTGCTCGCCGGCCCGGTCCACGTCGCTGTTCACGTAGAAGGCATTGATGTAGCCGTCGGTGGAGAACGTGGTCTGGTCCTTGTCGTAGAGCATGATCTCGGCCTCGGCCATTGAGCTCAGGCCAAGGGAGGACAGGCTGGCGATGAAGGCCGGCAAGAAACGATGCTTGAAGTTCTTATTGTTGTGCATGGCGCGCTCCGCAACGGGGGACTTGATGTCGGAGGCGATTATCGAAAGTGGACCGGCGGCGTCATACGCTGCCTTGGGGGCGGTTTTGAAGTGCTTTGGAATGGCTGGCAATGCGCGACAATTACGGCGTAAGACCGCTGCTCGGCAAGGCTCGGAACTTAGGGTGTAGGCCTATGCACCCCAGGGCTGTTTTTTGTAGGAGCCGGGCTTGCCGGCGAAGGCGTCCTTCAGTCCGCCCTCGCCGACAAGCCCGGCGCCTATCGGTCAGAAACTCGCCCTGAACAGCATGTAAACAGCGATCACCACGCAGACGCTGGCAAAGCCCATCTGCAGCCCTCGAGCCGGCACTCGCGCGCAGAGTTTTCGACCGAGGATCATCCCGACGATGCTGGCAACAATGAACGACCCGCCCAAACCATCGATCCGCACCCCGGCATGAAACGCGCCGATCACGCCAATCACCGAGATCAGGCTGATCACCATCAACGACGTGGCGACGATGCCGCGCATCTGCACATCGGTCAGTTGCTTGAACGCCGGCACAATCAGAAAGCCGCCACCGACCCCGAGCAGCCCCGAGACCACACCGGTCACCGCGCCGAGTGCCGCCAGGGTGGCGGTGCATTTGGCGGTCCAGGAAAAACGCCCGGTCTGCTGATCGAGCATGCAGTTCTTCTGGCCCCAGTTGGCATGCCCGTGATCGCTCGGACCGTCGTCGTGCTTTTCCCGGCGCAGCATCCGCCAGGCCACCATGACCATCAGCAGACTGAACAGGATCATCAAGACCCTTTCCGGCAACTGATGGGCGAAGTAGATGCCCACCGGCGAAAACACCGCACCGAGCAGTGCAATCAACAACGCTGCGCGATAGCGCACCAGGCCATGGCGCAGACCGTCAATCGCACCGATCGCCGCCGCGCTGCCCACCGCGAACAAGGCGACGGGCGCCGCTTGGGTCATGGTCAAACCCAGCCCCAGCACCAGGGCCGGCACCGCAAGAATACCGCCACCAGCGCCGGTCAAACCGAGCACCAGGCCCATGACCACACCGAAAAAACTGGCCAGCAACATAGGGTTCTCTCAGTCAACCTTGGACAGATGGGTCAGCCATTCACGGCCCTTGAGCAGGCCATTCCAGTAGAACCACGGCAGCAGGGTCGCCTTGAGAAACCAGGCTGAACGGCGCGGCACTGTCGGGTCGAGGGGAAAGGTCGGCAGCAACTTACCGGCGTAACCGAACTCGGCGAGAATCACCTTGCCCTTCTCCACCGTCAGCGGGCAGGAACCGTAGCCGTCGTACTTGAGTGGCAACGGCTGTTGCTTGCGCAGGGCCAGCAGGTTTTGCGCTACCACCACGATCTGCTTGCGCGCCGCGGCGGCAGTTTTTGCGTTGCTGGTGGAACAGACATCGCCCAACGCGAACACATCCGCATAGCGCACGTGTTGCAGGCTGTGCGGGTTCACTTCGCACCAGCCAGCGGCGTCGGCCAACGGGCTCTGGCGGATGAAATCCGGCGAGACCTGAGGCGGTACGACGTGCAGCAGGTCGAAGGTTTTTTCTTCTACGGTTACGACACCTGCAGCGTCCTTGACCTCGAACCATGCGGTTTTCGACGGCCCGTCAACCTTGACCAGATTGGAATTGAAGGCCAGCCGGGCGTGGTACTTTTCGATGTATTTCATGAGTGGCGGCACGAATGTCGCCACGCCGAACAACGCAGCGCCGGCCAGATTGAACTCGACGTCGAACTTGCTCAGAACTCCGGTTTTGCGCCAGTGATCGCAGGACAAGTACAAGGCTTTCTGCGGCGCACCGGCGCATTTGATCGGCATCGCTGGCTGGGTGAAGATCGCTTTGCCGCCGCGCAATCCCTGGACCAGTTCCCACGTGTAGGCCGCATGCCGATAGCTGAAATTGGAGGTCACGCCGTTCTGGCCGAGGGTGTCCTGCAAGCCTTCGATTTTCTCCCAGGCCAGGCGCAGACCGGGGCAGACAACGAGGTTCTGGTAACTGACGGTGCGGCCATCGTCGAGAGTCAGCTGTTTGCTGTCGGGGGCGATATCAGTCACGGACGCCTGCAGCCAGGTGGCTCGGCGCGGCATCACCGAGGCCATCGGGCGCGCGGTGTTTTTCACCGAGTAAGCACCACCGCCCACCAGCGTCCACGCCGGTTGGTAGTAATGCTGGCTGGCGGGTTCGATGACGGTGATTTTTAAACCCGAATCGCGTTTCAGCAGGCTGGCAACCAAACCAATGCCGGCGGTCCCGCCGCCTATTACCACGATGTCGGCACTGATGGATGGGCCCCAGTGTTGATCGTTCATCATTCATTCCTTGTTATTGCACGCATGGCTCAAGGTTCAGTCCCGTAGCAGCTGTCGAGCCCTGGCGAGGCTGCGAAGCAGTCGTGAAACCGGCTAATGCGGTCTGTCTGACATACCGCAATCTCTGATTTACGACTGCTTCGCAGCCGAGCGCAGCCTCGCCAGGGCTCGACAGCTGCTACGGATCGCATTACGGCTATCAGACTCAGCCCCAGCTTTTCAACACAGCTCCGCAGTACAGGCCGGACAGGGTCTTCATCACCTGAATCACTTCGTGACTGGCTAAACCATAGAATATGTACTTGCCTTCACGACGGGTGACTACCAATCCCTCGTCGCGCAGGATGCCCAGCTGTTGGGACAGTGTGGGCTGGCGCACGCCGGTCATTTTCTCCAGTTCGCCGACGTTGCGCTCGCCCTGGGTCAATTGGCAGAGAATCAGCAAGCGGTCCTCGTTGGCCAAGGCCTTGAGTAGCGCGCAAGCTTTGGAGGCCGAGGCCCGGAGCTGGGCGACTTCACATTCGGTCAGACTGGATTGCATTTGCAGGATGCCTTCGACGTCACTTAAGCTGCGGACATTATGTTTAAACATAAAGTGTTGCAACCGGTTATTGCCCTCCCGCCCCTTTCCACAGGTTCGTACCCATGTCTGCGTTGATTGAAGCCTTCCTCGACCCCGCCTCGTCGACCTACAGCTACGTGATCTACGAACATGATGGCGGGCACTGCGCGATTGTCGACCCGGTGCTGGATTACGACCCCGCCGCCGGGCGCACCGCGACCGTCCAGGCCGACAAGATCATCGCCTTCGTGCGCGAACACCAGTTGCAGGTGCAATGGCTGCTGGAAACCCACGCCCATGCCGATCACCTGTCCGCCGCGCCTTATCTGCGTTCGGAACTGGGGGGCAAAATTGCGATTGGTCAGTCGATCAGCACAGTTCAGGGGGTGTTCAAGACGCTGTTCAATCTGGAGCCGGGATTTAGCGTCGATGGTTCACAGTTCGATCACCTGTTCGCGCCGGACGAGTCATTCCGCATTGGCAATCTCAAGGCCACGGCCCTGCATGTGCCCGGGCATACCCCGGCGGACATGGCCTATTTGATCGACGGCGATGTGATTCTGGTGGGCGATACGTTGTTCATGCCGGACGTCGGCACCGCGCGCTGCGACTTCCCCGGCGGCAATGCCAACCAGATGTTTGCCTCGATCCACAAACTGTTGGCCTTCCCCGCCAGCGTTCGCCTTTACGTCTGTCACGATTACCCGCCCACCGGCCGCGCTCCGCAATGCCAGAGCACGGTTGGTGAGCAGCGCAAAAGCAACATCCATATTCATGACGGCATTGATGAGACCACCTTCGTCGCCATGCGCACCCGGCGCGATGCCGGGTTGTGCATGCCGACGCTGTTGCTGCCGGCGATTCAAGTGAATGTGCGGGCGGGAAATTTGCCGCCGGCGGAAGAGAATGGTGTGACTTACCTGAAGATCCCCCTGAATCAACTCTAAACGCCGTAAACCCTGTAGCAGCTGTCGAGCACCACCTTGTGGCGAGGGGGCTTGCCCCCGTTGGGTGGCGAAGCCGCCCCCTGCAATCTATCAGACCAACCGTGTTGTTCGGATTTGCGACTGCTGCGCAGCCGAACGGGGGCAAGCCCCCTCGCCACAACGACAGCTGCTACAGGAGATTTGCGTTTAGTTGTTGAGGGTCAACCCATTCGCTGGCAACGGCAGCGCCGTCTTATACCTCACCTGCTTGAGTGCAAAGCTCGAGCGGATGTTGGCGACGCCGGGGACTTTGGTGAGGAAGTCCATCATGAAGCGCTCCAGCGACTGAATGGTCGGTACCAGTACGCGGATCAGGTAGTCCGGGTCGCCGGCCATCAAATAGCACTCCATCACTTCCGGGCGATCCGAAATCGCCTCTTCGAAATGCTGCAACGCCTCCTCCACCTGTTTCTCCAGGCTGACGTGAATGAACACATTCACATGCAGCCCCAGCAGGTCGGCATCCAGCAGGGTCACTTGCTCACGAATCAGCCCTAATTCTTCCATCGCCTTGACCCGATTGAAGCACGGCGTTGGCGACAGGTTCACCGAACGCGCGAGGTCGGCGTTGGTGATGCGCGCGTTCTCCTGAAGGCTATTGAGAATGCCGATGTCGGTACGGTCCAGTTTGCGCATGAGACAAAACCACCTGCTTTTTATGTTTATGCAGAATTTTTATCCTTAAATAACCTTATGCGCAACGAAACACAGAGAAATATTCTTCTGGGCCCGGCCTATGATTGTTGTAGGACAAGATTTCTTCTACCGAGGAATGACTGCCAGCTCACTACAAGAAATTCACAAGATCGAGCGTAGAAGCCATGAACCAAGCGTACGAACCGCTGCGCCTGCACGTTCCCGAACCTTCGGGCCGCCCCGGCTGCAAAACCGACTTCTCCTACCTGCATCTGACCGACGCAGGCCTGGTGCGCAAACCCCCAATCGACGTTGAACCGGCCGACACGGCTGATCTGGCCAAAGGCCTGATTCGCGTGCTCGACGACCAGGGCAATGCCCTCGGCCCGTGGGCTGAAGGCGTACCGGTCGAGATCCTGCGTAAAGGCATGCGCGCCATGCTCAAGACGCGGATTTTCGACAACCGCATGGTGGTCGCCCAGCGTCAGAAAAAAATGTCGTTCTACATGCAAAGCCTTGGCGAAGAAGCCATCGGCAGCGCCCAGGCCCTGGCCTTGAACATCGACGACATGTGCTTCCCCACCTATCGTCAACAAAGCATTCTAATGGCCCGCGAAGTGCCGCTGGTGGACCTGATCTGCCAACTGCTGTCCAACGAGCGCGATCCGCTCAAGGGCCGTCAGTTGCCGATCATGTACTCGGTCAAGGACGCCGGCTTCTTCACCATCTCCGGCAACCTCGCCACCCAATTCGTCCAGGGCGTGGGCTGGGGCATGGCTTCGGCGATCAAGGGCGACACCAAAATCGCCTCGGCCTGGATCGGCGACGGCGCTACCGCTGAATCGGACTTCCACACCGCCCTCACCTTCGCCCACGTCTACCGTGCGCCGGTGATCCTCAACGTGGTCAACAACCAGTGGGCAATCTCGACGTTCCAGGCGATTGCCGGTGGTGAAGCCACTACGTTCGCCGGACGCGGCGTCGGTTGCGGCATCGCCTCCCTGCGGGTCGATGGCAACGATTTTGTCGCGGTGTACGCCGCCTCTGCCTGGGCCGCCGAACGTGCGCGCCGCAACCTCGGCCCGACCATGATCGAATGGGTCACCTACCGCGCCGGCCCGCACTCGACGTCCGATGATCCGTCCAAATACCGTCCTGCCGACGATTGGAGCCACTTCCCGTTGGGCGATCCGATTGCGCGTCTCAAGCAGCACTTGATCAAAATCGGTCAGTGGTCTGAAGAGGAACACGTCGCCGTCAGCGCCGAACTGGAAGCCGAAGTGATCGCCGCGCAGAAAGAAGCCGAGCAGTACGGCACCCTCGCCGGCGGCCAGATTCCGAGCGCCGCGACCATGTTCGAAGACGTCTACAAAGAGATGCCGGAGCACTTGAAGCGCCAGCGTCAAGAGTTGGGGATCTGACATGAACGATCACAACAATAAAATCGAGTTGGAAACCGCCATGACCACGACCACCATGACCATGATCCAGGCCCTGCGCTCGGCCATGGATGTGATGCTTGAGCGTGACGACAACGTCGTGGTGTTCGGCCAGGACGTGGGCTACTTCGGCGGCGTATTCCGTTGCACCGAAGGCCTGCAGAACAAGTACGGCACCTCCCGCGTATTCGATGCGCCGATCTCCGAAAGCGGCATCGTCGGCGTCGCCGTGGGCATGGGCGCCTACGGTTTGCGGCCGGTGGCCGAGATCCAGTTCGCCGATTACGTCTACCCGGCGTCGGACCAGATCATTTCCGAAGCGGCGCGCCTGCGCTATCGCTCGGCCGGCGAATTCACTGCGCCGATGACCCTGCGCATGCCCTGCGGCGGCGGCATCTACGGCGGCCAGACCCACAGCCAGAGCAT
The DNA here is from genome assembly GCF_000282375.1 of Pseudomonas sp. GM50. Classification (GTDB taxonomy): domain Bacteria; phylum Pseudomonadota; class Gammaproteobacteria; order Pseudomonadales; family Pseudomonadaceae; genus Aquipseudomonas. The sequence continues at coordinate 13,276 of NZ_AKJK01000006.1, forward strand.
CGAGGCGATGTTCACCCAGGTCTGCGGTTTGCGCACGGTCATGCCGTCCAACCCTTACGACGCCAAAGGCCTGCTGATCGCCTCCATCGAAAACGATGACCCGGTGATCTTCCTCGAGCCAAAACGCCTGTACAACGGCCCGTTCGACGGCCACCACGACCGTCCGGTAACCCCATGGTCGAAACACCCCGCCGCGCAAGTGCCGGACGGTTACTACACCGTGCCGCTGGACGTCGCTGCCATTGCCCGTCCGGGCAAGGACGTGACCATCCTGACCTACGGCACCACCGTTTATGTGTCGCAAGTGGCCGCTGAAGAAACCGGTATCGACGCCGAAGTCATCGACCTGCGCAGCCTGTGGCCACTGGACCTGGACACCATCGTCAAGTCGGTGAAGAAAACCGGCCGTTGCGTGATCGTTCACGAAGCGACCCGCACCTGCGGTTTCGGCGCCGAACTGGTCGCCTTGGTGCAAGAGCACTGCTTCCACTACCTGGAAGCGCCGATCGAGCGCGTCACCGGTTGGGACACGCCCTACCCGCACGCGCAAGAGTGGGCGTATTTCCCTGGTCCGTCCCGAGTGGGCGCGGCTTTGCATCGGGTTATGGAGGTCTGAATGGGCACGCACGTTATCAAGATGCCGGACATTGGCGAAGGCATTGCAGAAGTTGAATTGTCGGTGTGGCACGTCAAGGTCGGCGACATGGTCGTCGAAGATCAGGTGCTGGCCGATGTCATGACCGACAAGGCGATGGTCGACATTCCATCCCCGGTGCACGGCAAGGTGATTGCCTTGGGTGGCCAGCCTGGCGAAGTCATGGCGGTGGGCAGCATCCTGATCAGCATTGAAGTTGAAGGCGCGGGCAACGTTAAAGAGTCGGCTCAGCCTGTCGCAGTTAAAGAAGCACCCGCTGCAGCGCCTAAAGTTGAAGCCGTGCTGGAAAGCAAACCCGTCGCTGCCGCAGCCCCACGCCCGGCCGTGTGCCAAGGGCCGATGGTTGCCCGTGAAGCCGATGAGCGTCCACTGGCCTCCCCAGCCGTGCGCAAGCATGCGCTGGACCTCGGTATTCAATTGCGTCTGGTGCGTGGCACCGGCCCTGCCGGACGGGTGCTGCACGAAGACCTCGAAGCCTGGCTGGCTCAGGGTCAGTCGAATGCATCGACCGCCACCGCCGCTTACGCCCAGCGCAACGACGAACAGCAAATCCCGGTGATCGGCATGCGCCGCAAGATCGCCCAGCGCATGCAGGACGCCACCCAGCGTGCCGCCCACTTCAGCTACGTCGAGGAAATTGACGTCACTGCCGTGGAAGAGCTGCGCGCACACCTGAACGAAAAACACGGCGCGACTCGCGGCAAGCTGACCTTGCTGCCGTTCCTGGTCCGCGCGCTGGTCGTGGCCCTGCGCGACTTCCCGCAGATCAACGCCCGCTACGACGACGAAGCCCAGGTCATCACCCGCCTCGGCGCGGTGCACGTGGGCGTCGCCACCCAAGCCGACATCGGTTTGATGGTGCCGGTGGTGCGTCATGCCGAAACCCGCAGCCTGTGGGACAGCGCCACGGAAATCTCGCGTCTGGCCACCGCAGCGCGCACTGGCAAGGCCAGCCGCGATGAGCTGTCCGGCTCGACCATCACCCTGACCAGCCTCGGCGCCTTGGGCGGCATCGTCAGCACCCCGGTGTTGAACCTGCCGGAAGTGGCGATCGTCGGCGTGAACAAAATCGTCGAACGGCCAATGGTCGTCAAAGGCCAGATCGTGATCCGCAAGATGATGAACCTCTCCAGCTCCTTCGATCACCGCGTGGTCGATGGCATGGACGCGGCGCAATTCATCCAGGCCATCCGTGGCTTGCTCGAACAACCCGCCACGCTTTTTGTGGAGTAAGAGATGCAAACTTTGAATACCACGCTGCTGATCATCGGCGGCGGCCCTGGCGGTTATGTGACGGCGATCCGTGCCGGTCAGTTGGGCATTTCGACCATTCTGGTGGAAGGCGAATCGTTGGGCGGCACCTGCCTGAACATCGGCTGCATTCCGTCGAAGGCGTTGATTCACGTCGCCGAACAGTTCCACCAGACGCAGCACCACAGCCAACACTCAGCGCTGGGTATCAGCGTATCGGCGCCGACTCTGGACATCAGCAAAAGCGTCGAGTGGAAGGATGGCATTGTTGATCGCCTGACCACCGGCGTTTCGGCACTGCTGAAGAAGCACAAGGTCCAGGTCATTCAAGGCTGGGCCAAAGTGATCGACGGCAAGACCGTCGAAGTCGGCGACACGCGCATTCAATGCGAGCACCTGGTGCTGGCCACTGGTTCGAAAAGCGTGAACCTGCCAATGCTGCCGATTGGCGGTCCGATCATCTCCTCTACCGAAGCCCTCGCGCCGACGTCCGTGCCGAAACGGCTGGTCGTGGTCGGTGGCGGTTACATCGGTCTGGAGCTGGGGATTGCCTATCGCAAGCTCGGCGCCGAGGTCAGTGTGGTCGAGGCGCAGGATCGCATCCTGCCGGCTTACGACGCCGAACTGACCCATCCGGTACACGAAGCGCTCAAGCAACTCGGCGTGAAGCTTTACTTGAAGCACAGCGTTGAAGGCTTTGATTCTCAAGGAAATATGCTGCAAGTTCGTGCTCCGAATGGCGACACCCTGAACCTGGAAACCGATCAGGTCCTGGTGGCTGTCGGCCGCAAACCCAACACTCAAGGCTGGAACCTCGAAGCCTTGAACCTGGACATGAACGGCTCGGCGATCAAGATCGACAACCGTTGCCAGACCAGCATGCGCAATGTCTACGCCATCGGCGACTTGAGCGGCGAACCGATGCTCGCCCACCGGGCCATGGCTCAGGGTGAAATGGTTGCCGAACTGATCAGCGGCAAACACCGCGAATTCAACCCGACCGCCATCGCCGCCGTGTGCTTCACCGACCCGGAACTGGTGGTGGTCGGCAAGACCCCGGACGAAGCCAAGGCTGCGGGGCTGGACTGCATCGTTTCCAGCTTCCCGTTCGCGGCCAATGGCCGGGCGATGACGCTGGAGTCGAAAAGCGGCTTCGTGCGGGTGGTCGCTCGTCGGGACAATCATGTGATTGTTGGTTGGCAGGCGGTCGGTGTAGGCGTGTCGGAGTTGTCGACGGCATTCGGCCAGAGCCTGGAAATGGGCGCTCGTCTGGAAGACATCGCCGGCACCATCCACGCGCATCCGACGCTGGGCGAAGCGGTGCAGGAAGCGGCGTTGCGTGCGTTGGGGCATGCGTTGCATCTGTGATTCAGAACAATTGATGGCGGCAGAGATGGCCCCATCGCTAGCAGGCTAGCTCCCACAGGAGAACGCATTCCAAATGTGGGAGCTAGCCTGCTAGCGATTTCTTGAGGCCAACTCGATTTATCTGTCTGTCATCCGATAGTCCGGGCTGCGAAATGGGCCCGGAATGAAGTATTGTTGTCCCCATCCAGAAAAATGTCAGAAGCCTTGAACCGTTTCGGCGGTTGTTAAGTGATAGAGGGTGTCATGGGTAACGAAAGCATCAATTGGGACAAGCTGGGTTTTGACTACATCAAGACAGACAAGCGCTATCTGTCGCACTGGCGTAATGGCGAGTGGGACAAAGGCACCCTGACCGAAGACAACGTGCTGCACATCAGCGAAGGCTCCACTGCCCTTCACTATGGCCAGCAGTGCTTCGAAGGCCTGAAGGCCTACCGCTGCAAGGACGGTTCGATCAACCTGTTCCGCCCGGACCAGAACGCCGCACGCATGCAACGCAGCTGCGCGCGCCTGCTGATGCCGCAGGTGTCCACCGAACAATTCGTCGAAGCGTGCAAGGAAGTGGTCCGCGCCAACGAGCGTTTCATCCCGCCTTACGGCACTGGCGGCGCGCTGTACCTGCGCCCGTTCGTGATCGGCGTGGGTGACAACATCGGCGTGCGTACCGCGCCCGAGTTCATCTTCTCGATCTTCTGCATCCCGGTCGGCGCTTACTTCAAGGGCGGTTTGACCCCGCACAACTTCCTGATCTCCAGCTACGACCGTGCCGCCCCACAAGGCACCGGTGCGGCCAAGGTCGGTGGCAACTACGCCGCCAGCCTGATGCCGGGCTCCCAGGCCAAGAAGGCGCATTTTGCCGACTGCATCTACCTGGACCCGCTGACCCACACCAAAATCGAAGAAGTCGGCTCGGCCAACTTCTTCGGGATCACTCACGACAACAAGTTCGTCACCCCGAATTCCCCTTCGGTGTTGCCGGGCATCACTCGTCTGTCGTTGATCGAACTGGCCAAGACCCGTCTGGGCCTGGAAGTGGTCGAAGGTGACGTGTTCATCGACAAGCTGTCCGACTTCAAGGAAGCCGGCGCCTGCGGTACTGCCGCAGTGATCACCCCGATCGGCGGTATCAGCTACAACGACAAACTGCACGTGTTCCATAGCGAAACCGAAGTCGGCCCGGTCACCCAGAAGCTCTATAAAGAGCTGACCGGTGTACAGACCGGCGACGTCGAAGCGCCAGCGGGCTGGATCGTCAAGGTTTGATTTTGCGGTAAGTCAGCTTGAAGACTGTGTGCCACTTACCGGATCAATGGTAGGTGGCCACACAGGCCTTCAAAAAAATTTCTTTCGGGTTGTTATATCAACGGCAAAGACCTTCGCCCCCTCTTCTTTGAACATCCATGATCAAGCTTTACTTCGTGGTGCTTGTTCTTTTGCTTGGACGAAAATCATGGAACGATATATTTTACCCAGCGTTGTGAATCGCGGACTACACCGTTTGGTTACCGGGTCTCTCGGCTTCGGAAACCTCCTGCCACCCCCCAAGTACAGCCGCGTCGTTTGGCATACAAACGACCAGATACGCGAAGTTGCTGACCTGTTAAGCAACGAACTTAATATCCCTATCTCTGCCGACCTCTTAGAAAAAATAGCAGGTCTTTCCCCTTGTGTGACTTCAATTACCCCCTCAGAAAAACATTCGAGTGAAGAGTATTTATGGGGATACAAAGCAACCAATAATATTTTTTTAAGAGGAATATTTTCCGCACTCGCCTTCGCGGAACTGGAATTCTGCGAGCGTGATTTGCCGCAAAAATCCCACGAAGAAAGACTCACTGGGCATCTGCTAAGCAAACTGTATTCAAGCGTACTTTTCTGCGCTGACTCACTCACCGACTTCTCCAAAGAGCTATACGGCAAAGAAATCCCCATCGAAGTTGCCTACCACGATCTTTCAACAAACAACCGAGAAAAAATAACGGGCAGCGATTTTGGCATAATCGTACATACTAACTTGCCTGGGCAAGATGAGAGTGTTCAAGCAGTGGCCTTTCAGGCCAAAAAACTGTATGACAAAAAAGCTTATTTACCTGCTTCGCAAGCTGACGCTCAAATAAAGTTCTTCGGCAATGGCGCTTACATTTGCCTCTATGATGTAGGAAACACAAACACTCCACTACCTCCAGCGATCCTCAGTACATCAGACGTCCAATATTTCGAAAAAACAGAAAACAGCCACGGAATTACCCGCAGCAAGTTACCGCTATCAACCACAGCACTGTCACTTTTCCTTATACAACTTATCGAACAAAAAGTTAACGCACCAGCTTTTCAAAATATCTGGCAAGCAGCGCGCTTTATGCAAGGTACTCCCGACAGTCGCGAGCAACTCAATATATCGAGAGTTATTACTCTTTCTATAGGCGCCCCAAGCCACAAACAGGAAATAGATGATCTGACAAAGCTCTTTCCTCCTGCGCCTTCGGAAAAGGAGCCACCCCAGCCGGGTACAAACCCTGATCTTTTCAATTGGCTCTAGACTTGGGCCAGGTTCGACGGGCTAGCGGCGCTGGATCGTCAAGGTTTGATTTGACGCAACCGTCCGTTTGAACAAAAAAGCCCGGCCATCATCTTGAAGGCCGGGCTTTTTTTCGTCCGCGAATCGTGGAAAAGGTCACTAGACTTGCCACGTCCAACAGCCATCAACGGGTGCCATCAAAACCATGGGAAAACTCTGGCGAAAGTATCTGGCCTTGCTGGACACCGACTTCACCACGCAAGTGTTCGACAACATCAAGAACCTGCTGGTGTGTGCCCTGCTGTTCGCTGCGGGCACCAACGTACTGGGTCGCGAGCACCAGCTGTTCATGGGGTTACTCGCTTCGAATCTGGCGGGTTGGGGGCTGATTCTGGTGTCAGCGGTGCTGATGTTGCTGAGTGTCAGCGACGGCCTGCGCCGGCTGTCCAAGTTGCCGTATCACACAGCGTTTCAGATTATTTTGTTTCTGATTTACCTGATTTTGGCAGTGCGTGTGGTGGAGATTGTTTGGGTTTTCAGGGCGTAGCGGTCACGGCACGAGGTGTTTGCCAACGCAGCTCATCCTGGGCAATCCGGGCAAACAACCACTCCACAAATACCCGTGTCTGCACCGTCACGTCCGGCGCAACGCCGTAGTAATAACGCGGCAACGGCAGACGCAACTCGGGCAACGGGCAGATCAGGCGTCCGCTCGAGAGGTGAGTGCCCAGCAAAGAGGTCGGGCACAGGGCAATGCCCTCTCCATCCACGGCAGCCTGAAGCGCCAGGTGCATGTGATCAAACTGCCGGGTTACCTGAGTGGCTGACTGGCTTTGACCAAAGTGCATGGCCCAATTGTGCCAGTCTTCGCGACGCGCCTTGACGGTCAGCAGCGTGTGCCGGCTCAGCGAAGTGAGGTCTTCAAGTGGTAACCGCTCGATCAGCGATGGCGCCGCGACCAGTAATAGTTCGTCTTCGAACAGCGGTCGCGCTTCAATCGCCGGAGCCCAGTCGTCACGGCCACGGCGAATGACGACATCGAATCCGTCGCGTGCCTGATCGGGTGCCTGGGTTTGAGTGATCACCTGCGGCTTGATGCCTGGGTGCTGCGCAACAAAATCCGCCAGCCTGGGCGTCAGCCAAAGCACGGCAAAGGACGGACGTACATTGATCTTCACGGTAGGCAGCGAGGCATGTTGCTTGAGCGCAGCGGCAGCGTTGGCGATCTGTGACAGCCCGGCGCTGACCTGCTCATAAAAGCGCTGGCCGGCCGGGGTCAGCACCGATTGACGGATACGCCGCTCGAACAGCAGCACGCCCAGGTACTCCTCAAGCAATTTGATATGCCGGCTGACGGCACTGTGGCTGACATGCAGCTCTTCGGCCGCCAGGCTGAAGCTCTGATGACGAGCAGCAACGGCGAAGGCGCGAACGGCATTAAGCGGAGGTAGTTGATTGATCATGTGTCTAATTTAGTCACCTATGCGCTTTAATTAAAGCGTTTGTCACGCTCGTTTCGTCACGCCAATCTGCCAACACGCAGCCAGCGCCACCGACGGAGCAAGACATGAACAGCTACGGACTCTTTGTACTTTTCGCCACCCTGACCATTTTGAGCCCGGGACCAGGCGTGGTCCTGACCCTGTCCAACGCGGTGCGACACGGTTGGACGGGGGCCGTGCCGGGCATTCTGGGGGTCGCGTCGGGAGCATTTGTCGTCGCTGCCATCAGCGCCACCAGTGTTGGCCTGATACTCAGCACCTCGGCGAACGCCTTCACCGCGTTGAAATACGCAGGGGCCGCCTATTTGTTGTACCTGGGCTACAAAAGCTGGCGCTCGGATCGTTTCAGCACGCTGCTTGAAACGCGCCCCTCAAGCCCTGGCTATCGCTTCCTTGAAGCGGCTTCGATGCAGCTATTGAACCCCAAGGCGGTGTTTTTCTTTCTGGCGGTATTCCCGCAATTCATCGACACCTCGGCGCACTTCTACACCCAGTTCATCAAGCTAGTCGCTTCCTACGGCGTACTGGTGATTCTGGTGCATGGCAGCTATGCCTTGCTCGCCAACGCCGCCAAAGGCTGGTTGTCGAGCCCGAAGGGTTCCTGGCTGGCGGCGAAAGTCTCGGGCGTGACCTTCGCCGGTTTCGGTGTGCTGATGGCCTCGTCCAGTCGCTAAGCCGCAGGACTGGCGAGCGCGCGGCGTCGGTTCTCGGTGGACGTGGGTTGCGCTGTGGTCACCTGTACCGGCAGCTCAACGGCGAACCGACTACTGAGTTCCTTACGCCCCAGCGCCGTCAACGCCAGCGCCCGACTGTCCAGATCCTGTGTCACCCATTTGCGTTTGATCGCCGTTTGCAGCAACGCCGCGCCCAAGGCACCGCCCAGGTGCGGCCGACGCATGCTCCAGTCCAGGCACGGGCAGGCGAAACGGCGGCGCAAAGTGCCGAGGTCTTTGACGTCGATGCCCAATGCTTCGAACGACGCTTTGCCGCTGGCGCTCAGTCGATAAGCCTGTTCGTCGGTTTCGAGCAACCACCCCGCTGCGATCATCCGGTCATGCAGCAATACCGCCAACGTGCCGGCCATGTGGTCGTAGCAGGTGCGGGCGAATTGCAGGCGATCCGGGGTTCGCGGGTTGAACGTCGGCGCGGCATTCTGGCCGATCACCATCAGCGCTTCCAGCGCCTGGGCCACGCGCCTGTCCGCGAGACTGTAATAGCGGTGGCGGCCCTGAACGTGCAAACGCACCAGCGCCAGCTCCTTGAGCTTGGCCAGATGAGCACTGGCGGTCGAGGCGCTGACTTCGGCAATCGTCGCCAGCTCGGTGCTGGTGCGGGCGTGGCCGTCCATCAGCGAGCAGAGGATTTTCGTTCGGGCAGGTTCCGCGATGGCGGCAGCCACTTGAGAGACGCCGATGTCGTGTTGTTCTGCGTTCATATTTCGCTCCCGGACGAATCAAGGCCCTTTCGGACTGGAGATAGTAGCAACACTTTCCAACCACCGATAAGGCTGCGACCCATGGACCCGATCATCGCTGCGACTCACGCCGATCCCTACCCTTACTACGCGCAACTGCGCGCCGAGGGTGGGCTGGTTTTTCATCAAGGACTGAAACTGTGGGTGGCCAGCAGCGCCCGAGCCGTTGCCGCCGTGCTGGCGCACCCGGACTGTCATGTGCGGCCAACCCACGAGCCGGTGCCCCAGGCGATTGCTCAAGGCATGGCCGGCAAGGTGTTCGGTCAGTTGATGCGGATGAACGAGGGCGAACGGCAGCGTTGCCCGAGAACGGCGATTGAGCCGGGGCTGGCGTTGATTGACGTGAATGAGGTCAATGCCTTGGTCGGCGCTCGATTGATTACCCCGGGCCCCGACGGGTTGTACGCGGCGATGTTTCGCGGACCGGTCTGCGTAGTGGCGGCGTTGCTGGGGTTTTCTCCGGCTCAGGGCCGGGCCATCAGCGAGCTGACCGCAGACTTCGTCGCTTGCCTGTCGCCGCTCAGCGATCAGGCACAACGGGACGCCGCCCATGTCGCGGCGGAACAGCTGAAGGGTTATGTCATCGAGCTTCTGGACGACCCGAGCAATCGAAGCGCGCTGCTCGCCGGTATCCGGCAGCGTTTTGCGGCGACATCGACCGACTCTGAAACGTTGATTGCCAACCTGATCGGCCTGTTCTCCCAGACTTACGAAGCCACGGCCGGCTTGATCGGTAATGCGCTATTGGCGTTGATTCGAAACCCACAGTTGGATTCGGCTCATGTTGATGACCTGATCGCTGAAGTCCAGCGCTTCGACCCGTCGGTGCAAAACACCCGCCGCTTCGTCGCCGCGCCGTGTGAAATCGACGGCGTGAGCCTGAACACCGGCGACGTTATCCTGGTGCTGCTGGCGTCGGCGAATCGCGATCCGCAGCTTAATGATGATCCCGATGCGTTTTTGCTCGATCGCCCGAACCGCCGCAGCTTCACGTTCGGCGCGGGCCGGCATCAATGTCCGGGGCAGGTGTTGGCCTTAAGCATTGCCCGTGCGACGCTGGTTGAGATCCTGGCGATGCAACCTGCTTTGGACCGGTTGACCTGGCACTACCGCCCTTCTTTGAACGGGCGTATTCCTTTGTTCACTGATCTGCCCTGACAGACCGCGTCATCGTTCTTCGCGAGCAAGCCCGCTCCCACAGTGGATCATCGATGTTCACAAGATTTGTGATCGAAACAAATCCCTTGTGGGAGCGGGCTTGCTCGCGAAGACGGCACGACAAACGAAGCATCACTTGAGGCGTGCGCAACAGGCTACATCGCGCGTGAACGGACCATGAACCAGGCACTGAACTGTGGCGAGGGGGCTTGCCCCCGTTCGGCTGCGCAGCAGTCGTAAAATCGGCGCATGCAGTCATGCCTGAAGAACCGCGATAACCGGACTGGGGTCGCTGCGCAACCCAACGGGGGCAAGCCCCCTCGCCACAGCTCACACGCCCATCAATCATCCCGCGTCAGCACTTCCAGCAATTCAATCTCGAAAATCAGATTCGAATTCGGCGTAATCGCCCCCATCGTCCGCTCGCCATAGGCCAGATGCGCCGGCACCAGCAGCTTGCGTTTGCCGCCGACCTGCATGCCCATGATTCCCTGATCCCAGCCCTTGATTACCCGCCCGGTACCAATCACGCATTGAAAAGGCTTACCCCGGCTGTAGGAAGAATCGAATTCAGTGCCGTCTTCCAGCCAGCCACGATATTGGGTGGTGATCAGCGCGCCTTTGACGGCAGCTTTGCCGTCGCCCACTTCAAGGTCGATTACCTGCAATTCATCATTCATTACGTTCACTCTATTGTGCGCTTGCCTGAACAGGCTTCATGGGCGCCGTTTTTCCCAGAAATGCGGGCTGTTGGCAACCGTTTCGCTCTGTATCCGGCAGTAGCCGTGAACTAAATTGGCTGGGCGAGCAGACGTTGAGCCATAGCCAAGTCGCATGGCGCGCTCAGTCTTTGCCTTGACCAAAGGGAATGCCGTTGAAGGTGTGAGTGCAGCAATGGCAACTAGGCCTCATGTGCTCGGCGGTCAGTTCAGGATTGACGACCCGCAGACTCCCCTGATCATCGACATACAAGCCACTGAAATAGCTCGACTCCCCCAGTCGCACCTGCTCCTGCCTTTCGCTTTCATGAAGCGCAACCATCCAGAACACCGGTTCGGTTCGATCGAGGCGAGCCACCGCTTCGCTGAAAACCTCATCCCACTGTCCTCCCACACGGGACAGCAGGAATCGGAACAACGGTGTGTAATCCAGGCCGTGGCGGCGGGTTCCATGCATCGAACCGCGTGACGACTCATTGTGGATTTCGGCTTTGGTATGGCGCTGATGTCGGTACTCACCCGAGTAATCATTCAGCCGAACACCCCTGGTACGAGTGTTGATCTTGCGGTAGAGGGGTTTCTTTTCCACTAGCAGCTCCTAACGTCCAGACACTCTATGCGTTTTACTCGAACGGTGGACGATATCAATCAGCCCGCCGTGGCCAATTGTTTCAGACGGTTTGAGATGGTACCGGCGTGATAGGTGAGATCGCTATCGCGAGCAGGCTCGCTCCCACATTGGATTGGCGGTGAGCACAGGAATTGTGACCACCCGAGATCCAGGGTGGGAGCGAGCCTGCTCGCGATAGCGGTGTGTCAGCCAATAACATGGCTGACGCCTGCGACTCCAGCCTTTATCCTATGCGCCCCCGCCGTACCGAGTCCCAGGAGTTTCGCCATGCCCCACGAAGGCAACCTGTTACAAGCCGCTGTCGTCTTTTTGTTCGCGGCGGTGCTCACCGTCCCCTTGGCCAAGCGCCTACAATTAGGGGCGGTGCTGGGTTATCTGTTTGCCGGGGTGATCATCGGGCCGTCGGTGCTGGGTTTGATCGGTAACCCGCAAAGTGTCAGCCATATTTCCGAACTCGGAGTGGTGTTGTTGCTGTTCATTATCGGCCTTGAGCTGTCGCCGCGACGCTTGTGGGTGATGCGTAAATCGGTGTTCGGCGTGGGCCTGGCGCAGGTGTTGCTGACCGGTTCGGTGATTGGTGTGCTGGCGTTGTTCGTGTTCGGCCAATCGCTGAATAGCGCGATCGTGTTGGGTCTGGGCCTGGCGTTGTCGTCCACCGCATTTGGTTTGCAAAGCCTGGCCGAGCGCAAGGAACTGACCAGCCCTCATGGGCGGTTGGCGTTCGCGATTTTGCTGTTCCAGGACATCGCCGCGATCCCGCTGATCGCGATGGTGCCGCTGCTGGCCGGGGGCGATCACACCACCAGTGCCGCCGAAGATTTGAACCATGGCTTGCGGGTGCTGGGCAGTATTGCTGTGGTGGTGATTGGCGGACGGTACTTGCTGCGCCCGGTATTTCGGGTGGTGGCCAAAACCGGTCTGCCGGAGGTGTCCACCGCCACCGCGTTGCTGGTGGTGATCGGCACGGCATGGCTGATGGACCTGGTCGGCGTGTCCATGGCACTCGGCGCGTTCCTCGCCGGTTTGCTGCTGGCGGATTCCGAATACCGCCACGAGCTGGAAGCGCAGATCGAACCGTTCAAGGGCCTGCTGCTGGGGCTGTTTTTTATCAGCGTCGGCATGGGCGCCAATTTGAGTCTGCTGCTGAGCGCGCCGGTCGTGGTGCTGGGGCTGACCCTGTTGCTGATCGCCATCAAGTTGCCGCTGCTGTTTGTTGTCGGTCGACTGGCCGGAGGTTTGGGCAAGGTCAGTGCGATTCGCCTCGGCATCGTGCTGGCGGCCGGTGGTGAGTTCGCATTTGTGGTGTTCAAGATCGGTCGTGATCAGGGGCTGTTCGAGCCACGCCTGTACGATTTGCTGGTGCTGACGATTACCTTGTCCATGGCCGTGACGCCGCTGTTGTTGCTGTTGTGCGCCCGACTGGTCAGCCCCAAGGTTCAGCCCGTGGAGGTGCCGCAGAAGTTCCGCGAAATCGACGCCGACACGCCCCGCGTGGTCATTGCCGGCATGGGCCGTATGGGGCAGATCGTGGCGCGGATTCTGCGGGCGCAGAACATCAAGTTCATCGCCCTCGACACATCGGTGGAAACCATCGAACTGTCCCGCAGCTTCGGCGGTGTACCGGTGTTCTATGGCGACCCGATGCGCCCGGAAATCCTCAGCGCGGCCAAGGTCGAGCAAGCGGAGTTTTTCGTGATCGCCACCGATGATCCCGACACCAACATCAAGACGGCCGAGGTGGTGCACAAGCTCTATCCGCACATCAAAATCATCGCCCGCGCCCGTAACCGTCAGCATGTGCACCGGTTGGTGGATGTCGGGGCGCAGGCGGTGCGGGAAACCTATTACTCCAGCCTGGAAATGACCCGGCGGACTCTGGTCGGGTTGGGGCTGACACAGGCCCAGGCAGATGCACGGATCAAGCGCTTTACCCATCACGATGAACAGGTGCTGGAAGCCCAGCATGCGGTGTATGACGATGCGGCCAAGGTGATGCAAACGGCGCAGGAAGCGCGGGCGGAATTGGCAAAACTGTTTGAGTCGGATCAGTTGGAAGAGGAAGCGGGTAAGGTTTGAGGTGGACCTGATGTCCTCATCGCGAGCAGGCTCGCTCCCACAGGGGATCTATGTCAGCCGCAGATCTTGTGGCTGACTCGGTCAATGTGGGAGCGGGCTTGCTCGCGAAGAACGATAACGCGGTGCATGGGATAAATAACAACGACCAAGGAATCCACTATGGCTGACCAGACCTCCCCCGCCCTGAAGGAAATCTTCAACGCCGAACGCCTCGCGCACATCGCCACCGAAATGACGGCGGTCTATCCCGGGTTCGATGCCAAGGCCTTCCTGAAGCTGGCCAAAAACGGTCTGGCGGATCTCTCAGTCATGCAACGCATGGCCCGCGTCAGCGAATGCCTGCACGCGGTATTGCCGCTCGGTTATGAAGAATCCCTCGACGTCCTGCGTGCCCTCGCCCCGCGCCTGAACAGCGCCTTCGTCAGTATGTTTTTGCCGCACTACGTCGCGACCTACGGCGCTCACACGTTCGATCTGTCGATGGACGCGCTCAAATATTTCACGGCCTTCGGCTCATCGGAATTTGCCATCCGGCACTTTCTGCGCGGCGATCTCGAACGTTCACTCAAGCTGATGCACGACTGGTCACTGGATGACAACGAACACATCCGGCGCCTGGCCAGCGAAGGCAGCCGACCGCGCCTCCCATGGTCGTTCCGGCTGGAACAAATCCAGGCCGACCCGACACTGGCGGCTGCAATCCTCGATAACCTCAAGGCCGACGAAAGCCTATACGTGCGTAAATCCGTGGCCAACCACCTCAACGACATCACCAAGGATCATCCCGAGTGGGTGCTGGCGCTGATCGAAGGTTGGTCACTGGACAACAAACACACGGCGTGGATCGCCAGACATGCCCTGCGCAGCCTGATCAAACAGGGCAACCAACGGGCGCTGGCGATCATTGGCGCGGGCGGCAAGCCCGAAGTTGGAATCATTGATGTGAAGGTTGAACCGGCGGTGATTCAGCTCGGGGAGAAAATCACCCTGTCCTTCAAAGTGAAGTCCACGGTGGCGGAGAGTCAACGACTGGTGATCGACTATGCGATTGATTACGTCAAAGCCAATGGCAGCAGGTCAGCGAAGGTGTTCAAGCTCAAGGCGATGACGCTGCCCGGCAAGGCTACCGAATCCATCGCACGTAGCCAGCACATCAAAGAACTCACCACCCGAAAGCATTATCTTGGCTTGCACGCCGTGCACATTCTGGTCAACGGCGAACGGCTGGCCAGCACGGCGTTCGAAATCCTCGCCTGAAGCACCACGGCCTTCGCATGAAATACGGTCCCTGTAGGAGCGAGGCTTGCCCGCGAAGGCGTCAGGTCTGGCAAACCTCGTTATCGTTCTTCGCGGGCAAGCCTCGCTCCTACATTAGGTGGCAGCTATGTGCGGGTCTGCAAGACCGGGAAACCAGGAACCCGGCAGATCCGAAGATCTCCCGCACAAAGCCGCCATTTCGCGGACATACTCGAAAGCCTTCTCACTCACTTTTTAGCGCTCGCTAGATAATGCGCTACCAAAGCATTGGCATGGCCATGCCCCATATCGTGTTCAGACTTCAGCCAAGTCACCATTTCCATATGCTTCTTGCTGCTCACTGTACCGAGCAGATCCAGCCAATGGTCGATTGGCTGGCCGTACTTTTTTTCAATCGAGGGGAAGTACGACGCCGGCCCTTTCACTTTTGTATCTTCGGTCATGCTGCAAGCTCCCTTGTTCGCGACGGAGTGTCGGTGGACGCTCCTTGCCTTCATCCCACGAATTGAAGTCCAGGACAGCTGTGCAGTCCAGCGCAAACAAGCTCGCCGTTAAAAAGCAACGATTGAAGCTATCGCGAAGAGTTCTAATGAACTGTCAGTTCTAACAGGTCACTTTCAGTTTGGCCGGGACTAAGCTGCCCCCACTAGAGTGAATTGAGGCGTTCATCATGTCCCGAAATCGTTACCTATTGCCGCTGGGCGTTCTCTTGTTGGCGATGCTGCCGGTATTGCGCGATGCCCAAGGTGGCCAGTGGACGCCCTTACAATCCGAAGTGAACTTTCAATGCGACAACGGCGCCACGACGCCGGGCTACAGTGTGTATGTTGTCGGCAACCATCCGAAGTTAGGGAACTGGGATCCGGCCAAGGCCGTAAAGCTCGATCCTACTCCCAACCCTACATGGACCGGCAAGGTACTTTTCCCAGGCGCGGACGACGGTAAAGATGTGGAATGGAAGTGTATCGTGCGCAACGAGACCATACCGACCGACGTGCAGAAGTGGCAGGGCAATCCCAACAACATAGTGAAGGTAACTTTCAAAACAACGAGTGTCGGCACGTTCTGAGGCGTGAGTGAACATATGGGAAAGTGAATCGGTCACTCTCCCAAGATCAAAAGATCGCAGCCTTCGGCAGCTCACACCTATCCCTAATGTAGGAGCGAGGCTTGCCCGCGAAAGCGTAAGGTCTGGCACACCGCGTTATCGTTCTTCGCGGGCAAGCCTCGCTCCTACCGGGGAATGGAGCCTTGCAGTAGAGGTTGCTCGCGCTCACACAACTCCACCACGTAATCCCACAGCACCCGCAATCGCACGGACTTGTGCAGTTCGCGCCGCGTACTGATCCAATAACTGCGCTGGATGCTTTCGTCCGGCAGCAACGGCACCAGTTGGGGATCGGCGCTGGCCATGTAGCACGGCAGCACGGCGATCCCCAGGCCCGAGCGCGCGGCCTGTTGCTGGGCGATGACGCTGGTGCTGTGAAAAACCACCTGGGGGTTGCGGCAGAAGCTGTTGAGGAACATCAGTTCCTGGCTGAACAGCAAGTCGTCGACGTAGCCGATCCACGCATGGCGACCGAGGTCTTCGCGGCTGCGCAGGGGTGGCGAGCGGTCCAGATAGGCCTGGCTGGCGTAGAGCGCCAGGCGATAGTCGGTGAGTTTGCGGGTGACCAGCATGTCGGCGGCCGGGCGTTCGAGGTGGATGCTGATCTCCGCTTCGCGGTTGAGGATGCTGACGAAGCGCGGCACCGCCACCAGTTCCACTTCCAGCCCCGGATAGCGTTCGAACAGCCCGTTCATGCGGCTGGCGAGGAACATGATGCCCAGCCCCTCCGTCACCCCGACGCGGATCTTGCCCAGCGGCGCGGATGACTGGGTGATTTCTTCCTGAGCCAGCAGCGCGACGTTTTCCATGGCTTCGGCGTGTTTGAGCAGTGCTTCGCCGGCCGGGGTCAATTCGTAGCCTTGGGCATGCTGGACGAACAATGCGGTGCCGAGGCTTTTTTCGATGGCTTCGATGTGCCGGGCCACGGTGGCATGGGTGGTGTTCAAACGGCGGGCGGCGGTCAGCAAGCGGCCGCTGCGCTGCAATTCGAGAAAAAACCGCAGGTCATTCCAGTCGAACATGAACCATCCTTGACGTTATGCCGTTAATGACGCTGTTTAAAAACGCACAGCGGCTGCGCAAAAACTAACATTCTTTTAACGAAAGCTAACAACTAGGATGACCGACAACAAGAACAACAATACGAGGTCAGGGATGCAGACTTCCCTTGATGAATACGACTACATCGTGGTCGGCGCCGGGCCGGCCGGTTGTTTGCTGGCCAATCGACTGTCGGCCAACCCGCAGCACCGGGTGCTGCTGCTCGAAGCCGGCGGCCGCGACAACTACCCGTGGATTCACATCCCCGTCGGTTACCTGTTCTGCATCGGCAACCCACGCACCGACTGGTGCTTCAAGACCGAAGCGCAACCGGGCCTGCAAGGCCGCGCCCTGAGCTACCCACGCGGCAAGGTGCTCGGTGGTTGCTCCTCGATCAACGGCATGATCTACATGCGTGGCCAGGCTGGTGATTACGACGGTTGGGCGGCCGAGGGTAATGCTGGCTGGGGCTGGCAAGACGTGCTGCCACTGTTCAAACAAAGCGAAAACCATTTTGCCGGCGATTCGGAGTTTCATGGCGCTGCCGGGCAATGGCGAGTCGAGCGCCAGCGGCTGTCGTGGCCGATCCTCGACGCTTTCCGCACGGCAGCCGAGCAAAGCGGCATCGCCAGCATCGATGACTTCAATCAGGGCGACAACGAAGGCTGCGGCTACTTCCAGGTCAATCAAAAAGCCGGGATCCGCTGGAACGCGGCCAAGGCGTTTCTCAAACCGATCCGCCAGCGCTCCAATCTGACGGTGTTGACTGACGTCGAAGTGGATCGCGTGCTGCTGGAAAACGGCCGTGCCTCAGCGGTCAGCGCTCGTTGGCAAGGCGAGGCGAAAACCTTCAAGGCGCGTAAGGAAATCGTGTTGTGTGCCGGCTCCGTCGGTTCACCAGGCATCCTCCAGCGTTCCGGTATCGGCCCTCGTCCGCTGCTGCAAAAACTGGGGATCGGCGTTGCCCATGAACTGCCCGGGGTGGGCGGCAACTTGCAGGATCACCTGCAACTGCGGCTGATCTACAAACTGGAAAACGCCCGCACCCTGAATCAGATCGCCGGCACGCTGTGGGGCAAGATGGGCATGGGCCTGCGTTACCTGTATGACCGCAGCGGCCCGCTGTCCATGGCCCCGAGCCAACTTGGCGCTTTCGCCCGTTCGGGGCCGGAGCAGACCTCGGCGAACCTCGAATACCACGTGCAGCCGTTGTCGCTGGAGCGTTTCGGCGAGCCGTTGCACGCCTTCCCCGCGTTCACTGCATCGGTCTGCGATCTGCGCCCGCAAAGCCGTGGCCGAATCGACATTCGCTCCGCCGACCCGCGGGAAGCGCCGCTGATTCAGCCCAACTACCTGAGCCATCCCGAAGACCTGCGAGTGGCGGCGGACGCCATCCGCCTGACCCGCCGCATCGTCTCCGCGCCCGCCTTGCAAGCGTTCAAACCGATCGAGTACCTGCCCGGCGATAGCTTGCAGAGCGAAGAACAATTGCACGAAGCCGCCGCCCGGATCGGCACGACGATTTTCCACCCGGTGGGCACTTGCCGGATGGGCAACGACGCACACGCAGTGGTCGACGCCGAGTTGCGCGTCCACGGCATCCCGGGGCTGCGCATCGCCGACGCCTCGATCATGCCGCGCATCACCTCGGGCAATACCTGTTCGCCTACGCTGATGATCGCCGAGAAGGCCGCGCAGTTGATCCTCAATCCCGACACAAGGAGCATCAACCTGCAGAAGCTAACTGTAGGAGCGAGGCTTGCCCGCGAAGAACGATGACGCGGTGTGTCAGGTCTGACGCCTTCGCGAGCAAGCTTCGCTCCTACAAAGATCGACGTACACCCCGCTTTATGGATAAACGCGGCACCCGCCCACAAGGCTGGCGCCGACAGTGGAACAACAAAAACAATCACTGTGAGGGATACCGATATGTCAGAACATGTTCAGCCCATGGAAGCCGTCCGCAGCGCCGGCACCAGCCAGGAAACCCAGAAAGTCATCTTCGCCTCGTCCTTGGGGACG
Source organism: Pseudomonas sp. GM50 (assembly GCF_000282375.1). Lineage (GTDB taxonomy): Bacteria > Pseudomonadota > Gammaproteobacteria > Pseudomonadales > Pseudomonadaceae > Aquipseudomonas. Next base: position 32,056 of record NZ_AKJK01000006.1, read on the forward strand.
GTGTTCGAGTGGTACGACTTTTTCCTCTATGGCGCCCTCGCGGCGGTCATCAGCAAACAGTTCTTCGCCGGGGTCAACGACACCACGGCGTTCATCTTCGCGCTGATGGCGTTTGCCGCCGGCTTCATCGTGCGGCCGTTCGGTGCGCTGGTGTTCGGGCGGTTGGGGGACATGATCGGCCGCAAATACACGTTCCTCGCGACCATCGTCCTCATGGGCCTGGCGACCTTCTGCGTGGGCTTGCTGCCGACCTACGCGAGCATTGGCATTGCCGCGCCGATCATCCTCGTGGTGTTGCGCATGCTTCAGGGGCTGGCACTGGGCGGTGAGTATGGCGGCGCTGCCACTTACGTCGCCGAACACGCGCCGATGGGCAAACGCGGTTTCCACACCAGCTGGATTCAGTCCACCGCCACCCTCGGCTTGCTGCTGTCGCTGCTGGTGGTGCTCGGCTGCCGCTACTTCACCGGCGACCAGTTCGAAGTCTGGGGCTGGCGCATTCCGTTTCTGTTTTCGATCGTGCTGCTGGGCATCTCGACCTGGATTCGCCTGAGCCTGCATGAATCGCCTGCGTTCGTGAAAATGAAAGAAGAAGGCAAGCTCTGCAAGTCGCCGCTGCGCGATTCCTTCGGCAAATGGGACAACCTCAAAGTGGTGCTGATTGCGCTGTTCAGCATCAACGCCGGGCAAGCGGTGACCTTCTACGCGGCGCAGTTCTATGTGCTGTTCTTCCTCACCCAGTTCCTGAAAATGGACCCGGCGCTGGCCAACAGTCTGCTGATCGTCAGCGTGACCATCGGCGCACCGTTCTTCATCTTTTTTGGCTGGCTGTCGGACAAGGTCGGGCGTAAACCGGTGCTGATGATCGGCCTGCTGCTGGCCACCGCACTGTACTTCCCGATCTTCAAGACCCTGGCCCACTACGCCAACCCGGCCATCGACCAGGCCAGCCGCCAGGCACCGATCACCGTGCTGGCCGACCCGGCCACCTGCACCTTCCAGTTCGACCCAGTGGGCAAGGCTAAATTTGATAGCCCGTGCGACAAGGTCAAAACCTTCCTGGTCAAACAGGGCCTGCCCTACAACAGCGAAGCTCTACCTGCCGGCAGCGCCGTGCAGGTGAGCATCGGCGAGGTGAAAATCGATGGCTACGATGAAGCCGCCCTGCGCGGCGCAGTGACCCTGGCCGGGTATCCGTCACAAGCCGACACCCAGCTGATCAACAAACCGATGATCGTGGCGCTGATCGTCGCGCTGATCATCATCTCCGCCATGTGCTACGGCCCGCTGGCGGCGCTGATGGTCGAACTGTTCCCGACCCGCATCCGCTACACGTCCATGTCCCTGCCCTACCACATCGGCAACGGC
>NZ_AKJK01000007.1 GCF_000282375.1 Pseudomonas sp. GM50
GGCGCTTGAGCGGCAGCCGCTCAAGCGCCTGCCGCAGGTAGCGAACCGGCTGATCCGGCGAAGGAAAAACTGTATTACGATGCAGCCTTCGACTTGATCAAGGCCAAGGATTTCGACAAGGCCAGCCAGGCTTTCGCCGCATTCCTGCGCAAATACCCGAACAGCCAATACGCGGGCAACGCCCAGTACTGGTTGGGTGAAGTGAACCTGGCCAAAGGCGATCTGCAAGGCGCAGGTCAGGCATTTGCCAAGGTTTCGCAGCTGTACCCCAAGCACCCAAAAGTGCCTGACTCGCTGTACAAGCTCGCTGATGTAGAGCGCCGTCTTGGTCATACCGACCGGGTCAAAGGTATTCTGCAACAGGTTGTGTCCCAGTATCCGGGCACTTCCGCCGCTCAGTTGGCTCAACGCGATTTGCAGCGCATGTAAGCTTGCTTGACGCGTTTAGAAGAAACCCGCGCTTGTCGCGGGTTTTTTCGTTAGAATTCATGCCCTTTTTATGAAACACGCTTTTTGGGATCTGCGCGTTGGCGAGGTTCCTTGAAGTGCCTGACGGAGGCGGACAGCCTGTTTAGCTGTTACGCCCGTGGCGACTATGCAAGACACATTGAGAATCACCGAAGTTTTCTACTCGTTGCAGGGTGAAACGCGGACTGCCGGGCTGCCCACTGTTTTTGTGCGCCTGACCGGTTGCCCATTGCGTTGCCAATACTGCGACAGCGCCTACGCGTTCACTGGTGGCACCATTCGCACGCTCGACGACATCCTCGAGCAGGTGGCCGGTTTTCGCCCGCGTTATGTTTGTGTCACGGGCGGCGAGCCCCTGGCGCAACCGAATGCCATCCCCTTGCTCAAGCAGTTGTGTGACGCCGGCTACGAAGTGTCGCTGGAAACCAGTGGCGCGCTGGATATCTCGGCGGTCGATCCACGGGTCAGTCGCGTCGTCGACCTGAAAACCCCGGGTTCGAAAGAAGCGCACCGCAACCGCTACGAGAACATCGAGCTGCTCACGCCTAACGATCAGGTAAAGTTTGTCATCTGCTCGCGGGAAGACTACGACTGGGCCGTGTCCAAGCTGATTCAATACGGTCTGGATCAGCGTGCCGGCGAAGTCCTGTTCTCGCCGAGCCACCATGACCTGAGCGCGCGTGATCTGGCGGACTGGGTGGTGGCGGACAATCTGCCTGTGCGTCTGCAATTGCAGCTGCATAAATATCTTTGGAATGACGAGCCGGGGCGCTGAAATGAGTGAACAAACGAACACTGCAGAAAAACGTGCGGTCATCCTGCTGTCCGGTGGCCTCGACTCCGCGACAGTCGTGGCCATGGCCCGCGCCGAAGGCTACAGCTGCTACACCATGAGCTTCGATTACGGTCAGCGGTCTCATGCCGAATTGCACGCCGCCGCACGTGTCGCCCAAGACCTGGGTGTGGTCGAGCACAAGGTGATCGGCCTGAACCTGAACGGCATCGGCGGTTCGGCATTGACCGACACCAGTATCGACGTGCCGGAAGAAGCGGGCGAAGGTATTCCGGTGACTTACGTGCCGGCGCGCAACACGGTGTTCCTGTCGCTGGCGTTGGGCTGGGCTGAAGTACTCGGCGCTCGCGACATCTTTATCGGGGTCAACGCGGTGGATTACTCCGGTTACCCGGATTGCCGTCCCGAGTTCATCGAAGCCTTCGAGCGCATGGCCAACCTGGCGACCAAGGCCGGGGTAGAAGGGCAGGGCTTCCGTATCCAGGCGCCACTGCAGAACCTGAGCAAGGCGCAGATCGTTCAGGCTGGCGTGAAGCTTGGCGTCGATTACGGGCTGACCGTTTCCTGCTATCAAGCGGACGATAATGGCCGCGCCTGCGGTAAATGCGACAGCTGCCGCCTGCGTGCGGAAGGCTTCGCGGCGGCCGGTGTGACTGACCCAACACCTTATTTTTGATTTATTTCAAATTAGGTGTTGAATAGTCCTTAAAAATCAGTATTATACGCGCCACCACACAGCGGGTCGTTAGCTCAGTTGGTAGAGCAGTTGGCTTTTAACCAATTGGTCGTAGGTTCGAATCCCACACGACCCACCATTTTAAAAAATCTGGAAGGCCCACGTAAGTGAGGATTTCCGGGTTTTTTTTTGCCCGCAATTTGAGGTCGACTCAGTCCGGGTGACGCAGGTCAGAATCATCTTTTGCATCCATGGGATATTCTGTAGCCTTGCGCAGCTTCAACGCTATCCACGCCTGATGAATACTCACTCTCCCGGCGGTACCCTGAAGGGTCCAGAGCCGGGTGTATACTCGACTTTCGCGCGAAAGCGCCTGCAGGTCTTGCGAACATGACGCAGATTTCCGAACGCCTTCTGGTTCAAGCCCACCTCGACGCCAAGCAGCCCAAGCCGCTGACAGCCGAGGAAGAGGCTTATTACCGTGCTGCCATCGCTGCCGAGCTCAAGGCTCAGGACGCAGTGCTGGTTGCCCACTTCTATTGCGATCCGGTCATTCAGGCCCTGGCCGAAGAAACCGGTGGTTGTGTCTCCGATTCTCTGGAGATGGCCCGCTTCGGCAATGCCCATCCGGCCAAGACCGTGGTGGTCGCCGGCGTGAAGTTCATGGGCGAGACCGCGAAAATCCTCAACCCTGAAAAGCGCGTGCTGATGCCGACCCTGGAAGCGACCTGCTCGCTGGACCTGGGTTGCCCGGTAGACGAGTTCTCGGCGTTCTGCGATCAACACCCGGAACGTACAGTGGTGGTGTATGCCAACACTTCGGCGGCGGTCAAAGCGCGGGCGGACTGGGTGGTGACTTCCAGCTGTGCGCTGGAAATCGTCGAAAGCCTGATGGATAACGGCGAAACCATCATCTGGGCCCCGGACAAGCACCTGGGCACTTACATTCAGCGCAAGACCGGTGCCGACATGCTGCTGTGGGACGGTGCCTGCATCGTCCACGAAGAGTTCAAGGCCAAGCAGCTCGAAGACATGAAAGCGCTGTACCCGGATGCGGCCATTCTGGTGCACCCGGAATCGCCGACCGCCGTCATCGAGTTGGCCGACGCGGTGGGTTCCACCAGTCAGCTGATCGCTGCGGCGCAAAGTCTGCCGAACAAGACCCTGATCGTCGCGACCGACCGTGGCATCTTCTACAAGATGCAGCAGCTGTGCCCGGACAAGGTCTTTATCGAGGCGCCAACGGCCGGTAACGGTGCGGCCTGCCGCAGTTGCGCGCATTGCCCGTGGATGGCGATGAACACCCTTGAGCGCATGCTGAAGAGCTTGAAGGAAGGGACTAACGAGATATTCGTCGACCCGGCGTTGATTCCGCAGGCGATTCGGCCGCTCAAGCGCATGCTTGATTTCACGCAGGCGGCGCGGATGAAGTTGGCCGGCAACGCCTGAGGTCTGTCGGTCAAGATGCAAAAACTGTGGGAGCGAGCCTGCTCGCGATAGCGTTCTGTCAGTCACATCCATGTTGACTGATACGCCGCCATCGCGAGCAGGCTCGCTCCCACAATGATTTGTGCTCTGCGCAAATTACTTGGTCTTCTTTGGAATCCGGACAAGCTGGGTGTTGGAGTAGATGTCATGCCAGCTGCGCTTCTGCTTGTCGAACAGCGACCAGAAGAACCCCAGCCCAAGGCATAGCCAGGACGCGATCGACACCACAAAGCGCAGCAGTGCCTGCCACAGGCTGATGGATGAGCCATCGGCGTTTTGCACGCGGATGCCCCAGACCTGCATGCCCAGCGTCTGCCCCGACCAGATCCAGAACTTGGCGAAGAAGCCGAACAGCACGAACAGCAGAACCGTCGATAGCAGCGGATCACCGTCCAGCGCTCCGGCGTCGGTCAAGGCGCGCATTTGGCCTTCGCCGATGATCGCCATCTGGATCATCTTGTAAATGCCGCTGGTGACGATCAGCAGGGCGGTGCATAACAGGAAGTCGTAGAACATCGCTGCCAGGCGACGACCCAGACCGACGGCGGGGAAGTCGCCCTGTGGGTTGAGCAGGTGTTTCGACATGGCAGCCTCTGAATGGAAAAAGAAGCCATTTTACGGATTTACGCGCACAAAAAAGCCCCTGATGTCACCATCAGGGGCTTTTTCGTTACAGAAGATCAGGCTTCTGCTTGTACTTCGTCAGCCTGCATGCCTTTTTGGCCTTGCACAGCAACGAACGTCACTTTCTGGCCTTCTTTCAGGCTCTTGAAGCCGTTGCCCTGAATAGCGCGGAAATGTACGAACAGATCCGGACCGCTTTCTGGAGTGATAAAACCAAAACCTTTCTCGTCGTTAAACCACTTGACGGTACCGCTCTGACGTTGGGACATTTCTTATTTCCTTTGACGCAAAAATGAATGACAGCCTCCTTCTGATGAAAGAGTACTGGGGCTGGTTGCAGGAGAGTAAGAAGACGTCGAACGGGATGTAGCTAACTTGTAGGCTACTGCCCAGGTCACGATTCCAAGCGACCCATGCAAACACAGTGAACAAACTCTACGCCAACTACGGGAGAAAAAACAAGCCCTGCGAAGGCCCGTGTTTCCTCGGGTTGGTGACACTAGTGCAGGCTTATTCGATAGCGTCGTTCAGCTGTTTTCGATCGTTATAAGTAACGTTCATAAACGAAACGTGCGCACTGTTTTATGGCGGCTGCGTTACAGATTAGTGCATTGTTAACGCAGCCGCGTTACTTATAGAAACAGTCAATCAACCGCGATAGTAGCGTTGTGGAACAAATGGCATTTTGCTTACAAGCAAAGGCACCTTTTTCCCACGAACAATCGCCCAAACTGGCGTATCCAAAGCGATATAAGCGCTGTCGAGGTAACCCATGGCCAAAGGACCGCCAAGGGTCGGACCGAAACCGCCGCTGCACACGCTGCCGATGATTTCACCGGCTTCGTTGACGATCTCTGCACCTTCGCGCACTGGCGTACGTTCCTGCGGCAACAGCCCGACGCGTTTGCGGCTGACACCGGCTTGCTGCTGGGCGAACACGGTTTCAGCGCCGGGGAAGCCACCGGCCCGTGCGCCATCGGCACGACGAGGCTTGGAGATGGCCCACAGCAGGCTCGCTTCGATTGGGGTGGTTTCGGTGTTCATGTCGTGGCCGTAGAGGCACAGGCCGGCTTCCAGGCGCAGGGAGTCGCGAGCGCCGAGGCCGATGGCCGCCACTTCCGGTTCCGCCAGCAGGGCACGAGCCAGGGCTTCGGCATTGGCGGCCGGCACGGAGATTTCGTAACCGTCTTCACCGGTGTAGCCCGAACGGCTGACAAAGCAGTCCACGCCCAACAGCTTCACGCGGGCGAACTGCATGAAGGTCATCTTCGCAACTTCCGGCGCCAGGCGTGCGAGCACAGTGACGGCGGCCGGGCCTTGCAACGCCAGCAATGCGCGTTCTTCGAACAGTGGCTCGATTGTGCACTGCTCACCAATGTGCTTGCGCAAGTGCGCCAGGTCCTGATCCTTGCAAGCCGCGTTGACCACCAGGAACAGTTCGTCATTACCGAGGTTGGCGACCATCAGGTCGTCGAGAATGCCGCCGGTCTCGTTGGTGAACATCGCGTAGCGCTGCATGCCCACCGGCAGGTCGATGATGTCCACCGGCACCAGGGTTTCCAGGGCTTTGGCCGCGTTGGCACCGGTCAGGCGGATCTGGCCCATGTGCGAGACATCGAACAACCCGGCCTGATCACGGGTGTGTTGGTGTTCTTTCATCACGCCGAGCGGGTATTGCACCGGCATGTCGTAGCCGGCAAACGGCACCATGCGGGCGCCGAGTTCGAGGTGCAGTGCGTGCAACGGTGTTTTCAACAGTTGTTCGGTGGACATATCCAGCTCCTGAAAATAGTGCAGATGCGGGCATCAGCACTCGATAATGTTGACCGCCAAACCGCCACGGGCGGTTTCCTTGTATTTGCTTTTCATGTCGGCGCCGGTCTGGCGCATGGTGCGGATGACTTTGTCGAGGGAGACGAAGTGCTGACCGTCGCCGCGCAGGGCCATGCGCACCGCATTGATGGCCTTGACCGAGCCCATGGCATTGCGCTCGATGCAAGGCACTTGCACCAATCCGCCAATCGGGTCGCAGGTCAGGCCGAGGTTGTGTTCCATGCCGATTTCGGCGGCGTTTTCCACCTGCTGCACCGTGCCGCCCAGCACTTCGCACAAGGCGCCGGCCGCCATGGAACAGGCGACGCCGACCTCACCCTGGCAACCGACTTCGGCGCCGGAGATCGAGGCGTTTTCCTTGTACAGAATGCCGATCGCGGCGGCCGTCAGCAGGAAACGCACGACGCCATCTTCGTTGGCGCCGGGGATGAAGCGCATGTAGTAATGCAGCACCGCCGGGATGATCCCGGCCGCGCCGTTGGTGGGCGCGGTGACCACGCGTCCGCCGTTGGCGTTTTCTTCATTGACCGCCAGGGCATACAGATTGACCCAGTCCAGCACCGACAGCGGATCGCGCAGCGAGGATTCCGGGTTATTGCACAGTTGCCGATGCAGCGCCGCAGCCCGACGTTTGACCTTCAGCCCACCAGGCAGGATGCCTTCGTTACGACAACCGGCTGCGACGCAGTCTTGCATCACTTGCCAGATCTTCAGCAAACCGGCACGGGTTTCCGCTTCCGGACGCCAGGCACTTTCATTGGTCAGCATCACTTGGCTGATGGACAAACCGTAGGTGGTGCAATGACCGAGCAGGTCCTTGGCGCTTTTGAACGGGAAGGTCAGCGGCGTGGCGTCTTCGACGATGCGGTCGGCACCGGCAGCGTCCTCATCGACCACGAAACCACCACCGACCGAGTAGTACTCGCGGCTGCGGATTTGCAGGCCAGCGGCATCGAACGCGCGAAAGATCATGCCGTTGGGGTGATAGGCCAACGGTTTGCGGATCATCGCCAGGTGTTCTTTCTCGTTGAACGCAATGCTGTGTTCGCCGAGCAGGTTCAAGCGACCGCTGCCACGAATCTCTTGCAGGCGAGTAGCGACGGTTTCGGTGTCTACGGTATCCGGGTGTTCGCCTTCCAGGCCCAGCAACACAGCCTTGTCGCTGCCGTGGCCTTTGCCGGTGGCGCCGAGCGAGCCGTAGAGCTCGACTTTGACGCAGGTGGTTACCGCCAACAGCCCTTCACGGCGCAGACCTTCGGCGAAGCGCGCAGCAGCACGCATCGGGCCGACGGTGTGGGAGCTGGAGGGGCCGATACCAATCTTGAACAGGTCGAACACGCTTAACGACATGGTTGTTCTCCGGTTTTCTTGTTATGGGAATTGGCGAAATGTCAGGCCGGGCACGATCCTGTGGGAGCTGGCCTGCCAGCGATTGCAGGGTGTCAGGCAACGGAAATGTCGACTGATGCACCGCTATCGCTGGCAGGCCAGCTCCCACAGGTTTTTGTGGTGTTCTTGAAATCGGGGGCGAGTAGACCCGCCCCCTTATCCGTTTAAGCGTAGCTTTCGATCGACGGGCAGGCGCAGACCAGGTTGCGATCGCCGAAGACGTTGTCGACGCGACCGACCGGTGGCCAGTACTTGCCTTCGATCAGCGACGCTACCGGGTACACCGCTTGCTCGCGGCTGTACGGGTGAGACCACTCGCCGACGATTTCAGCGGCAGTGTGCGGTGCGTTTTTCAGCGGGTTGTCGTCCTTGTCCAGCGTGCCGTTTTCCACTGCGCGGATTTCTTCGCGGATGCGGATCATCGCGTCGCAGAAGCGGTCCAGTTCTTCCTTGGATTCGCTTTCGGTCGGTTCGATCATCAACGTGCCGGCCACCGGGAACGACATGGTCGGGGCGTGGAAGCCGAAGTCGATCAGGCGCTTGGCGACGTCATCGACGCTGATGCCGCTGCTGTCTTTCAACGGACGCAGGTCGAGGATGCATTCGTGCGCCACCAGACCGTTGCTGCCGGTGTACAACACTGGGTAATGCTCTTCGAGGCGACGGGAAATGTAGTTGGCATTCAGGATCGCCAGTTGCGAAGCACGCTTGAGACCCGCGCCACCCATCATTCGAATGTACATCCAAGTGATCGGCAGAATGCTCGCGCTGCCGAACGGTGCGGCGCAGACCGCGCCTTCCTTGCGTTCCATCTGCGCGTGGCCTGGCAGGAACGGCGTCAGATGGGATTTGACGCCAATCGGGCCGACGCCCGGGCCGCCACCGCCGTGTGGAATGCAGAAGGTTTTGTGCAGGTTCAGGTGGGACACGTCGCCGCCGAACTTGCCCGGAGCGCAGAGGCCGACCATGGCGTTCATGTTGGCGCCGTCGATGTACACCTGGCCGCCGTTGTCGTGAATGATGCCGCAGATTTCGCGGATACCTTCTTCGAACACGCCATGGGTCGACGGGTAGGTGATCATCAGCGCGGCGAGGTGTTCGCGGTGCTCGATGGCCTTGGCGCGCAGGTCTTCGATGTCGACGTTGCCACGGGCATCGCAGGCGGTCACGACCACGCGCATGCCAGCCATGTTGGCGGTGGCCGGGTTGGTGCCGTGGGCGGAGGACGGGATCAGGCAGATGTCGCGACGGTCTTCGCCACGGCTCTGGTGGTAGGCACGAATCGCCAGCAGACCTGCGTATTCACCCTGGGAACCGGCGTTCGGTTGCAGAGAGATCGAGTCGTAACCGGTGGCGGCGCAGAGCATCGCTTCCAGTTCATCGGTCAACTGCTGGTAGCCGGCGCTTTGCTCGGCCGGGGCGAACGGGTGCAGGGCACCGAATTCAGCCCAGGTGACCGGGATCATTTCGCTGGCGGCGTTGAGTTTCATGGTGCAGGAACCCAGCGGGATCATGGTGCGATCCAGGGCCAGGTCCTTGTCGGCGAGCTTGCGCAGGTAGCGCATCAGCTCGGTTTCCGAGTGGTAGCGGTTGAACACCGGGTGGCTGAGGATCGGCGACTGGCGTACCAGCGCGGCCGGGAGGGTGCTGACCACCGAGGCGGCGAGGGCGGCGAAATCTGGCAGCGCCTTGCCTTCAGACAGTACGCTCCACAGGGTTTCAACGTCAGCTTGCGACGTGGTTTCGTCCAGCGACAGGCCCAGGCGTTCAGCATCGACGACGCGCAGGTTGATCTGCTGAGCACGCGCCTGGTCGTGCAGCTTGGCGGTGTTAACGCCGGTTTTAATTGTCAGCGTGTCGAAGAAGTTGGCTTGCTCGACGGTCAGACCCAATGCGCTCAAGCCTTTGGCAAGGATCGCGGTCAGGTGATGAATGCGCTGGGCAATCTGCGTCAGGCCTTTCGGGCCGTGGTACACGGCGTACATGCTGGCGATGTTGGCCAGCAGCACTTGGGCGGTGCAGATGTTGCTGGTGGCTTTCTCGCGGCGGATATGTTGCTCGCGGGTCTGCATGGCCAGGCGCAGGGCCGGCTTGCCGAAACGGTCCACGGAAACGCCGACCAGACGGCCCGGCATGTCGCGCTTGAACGCATCACGGGTGGAGAAGTAGGCCGCGTGCGGGCCACCGAAACCCAGCGGTACGCCGAAGCGCTGCGCGCTGCCGATGGCCACGTCGGCGCCAAATTCGCCCGGCGGAGTCAGTACGGTCAGGGCCAGCAGGTCAGCCGCGACGGCGACCAGCGCATTAGCCGCGTGGAAACGCTCGGTCAGTTCGCGGTAGTCGAACACGTCACCGTTGCTGGCCGGGTATTGCAGCAAAGCACCGAAGAACGGCGTCACGTCGCTCAGTTCGCGCTCATCGCCGACCACCACGTCGATGCCCAGCGGCTCGGCACGGGTGCGCAAAACGTCGAGGGTTTGCGGGTGGCAATGAACCGAGGCGAAGAACGCATGGCTGCCCTTGTTCTTGCTCAGGCGTTTGCAGAAGGTCATGGCTTCAGCAGCGGCGGTGGCTTCGTCGAGCAAGGAAGCGTTGGCGATCGGCAGGCCGGTCAGGTCGCTGATCAGGGTCTGGAAGTTCAGCAGCGCTTCGAGACGGCCTTGGGAAATTTCTGGCTGGTACGGGGTGTAAGCGGTGTACCAGGCCGGGTTTTCCAGCAGGTTGCGCAGGATTGGCGACGGCGTGTGAGTGCCGTAGTAGCCCTGGCCGATGTAGGTCTTGAACAGTTGGTTTTTGCCGGCGATGGATTTGATCAGCGCCAGGGCATCCGCTTCACTCAGGCCGTCTTCCAGGCCGAGGACGCTGGTGCCTTTGATGCTGTCGGGAATGACGCTGGCGCTCAGAGCTTCCAGGGAATCAAAGCCGAGGCTGTTGAGCATGGCTTGCTCATCGCCAGCACGCGGGCCGATGTGGCGCGCGATGAATTCGTTGGCGGTGCTGAGGTTTACTTGAGTCATGTCAGTGCTCCTCAGGCTTCGGCGTTGGCTTTGATCAGACGGTCGTAAGCATCTTGATCCAGCAGTTGGCCGACAGCCGAGGCGTCGGTTGGCTGGAAGCGGAAGAACCAGCCTTCGCCCAGCGGATCTTCGTTGACCAATTCAGGGCTGCTGTCCAGCGCCGGGTTCACTTCCAGCACTTCACCGTCGAGTGGCATGTACACGCCGCTGGCGGCTTTTACCGATTCCACGGTGGCGGCTTCAGCGCCTTTGTCGTAGGACTGCAGCTCAGGCAGTTGTACGAAAACCACGTCGCCCAGGGCGTTCTGCGCGAAAGCGGTGATGCCGACTGTGACGGTGCCGTCAGCTTCGGTGCGCAGCCATTCGTGATCTTCAGTAAAACGCAACTCGCTCATGGAAACTCCTAAGGGGGCCAGACTCGTCTGGTGGACGCGATTGAATGCTCATGCCGAGGCAGAGCTGAATGGGTATTCCCTTAGCAAAAACACGGCCAATGTTTTTTATTCGTTATAAAACAATGGCTTAACTGTTTTTATGAAAGACGCCAAATGCATGTCTGTAGCGAAATCGCTACAGTCGACGGCGAAGAAAAAAGCCTAGATGGATCAAAGCCTTGCATGGCGGTGATGAAGAGAGGGTGTATCGATATCATTCCACTGTAGCGCTTTCAGTACAGATGGAGGTCGTTTCTGGAGAGATTTCAGACAGAATACAAGACCTGTGGGAGCGAGCCTGCTCGCGATAGCGGTATGGCAGTCAACAGTGATGTCGAGTGACATACCGCTATCGCGAGCAGGCTCGCTCCCACAGGGATTTTGTGTTGGCTACAAGATTGGATTATCAGCCTCAGGGCTTGTTCGGAATCCCGTACTTACGCAACCGATGGGCAATCGCGGTGTGGGAGGTTTGCAGGCGGCTGGCCAGTTGGCGGGTCGAGGGGTAGCTGACGTAGAGCTTTTCCAGCAGGGTTTTCTCGAACTCTTCCATGGCCTGTTCGAGGCTGTCGACTTCGGTATCGCTCTGGCGCGCCACTGAGGTGCCCGCGATATCGAGATCGCCGATGTCCACCAGGCTGCTTTCGCAAATTGCAGCGGCGCGGAAGATCACGTTCTGCAGTTGCCGCACATTACCCGGCCAACGGTTGCCCAGCAGCGCCGGATAAGTGCCCGGTGCCAGGCGACAGACCGGGCGCTGGATCTGCGCGCAGGCCTGCTGCATGAAGTAGCGCGCCAGCAGCAGAATGTCCTGGCCGCGTTCGCGCAGGGGCGGGACTTCGACATTCAGGACGTTGAGGCGATAAAACAGGTCTTCGCGGAAGGCACCTTCGCTGACCATTTTTTCCAGATCGCGGTGGGTCGCGCTGAGGATCCGCACGTTGACCTTCACTTCGCGATCGCCACCAACCCGGCGGAAGCTGCCGTCGTTGAGAAAGCGCAGCAGTTTCGCCTGCAAGTACGGCGACATTTCACCGATCTCGTCGAGAAATACCGTGCCCTGGTTGGCCAGTTCCATCAGCCCCGGTTTGCCGCCCCGTTGCGCGCCGGTGAAGGCACCCGGGGCGTAGCCGAACAGTTCGCTTTCGGCGAGGTTTTCCGGGAGTGCCGCGCAGTTCAAGGCCAGGAACGGCGAGCTGTGGCGGGCGCTGATGGCGTGGCAGGCGCGGGCCACCAGTTCTTTACCGGTGCCGGTTTCGCCCTGGATCAGCAACGGTGCATCGAGGGCTGCGACTCGTTGGGCGCGAGCCTTGAGCGTACGAATGGCCGGGGATTCGCCGAGCAGGGCATCGAAGCCTTCGGCGTGATCGTGGTGCAGCGCCGAGAGGCGTTCGCCGATGCGGTTCGGTTGATACAGGGTCAGCAGCGCGCCGGCGTCGGTGATCGGCGTGGCGTCCAGCAGCAGGGTCTGACCGTTGACGGTGATTTCCCGCAGCGGCAGGCGGAAGCCGTTTTCGAGCAATGTGTCGAGCAGCGCCGGGTCGGCAAACAGCTCGCTGATGCTTTCACCCGCCGGTTCGCGGCCGTACAGGGCAATCAGTGCCGGGTTGGCCAGCAGCACCTTGCCAGCGCTGTCCAGGGCCAACACCGGGTCGGTCATGGCGGCGAGCAACGCATCGAGCTGCAAGTGACGGCGCTGGCCGGGAAGGATGTCGACCACCGTCACCGCTTGCACGCCGCGCACGCTGAACAGCGCGTCGCGCAGCTCTTCGAGCACGGCCGGGCTCAAGGTCGGGGCGTCGATGTAGACGTTGGGCGGGACCATTTCCACCGCATCCAGATTGAGATTGCGCCCACCGAGCAGGGCCAGGACTTCCTGGGTGATTCCGACGCGGTCGATGAAGCTGACGTGGATACGCATGGGGCGGTTGGGTTCTGGAGTGCGGAGGGTGGCAAGTATGCCTTGGGGCGGGTCTTAGGTGAAATGCGCGTGCTAATTTGTAGGAGCGAGGCTTGCCCGCGAAGAGGCGATCAAGACCGCTAAAAGCTTCGCGGGCAAGCCTCGCTCCTACAGGTCGTGTGTTGCGGTCTTTTCAGTCGGTTTCCCTAGCGAATGAAAGTCCGTCATCGCGAGCAGGCTCGCTCCCACAAGGTGCGTGGGTTATTCGAAGTGCTCGAGGTTTACCGGGTCGCCGGATTTCATATCCAGCTGCTTCCGGATGTCTTCAAACATTAAATCGTAATGCTTGTGAACCGAGCCGATCTGGCTGTGTGTTTTGGGGATTCCGTACTTCTCGGCGATTTTCGTCACGTTGTTGGCGAAGTTGTAAGCCTCCTCCTTGGGCAGAAAGAAGGTCTCCGTCATGTCCTTTCCCTGCATGCTGCCGTGCAGGGTGAACAGTATCCCTTTGCCTTTCTTGGGATCCTGCGCGACCTCATAGTCGAGGTGTACGTTGTAGCTGACATCATCCTTGGTCAGCGCGTGACGCTCGATGTGTAATTTGCCCGGCTCGAACGTTGCCATTGACGTCTCTCCTTATAAATAAGTAATGCCAGGTTTCGCCGTGCTGATACGCGTGCCGGCCTTGCCCTGGACGATCGCTTCGATATCCGAGAGTGAACCGATCACCGCGGTTTTTCCAGTATGGCGGGCGAACTCGCAGGCCGCCTGGACCTTTGGTCCCATGGAGCCAGCGGCGAAGCCGAGTTTTTCCATTTCATCCGGGTGGGCCTGGGCGATGGCTTTCTGGGTCGGTTTGCCGAAGTCGATGAACGCCGCGCTGACGTCAGTGGCGATCACCAATAGATCACTTTCAAGCTGTTCGGCCAGCAGCGCCGAGCACAGGTCTTTGTCGATCACCGCTTCCACGCCCTGCAGTTTGCCACTGGCGCCGTACATCGTCGGGATACCGCCACCGCCCGCGCAAATCACGATGCTGCCTTTTTCCAGCAACCACTTGATCGGGCGGATTTCGAAGATGCGCTTCGGTCTCGGGCTGGCCACCACGCGGCGGAACTTGTCGCCGTCCGGAGCAATCGCCCAGCCTTTCTCGGCAGCGAGTTTTTCTGCTTCAGCCTTGGTATAGACCGGGCCGATGGGTTTGCTGGGGGCCTGGAATGCCGGGTCGTTGGCGTCGACTTCGACCTGGGTCAGCAGGGTGGCGAACGGGACTTCGAAGTCCAGCAGGTTGCCCAGTTCCTGTTCGATGATGTAGCCGATCATGCCTTCGGTTTCGGCACCGAGCACGTCCAGCGGGTAAGCGGAAACCTGGGTGTAGGCCGCCGCTTGCAGCGACAGCAGCCCGACCTGCGGACCATTGCCGTGGGCGATCACCAGTTGGTTGCCGGGATGGACCTTGGCGATCTGTTCGGTGGCTATCCGGATGTTGGTGCGCTGGTTGTCCGCGGTCATGGGTTCACCCCGGCGGAGCAGGGCGTTACCGCCCAGAGCAACGACGATACGCATAATGCAGTCCTTCTAAACAGAGAGGAGGTTGCAGGTAACTCGGTCTCTTGTGGGAGCGAGCCTGCTCGCGATAGCGGTGTATCAGTCAACATCCATGGTGAATGTCAGTCCGTCATCGCGAGCAGGCTCGCTCCCACAAAGAGCAAACCGAGTGAGCCTTTAAATATCCGCCAGCGCCGACACCAGAATCGCCTTGATGGTGTGCATGCGGTTTTCCGCTTGCTCGAAGGCGATGTTGGCCGGCGACTCGAAGACTTCTTCCGTCACTTCGACGCCGTTGGCCAGGTGCGGATAGCGCGCGGCGATGTCCTTGCCGACCTTGGTTTCGCTGTTGTGGAACGCCGGCAGGCAGTGCATGAATTTCACGCGCGGGTTGCCCGAGGCCTTCATCATGTCGGCGTTGACCTGGTAGGGCAGCAGTTGCTCGATGCGTTCGTCCCACGCCTCCACCGGCTCGCCCATCGACACCCAGATGTCGGTGTGGATGAAGTCCACGCCCTTGACCGCTTCTTTCGGGTCCTCGGTGATGGTGATGCGCGCGCCGCTTTCCTCGGCGAAGGCTTTGCACTGATCGATGAAGTCCTGATGTGGCCACAGCGCTTTCGGTGCGGCGATGCGCACGTCCATGCCGAGTTTGGCGCCGATCATCAACAGCGAGTTACCCATGTTGTAGCGGGCATCGCCGAGGTAGGCGTAGCTGATGTCGTGCAGCGGTTTGTCGCTGTGTTCACGCATGGTCAGGGTGTCGGCGATCATTTGTGTCGGGTGGAATTCAGCGGTCAAACCGTTGAATACCGGCACGCCGGCGAACTTGGCCAGTTCTTCGACGATTTCCTGTTCGAAGCCGCGGTACTCGATGGCGTCGAACATCCGCCCCAGCACGCGGGCGGTGTCTTTCATGCTTTCCTTGTGGCCGATCTGCGACGATACCGGGTCGATGTAGGTGACGTGGGCGCCCTGGTCATGGGCCGCGACTTCGAAGGCGCACCGGGTGCGGGTCGAGGTTTTTTCGAAGATCAGCGCGATGTTTTTACCTTGCAGGTGTGGACGCTCGGTGCCGGTGTATTTGGCGCGTTTGAGATCACGGGACAGGTCCAGCAGGTAATTGAGCTCGCGAGTGGTGTGGTGCATCAAACTCAGCAGGCTGCGGTTGCGCATGTTGAAAGCCATGATTGGATCTCCTTTGGTATCGGTTATCCCCCGGGCCGCGCTGGATAAGCGGCGGCCAGGGTTTGAAGGTTAATAGTCGATAGGGTCGCGAATGATCGGGCAGGTCATGCAGTGGCCGCCGCCACGCCCGCGACCGAGTTCACCGGCGGTGATGGTGATGACCTCGATGCCAGCCTTGCGCAGCAGGGTGTTGGTGTAGGTGTTGCGGTCATAGCCGATGACCACGCCCGGCTCCACGGCCACCACGTTGTTGCCGTCGTCCCATTGCTCGCGTTCGGCGGCGAAGCTGTTGCCGCCGGTTTCCACCACGCGCAGTGCTTTGAGGTTGAGGGCCTTGGCCACGGTGTCGAGGAAGCTGCTTTCTTCGCGGCGAATGTCGACGCCGCCCGGTTTGCTTTCATCAGGGCGCACGCTGAAGGCGACGATCTGATTCACCACTTCCGGGAAAATGGTCACAAGGTCGCGGTCGCAGAAGCTGAACACGGTGTCCAGGTGCATCGCTGCGCGGGACTTCGGCAGGCCGGCGACAATCACACGTTCGACCGCTTTGTTCTTGAACAGGTTGACCGCCAATTGACCGATGGCCTGGCGGGACGAACGCTCGCCCATGCCGATCAATACCACGCCGTTACCGATCGGCATCACGTCGCCGCCCTCAAGGGTGGCGCTGCCGTGCTCCTGGTCCGGGTCGCCGTACCAGATCTGGAAATCGGCGTTGGTGAACTGCGGATGGAATTTGTAGATGGCCGTGGCCAGCAGGGTTTCCTGACGACGCGCCGGCCAGTACATCGGGTTCAACGTCACGCCGCCGTAGATCCAGCAGGTGGTGTCGCGGGTGAACTGGGTGTTGGGCAGCGGCGGCAGAATGAAGCTGGAGTGACCGAGAAATTCGCGGAACATCTGGATGGTCTTGCCGCCGAAGCTGTCCGGCAGGTCATCGGCGGAGACGCCGCCAATCAGGAATTCGGCAATCTTGCGCGGCTCCAGGCTGCGCAGCCAGGAACCGGTTTCATTGACCAGACCCAAGCCCACCGAGTTGGCGGTGATCTTGCGCTCCAGAATCCAGTCCAGCGCTTCTGGAATGGCGACGATGTCGGTCAGCAGGTTGTGCATTTCCAGCACGTCGATGTTGCGCTCGCGCATTTTGGTGACGAAGTCGAAATGGTCACGCTTGGCTTGGGCAACCCACAGCACATCATCGAAAAGCAGTTCGTCACAGTTGTTCGGGGTCAGCCGCTGATGGGCCAGGCCGGGGGAGCAAACCATGACTTTGCGCAGTTTGCCGGCTTCGGAATGGACGCCGTACTTAACTTTTTCGGTGGTCATTACAGTGATCCTCCAGATGACAAATGGGTCAGGTGTTACAGAGTCAGGAAGCCTTCATACAGCCCGTAAGCCGCCACCAGGGCGCCCACGACTACGGCGGCGAAAATCAGCTTCTCGACGTTGGTGAAAACCGGTTTATTGACTTCAAGCTTGGCCTTGGCGAACAGGATCACGCCGGGCGCATAGAGCAGGGCGGAGAGCAGCAGGTATTTGACGCCACCGGCATAGATCAGCCAGACCGCGTAGATCAATGCGACGGCGCCGATGAACAGGTCTTTCCTGCGCTCGGCCACGGCGTTTTCATAACTCTCGCCGCGCACCGCCAGCAGCAGCGCGTAAGCCGCCGACCACAGGTACGGCACCAGAATCATTGAGGTGGCGAGGTAGATCAGCGACAGGTAAGTGCTGGCCGAGAACAGCGTGATGATCAGGAACAACTGGACCATGGCGTTGGTCAGCCACAGCGCATTGACCGGTACATGGTTGGCGTTTTCCTTGCGCAAAAAGGCCGGCATGGTGTGGTCCTTGGCGGCGGCGAACATGATCTCCGCACACAGCAACACCCACGACAGCAGCGCACCCAGCAACGAGATGATCAGACCAACGCTGATCAGCACCGCGCCCCAATGACCGACCACGTGTTCCAGCACCGCGGCCATGGACGGGTTCTGCAGTTTTGCCAATTCCGGTTGGGTCATGATGCCCAGCGACAGCACGTTCACCAGCACCAGGAACAGCAGCACGGTGATGAAACCGATGACGGTGGCTTTACCCACGTCGCTGCGTTTTTCCGCACGTGCCGAGAAGATGCTCGCGCCTTCGATGCCGATGAACACCCAGACGGTGACCAGCATCATCTTGCGCACCTGGTTCATCACGCTGCCCAGGTCAGGGTTTTTCAGGCCCCAGATGTCGGCGGTGAAGATGTCCAGCTTGAAGGCGAAAATCGCGATCAACACGAACAGCAGCAGCGGTACGATTTTGGCGACGGTGGTCACCAGGTTGATGAACGCTGCTTCCTTGATGCCCCGCAGCACGAGGAAATGTACGCCCCAGAGCAGCACGGACGCGCCGATCACGGCAGCGACAGTATTGCCCTCGCCAAAAATGGGGAAGAAGTAGCCCAGGGTGCTGAACAACAGAACGAAGTAACCAACGTTACCCAGCCAGGCGCTGATCCAGTAACCCCAGGCGGACGAGAAACCCATGTAGTCGCCGAAACCGGCCTTGGCGTAGGCGTAGACACCGCCGTCCAGATCAGGTTTTCGATTAGCGAGGGTCTGGAACACGAAGGCCAGGGTCAACATGCCCACTGCGGTAATTGCCCAACCGATAAGAACGGCACCGACGTCTGCACTGGCGGCCATGTTCTGGGGCAAAGAGAAGATCCCGCCACCAATCATTGAGCCGACAACCAATGCAACCAGGGCGCCGAGTTTCAGTTTTCCGGGGGATTCAGACATTGCATGACTCCAGTGCAGGAGAAGAGAGAAAGCAGATTAATTTCGTTTGCTGTTAAATTATCTGACTTAGATCAATGCATGGTCACATTCCATTGTTAATTAAAGACTTATGGGGTTTTGGCAGGCATAAGGTCTAATGCCCGAAAAGCCCTTTTCAGAGGCTTCGTATAAAAGTTAAAGAAATAAAGCGTATCAGTTGAAGTGTAGACGCTAGTTTGTTTTTTTGTTTTGGCAAGTATTGGTCATTTGATTTTGCAGTGATATTGATTTATTAGGATCTACCGACAAAACCGCTATTTCTGGATGGCTGCGATAGCGTGATCAGTTATAAATAAAAACAAGATTGGCGTTAATGGATAAACGTTATTACGCTTTATCTATTTAGTTAAAAACCGACTATGTGACGGTCTTGAGACCATAGCGCGGCGGGGAAAGGGAGATGCACGAATGTCGCAACCGACACAAAAGCTTCGCCTGAGTGCGCTGATCGCTTTGGTGGTGGGATCGATGATTGGTGGTGGGATTTTTTCCTTGCCGCAAAACATGGCGGCGCGTGCCGATGCCGGGGCGATATTGATTGGTTGGGCGATCACTGCCGTTGGCATGCTGACCCTGGCCTTCGTCTTTCAGACCCTGGCCAATCGCAAGCCGGAACTGGACTCCGGGGTGTACGCCTACGCCAAGGCCGGGTTCGGCGATTACATGGGGTTCTCGTCTGCCTGGGGATACTGGATCAGCGCCTGGCTGGGTAACGTCGGTTATTTCGTGTTGCTGTTCAGCACCCTCGGGTATTTCTTTCCGGTGTTTGGCCAGGGCAACACGCCGATCGCCATCGGCTGCGCCTCGGTGCTGCTGTGGGCCGTGCATTTTCTGGTGCTGCGCGGGATCAAGGAAGCGGCGTTCATCAATCAACTGACCACGGTGGCCAAGATCGTGCCGCTGATCATGTTCATCGTCATCGCCGCCGTGGCCTTCAAGGCGGACATCTTCACCCGCGACATCTGGGGCCGCAGCAACCCGAATTTCGGCGGCGTGATGGACCAGGTGCGCAACATGATGCTGGTCACGGTGTTCGTCTTCATTGGCATCGAAGGCGCCAGCGTGTATTCGGCGAGGGCGCAGAAACGTTCGGACGTAGGCCGGGCGACGGTCATCGGCTTTGTCGGGGTGTTGGCGCTGCTGGTGCTGGTGAACGTGTTATCCCTCGGGATCATGAGCCAGCCCGAATTGGCTACCTTGCAAAACCCGTCACTGGCGGCAGTGCTGGAACATATCGTCGGCCCTTGGGGGGCGCTGTTGATCAGCATCGGCCTGGCGGTTTCGCTGCTGGGGGCCTTGTTGTCGTGGGCGCTGCTGTGCGCCGAAATCCTCTTCGCCACGGCCAGGGACAAGACCATGCCGGCGTTCCTGCAAAAGGAAAACGCCAACCATGTGCCGGTCAACGCGCTGTGGCTGACCAATGTGATGATCCAGATTTTTCTACTGATCACGCTGTTTTCCGCCGGTACTTACACCAGCCTGATCTACCTCGCCTCATCAATGATTCTGGTGCCGTATCTGTGGTCGGCGGCGTATGCGGTGTTGTTGAGCGGGCGAGGGGAAACCTATGAGCATGCTTCGGCCGAGCGCACGAAAGACTTGCTGATCGGTGGCATTGCCCTGTGTTACGCGGTTTGGCTGTTGTACGCCGGCGGGGTGAAATACCTGCTGCTCTCGGCGTTGTTGTATGCGCCAGGGGTGATTTTGTTTGCCCAGGCCAAGCGGGAACAGGGCAAACCGCTGTTTACGTTGGTGGAGAAGGGGATTTTCAGCTGTGTGGTTGCCGGGGCGGGGTTGGCGGCGTATGGGTTGTATAGCGGATTGTTGTCGTTGTGAGGTTGTTGCTGGCGTAACAGCCTTGCGGCAGTTGCGGGAGATGGATGCGTTTGCGGGTTTGGATGTGGGGCGGTGACGGCTCGGGAGTTGTCGGTGCGGGCCGAGGCTTGGCGGTCTTTTCGAGGGTATGCGGCGCAGGTGGTTTGGACATCGCTGAGCCGAGCGGACTGAATACAGTTCCAGCAATTGTATTGAGTGTTTCGGCCCTATCGCGAGCAGGCTCGCTCCCACAGGTGATCACATTTTTCCAATACGACTCGGTCAACTGTGGGAGCGAGCCTGCTCGCGATAGCTACCTGATGGTCACCACCACTGTGCGCGATGGGAACCCAATTCTGCGGCCGGAAGTGCCCATTGCAACGGTGTCCCGGTGATTTTCAGCGGTACCTGTAAACGATGGGCCGGCCCCCAAGGCGTCTGTTCAACCAACATCCCTTGATCGCTTGGATCCTCCGCCCGCAACGCCTCATCGGTCCCCGCGCCATGTTCAATCAGCAACCTGGCGGTCCGCGCCAACGACAACCTGGCCGACCCGCCACATCCCAATAACGTGATCGCCGCAGCCGCCATCAAGTACCCGGTGGCGTGATCAAGCGCCTGCACCGGCAGCGGTGTCGGTTGGTTCGCTTTCTTCCACTGCATTCCCGCTTCGGCAATCCCGCTGCTCATCTGTACCAAACTGTCGAACCCTCGACGGTTCTGCCATGGGCCGCTCCAGCCGTAAGCGTTGAGGCACACATCTATCAGGCCCGGTGCCAGCTTTTGCCGCACGGCGACGCCGTAGCCCAACCTTTCCAGTGCATCGGCGCGGTAGCCGTGGAGCAAGATATCGGCGTCCTTGAGCAGGCTTTCGAACACCGCACGATCAGTCTTGTCGTGCAGATCCAGGCGCGCGCAGCGTTTGCCCAAAGTGACTTCCGGCACCACGCCCGGTTCGTTCCAGGTCGGTGGGTCGATGCGCAAAACATCGGCGCCGAGACCGGCGAGAAAACGACTGGCGATGGGGCCGGCCAACACACGGGTCAAATCCAGTACCTTGATGCCCGCCAGCGGCTGCGCCACCGAACCCCGCCACGGCTTTGCATTTTCGCCGCTGTCGGCGCTGAACTGAATCAACGGCTCGGCATTCACCGCCACACCTTGGGGATGCGCTTGCCATTGCGCCCAGCTGCGCATTTCGGCCGCGCAACCACCGGCATCAACGACGGCCTGTTCCAGATCACTTTTCACCCATTGCGCAACCTTGCTCGCCATTGCTGCACGGTCGGCACAGGCGCCGAGCACACGTTCAGCGGCGGCACGATGATGAGGCGCGTTGGTATGCAGGCGGATCCAGCCGTCCTTGGTCGCATAGTCGCCAGCGACCGGATCCCACAACGGTGGAACGCTCCAGCCGACGGGGCGGATCGACGTCGCGAACCAGAACGACGCCAGGCGACGGTCGACTTCAAGGCCAGGTAAACGGCCGGTGTGTTGTTGCAGCCATTCACTGACAGCCTGACCGGCCGCGGCAATGCTCGCGCAGGCAAGGTCGGTGACGGCAAACGCCGAGGGCAGGGCGCCGCTCGAGGTGAACGGGATGGGTGTGTGGGGCAAGCCGAGTGCGGCTTGAATGGACGTGAGTAAATCAGTCATCGAAGGCCCTCCGGAGCGAGAGCCCGAGCATAGATCAAAATGTCATCTGTAGGAGC
>NZ_AKJK01000008.1 GCF_000282375.1 Pseudomonas sp. GM50
TCGGCTGCGTAGCAGCCGTAAACCGGTACACGCAGTGGCCTGGCGTAATGCATCAGGGTCGCTTCGCAACCCAGCGGGAGCAAGCTACCTCGCCACAGTAAGTTCATGCTCAGATACTTTCCTGCACACAAAAAAATGCCCCGCCGTTTTCACGGCGGGGCATTTTTTATAGCGTTGAAGCGGTCAGGCGTGGGAGTGATTAAACGCCCGAAGCCTTGGCTGCTGCTACGTCTTTGATGGACAGCTTGATACGGCCGCGGTTGTCCACGTCCAGTACCAGTACTTCCACTTCCTGGCCTTCTTTCAGGATGTCGGTCACTTTCTCAACGCGAGCATCGCTCAGCATCGAGATGTGAACCAGACCGTCCTTGCCCGGCAGGATGTTGACGAATGCGCCGAAGTCGACGATGCGCTCAACCTTACCGACGTAGATCTTACCGATCTCGGCTTCAGCGGTGATGCCCAGAACGCGCTGACGCGCAGCTTCTGCAGCTTCCTTGGTTTCGCCGAAGATCTTGATCGAACCGTCGTCTTCGATGTCGATCGAAGCCTTGGTCTCTTCACAGATCGCACGAATGGTCGCGCCGCCTTTACCGATGACATCACGGATTTTGTCGGTGTCGATTTTCATCGCGATCATGGTCGGAGCGTTTTCCGACAGCTCGGTACGCGACTGGCCAATGATCTGGTTCATCTGACCGAGGATATTCAGGCGCGCTTCCAGGGCTTGGCCCAGAGCGATTTCCATGATTTCTTCGGTGATGCCCTTGATCTTGATGTCCATCTGCAGCGCGGTAACACCTTTGGCGGTACCGGCTACTTTGAAGTCCATGTCGCCGAGGTGATCTTCGTCGCCCAGGATGTCGGTCAGGACAGCGAATTTCTCGCCTTCTTTAACCAGACCCATGGCGATACCGGCAACCGGTGCCTTCATCGGAACGCCGGCATCCATCAGAGCCAGGGAAGCGCCGCAGACCGAAGCCATGGAGCTCGAACCGTTGGACTCGGTGATTTCCGACACCACACGGATGGTGTACGGGAACACGTCGGCAGCAGGCAGCATGGCCTGAACCGAACGACGGGCCAGACGGCCGTGACCGATTTCGCGACGACCAGCGCCACCCATGCGACCACACTCACCTACCGAGAACGGAGGGAAGTTGTAGTGCAGCATGAACGGGTCTTTTTTCTCGCCTTCCAGGGTGTCCAGCAGCTGTGCGTCACGGGCAGTACCCAGAGTCGCGACTACCAGGGCCTGGGTTTCGCCACGGGTGAACAGTGCCGAACCGTGGGTCTTCGGCAGAACGCCGACTTCGATGTTCAGCGGACGTACGGTCTTGGTGTCGCGACCGTCGATACGTGGCTTGCCGTTAACAATGTTTTCGCGAACGGTGCGGTATTCGATTTCGCCGAAAGCCGCTTTGACTTCAGCGGAAGTCGGTTGGCCTTCTTCGCCGGACAGCTTGGCAACCACCTGGTCTTTCAGTTCGCCCAGACGAGCGTAACGGTCGGCCTTGATGGTGATGGTGTAAGCCTGGGAGATCGCGTCGCCGAACTCGGCACGGATAGCGCCCAGCAGTGCGGTGGCTTCTGGCTGAGGAGCCCAGGTCCAGGTTGGCTTGGCAGCTTCAGCGGCCAGTTCCTTGACGGCGTTGATCACCACCTGGAACTCGTCGTGCGCAAACAGTACTGCGCCCAGCATCTGGTCTTCGGTCAGCTCTTTGGCTTCCGATTCAACCATCAACACGGCTTCCGAAGTACCGGCAACGACCATGTCCAGGCTCGAAGCTTTCAGCTGTTCGTAAGTCGGGTTCAGCAGGTAACCGGTGCTTTCATGGAACGCAACGCGGGCAGCGCCGATCGGGCCATCGAAAGGAATGCCGGAGATGGCCAGGGCAGCCGAGGTACCGATCATCGCAGCGATGTCCGGATCGGTCTTCTTGCTGGTGGAAACGACGGTGCAGACAACCTGCACTTCGTTCATGAAGCCTTCTGGGAACAGCGGACGGATCGGACGGTCGATCAGTCGGGAAGTCAGGGTTTCTTTCTCGGAAGGACGGCCTTCACGCTTGAAGAAACCGCCAGGGATCTTACCGGCAGCGTAAGTCTTTTCCTGGTAGTGAACGGACAGAGGGAAGAAGCCCTTGCCTGGATCGGCTTGTTTGGCACCAACAACGGTCACCAATACGCTGACGTCGTCGTCAACGGTGACCAATACTGCGCCGGAGGCCTGACGGGCGATACGGCCAGTCTCGAGGGTAACGGTCGACTGACCGAACTGGAATTTTTTGATTACCGGGTTCACGGTGTCCTACCTTCTTTTGTGGCTCTTGGGGAACTTGTCTTCTTGCGAAATTCTTGGGCAATGTCGGGAATCGGCCCAACGCCTGTCCAGGGTAAAACGACTATCCAGATAAAACTTGAGGCTGGGAGCCTGCCATGCGCCAGCGGGAAACCCACTGACGCACGACAGACAACCAACCTCTAGCGCAATCGCTTATTAGCGACGCAGACCCAGGCGACCGATCAGAGCCTGGTAACGGCCCAGATCCTTGCCTTTCAGGTAGTCCAGCAGCTTACGGCGCTGGTTTACCATGCGGATCAGACCACGACGGGAGTGGTGATCTTTACCGTTGGCCTTGAAGTGACCTTGCAGCTTGTTGATGTTGGCGGTCAGCAGTGCAACTTGCACTTCTGGCGAACCAGTGTCACCAACAGCTTGCTGGTAGTCAGCTACGATTTGAGCTTTTTCTTGAACGTCGAGAGCCATGAGGCAATCCTTTTATCAGGAAACTGTTTCAAAGAAACAGCTTCAACAGGCCAGGGACAAATCCCTGTATCTATAAATGAGTAGTGACCGTGCCTGTTAACAGCCACACTCGCCGGCCTGCTGTTACACAGGCCGGTTTCGGTCATTCTGACCGAATCAGTCGACGCGGCGCGATGCGCCCGTCTTCGCTCACTTCACCGATACCGATGAAGCGACCGTTGTGATCCTGTACCCGTACCATGCCGAACTTCGGTGCATCCGGGGCGCGGACCGGTTGGCCGTTAAGCCAGTAGAACGCGCTGTGCTCCGAGAAATGCAACAGTGGCCAGTCCAGCAGACCGCTGTCCGATGGCATCAGAAAGCGGTCGACCGCCTCGTTGCCGCCTTCGGCATGTACCGCTTCAAGCTCTTCCAGCGTGACGGTCTGTGCAAGCGTGAAAGGCCCGGCCTGGGTACGTCGCAATTCAGCCACGTAAGCGCCACAACCGAGTTGCTCACCGATATCCTCCACCAGGGTGCGGATATAGGTGCCTTTGCTGCAATCCACCGCAAGCCGCGCAGTATCACCCTCAAAGGCCAGTAATTCCAAGCGCGCAATAGTAACAGAACGCGGTTCGCGCTCCACTACTTCGCCTGCACGGGCCAGCTTGTACAGCGGTTGGCCATCACGCTTGAGCGCCGAGTACATCGGCGGTATCTGACTGATTTGCCCACGAAATTTCGGCAGCACAGCTTCGATATCGGCGCGACCAACGGTCACCGGGCGTTCCAGCAAAACTTCACCTTCGGCATCGGCCGTGGTGGTGGTCTTGCCCAGTTGCGCCAGGGTTTCATAACCCTTGTCGGAATCGAGCAGGTATTGCGAGAACTTGGTGGCCTCGCCGAAGCACAACGGCAGCACGCCGGTGGCCAGCGGATCAAGACTGCCGGTGTGCCCGGCCTTCTCGGCATTGAGCAACCAGCGGACCTTCTGCAACGCCGCGTTGGAGGTGAACCCCAGCGGCTTGTCGAGCAGGATGATGCCGCTGACGTTACGACGGATACGTTTGACCTGAGCCACCGATTACTCCTTGGCGTCTTCGGGTTCAGCCGCTACCGGGTGCTGATTGTCTTCAGCCACCGCACGCTCGATCAGGGCCGACAGGTGCGCGCCACGCACGACGCTTTCGTCGTAATGGAAGTGCAACTGCGGAACGCTGCGCAACTTCATTTCGCGAGCCAACTGCATACGCAGGAAACCTGCGGCGGAGTTGAGCACCTTGATGCTTTGCGCGATGTCGTCGCGGCTGTCCTGGCCCATCACGGTGATGAAGATCTTGGCGTGACCGACGTCACGGCTGACTTCAACAGCGGTAATGGTGACCAGGCCGACGCGCGGGTCTTTGACTTCACGACGGATCAGCTGTGCCAGCTCACGCTGCATCTGATCGCCGATACGTTGGGTACGGCTGTATTCTTTTGCCATGTCTTGTTACCTGTTACTGCCCCACGGTGAAACCCGAGGGGTCTGAAAGCGGCAAACGCCCGGCCTGACAAAAGCCAGACCGGGCGTTGCGTTTAGAGTCCGGACGTTGCGCCGCGCATCTGCATGCGGTGGCTCATCGTGGCCCTTGAAGTGCGCGAGTTAGAGGCTGCGAGCAACCTGCACCTTCTCGAAGACTTCGATCTTGTCGCCGACTTTGACGTCGTTGTAGCTCTTCACGCCGATACCGCATTCCATGCCGGCGCGTACTTCGGAAGCGTCATCCTTGAAGCGGCGCAGGGATTCCAGCTCGCCTTCGAAGATAACGATGTCTTCACGCAGTACACGGATTGGACGGTTACGGTGAACAACACCTTCGATAACCATGCAACCGGCGATCGCGCCAAACTTCGGCGAACGGAACACGTCACGCACTTCAGCGGTACCCAGGATGTTCTCGCGAACATCGCTGCCCAGCATACCGGTGAGGGCTTTCTTGACGTCTTCGATGATGTCGTAGATCACGTTGTAGTAACGCATATCCAGACCTTCCTGCTCGACGATCTTGCGAGCGCCAGCATCGGCACGCACGTTGAAGCCGAACAGTACAGCGTTGGAGGCCAGTGCCAGGTTGGCGTCGGATTCGGTGATACCACCGACACCGCCACCGACCACGCGCACTTGCACTTCGTCGTTACCCAGGCCATTCAAGGCACCGTTCAACGCTTCCAGCGAACCACGGACGTCGGATTTGAGGACGATGTTGAGCGTCTTCTTCTCTTCCTGACCCATGTTCTCGAAGATGTTTTCAAGCTTGCCAGCGTGAGCACGGGCCAGTTTGACTTCGCGGAACTTGCCTTGACGGAACAGAGCCACTTCACGGGCTTTCTTCTCGTCGGCAACCACGCTCATCTCGTCGCCAGCGTCCGGGGTACCGTCCAGGCCGAGAATCTCGACAGGGATGGAAGGACCGGCTTCCTTGATTGGCTTGCCGTTCTCGTCGAGCATGGCGCGAACGCGGCCATAGTTCGAACCGACCAGCACCATGTCGCCTTGGCGCAGGGTACCGTCTTGAACCAGAACGGTTGCAACCGGGCCACGACCTTTGTCGAGACGCGATTCAACCACGACGCCACGGCCAGGAGCCGAAGGGGTCGCTTTCAGTTCGAGAACTTCAGCTTGCAGCAGAACAGCTTCGAGCAACTCGTCCACGCCAGTACCGACTTTCGCCGAAACCGATACGAACGGGGTGTCGCCGCCCCACTCTTCCGAAGTCACGCCGTGAACCGACAGTTCGCTACGGATGCGATCGAGATCGGCGCCCGGCTTGTCGATTTTGTTCACTGCAACAACCAGCGGAACACCAGCAGCCTTGGCGTGCTGAACAGCTTCAACGGTCTGCGGCATTACGCCGTCGTCCGCTGCAACCACCAGGATCACGATGTCGGTCGCCTTGGCACCACGGGCACGCATGGCGGTAAACGCGGCGTGACCAGGGGTGTCGAGGAAGGTGACCATGCCGCGTTCGGTTTCAACGTGGTACGCACCGATGTGCTGGGTGATACCGCCGGCTTCGCCAGCAGCTACCTTGGCACGACGGATGTAGTCGAGCAGCGAGGTCTTACCGTGGTCAACGTGGCCCATTACGGTCACAACCGGTGCACGGGAGAACGCTTCACCTTCAAACTTCAGGGACTCGGCCAGGGAATCTTCCAGGGCGGTGTCGCTGACCAGGGTCACTTTGTGGCCCAGCTCTTCGGCAACCAGTTGGGCAGTTTCCTGATCCAGTACCTGGTTGATGGTCGCTGGAGTACCCAGTTTGAACATGAACTTGATGATTTCAGCAGCCTTGACCGACATCTGCTGGGCGAGATCGCCAACAGTGATGGTCTCGCCGATCTTCACTTCGCGCACAACAGGGCCGGTTGGGCTCTGGAAACCGTGGGCGTTGCGTTTCTTCAGCTTGGCCTTGCCGCGACCACCACGACGGAAGCCATCGCTTTCTTCGTCGGTAGTACGTGGCGCAACACGTGGAGCAGGCGCTTTTTCCTTGACCGAAGCACGATGCGGAGCGTTTTTGCGCTCGCCATCGCCACTGCCACGACGATTGCTATCGTCGGCACGTGGTTTGTCCGGACGACGCTGTTCGTCGCGCTTGCGAGTGTCGGCCGCAGGAGCTGGTGCAGCTGCAATAACCGGCGCGCTTTCACGCACTGGCTCGGCAACTGCAGCAGGCGCTGCAACGGCGTCGTTAGTAGCGGTTTGCGCAGCAGCAGGCTGGCGACGCGCTTCTTCTTCGGCGCGACGCTTGGCTTCTTCTTCAGCCTTCTGACGTGCAGCATTTTCTACTGCGCGGCGTTCTTCCAGTTCGCGTTTGCGCTCGGCTTCGATTTCTTCCGGGCTGCGTTGTACGAAGACTTTCTTCTTGCGTACTTCAACGCTGATGCTCTTGCTACCAGCAACACGCAGGGTGCTGGTGGTTTTGCGCTGCAATGTAATCTTGCGCGGTTCTTCCACTTTCGCCTTGTGGCTGCTCTTCAAGTGAGTCAGCAAAGACTGCTTCTCACTATCGCTCACACCTTCATCGGCGGCGGTGTGCGGCAGACCTGCCTCACGCATCTGCTGCAACAGGCGCTCTACCGGTGTTTTGACCTCATCGGCCAGTTGTTTCACCGTGACTTGCGTCATGCACTTCTCTCCTCAGGCCGCGCCTAATTACTCGAACCAATGGGCTCGGGCGGCCATGATCAACTTGCCGGCACGATCATCGTCAATGCCGTCGATGTCGAGCAGGTCGTCAATAGACTGCTCGGCCAGGTCTTCGCGGGTAATTACGCCGCGCACCGCCAGTTCCATCGCCAAATCCTTGTCCATACCCTCAAGCGAGAGCAGGTCTTCGGCCGGATGGGCGTCTGCCAGCTTTTCCTCAGTAGCGATGGCTTTAGTCAACAAACGATCCTTGGCGCGAGCGCGAAGCTCGTTGACGGTTTCTTCGTCAAAGCCGTCGATGTTGAGCATTTCTTCCAACGGTACGTAGGCAATCTCTTCCAGGCTGGTAAAGCCTTCATCTACCAGCACCTGTGCCAGGTCTTCGTCGACTTCCAGCTCGTCGATGAAGTTGCGCAGGATGTCGCCGGTTTCTGCTTGCTGCTTAGCCTGGATGTCCGATTCGGTCATCACGTTCAGGGTCCAGCCAGTCAACTGGCTAGCCAGACGCACGTTCTGACCACCGCGACCGATGGCCTGAGCAAGATTGTCTGCGCCAACGGCGATGTCCATTGCATGGGCATCTTCGTCAACGATAATTGCCGCCACTTCAGCCGGCGACATTGCATTGATCACGAACTGCGCCGGGTTATCGTCCCACAGGACGATGTCCACACGCTCGCCGCCCAATTCGCCCGACACTGCCTGGACGCGCGAACCGCGCATACCGATGCAAGCGCCTTGCGGATCAATGCGTTTGTCCTTGGAGCGGACCGCGATCTTGGCGCGCGAACCCGGGTCGCGGGACGCAGCCATTACTTCGATCAGGCCTTCAGCGATTTCCGGCACTTCGATGCGGAACAACTCGATCAGCATTTCCGGCGCGGTACGCGACAGGATCAGCTGAGGACCGCGGTTCTCGGTGCGGATTTCCTTGAGCAGCGCACGCAGACGCACGCCAACCCGGAAGGTTTCGCGAGAAATAATGTCTTCACGGGCCAGCAACGCTTCAGCGTTATTGCCCAGATCGACGATCACGTTGTCGCGGGTGACTTTCTTCACGGTGCCGGAGATGATTTCTCCCAGGCGCTCGCGATAGGCGTCAACGACTTGAGCACGCTCGGCTTCACGAACTTTCTGCACGATGACCTGCTTGGCAGTCTGTGCAGCAATGCGGCCGAACTCGATGGATTCGATCTTTTCTTCGACAACGTCACCGACCTTGGCACCAGGATGCGTTTCTGCAACCTTGCTCGGCCAGGTTTCGATGGCCGGATCGTCCAGGTCTGCTTCTTCGACGACCGTCCAGCGACGGAATGTCTCGTAAGCACCGGTGTGGCGATTGATTTCCACACGCAGATCGACTTCGTCCTCAAAACGCTTTTTGGTAGCAGTGGCCAGGGCCAGCTCCAGCGCTTCAAAAATTACGTTTGCCGGTACGCCCTTTTCATTGGATACCGACTCAACAACCAGCAGTACTTCTTTGCTCATCGTACGCCTCGCCTTTCGCAAGCCATTGGATCCGCGGGATCCGCGTCTCAGTCAAAACTGGGAATAATGTTGGCCTTGTCGATCATATCGATCGGCAACAGGAACTCATGGTCTTCAACCTGCACCACGACGTCCTGCTCTTCTACACCGCGCAGAAGGCCCTGAAAGTTGCGCCGACCTTCAAAAGGCGAGCGCAGCTTGATCTTCACTTGTTCACCGGCAAATTTTGCAAACTGCTCAATAGTGAACAGTGGGCGTTCCATGCCAGGCGAGGAAACTTCAAGGGTGTATTCAACCGCGATCGGATCTTCAACATCCAATACACCGCTGATCTGACGGCTGACGATGGCACAATCGTCCACCAGCACGCCGCCCTCTTTATCAATATAAACGCGCAACATTGAGTGGCGACCTTGAGCCGAAAACTCAATACCCCAGCATTCATAGCCTAGGGCCACGACCACCGGGGCCAGCAAGGCCTGCAACTCTTCTAGCTTGCTCGACACCTGAACCCCCTCGTGCATGTATGTGCATGCTGTGCAAAATAAAAAAATGGGCGAAACGCCCATCCTTGAAACGCCGTTGAACAGCGGCGTTGAAAGTATCCAGCTAACAAAAAGCCCCTGAAAAGGGGCTCCTTAAACTGGTTGCGGGGGCCGGATTTGAACCGACGACCTTCGGGTTATGAGCCCGACGAGCTACCAGACTGCTCCACCCCGCGACAAAGCTGGGGCGGAAGTATACGACCGATCCCTGACAGGGTCAATGTAACCTTCCACCTACAAGAAAGCCCGCAACAGCGGGCTCTCCTGATAATTGGTACCGAGAAGGGGACTCGAACCCCTACACCCTATGGGCACAACCACCTCAAGGTTGCGTGTCTACCAATTCCACCACCTCGGCAATACTACGTTTGAAACCCTTCTTACTTCTGCTCTTGAGCTGGAGGTACGTCAGTCGCTGGAGTAGCCGACTTTTGCTCTTGAAGCACCGGGACATCATCAGAAGCCGGTTGTTGCTTTGGAACTTCCAACACTGCCGGGTTTGGCAAACCTACTTGAGTCAGCTCATGAGCCTTCTCTTTAGCAAAGTAACCTAACCCCAAGCTGGTTATGAAGAAACCGGCGGCAAGTATAGCAGTAAACTTACTAAGAAAGGTAGAGGAACCTTGGCTTCCGAACACAGTATTTGAAGCACCTGCTCCGAAAGACGCGCCAGCATCCGCACCTTTACCCTGCTGCAGCAAAACCAGAGCAACTACGCCCAATGCACCCAGCAGATGAAAAACGACTACGACTGTTTCCAGCATTTTTTCAGTTTCCCGCGGCGCGACAAATCGCACCGAACTCATCTGCATTCAGGGAAGCTCCACCAATGAGCCCCCCATCGATATCCGGCATGCCGAACAGTTCGACCGCATTGGCCGCCTTCACGCTGCCGCCGTATAGAAGCCGCACACCTTGCGCGACCTCAGAATTCTCTACCGCCAACTGAGCGCGAATGGCTGCGTGCACATCCTGCGCCTGCTGCGGCGAAGCAGTCAGCCCGGTGCCAATGGCCCAGACCGGCTCGTAAGCGATTACTGCCTTTGCAAAGACACCTACACCCAGCTCCTCAATGATACTGCCAAGCTGACGTCCGACAACCTCAGGAGTTTTTCCAGCTTCGCGCTCTTCAAGGGTCTCCCCTACGCACAACACCGGAATCAAGCCACATGCCTGCGCCGCTGCGAACTTGCGAATCAGCATTCCGTCCTGCTCGCCCATTATCTGGCGGCGCTCGGAGTGCCCGACAAGCACCAGGGAACAACCTGCATCCACCAACTGACTCGGCGCAACTTCACCAGTCAATGCACCTTGCATGGATTCCACTGCAGAATTCTGCGCGCCGACCGAAATCGACTTGCCTTTCAAGCCATCAATCACTTGATTGATATGCAAGCAAGGCGGGAATACCGCGACATCAACACCGCTCGGCAAGGCCAGATGACCAAGGCCATTGATCAGCTCAGCGACGCTGGCGCGGGTACCGTGCATCTTCCAGTTACCAGCTACCATAGGGCGACGCATGCTGTACCTCGTCGGTCAAAGTGGGCGCAGATGTTACCCAACACAATCATGGCTGGCAAGCCGAAATCAGACAGAAACTTCAGTTACCAGTTTTGCCAGCTCTTCGGCGTAACCGCGGACCTGCGTTTCGTCCTCACCCTCGACCATGACCCGCACCAGCGGCTCTGTCCCGGACTTGCGCAACAGTACGCGCCCACGACCAGCCATCGCCTGGGTGACACGATCACTGGCCTCCTTGACTTTCGGATGCTCGAGAGGACTCGCACCACCGCCAAACCGGACATTGATCAGCACTTGAGGACACTTGCGCAGCGCCTGGCGGGACTGAGCCAGGCCTTCTGCGCGCCTCTTCAGCGCCATCAACACCTGCAACGCGGCAATAATCGCATCACCGGTGGTGGTGTGACTGAAGCACACAATGTGCCCCGAATTTTCCCCACCCACCTGCCAATCGCGCTCCAGCAACTCGGAGATCACGTAACGGTCGCCAACGTTGGCGCGCACAAAAGGAATCGCCAGATCAGCCAGGGCCAGTTCCAGCCCCAGGTTACTCATCAGCGTACCGACCACACCGCCCTGCAACTTGCCGCGCTCTTGCAGATCGCGAGCGATGATGAACAACAACTCGTCGCCGTCGACGACAGCGCCAGTGTGATCGACCATCTGGACCCGGTCACCATCACCGTCAAAGGCAATACCCAAATCGGCGTGCTCGGCCAATACGGCAGCTTGCAGTGGTTCCATATGGGTCGAACCGCAATTTTCATTGATGTTCAGGCCATTAGGATGAGCAGAAAGCACAACGACATCGGCTCCCAGCTCACGGAACACACTAGGCGCCACTTTATAGGTCGCACCATGGGCACAATCGATCACGATTTTCAGCCCGGCAAAACTGGTACCGGTCGGGACGCTGCTCTTGCAGAATTCGATATAACGGCCCGAGGCATCGTTGATTCGCGATACCTTGCCAATTTTGCTCGACTCAACCACGGTCATCGGGGTGTCGAGCAGCTCTTCGATCATCAGCTCGACTTCATCCGGAAGCTTGGTGCCCTTCCCGGAGAAAAATTTAATGCCGTTGTCGTCATGAGGGTTGTGCGAAGCGCTGATCACGATGCCGGCTTCGGCATGAAAGGTACGTGTCAGATAGGCGATGGCCGGCGTCGGCATCGGCCCCAGGAGCATCACATCAGCACCTGCCGAGGTCAGCCCGGCTTCAAGCGCCGACTCGAACATGTAACCGGAGATCCGGGTGTCCTTGCCCACGAGCACCTTGCAAGCACCCATGCGGCGAAATGCCATGCCTGCCGCCCAGCCAAGCTTGAGCATGAAATCAGGAGTAATCGGGTATTCACCGACCCGACCACGAATGCCGTCGGTGCCAAAGTATTTTTTGCTCATAAGTACTCCATCATTCTTATTCGGCTGATTCTACTGCGGCAATCATTCGCACTACGTCGACCGTTTCAGCCACATCATGGACGCGCAATATACGCGCCCCCTTGAATGAAGCCAGTGCCGCGAGCGCCAAACCGCCATGCAGACGCTCTCCCACCGGCCGATTCAAGGCTTGCCCGATCATGCTCTTTCGCGAAACCCCGACCAACAGGGGCCGCCCCAAGGCATGCAAGGCTTCCATATGCTTAAACAAGCTCAGGTTGTGCTGCAAGGTTTTCGCGAAGCCGAAGCCCGGATCGAGGATGATCCGCTCAGCAGGGATGCCCACCGACGCACACTGAACCATGCGCTCGGCGAGAAACTCGCCGACCTCTTTCGTCACATCCTGATACTGCGGATTGTCCTGCATGTCGCCCGGCTCACCGAGCATATGCATCAGACACACCGGCAAACCGGTGGCCGCCGCGGCATCCAGGGCACCGTCCCGGCGCAACGAACGCACATCATTGATCAAACCCGCCCCAAGCCTTGCGGTTTCACGCATGACTGCCGGCGTGGAAGTATCGACCGAAATGATCACATCGAGTTCACGACTGATGCGCTCAACGATAGGTGCTACACGCTCAAGCTCTTCAAGCGGTGAAACCGCCCTGGCACCGGGCCGGGTCGATTCACCACCAACGTCGATCAGCGTCGCACCAGCTGCCACCATCGCCTCGGCGTGACGCAGGGCCGCATCCAGCTGGCTGTATTGGCCGCCATCGGAAAAGGAGTCGGGAGTGACATTGAGAATGCCCATGACATGCGTCTGGGCCAAATCAAGAACCCGGTTGCCGCAAGGCAACCGGGTCGAGGACTGAACAGAAGTCATTTCAAACCTTATACGTCAGCAGCCGGGCCACCGATTGGCGTTTCCGGACGCCCATCCTGCACCGCCGGAGGCGTGCCGGACGTATCACTACCGCCAGACCAGTCGCGAGGCTCGCGAGGTGCACGACCCGCCATGATGTCATCGATCTGATCGGCATCGATCGTCTCGTACTTCATCAAGGCATCCGCCATGGCGTCAAGCTTGTCACGGTTATCCGTAAGGATCTGTTTGGCCGTGCCGTAGCATTGGTCAATGATGCTGCGTACTTCGGAGTCGATCAGCTTGGCTGTCTCGCCGGAGAAACTGGCATGTTGACCACCGCCGCCACGACCGAGGAACACTTCGCCCTCTTCTTCGGCGTACATCAACGGGCCGAGTTTTTCCGACAAGCCCCACTTGGTCACCATGTTCCGTGCGATCTGGCTGGCACGCATGATGTCGTTGGATGCACCGGTAGTGACGCCGTCGAAGCCCAAGGTCATTTCTTCAGCGATACGACCGCCATACAGCGAGCAGATCTGACTGATCAGTGCACGCTTGGACAGGCTGTAGCGATCTTCTTCCGGCAGGAACATGGTCACACCGAGCGCGCGACCGCGCGGGATGATCGACACTTTGTAGACCGGATCATGCTCAGGGACGACGCGACCGACGATAGCGTGGCCAGCTTCGTGATAAGCAGTGTTCTGCTTCTCTTTCTCGGACATGACCATGGATTTGCGCTCGGCACCCATCATGATCTTGTCTTTGGCCAGTTCGAACTCTTTCATCTCGACGATGCGCTTGCCGGCACGGGCTGCGAACAACGACGCCTCGTTTACCAGGTTGGCCAGGTCGGCACCGGAGAAACCAGGAGTACCACGCGCGATCACGGCCGGAGCGACGTCGTCACCCATTGGCACTTTGCGCATGTGGACTTTGAGAATCTGCTCGCGACCACGGATATCCGGCAGACCGACCACGACCTGACGGTCGAAACGACCCGGACGCAGCAATGCAGGGTCCAGCACGTCGGGACGGTTGGTTGCTGCAATGACGATGATGCCGTCATTCATTTCAAAGCCGTCCATCTCTACCAGCAACTGGTTGAGAGTCTGTTCGCGCTCGTCGTGACCGCCGCCCATGCCGGCACCACGGTGGCGACCGACGGCGTCGATTTCATCGATGAAGATGATGCATGGCGCGTGCTTCTTCGCCTGCTCGAACATGTCACGAACACGACTGGCACCGACACCGACGAACATTTCGACGAAATCGGAACCGGAAATGGTGAAGAACGGCACTTTGGCTTCGCCGGCAATCGCCTTGGCGATCAAGGTTTTACCAGTACCAGGAGGACCGACCATCAGCACGCCACGAGGAATGCGACCGCCCAAACGCTGGAACTTGCCTGGATCACGCAGGAATTCGACCAGCTCGCCAACTTCTTCCTTGGCTTCGTCGCAACCGGCAACGTCAGCCAAAGTGGTTTTCACCTGATCTTCGGAGAGCAGGCGCGCCTTGCTCTTGCCGAAGCTCATCGGCCCGCCCTTGCCACCGGCACCGCCCTGCATCTGCCGCATGAAGAACATGAAGACAGCGATGATTACAAGGATCGGGAAGCTTGCGACCAGGAGTTGAGTCCAGATGCTTTGCTGCTCAGGCTGCTTGCCTTCAACTACCACGTGGTTATCCACGAGGTCGCCGATCAGACCGTTGTCCTGGATTGCCGGACGAATGGTCTTGAAGCTGTCGCCA
The DNA here is from genome assembly GCF_000282375.1 of Pseudomonas sp. GM50. Taxonomy (GTDB): domain Bacteria; phylum Pseudomonadota; class Gammaproteobacteria; order Pseudomonadales; family Pseudomonadaceae; genus Aquipseudomonas. Next base: position 14,508 of record NZ_AKJK01000008.1, read on the forward strand.
TCGTTGCGCTTGCCGGTAATCACGTAGCCATCAACCGCTACGCGCTCGACCTTGCCATCCTTGACCTGCTGGATGAAGTCGGAATAGTTGAGGGTCTGCGGCTCGTTAGGGCTGGAGAAGTTGTTCATCACCGTCACCAGGACAGCCGCGATGATCAACCACAGGATCAGATTCTTTGCCATATCGTTCAATTAACTACCCTCTGAAGCAAGCTCCGCTAATGGCGCGTGCTTCGCATGATATTCACCGGCCTAACTTACTACATTACCTACGGCTCTGGCAGGCGCCGTCTGTAACCCTTTGTGAAACACTTTCTACACAATATTCGCTAATGCTCACGGGACGAAATACGAAAATCCTATCGACCCGCAAAAAAAACCTCGATTTACTCACTACGACCGCGGTAGCCCCAAGCCAGCATGTATTGCTCGCGGGAACTGCCACGGGAAGAGTCCGGCTTGATCATCTGGACCTTGTCGAATTTCTGACGAGCGTCCTTCACGTAAGCATCAAACCCTTCGCCCTGAAACACCTTGATCACGAAATTACCACCCGGCTTGAGTATCCGAGCCGCCAGATCAAGAGCCAGCTCACATAGAAACATGGCTTTTGGCATGTCCACCTCAGGCGTACCACTCATATTGGGGGCCATATCGGAAATCACAAGGTCCACCTGCGAATTACCCACGGCTTCAAGGATCTGAGCGAGCACTTCGTCCTGGGTGAAGTCACCCTGAATGAAAGTCACGTCCGGAATGCTGTCCATTTCCAGGATGTCCGAGGCGATCAGACGCCCCTGACCACCGATCAGCCGACTAGTGACCTGCGACCAGCCGCCGGGCGCCGCACCCAGGTCGACAACGCTCATACCTGGACGGATCAGTTTGTATTTCTCCTGGACCTCCAGAAGCTTGTAACTCGCACGCGAGCGGTAACCATCCTTCTGCGCCTGCTTCACATAGGGATCATTAACATGTCTTTGCAGCCACTTAAGGCTTGTCTTGGAACGGGCCACGGGCCACCTCGAAAATAAAACGGGTCGTGATTAACTGGGCGGTCCCGTACTCGCTCGGGTAAACTGGCCGCCGCTTTTTACAAGATCAGACGCAGGGGTCAGATTATGCCGCTCACTCAAGAGCAGAAGAAACAGTACAAATCCATTGGCCACCATCTGAAACCAGTTTTGACTGTGGCTGACAACGGTTTGACTGAAGGTGTGTTAGCCGAACTTGAACGCGCTTTGGCGGATCACGAGCTGATTAAAATCAAGCTCAACATCCTCGATCGCGAGTCGCGCCTGGCGAACATCGCAGAACTGTGCAAGGTCGGCAAAGCGGACCTGGTTCAGGTCATCGGCAAGATGGCACTGATTTACCGCAAGAACTTCAGCGTCAACAAGCAGCTGTCGAACGTCCATCGCTTCAAGTGATGACAAGGGTCAAGGGTGTGCTTCGCGCACCCTCACACTCCATCCCGGCACCGGTTGCATCACCAGCACCAGCCCGGAAAATCCCAGAACAAGATAGCTGAACAGCTGCCAATGCGCCGCCTGCGGCCAGCCAACGTGGACCGCGAAATACATCGCGCCCCCATACAGCGCCATCATCAGCAGTTGCCCACGAATATCGCGCCATAGACTGGCAAGGCCCTCGGCCTGAACCAGCACCAAAGCCTGAAAAATCACACACGCCGTGGCAAACCCCACCATCAGCGTATTCAGCATGCCTGCAATTTCGTCGATCAGCAGCGGCGCCAGGCCTATTCGCCCCAGCACCGGCAGCAGACCGATGTGCAACAGCCACAGGCCGCCAACCCACAACATTTGGGCCAGCTGCCAAAGCATGGCGCCCGCACGTAGCGGGCGCCTTCTTTCAGAGGTGGCGAACTTCGACAATCTCATACTCGATAACGCCACCCGGCGTTTTCACGGCGACCACATCACCCTCTTCCTTGGCAATCAAGGCACGAGCCAGTGGCGAACCCACCGAAATCTTGCCGAGTTTGAAGTCAGCCTCATCCTCACCCACGATGTGGTAAGTGACGCGCTCATCAGTCTCGACGTTGGCGATTTCAACGGTGGTGCCGAAGATCACTTTGCCAGTGTGAGGAATGGTCGTGACATCGATGATGACCTGATTCTGAATCCGGCCTTCGATGTCACGAATCCGCGCCTCGACCATACCCTGCTGCTCGCGAGCAGCGTGGTATTCGGCGTTTTCCTTCAAGTCACCCAACTCGCGGGCCGTACCGATGTCCTGGCTGAGCTTCGGACGGACGACCTTGGTCAGGTGAGCGTGCTCTTCTTCCAGGGCTTTCGCGCCCTGGACGGTCATTGGGTATTTGATCATGCCTTCAATCCTGCGTGTAGATCCTGCAAGCGGCGCACGGTCTTCTCGGGACCGAATTTCAGCGCTTCGCAAATAGCTTCGCCAGCAGCAATGGTAGTGGTGCAGTAGATCTTGTGCTGCAAGGCATTACGACGAATGGAGTAGGAATCGGCGATCGACTGGCGACCTTCGGTGGTGTTGATGATCAGGGTGACTTCGTCATTCTTGATCATGTCGACCACGTGCGGACGACCCTCGGTCACCTTGTTCACACGACGCACTTTCAGGCCTGCGGCTTCGATCAGCTTGGCAGTACCGGCAGTGGCGACCACTTCGAAGCCCAAGTTGATCAGATCACGAGCCACGCCTGCAACCAGTGGCTTGTCATCATCACGCACGCTGATGAACGCAGTACCGCCAGTCGGCAGCACTTCGCTGGCGCCCATCTGGGCTTTGGCAAAGGCTTCGCCGAAGGTGTCGCCCACGCCCATCACTTCACCGGTGGACTTCATCTCTGGGCCCAGGATCGGGTCCACGCCAGGGAACTTGGCGAATGGGAACACCGCCTCTTTCACGCTGTAGAAGTTCGGAATGATTTCTTTGGTGAAGCCGATTTCCTTCAGGGTTTTACCGGCCATCACGCGAGCCGCGATCATTGCCAGGGAAACACCGATGCACTTGGAAACGAACGGTACGGTACGGGAAGCGCGCGGGTTGACTTCGATGACGTAGATGTCTTCGCCTTGCAGCGCCAACTGAACGTTCATCAGGCCGACAACGCCCAGTTCCAGGGCCATTTTCTTGACCTGTTCGCGCATCTCGTCCTGGATGTGAGCAGGCAGCGAGTACGGCGGCAGGGAGCATGCGGAGTCACCGGAGTGAACACCGGCCTGCTCGATGTGCTGCATGATCGCGCCGATCACCACGTCGGTGCCGTCGCAGACTGCATCCACGTCCATTTCGATGGCGCAGTTGAGGAAGTGATCGAGCAGCACCGGGCTGTCGTTGGACACTTTCACCGCATCACGCAGGTAGCGCTTGAGTTCTTCTTCTTCGTAGACGATTTCCATCGCGCGGCCGCCCAGTACGTAGGACGGACGAACCACCAGCGGGTAACCGATCTTGGCCGCGGCACGAATCGCTTCGTCTTCGCTGCGCACGGTGGCGTTTGGCGGCTGGCGCAGGTTCAGGCGCTCAACCATTTGCTGGAAGCGCTCACGGTCTTCGGCACGGTCGATGGCGTCAGGGCTGGTGCCGATGATTGGCACGCCGGCTTCTTCCAGGGCACGCGCCAGCTTCAGCGGGGTTTGGCCGCCGTACTGGACGATCACGCCTTTCGGCTTCTCGACACGGACGATTTCCAGTACGTCTTCCAGGGTCACTGGCTCGAAGTACAGACGATCAGAGGTGTCGTAGTCGGTGGAAACGGTTTCCGGGTTGCAGTTGACCATGATGGTCTCGTAACCATCTTCGCGCAGAGCCAGTGCCGCGTGTACGCAGCAATAGTCGAACTCGATACCCTGGCCGATACGGTTTGGACCGCCGCCGAGGATCATGATCTTGTCGCGGCCCGACGGCGCGGCTTCGCACTCTTCCTCGTACGTCGAGTAGAGGTAAGCGGTGTCGGTGGCGAATTCGGCCGCGCAGGTGTCAACGCGCTTGTAGACCGGGAAGATTTCCAGCTTGTGACGGTGGCGACGCAGGGCCTTCTCGGTCACGCCCAGCAGCTTGGCCAGACGCATGTCGGAGAAACCTTTGCGCTTGAGGCGGAACATCACGTCGTGGTCGATGCTGGCCAGACCCAGGGTCTTGACCTTCTCTTCTTCCTTGATCAGATCTTCGATCTGCACCAGGAACCACGGGTCGATCATGTTCATGCCGAAAATATCTTCGACCGACAGGCCGGCGCGGAACGCGTCAGCGACGTACCAGATACGCTCGGCGCCCGGCACGGTCAGTTCGCGCTTGAGGATGCTCATGCTTTCCGGGCTGCTCAGGTCGAGCTTCTCGTCCAGACCGCAAACGCCCACTTCCAGACCGCGCAGGGCTTTCTGCAGGGATTCCTGGAAGGTCCGGCCGATGGCCATGACTTCACCGACCGACTTCATTTGAGTGGTCAGGCGTGCGTCGGCTTTCGGGAACTTCTCGAAGGCGAAGCGTGGCAGCTTGGTGACGACGTAGTCGATGGACGGCTCGAAGGACGCCGGGGTCTTGCCACCAGTGATGTCGTTCGACAGCTCGTCGAGGGTGTAACCGACGGCCAGTTTTGCCGCGACCTTGGCGATCGGGAAACCGGTGGCTTTCGAGGCCAGGGCCGAGGAACGGGATACCCGCGGGTTCATCTCGATGACAACCATGCGGCCGGTGTCCGGGCAGATACCGAACTGGACGTTGGAACCGCCGGTTTCCACGCCGATCTCGCGCAGTACCGCCAAGGAGGCGTTACGCAGGATCTGGTATTCCTTGTCGGTCAGGGTCTGTGCTGGCGCAACAGTGATCGAGTCACCGGTGTGCACGCCCATCGGGTCGAAGTTTTCGATGGAGCAGACGATGATGCAGTTGTCCTTCTTATCGCGGACAACCTCCATCTCGTATTCTTTCCAGCCGATCAGCGATTCGTCGATCAGCAGCTCTTTGGTCGGCGACAGGTCCAGACCGCGGGCGCAGATTTCTTCGAACTCTTCACGGTTGTAAGCGATACCGCCACCGGTGCCGCCCATGGTGAAGGACGGACGAATGATGCACGGGAAGCCGAGACGCTCGAGGACCGCATTGGCCTCTTCCATGCTGTGGGCGATACCCGAACGCGGGCAGTCCAGACCGATGGATTTCATCGCCTTGTCGAAGCGCGAACGGTCTTCGGCCTTGTCGATGGTGTCAGCGTTGGCACCGATCATTTCTACGCCGAACTTCTCCAGAACGCCTTCGCGCTCCAGGTCCAGTGCGCAGTTCAGAGCGGTCTGGCCACCCATGGTTGGCAGCAGCGCGTCCGGACGCTCTTTCTCGATGATCTTGGCAACGGTCTGCCACTTGATCGGTTCGATGTAGGTGGCGTCGGCCATGGCCGGGTCGGTCATGATGGTGGCCGGGTTGGAGTTCACCAGGATGACGCGGTAACCCTCCTCGCGCAGGGCTTTACAGGCCTGGGCGCCGGAGTAGTCGAATTCGCAGGCCTGGCCGATCACGATCGGGCCAGCGCCGAGAATCAGGATGCTTTTAATGTCTGTACGTTTTGGCATGGGTTGTCACTCAAATCCGCAGGTCAGTCGGCAAGCCGTCTTGTTCAATCTCTGAAGCCTTGAGGGGGCCACCGGTTTCGGGACCGCCCTCAGGCTTCGCTACATCAGGGCGAGCGATTAGCGTCGCTTGGCCATTTCGTTGATGAAGCGATCAAACAGTGGCGCTACGTCGTTCGGGCCAGGGCTGGCTTCAGGGTGACCCTGGAAGCTGAAGGCGCTCTTGTCGGTACGCTCGATGCCTTGCAGGGTGCCGTCGAACAGCGATTTGTGGATCGCCCGAACGTTGCCTGGCAGGGTCGCTTCGTCTACCGCAAAACCGTGGTTCTGGCTGGTGATCATCACCACACCGCTGTCCAGATCCTGGACCGGGTGGTTGGCACCGTGGTGGCCATGGCCCATTTTCAGGGTCTTGGCGCCGGAGGCCAGAGCCAACAGTTGGTGACCGAGGCAGATGCCGAACACCGGAATCTCGGTTTCCAGCACGTCCTTGATCGCCTGGATCGCGTAGTCGCATGGCTCAGGGTCGCCCGGGCCGTTGGACAGGAACACGCCGTCCGGCTTCAACGCCAGCGCTTCAGCGGCCGGAGTCTGTGCAGGCACCACGGTCACGCGGCAACCGCGCTCGACCAGCATGCGCAGGATGTTCAGCTTGACGCCGTAGTCGTAGGCCACCACGTGGTATGGCAGCTCGGAGGCTTCCAGAGTCGCGTGGCTGTCGGTTTTCAGATCCCAGACAGTCGAGCGCCACTCGTACTTCTCTTTGGTGCTGACGACTTTCGCCAGGTCCATGCCTTTAAGACCAGGGAAACCCTGAGCGGCGGCGATGGCGGCTTCTTCGGAAATGTTGTCACCGGCCATGATGCAGCCGTTCTGCGCGCCTTTCTCACGCAGGATGCGTGTCAGGCGGCGGGTGTCGATACCGGCGATAGCCACAACGTTGTTGGCTTTCAGGTAGTCGGACAGGGACATCGTGTTGCGCCAGTTGCTCGCAACCAGTGGCAGATCACGGATGACCAGGCCAGCGGACCAGACGCGGTCGGACTCGGCGTCTTCCGGCGTGGTACCGGTATTGCCGATGTGCGGGTACGTCAGGGTAACGATCTGTTGGGCGTAGGAAGGATCGGTAAGGATTTCCTGATAGCCGGTCATTGCGGTGTTGAACACCACCTCACCAACGGTTTGTCCGTCGGCTCCAATGGCTTCGCCGCGAAAAATGCTGCCATCAGCAAGGGCGAGTATGGCTGGCTTAGTCAAGAAGACCTCCCGTAAATAAAGCCTGAAAGGGCGATCGCAGGTTGTAAAAAAGCGGAGTGACGTATGGACACGTCACCCCGCTTCTTCACCGAATTATTCTGCGCGCTTTTAGTGGACACACTAAAGCTGTAGCTTACAGAAAAAGGCATTTTTGGTCTACCGCCAATGAGCCCTAAAGGCCGGAGAATGCGACAGGACGTCGCTTGGCGGAACAAAACCGGGCCCAAACGCTGAGTTTGAACCCGATTTCGGGCACATCTTACCGCAGGTCGAGCACGTCTTGCATGTCGTAAAGGCCTGGTTCACGACCATCCAGCCACAAAGCTGCACGTACCGCACCCTTGGCGAAGGTCATGCGGCTGGATGCCTTGTGCGTGATCTCCAGTCGCTCGCCCTCACAGGCGAACAGCACCGTATGATCACCGACCACATCACCACCACGAACAGTCGCGAAGCCGATCGTTTCACGCTCACGCACACCGGTGTGACCTTCACGGCCATAGACCGCGACCTTTTGCAGATCACGATCCAGCGCACTGGCGATCACTTCTCCCATGCGCAGAGCCGTGCCTGAAGGGGCATCGATCTTGTGCCGATGATGAGCCTCGATGATTTCGATGTCAGCCTCATCGCCCAGCACACGAGCTGCCATATCGAGCAGTTTCAGCGACAGGTTTACACCGACACTGAAATTGGCCGCGAACACAATCGCAATATCCTTGCTCGCCTCGGCCAGCAACTGCTTCTGTGCCGCGTCCAGCCCCGTGGTGCCGATCACCATGGACTTGCCCGCTTTACGGCAGAACTCCAGGTTTTTCAGCATCACTTCCGGGAGCGTGAAGTCGATCAACACATCGAACTCATCGGCCACCGTATCCAGCTTACCGGACAGCGGCACACCGATTCGCCCCAGCGATGCCAGCTCACCGGCATCCACGCCAATCAGCGTGCTGCCGGGGCGAACGATGGCAGCCGTCAGACCGGTCAGCGGCGCGCGCTGCTGCACCGCCTCGATCAAAATCTTGCCCATGCGGCCGGCGGCGCCCATCACAGCTATACGTCGCATGCTCACTCCTTACAAATCGCCGAAGAAGCGCTTCACGCCTTCGAACCAACCAGTGGTTTTCGGCGAATGGCTGTTGTCATCCGCCAGGGAGCTGCGGAACTCTTCCAGCAATTCGCGCTGACGACGACCCAGGTTGACCGGGGTTTCGACCGCCACGCGACACATCAGGTCGCCAGCACCGCCGCCGCGAACCGGCGCAACACCTTTGCCGCGAACACGGAACTGCTTACCAGTCTGAGTCCCTTCAGGGATCTTCAGCTTGACCCGACCATCGAGGGTCGGAATCTCCAGCTCGCCACCCAGCGCTGCATCGACGAAGCTGATTGGCACCTCGCAGAACAGGTGCTTGCCGTCCCGCTGGAAGATCGCGTGCTCACGCACATTGATCACCACGTACAGGTCGCCGGCCGGGCCACCCTGCGCACCCGCCTCGCCTTCGCCAGACAGGCGAATACGGTCACCGGTATCGACACCGGCCGGCACTTTCACCGACAGGGTCTTGTACTCTTCGACACGACCTTCGCCGTGGCAGGAATCGCACGGATCGGAAATGATCTTGCCCTGGCCATGGCAGCGCGGGCAGGTCTGCTGCACCGAGAAGAACCCCTGCTGCATGCGCACCTGACCGATACCGCCACAGGTCGGGCAAGTGATCGGCGAGGAGCCTTTCTTGGCGCCCGAGCCATCGCACGGCTTGCAGTTGACCAGTGTCGGAACGCGGATATTCACGGTCGTGCCGCGCACCGCTTCTTCCAGGTTCAGCTCCAGGGTGTAACGCAGGTCGCTGCCGCGCTGAGCACCGCCACGGGCACCGCCGCGACCGCCACCGAAGAAGTCACTGAAGACATCGCCAAAGATATCGGAGAAGTTCTGACCGCCAAAACCGGCACCGCCGCCACCCATGCTCGGGTCGACACCGGCATGACCGTATTGGTCATAGGCCGCGCGCTTGCTGGAATCGGACAGCACTTCGTAGGCCTCGTTGGCCTCCTTGAACATATCTTCCGACGCTTTGTCATCGGGATTACGGTCCGGGTGGTGCTTCATCGCCAGGCGACGGTAGGCCTTTTTCAGGTCCGCTTCGCTTGAACCACGCTCAACACCCAATACTTCGTAATAGTCACGCTTTGCCATAAGTCTTTGCACTCTTAAGGACGTTCGGCAAACCTCTCCTGAGCCTCGCCAAACTCGTTGAGCCCCAATACAGGCCCGGACCCAACTCACGTCAATTCAACGATCCTGGTCTTTGATTCGATGCGGTATCTGTGAGCCGGAAAGCAGGAGCATCCCCGACCGTACCGCCAGCATTCGAGCGTTGTCGCATGCTGTAAAAATTCGCTTACTCCAGACACGCCAACGCGGGAGCAAGCTCCCGCGCGGCGACATCCTACCAGTCACCGCCTGAAGGCAGTCAACCGGGCGACCAACAACTTACTTGTGGTCTTTGACTTCTTCGAACTCGGCATCGACAACGTCGTCAGCTTTTTCAGCTTTTTCGTCGTGCGGTGCCGCGCCTTCAGCTGGCTGAGCCTGATCAGCGTACATTTTCTGAGCCACTGGCGCGGAGACCTTGGACAGCTCTTCAACCTTGGCTTCGATAGCGGCCTTGTCGTCGCCTTTGATGGCGGTTTCCAGGGCAACTACAGCTGCTTCGATTGCAGTCTTCTCTTCAGCGCTCACTTTATCGCCAGCATCAGCGACCATTTTGCGCGTCGAGTGAACCAGGGCATCGCCTTGGTTACGGGCACTGGCCAGCTCTTCGAACTTGCGGTCTTCTTCAGCGTTCACTTCAGCATCGCGAACCATCTGCTGAATTTCTTCCTCGGACAGACCGGAGTTGGCCTTGATCACGATCGACTGAGTCTTGCCGGTAGCCTTGTCTTTCGCGCCGACGTGCAGGATGCCGTTGGCGTCGATGTCGAAGGTCACTTCGATTTGTGGCACGCCACGTGGCGCTGGTGGAATCTCGGCCAGGTCGAACTTGCCCAGGGACTTGTTCTGTGCGGCTTGCTTACGCTCACCTTGCAGTACGTGAATGGTCACTGCGCCTTGGTTGTCGTCGGCAGTCGAGAACACTTGCGATTTCTTGGTAGGAATCGTGGTGTTTTTCTCGATCAGCGCGGTCATTACGCCGCCCATGGTTTCGATACCCAGGGTCAGCGGGCTGACGTCGAGCAGCAGAACGTCTTTCACGTCACCAGCCAATACCGCGCCCTGGATAGCAGCACCCATGGCAACAGCTTCGTCAGGGTTGACGTCTTTACGTGCTTCTTTACCGAAGAAATCGGTCACCAGCTTCTGAACCAGTGGCATACGGGTCTGACCGCCGACCAGGATCACGTCGTTGATCGAACCAACGTCGATACCGGCGTCTTTCATCGCGATGCGGCAAGGTTCGATGGTGCGCTGAACCAGGTCTTCAACCAGCGCTTCGAGCTTGGCGCGGGAGATTTTCACGTTCAAGTGCTTAGGACCGGTAGCGTCTGCAGTGATGTACGGCAGGTTCACGTCGGTCGACTGGCTCGAGGACAGTTCGATCTTGGCTTTCTCAGCGGCTTCTTTCAGGCGCTGCATGGCCAGCGGGTCACCCTTGAGGTTCATGCCGCTTTCTTTCTTGAACTCGTCAACGAGGTAGTCGATCAGACGAATGTCAAAGTCTTCACCGCCCAGGAAAGTGTCACCGTTGGTGGCCAACACTTCGAACTGATGCTCGCCATCGACTTCAGCGATTTCGATCACGGAAACGTCGAAAGTACCGCCGCCCAAGTCGTAAACGATCACGGTGTGATCGCCTTTGGCCTTGTCCATACCGTAGGCCAGTGCGGCTGCGGTTGGTTCGTTGATGATACGTTTAACGTCCAGACCCGCGATGCGGCCGGCGTCTTTGGTGGCTTGACGCTGGCTGTCGTTGAAGTAGGCCGGAACGGTGATCACCGCTTCGGTCACTGGCTCGCCGAGGTAGTCTTCGGCGGTCTTCTTCATTTTCTTCAGAATTTCAGCCGAAATTTGTGGCGGTGCCATTTTCTGGCCGTTCACTTCAACCCAGGCGTCGTTGTTGTCAGCCTTGACGATCTTGTAAGGGACCATCTGGATGTCTTTCTGTACGACTTCTTCGTCGAAACGACGACCGATCAGACGCTTCACCGCGTACAGGGTGTTATGCGGATTGGTCACTGCCTGACGCTTGGCCGATTGGCCAACCAGAATTTCGCCATCGTTGGCGTAAGCGATGATCGACGGCGTGGTACGCGCGCCTTCAGCGTTTTCAATAACTTTGGCTTTGCCGTTTTCCAGCACGGAGACGCAGGAGTTGGTAGTCCCCAGGTCGATACCGATAATTTTGCCCATGTTCACTCTCCCGAAACTTTGGATTTGGATGCCGCAGTAGTGGTGGCTGACTGCGGTAGCACTTAAACGCTTGACTTCTAAATGGGGGCCTTGCGGCTAATTTCAAGCCTGCTCGTCAATCGAAGGCGAAACCGGTGCAGGTGCCTTGCTGACCACGACCATGGCCGGGCGCAGCAGGCGACCGTGAAGCTGGTAGCCCTTCTGAAACACCTTGAGCACGCTGTTTGGCTCGACGTCGGCGCTTTCCTGCATGGCCATTGCCTGGTGATGCGAGGCATTGAAGGGCTCGCCTTCAGGATCGATCGCTTCCAGGTGATAGCGCTTCAGGGTGTCCTGGAACATTTTCAGGGTCAGCTCGATCCCTTCGCGCATCGGACGAATGTTTTCGTCGTCAGGGTTGGATAGCTCCAGACCGCGTTCCAGGCTGTCAATGATCGGCAGCAGGTCGCCAGCGAACTTTTCCAAGGCAAATTTGTGAGCCTTCTCAACGTCCTGCTCGGCACGGCGGCGGACGTTCTGCAGATCGGCGGCTACACGCAAAGCCTGATCCTGCGCACCAGCCAATTGCTCTTCGAGCACTTGTACACGAGCCGCCAGGTCTTCACCCGAAGCCTCGGGGCCCTGGTTGGCGTCTAGATTTTGCGTATCCACTGTCTGTTCGTCAGCCATAGATTTCTCCTTCCAATATCGTCCGCGAGCTCAACTCGCGCTTCTGCCCCGGTATATGGGGCCGCAAAATTCAGCTTCAAGGGCTATTTGATGATTAACCCTACAAAAAACAGCTGCATTGTCATTCCGCATCGCGCTAAGGATTCCCTTCAATCAAGCAAATCGACCTAAGAGGGGGCATTGTCAGCCCGAAACAAAACACTGTATAAATAACCAGACCTAAAGCCTGGGAGCGGCCTTTATGCTGGTGCACCTGTCCGTACACAACTACGCCATCGTTGAACATCTCGATCTCGAACTCGATCGCGGGATGAGCGTGATCACAGGGGAAACCGGTGCCGGCAAGTCGATCATGCTCGACGCCCTGGGCCTGACCCTGGGCGATCGCGCCGACAGTGGCGTGGTCCGCCCGGGCGCCGACAAGGCCGATATCCTGGCCACCTTCGACCTGATCGACATCCCGGAAGCCAGCGCCTGGCTGGCCGAGCGCGACCTCGAGAACGACGGCCCGTGCATTCTGCGTCGAGTGATCACCGCTGAAGGGCGCTCGCGCGGCTATATCAACGGCACCCCCTGCCCTCTCGGTGACTTGAAGGCCCTGGGCGAGTTGCTGATCGATATCCACAGCCAGCACGAACACCAATCCCTGCTCAAAACCGATACCCATCGCCGTCTGCTCGACGAATACGCCGGCGCCACGGACCTGGCCCGCCAGGTGCAACTGGCCGCCCAACGCTGGCGCCAGACCCGCCAGGAACTGGAACGCCTTTCCAACTCCGGCGACGAACAACGCGCTCGTCATCAGCTGCTCAGCTATCAACTCGAAGAACTGGAAAACCTCGGCCTCGGCGAAAATGAGCTGGAGCAACTGGAACAGGAACACAAGAACCTGACCAACGCCGAAACCCTGCTGGGCATTTGCCGGCAAGTGGTCGAACAATGCAGCGAAAGTGATTCCGGCAACGTATTGAATGCACTCACCGCCAGCCTTAACCGCCTGTCGAGCGTGAACAATTCGATCGGCGCCCTGGGTGAAGCCAGCAGCCTGCTGACCAGCGCACAGATTCAGGTTGAAGAAGCCGTGGGCGAGCTGAACCGCTTTCTCGACAATTTCGACGCCGACCCGGCCCGCCTTCAATACCTGGAAGAGCGCCTTGATGCCATCTACACCCTGGCGCGCAAACACCGCATCCAGCCGACCGAGGTCGCCGAGATGCAACAGAAGCTACTCGATGAAATCGAAACCCTGAATGCCAACGACGAATCCATCGAACGACTGAGCGATGAGCTGGCCTCCTACGCCCGCCATTATCAGGAGAAGGCCCGGGAGCTGAGCGATCTGCGACATCAAGCCTCAAGCAGCCTGGCCAGCGCCGTGGAACAGGAAATCCAGCGCTTGGGCATGCCCGGCGGCCGCTTCACCATCGAACTGCGCCCCAACAGCAGCGACGAACTGCTGCCCAATGGGCTCGAACAGGTAGAACTGCTGGTGAGCGCCAACCCGGGGCAACCGTTGAAAGCCCTGGCAAAAGTGGCATCAGGGGGCGAACTGTCGCGCATCAGCCTGGCGATTCAGGTGATCACTGCACAGACCTCCCGCGTACCGACCCTGGTGTTCGATGAAGTGGACGTGGGTATCGGCGGCCCGACCGCCGAGATTGTCGGCCAGTTGCTGCGACGCCTCGGGGAGCGCGGGCAGGTTCTGACCGTGACTCACTTGCCGCAAGTGGCGGCGCAAGGGCATCAACATCTATTTGTACACAAGGTTCGCGGTGAAGACGCCACACATACGGCCGTCTCCAAACTGAGCAAGACCGATCGTGTCGAAGAAGTGGCACGAATGCTCGGCGGCATCGATCTCACCAAGGAATCACTGGCTCACGCGAAAAAGATGGTCGTTACCGCGAAAATTTGAGAACAGCAGAAAGCACGAAGGCGACCCTGGGGTCGCCTTCGTTCGTTTCGCGAACCTGAGGTTCGCGCGACATGCTTACTTTTTCTTGCGTACGTACAGCACAAGATTGTGATCAACCATCTCGAAGCCATACTTGTCGACGATTGCTTTCTGCAGCCGCTCGATTTCTTCGTCGAAGAATTCGATCACTTCACTGGTCTCGACGTTGACCATATGGTCGTGATGCTTGCCGTCGTCCAGCTCGAAGACCGCATGGCCTCCGTCGAAGTTGTGCCGCACCACAAGGCCAGCTGCCTCGAACTGGGTCAGAACACGGTAAACCGTGGCCAGACCGACGTCCTCACCAGCCTCCATCAGCGCCTTGTAAACATCCTCGGCACTCATGTGGCGTTGCTCGGCGGAATCGAGCATTTGCAGAATTTTGACCCGTGGAAGGGTCACTTTGAGGCCGGCTTTGCGTAGTTCGCTATTTTCAACCATGGTCAGCTTTCTCGCGATGCTGCTTCGCAGCTTCTCTTAATGCGGGTATGATCGGCGTTTACGTTGTCCCAGCCAAGATAGTGGAAGTCGCCCACCGATGCAAAACACCAAGCTCTTGCTAACCAGTTTCACCTTTGTGGGACTGCTCGCACTCGCCGGTTGTTCATTCCCCGGGGTTTACAAAATCGACATCCAGCAGGGCAATGTCGTCACGCAGGACATGATAGACCAGTTACGCCCGGGAATGACCCGTCGGCAAGTACGGTTTATCATGGGTAACCCTCTGCTGACCGACACGTTCCATGCCGATCGCTGGGATTATCTCTACAGCCTGCAACCGGGTGGCGGTGAACGCCAACAGGAACGCATTAGCGTTATCTTCAACCCAAATGATCAACTTGTCAGCCTCTCTGGCGATTTCATGCCGGGCGTGAGCCGCGACGAAGCCATTCTCGGCAAGGACAGTGGCACTACCGTGACCGCGCCCGCAGAAAACGCCGAGAAGCCGAAGCCAGAAAAACCGGTCAAGCCAGGTTCGCTGCTGGACCAGATCCAGAAGGACGTGGACAACGTGGAAACCGTTCCAGTCCCGACGCCAGAACCGCTGGAAACCTCGCCGCAATAATTTGCGACGCAATAAAAAACCCGGCATGTCCGGGTTTTTTATCGTCTGGCGTTTAACCGGATCACTGATTCCGGGCTTTGGCCTCGGCTGCTTTGGCTGCACGCAACCGGCGAACCTCTTTCGGATCGGCAAGCAACGGCCGGTAAATCTCGAGGCGTTCCCCTGCCTGAACCGGACGATTGGCCGGTTCAGCAATCACCTTGCCAAAGATTCCAACCGGACAACTGGCCAGATCCAGCTCAGGGAATTCGCTGTTCAGGCCGGATTTGAGCAACGCATCCCGTACGGTTGCGCCCATCGGCACGGTTACGGCCAGCAATACCTGACGATCAACGGCGGCATACACCACCTCGACCGTGATCACAGCCTCAACCATGCTTCTGTTTCGCACGCTGGCAAAACGCGTCCATCAACGTATTCGCCGCCTGATTGAACAAAGGCCCCAACGTCGCACGTACCAGCGGTCCCGAGTAGTCGAACGACAAGTCCAGACTGATCTTGCAGGCCTTCTCGCCCAACGGCTTGAACACCCAGATGCCATGCAACTGGCTGAACGGACCTTCTTCGAGGTTCATCTCGATCGAATGCCCGGGCACCAGGGTATTACGCGTCACGAAATGCTGACTAAGGCCGCCCTTGGCCACGCCGACGCTGGCACGCATAAGCTCAGGAGTGCTTTCCAGGACTTCCGCCGACGAGCACCACGGCAGGAATTCCGGATAGCGGGCCACGTCGTTGACCAGGTCATACAGCGCTTGTGCCGGATACGGCAGCAGGGCCGAACGTTGAATGTGTGTCGTCATGTCAGCGTTACTTCCACAGCTGGGCGGCAAACACTACAAGAATGCCGATGGGCGCCACATAGCGCATCAAGAACAGGGACAGGGCGAACAGCACCGGACGGCGGATCGACAATTCGTCGCGCACCGCTTCACACCCCATCACCCAGCCCGCAAACACCACGAAACACAAACCACCGAGTGGCAACATGATCCGCGAGGTGAAGAAATCGATCACACCAAAGAAGTCCAGGCCACCGGCTGCTCCCCATTGATAGAGATGGAAGATCCCGCCTTCGTTCACGAAAAACTTGGCTTCCTTCCAGATATTGAAGGAAAACACGGTACCCAGACCGACGAACCAGCAGATGAATGCCAACCAGAAGGTGACCCAGGCGCGGCTTATTTTCGTGCGTTCAACCAGGTAGGCCACCATCGGCTCGAGCAGGGAAATCGCCGAACTCCAGGCCGCAATCGCTACCAGTACGAAAAACACGACGCCCATCAACTGGCCGAACGCTACGTTACCAAAGGCAAATGGCAGGCTGACGAACATCAGGCCAGGGCCTTCGCTCGGGTTCAGGCCGGCAGCGAACACAATCGGAAACAATGCCAGACCGGCCACCAGGGAAACGAAAGTATCGAGCAGCGCCACACCGACAATGGTGCCGGAAATCGACGAGCTCTTCGGCATATAAGCACCGTAGATCATGATCGAACCGACGCCCACGCTCAGGGAGAAGAACGCGTGCCCCATGGCCGGCAGCAAGCCGTCGAGTACTTTTTCCGGGTGGAAGTCGAACATGAAATGCACGCCCTCCATGAAGTGGCCGGTGGTCATGCTGTAGCCCAGCAGAACAATCACCATCACAAACAGCAGTGGCATCATGATCCGCAGGCTGCGCTCCAGCCCGGCGACCACGCCTTTGGCGATCACCACGGCGGAGAGGAGCATGAAAATCGTGTGCCAAAGTGTCAGGCGCCATGGGTCGGCGATCACGTTGCCGAAGTATGCACCGACCTGATCAGGTGTCGCGCCCTGAAAGTCGCCACGCCCCATGTCGATGATGTAATCCAGCGACCAACCGCCGACCACACTATAGAAAGACAGAATCAACAGCGCCGTGATCATCCCGGCAAACGCGCCCCAGGACCACTTCGCCGAATGCCCCGCTTCCAGCGCCAGGACCTTCAAGGCATTGGCCGGGCTCTGCCGTGCGCGCCGGCCGATCAGGGTTTCGGCCAGCATCACGGGCACACCGATCAGCGCGATACAGGCCAGAAACATCAGCACGAAGGCTCCGCCACCGTAGACGCCGACCATGTAAGGGAATTTCCAGATACTACCCAGCCCCACGGCCGAACCGGTCGCGGCGAGTATGAAGACCCAGCGGCTAGCCCAACTGCCGTGGACAGAAACCTTGTCTGTCGACATCGTTATCACGCCCAAGCGTTCAAAAAAGAGGCCGCATTGTCCGGGATTCAATCAACCTGCTCAAGCACGTAGCTTCACCGTAGCCGACAGCGGTGTAACTCCATATAATGCCGCCCCTATGGCTAAACAGAAGAAACACCCAACAGGGACCATCGCGCAGAACAAAAAGGCGCGACACGATTACTTCATCGAGCATAAGTTCGAGGCTGGTCTGGTCCTGGCCGGCTGGGAAGTAAAAAGTTTGCGGGCAAGCAAGCTACAACTGGTTGACAGTTACGTGCTGCTCAAAGATGGCGAAGCCTGGCTGCTCGGCAGCCACATTACGCCGCTGATGACTGCCAGCACCCATGTCATCGCTGATCCGACCCGCACCCGAAAATTGCTGCTCAATCGGCGCGAGCTGGAAAAGCTGGCTGCTGCCGTGCAGCAAAAAGGTTATGCCTGCGTGTGCCTGTCCTGGTACTGGAGCAAGCACATGGTCAAGTGCGAGATCGCTCTGGGCAAGGGCAAGAAGGAATACGACAAGCGTGATACCGAACGCGAGCGCGACGCCGGTCGTGAATTGCAGCGTGCGGTGCGCAACAAGGGCAAGGAAGATTAATTCTTTACCTTGAGATCGCTTTCGCGGGCAAGCCTCGCTCCTACACTGGACCACGCGATCCTGTAGGAGCGAGGCTTGCCCGCGAATGATTCACCGCAGACACCCACCTGACTACATCCCCTTGCGCCGCTCCGCCCGAGCCACGCGCTGCACTTCCTGACGCACCTCTTCCAGCACTTCCTGCACATATAAAATGTGCCGACTGGAAACCTCCCGCGCCTGCTCTGCCCTTCCTTCGATAATCGCCAGATACAATTCTCTGTGCTGCGCGATCAGCATGTCGCGGGTTTCGGAGCGCTGTTTGTACATGCCGCCGATGTTGGTCACAACGTTGCGTTTGAGCAGGTCGAACAAACCACGAATGGTGTGCAGCAACACTGCGTTATGACTGGCCTCGGCGATCGCCAGATGGAATTTCGCATCCGCCGCGCCCTCTTCCGCCCGACCCACTTCGTCATGGCGCGAATAGCAGTCTTGCAACTCGTCGAACGCCGCCGTCAGCCGCTCGCGATCCACGTCCGTGGCGCGCAATGCCGCGTAGTAAGCACAAGATGCTTCCAGCGTATGACGAAACTCCAGCAAATCGCGCTGGGCCTCGGGATTGCTTTCCAGCAGATGCAGCAGCGGATCGCTGAACGTCGAGCCCAGGGATTCCACCACATAGTTACCGCCGCCCTGACGGCTGACCAGCAACCCTTTGGCCGCCAGCTTCTGAATCGCTTCGCGCAACGAAGGGCGTGACACGCCGAACTGTTCGGCCAACGCACGCTCTGCCGGCAGGCGCTCTCCGGCCTTCAATGTGCCCTCGAGAATCATCCCTTCGAGCTGCTCGACAATATCGTCAGACAAACGGCGCTGCCGAATCTGATCAAACCCCATCACTCAATTCTCCACGATCCCGGCGGCTCGCCGGGCTCTCTATTCTGGCCTATCGGCGCCACACCAGCACCTACCAGACGACGTTTGATCGAACAGATCAGATGCGTTCTGCACCGCTCATTCGACAAAAGTTTTAGGGCGGCAAATTGACACACCGCCTACAAGGCTTTTACCCTAGCCAACAGCGATTGTAAATTGGTATTACCAATTATCCAAGAACGCTGACCAGTGCCTGACCAACAACAATTAGGGGCCACCCCATATGCAAACCTGGCAACAGCTCTACAGCCCGCTCGGCAGTCTCGGCGTGTCCGCACTCGCGGCCGTCATCCCCATTGTATTTTTCTTCCTGGCCTTGGCCGTGTTCCGCCTCAAAGGCCATGTGGCCGGCAGCATTACCCTCGCGCTGTCGATTGCCGTGGCAATCTTCGCGTTCCAGATGCCGGTCGATATGGCCTTCGCGGCAGCCGGATATGGCTTCGCCTACGGCTTGTGGCCGATTGCCTGGATCATCGTGGCAGCGGTGTTCCTCTACAAACTGACGGTCAAGAGTGGCCAGTTCGAAGTGATCCGCAGCTCGGTGCTGTCGATCACCGACGACCAACGCCTGCAAGTGCTGCTGATAGGCTTCTGCTTCGGCGCCTTCCTGGAAGGTGCCGCCGGTTTCGGCGCACCGGTAGCGATTACCGCCGCGCTGCTGGTGGGACTTGGCTTCAACCCGCTGTACGCCGCGGGCCTGTGCCTGATCGCCAACACCGCGCCGGTAGCCTTCGGTGCCTTGGGGATTCCGATCATCGTCGCCGGGCAAGTCACCGGCATCGACGCGTTCAAGATCGGCGCCATGACCGGTCGCCAACTGCCATTGCTGTCGCTGTTCGTGCCTTTCTGGCTAGTGTTCATGATGGATGGCCTGCGCGGCGTGCGGGAAACCTGGCCGGCGGCACTGGTGGCCGGTTTGAGTTTCGCGGTCACTCAGTACTTCACCTCGAACTTCATTGGCCCGGAACTGCCAGACATCACCTCGGCACTGGCCAGCCTGATTTCCTTGACGCTGTTCCTGAAAATCTGGCAACCAAAACGCGCCGCCGGCCAACACATCGTCGGCGCCGTCTCGGCTTCCGTGGTGGCCAGCGCCGGTGGTTTCGGCCAACCGCGCACCACCGTGGCTTCGCCTTACAGCCTGGGGGAAATTTTCAAAGCCTGGTCGCCGTTCCTGATCCTCACAGTACTGGTCACCATTTGGACGCTGAAACCGTTCAAGGCGATGTTCGCTGCGGGTGGCTCGATGTATAGCTGGGTGTTCAACTTCGCGATCCCGCATCTGGATCAAATGGTGATCAAGGTCGCTCCAATCGTGACCGCCCCGACGGCGATTCCGGCGGTGTTCAAACTCGATCCGATT
The DNA here is from genome assembly GCF_000282375.1 of Pseudomonas sp. GM50. GTDB lineage: Bacteria > Pseudomonadota > Gammaproteobacteria > Pseudomonadales > Pseudomonadaceae > Aquipseudomonas. Next base: position 34,527 of record NZ_AKJK01000008.1, read on the forward strand.
TCCGCGACCGGCACGGCGATTTTCTTCTCTGCGCTGATCTCGATGCTGGTGCTGAAGATCAATCTCAGAACTGGTCTTACCACTTTTAAAGAAACGTTCTACGAGCTGCGCTGGCCGATTTTGTCTATCGGTATGGTGCTGGCCTTCGCCTTCGTCACCAACTATTCGGGCATGTCATCGACCATGGCGCTGGTACTGGCAGGCACAGGTGCGGCATTCCCGTTCTTCTCGCCATTCCTCGGCTGGCTCGGCGTGTTCCTGACCGGTTCCGATACTTCGTCCAACGCACTGTTCAGTTCACTGCAAGCAACCACCGCGCATCAGATCGGCGTCAATGACACCTTGCTGGTGGCGGCAAACACCAGCGGCGGCGTGACCGGCAAGATGATTTCGCCGCAATCGATCGCCGTGGCCTGCGCCGCGACCGGGCTGGTGGGCAAGGAATCGGATCTGTTCCGCTTCACCCTCAAGCACAGCCTATTCTTTGCAACGATCGTCGGCCTGATCACGTTGGCTCAGGCCTACTGGTTCACCGGCATGCTGGTGCACTAAGAACTACACGCGACACGGAAAAAACCGACGCTGGGTTACGCCCCCTGGTGTCAGCTATTCACAACCGGGTCTGCAAGGCTGCTGAAAGCTTCCCTCTCTATATTCAGCAGCCTCAGCGGACGGATAACCGGGACCACCCGGAGACACGCCTGATGAGCGAGCTTTTTTATAACGCTGTGCCGAATGCGACCCGCGTCGCCCCGCCACTGCCCGAGCCTCGGCAATACCCCAGCGAAAAACCGTCACGGGTCTACCTGTTCGGGACCTGCGTAGTGGATCTGTTCTACCCCGAAGCCGGGATGGACGCGATTCACTTGCTGGAACGCGAAGGCATTCGTGTCGAATACCCGCAAGGGCAAAGCTGCTGCGGGCAACCGGCCTACACCTCGGGTTACACCGAACAGGCCCGGACCGTGGCGCGCTCGCAACTGGCGCTGTTTGCCGGTGATTATCCAGTGGTGGTGCCGTCGGGGTCTTGCGCGGGCATGTTGCGCGAACACTACGCCGACTTGTTCAAGGACGAGCCGCACACGCTGAAACAGGTCCAGGCCCTCGCGGCACGGACTTATGAACTGGCGGAGTTCCTGCTGTTTGTCTGCAAGGTGCAGCTCAAGGACAGCGGCGAGCCGGTCAAGGTGGCGTTGCACACGTCGTGCTCGGCACGCCGTGAAATGAACACCCACCTGCACGGCCGTGAGTTGTTGGCGCAGCTAAGCAACGTGGAGCGAGTCGACCACAGCCACGAAAGTGAATGCTGTGGCTTTGGTGGGACTTTCAGCGTCCGTATGCCAGACATTTCCGGCGCGATGGTGGCTGACAAGACCCGGGCGTTGAAGGAATCCGGTGCGCACAAGGTACTCAGTGCCGACTGCGGTTGCCTGATGAACATCAATGGCGCGCTGGAGAAACAGCAGGAAGCGTTGCGCGGCCAGCATCTGGCCAGTTTCCTGTGGCAGCGTACCGGAGGTGCCCGATGAGCACTTCCACGATTATTCCTACGGTTGCCGTAGAAGAAGATTTTCGCGCCCGGGCTCACAAGGCTTTGGCTGACACGCAACTGCGAAACAACTTTCGCAGCGCGATGGATTCACTGATGAGCAAACGGGCAGCGTCCTTCAGCGATGCCCATGAAAGAGAACATTTGCGAGTGCTGGGCAATGCTGTCCGCGCCCGTGCTTTATCCAAGTTGCCCGACCTGCTCGAGCAACTTGAACAGAACCTGACCCGCAACGGTGTGACAGTGCACTGGGCGGAAACGGTGGACGAAGCCAATGGCATCGTCCTCTCGATCATCCGCGCTCACGAGGGGCGGCAAGTGATCAAGGGCAAATCGATGGTCAGTGAAGAGATGGAAATGAATCACTTCCTCGCTGAACAGGGCATTGAATGCCTGGAATCGGACATGGGCGAGTACATCGTCCAGCTCGACCACGAGAAGCCTTCACACATTATTATGCCGGCGATCCACAAGAATGCCGGTCAGGTCGCGTCCTTGTTCCACGACAAACTTGGCGTGGAATACACCAAGGACGTTGACCAACTCATTCAGATCGGTCGCAAGGTCTTGCGGCAGAAATTCTTCGAAGCGGACATCGGCGTCTCCGGCGTCAACTTCGCCGTGGCCGAAACCGGCACCTTGCTGTTGGTGGAAAACGAAGGCAACGGGCGCATGACCACCACCGTGCCGCCGGTGCACATCGCCGTCACCGGCATCGAAAAAGTCGTGGAAAACTTGCGCGATGTGGTGCCGCTGCTATCACTGCTGACCCGTTCAGCCCTCGGCCAGCCGATCACCACCTACGTCAACATGATCTCCGGCCCGCGCAAGGAACATGAACTCGACGGCCCGCAGGAAGTGCATCTGGTATTGCTCGACAACGGTCGCACCCAGGCGTTTGCCGACAGCGAATTGCGCCAGACGCTGAACTGCATCCGCTGCGGCGCCTGTATGAATCATTGCCCGGTCTACACCCGAATCGGCGGTCATGCCTATGGGGAGGTTTACCCTGGGCCCATCGGAAAAATCATCACCCCACACATGGTCGGCCTGGCGAAAGTCCCTGACCACCCGAGCGCGTCTTCGTTATGTGGCGCTTGCGGTGAAGTCTGCCCGGTAAAAATTCCGATCCCCGCATTGCTGCGTCGCCTACGGGAAGAGAACGTCAAAGCCCCGGACAGCCCGCATCAAGTGATGCGCGGTCAGGGCAGCAAGTACTCGCGCAAGGAACGGTTCATCTGGAACGCCTGGGCGAAGCTCAATAGCTCACCAACGCTCTATCGCTTGTTCGGTTTCTTCGCCACTCGCCTGCGCGCGCTGACCCCGAGCAACGTCGGCCCATGGACCCAGAACCACAGCGCACCTAAACCCGCCGCTCGCTCACTGCATGACATGGCCCGCGAGCATCTGGCCAAACAGGGAGACCGCTGATGAGCGCCAAGCAAAATATCCTCGCCAAATTGCGCAACAGTCTGACGGGGACCACACCGGTGCCTGACAACTTCGATGTCGAACTGGTGACTGAGCCCTACACCTACACGCCTGAACAACGCATCCCGCAGCTGCGCAAACTGATGGAAGCGGTGCACACCGAAATTCATCTGACGTCCAGGGATGGCTGGCCCGAATTGCTGGCGCAACTGCTGCAGGATCGCCAGTTGCCGAGCCTGTTGATTGCGCCGACGACACCTCACGGTCAACGCATCACTCAGCATTGGGCGAAAAATCCTGGCCTGCCAGCACTCAAAACCTACGACCGTCCGGTCGAGGAATGGAAAGCCGAGTTGTTCAACGACACCCCGGCCAGCCTGACCACCACCCTCGGCGCAATCGCCGCGACAGGTAGCCTGATTCTCTGGCCGACGCGGGAAGAACCGCGTCTGATGAGCCTGGTGCCGCCGGTGCATTTCGCCCTGCTCAAGGCCAGTGAAATCCGCGACAACTTCTATCAGGTGCAGCAGGAGTTCGAATGGGCCCAAGGCATGCCGACCAACGCCTTGCTGGTGTCCGGCCCATCGAAGACTGCCGACATCGAGCAAGTATTGGCTTACGGTGCCCACGGCCCGAAAGACTTGGTCGTTCTGATCCTGGAGGACCAATGAGTCTACCGGCAGCTTTCCTGCGAGATGCGCAGCAACTGATTCCTCAGGCACGACGTTTCGACGATCCGCTGTCGACCTTGGCCTTCGGCACCGACGCCAGTTTCTACCGGCTGATTCCGAAACTGGTGATCCGCGTCGAGTCCGAAGATGAAGTGGTGGCGCTGCTCAAACTGGCGCAACGGGATAAAGTCCCGGTGACGTTCCGCGCCGCCGGCACCAGCCTGTCTGGCCAGGCCATCAGCGATTCGGTGCTGATCGTGCTGGGCGATAACTGGAACGGTCGCGAGATTCGCGGGCAAGGAACACAGATCCGCCTGCAACCGGGCGTGATCGGCGCCCAGGCCAACGCCTGGCTGGCACCGTTCGGACGCAAGATCGGACCAGACCCGGCGTCGATCAACGCCTGCAAAATCGGTGGCATCGTCGCCAACAATGCCAGCGGCATGTGCTGCGGCACGGCGCAGAACACCTATCACACATTGGCCGGGATTCGTCTGGTACTGGCTGACGGCAGCCGTCTCGATACCGAAGATGCCGCCAGTGTGGCGGCCTTCCGAGAGAGCCACGCCGAGTTGCTCGAACAACTGGCGACTTTGGGTCGCGAGACCCGCGCAAACGCTGAACTGGCTGCGAAAATTCGCCACAAATACCGTCTGAAAAATACCACCGGGCTGTCACTCAATGCGCTGGTGGATTTCGACGAGCCTGTGGATATCTTGAGCCACTTGCTGGTGGGCTCCGAAGGCACGCTCGGGTTCATCAGCGCAGTGACCTACGACACGGTGATCGACCACCCGAACAAGGCGTCGGCACTGATCGTGTTCCCGGACGTAGAAACCTGCTGCAACGCGGTGACCGTGCTGAAAAGCCAACCGGTGTCGGCGGTGGAATTGCTGGACCGCCGCAGCCTGCGCTCGGTGCAGGACAAGCCCGGCATGCCGGCTTTTGTACAACAACTGTCGCCCAATGCCTGCGCCCTGCTGATCGAATCCCGCGCCGCTTCGTCCTCGCTGCTTCAGGAACAGCTGACGCAAATCATGGCGTCGCTGACCGGCTTCCCGGTGGAGAAGCAAGTCGACTTCACCGAAGACCCGGTGGAAAACGCCCGGCTCTGGGCGATCCGCAAGGACACCTTCCCTGCCGTCGGCGCGGTGCGCAAAACCGGCACCACGGTGATCATCGAAGACGTCACCTTCCCGGTGGAACAACTGGCCATCGGCGTGAACCGCCTGATCGAGCTGTTCGACAAACATCACTACGACGAAGCGATCCTTTTCGGACACGCCCTGGAAGGCAATCTGCACTTCGTCTTCACCCAAGGCTTCAACAGTGCGGAAGAAGTCGCACGCTACCAGGCGTTCATGGACGACGTGGCGCAGTTGGTGGCCGTTGAATTCGGCGGCTCGCTGAAGGCTGAACACGGCACCGGTCGCAACATGGCGCCCTTCGTCGAACTGGAATGGGGCAGCGACGCTTACCAGTTGATGTGGCAGCTCAAACGCCTGCTCGACCCTAACGGCATTCTCAATCCGGACGTGGTGCTCAGCGACGATCCACAGATCCACCTCAAACATCTGAAGCCGTTGCCGGCCGCCGATGAGATTGTGGATAAGTGCATCGAATGCGGTTTCTGCGAACCGGTCTGCCCCTCGAAAGGCCTGACGTTGAGCCCACGCCAACGCATTGTGATCTGGCGTGACATCCAGGCGAAGAAGCGCGCAGGCGTCGACACCACCGAACTCGAAGCCGCTTACGAATACCAAGGCATCGATACCTGCGCCGCCACTGGCCTGTGTGCACAACGTTGCCCTGTAGGAATCAACACCGGCGAGTTGGTGAAAAAACTCCGTGGCCGTAAGGCAACCCATACGAAAACCGCCAACTGGCTTGAAGGAAATTTCGCCACCGCGTTGCTAGGCGCGCGCTTCACCCTGCACGTGGCCAACGGTGCGCGGATGCTGCTGGGAGCACCACGTTTGGCGAAGCTTTCAGCATCGCTGACGCGGTTGTCCAAGGGTCAGGTTCCGCAATGGACCAACGCCATGCCGCAGCCGGAAAGGGCCATTCGCTTCAGCCCGACGGTGTCGGACGAGCGGCCTCGGGTGGTGTATCTGGCAGCCTGCGTGTCGCGGGTGATGGGCCCAGCGGCGGGTGATAAAGAGCAAATGTCACTGTACGAAAAAACCCGTAGTCTGTTGGAAAAGGCCGGTTATCAGGTGGTCTTTCCAGACAATCAAGACAACCTCTGCTGCGGCCAGCCATTCGCCTCCAAAGGCTACGCCGAACAGGCCGAACACAAACGCCAGGAACTGATCGGCGCGCTGCTGCACGCCAGTCGTGGCGGCCTCGACCCAATCTACTGCGACACCAGCCCCTGCACCTTGCGGCTGGTTCAGGACCTGGGCGACGTGCGACTGGACCTGTACGACCCGGTGCGTTTCATCCGCACTCACTTGATGGATCGTCTCGATTTCACCCCTCAGGAAGCGCCAATCGCGGTGCACGTCACGTGCAGCACTCAGCATCTCGGCGAGAGCCAGGCGCTGATCGATCTGGCGCGCAAGTGTAGTAAAAATGTGGTCATCCCGGAAGGCATTCACTGCTGTGGTTTTGCCGGTGACAAAGGCTTCACCACCCCGGAACTGAATGCCCATTCGTTACGCACGCTCAAGGACGCGGTACAGCAATGCAGTGAGGGAATTTCCACCAGCCGCACCTGTGAGATTGGTCTGACGCAACACGGCGGAATTGACTACCACGGGTTGGTTTATCTGGTGGATCGAGTGACCCAGGCCAGGGCGGTCTGAAGAAAAATAGAACCCAGACGCACCGTCGCAGTCCACCGATCAAGTCCCGCAAACGCGGGACCCTTCCCCAAATTGGCAGCCCGTCCTGATGGCCAGCGATGCCTGGCCCCTCAGTTCAAGGAGATACCCATGAAACGCTCAGTACTGTTAGGTCTGTTCGTTACTGCCTCAATGCTGGCCTCCTCCTCGTTTGCCGCCGGCGATGATCTCTGTGCAACCAACCTGCAAGCCATCGCCAACGCCAAGACCCAGACCCTGGCGCCGGAAATCAAGACTCGCGTCGAGGCCAGCGTCCAGCAAGCCAAGGCCTACCAGGCGCAAAACACCGAGGAAGGCACCAAAAAATGCATCTCCGAAACCACTCAAACCCTGCAGGAGATCCAGAACGCGGGCAAAGGTGATAAAGGCTAATAACTACTGAAGGCCAACCTTCGGGTTGGCCTTCAGAGCCATGTAAACCCTAAGCTTGCGGAGCATCAGGCGTTTCTTGTCCCTTTTTCGCACCCGCCTCCCGGAAAATTCTTTCACCCCATCGCCAGCAAAAACAGAACCCTTGCACGCCCCCACAGTCCATTTGTTAAGCCCCAATCAGCGTGGCCCAATCCCCACCCCCGTTCCAGGAGATACCCATGAAGCGTTCCGCCCTGGCTGGACTGCTCATCGCTGCAACAATGCTGGCCTCCTCCGCATACGCCTCAAACGATAGCGATCAATGCGTAATGAAGCTGCAGGAAGTCAACAGCAAGCTGTCCAGCGCAGCCACGCTGGACGCCGCCACCAAAGGTGTCGTCATCACCAAAACTGAACAAGCCAAGGCGGCTCACGCTGCGAACAATGACAGAGAGTGTGTATCCCTGACGCAGCAGGCGCTTCAGGACATTCAAAGCCACGCGCACGGTCAGTAGGGCCTGACCAGAGCCAATCCAGCGTTGGCCCTGACACCCAAGCACGGACAGAAGGTCGACTCGCCGCGCGCATTGGCGTACACTGCGCTTGCCTGCTGGTTACACACAGCAGGTTCGGGGCCGTTTAGGATTCGACGCCGGTTGCGAAACTTTAGGTGCATGCCGAGTTGGTAACAGAACTCGTAAATCCACTGTTGCAACTTTCTATAGTTGCCAATGACGAAACCTACGGGGAATACGCTCTCGCTGCGTAAGCAGCCTTAGCCCTTCCCTCCTGGTACCTTCGGGTCCAGCAATCATCAGGGGATGTCTGTAAACCCAAAGTGATTGTCATATAGAACAGAATCGCCGTGCAGTACGTTGTGGACGAAGCGGCTAAAACTTACACAACTCGCCCAAAGCACCCTGCCCGTCGGGTCGCTGAGGGTTAACTTAATAGACACGGCTACGCATGTAGTACCGACAGCGGAGTACTGGCGGACGGGGGTTCAAATCCCCCCGGCTCCACCACTTCAACGAAAAAAGACGTCCAAGGACGTCTTTTTTTGTGCCTGAAATCCAGTAAATACAAGGGATTCAGAGCTGTCCGGGTATGTGGAGGATTTTTGAGTTCCAGGCATTTTGGTATCCCAGGTGGTATCCCATACCACCTGGGATACCAAAACGGTGCCCGAGGTAACTCTCATGCCTACTCATGCAACCCGCCTCTCCGATCGCCAGTTCAAAGCGGTCAAGGCAACCGGTAAAGACTTTGTCCTCAGCGATGGTGACGGTCTGCAGCTCCGCGTCAGAGCTAGCGGCTCAATGATATGGAATTTCAACTACCGTGAGCCTTTGACCAAAAGCCGTCTTAATATGGCGCTCGGTCCACACCCCGACCTCTCATTAGCGAATGCCCTTCTGGATATGTTCACTCCACCAGGACATCATCGGACGGCGGTGTTCGATGTAATCCGCCCGGTTGTAGGCGCTCCGAACTTCGTCTTTATCGACATGCGCCAGCGCGACTTCGATCAGCTCCGGACCCCACCACCCCGGACGGCGTGATTGCCTGTCCAGGTGTCGGCGGAGATATCAAAAGTCGTGCCAGCCAGCATATAGCCATTACGCATCAAGGGGTTAGAGGCCTACTTTCATTTTTCTATCGATTTTCATGCCAGAAAATTGAAGAAAGTGCGCAAGAAGTTGCGCAGTGCTGTACAACTTCTTGCGCATTTGGCTGTAGGGCACGAGTTACGTGGTCTGTAGCGATTTACCCGTAGGGTTATCCACAGAGGAGTGCGCAACTTTTTGCGCACAACAGCAAAAAGCCATCACACGACATCTGCTCCTCAGAGGCGCTCACCGCTTTAAACTGGAAATTTCTTCACTTGATTTTTATCGACTGGCTAAGACAAAAAAAGCTATTCCTTTAAATTATATTGATATAGCAAATTGTCATAACAAGATCGTGAAATAATAGTGTCATTCGTAAAAAACATTATGTTAGTTTCACTCTGCCTTGCATGAATGCGAATGGCATAATCTCTCAGAAAAAATGGAGCTTTTTATGAAACTCGATATGTCCAAGCTGATCGTATCTCAATCCGCACTGAGCCTGACTGCAATGGTTGCGCTGTCGAGCGTAAATAAATCTATCGGTGAGTAATACTCGACGGTAATTTATTAGAAGGACTGCCATATCTCTATGGCAGTCCTTCTTTTTATGGAGAAGTGGCTTTTCATGGAGAAATGATTTGAGCATCCTAATCACAAATGAAGAGTATCGCCAGGATGCAGCAGTATTGCTCGACCAATACAAAGGGTCGATGGCATACTTGGCAAGCGTGTTTAATGAAAGCTATCAAAAATCCCCTTCTCTGACCAAGCTTCCTTGGAAGTCTTTCGCATTTTACAACAAATGTATAAAAAGCCTGCAAGCCAATGATGTGGAGTTGGGCTTGAATTTTTTTCAAGAAGCCAAACAAAATGAAAGGCAAGGGAAAGAAAGTTTTAGTATTACGGGCTTTTCCAAGAGCAATCAAAAAAAAGATATCGATTTAGTTATTGACGAAGTAAGAGAAGAAGCTTCCGGAAAAATTAGTATTGGTTTTATCGATACTGACGTTGTTGATGTCGAAAAAGTGAAGTTGATCGCAGGCATAGAGCTTTTAAAATGCCACTCTAGCGACTTGTATTACGAGGCCGAAGCCCTAATAGATGAAATAGTCCTCACTGGCCCTGGCGACGAATACCATGTCAGGTCAGCCAGTAGTTATAATTTGTTGGGACTGGTTTTGATATGGGCTGATGAAGTGCATAGCCCAGTGTATTATGCACAACAAGTCGTTCACGAAGCAGCCCATTTAAGGCTCTTTTTGAAGAGCACAGATGATAAATTTGTTTTAAATCCAGAAAGTCAGTTGTACGCAGCGCCCTTTAGGCCTGATGCACGTCCCATGTTAGGTATTTTTCACGCACTGTTTGTACTAGCAAGAATTGCACTCGCAATGTATGACATGGGGAAAATAGTGCCTGGCAAATTATTAGACGAGGCTATCGAAAAGGGGCAAGTAGCCGAGAAAAGGTTTTTTGCTACCGCAGCTCAAATCAAGAGGGATGGCGTGCTGACCCCCACGGGGCAGCAGATTTTCGATGAGTGTCTGCAGGAAATCACCAAAATATCATCTTTCCGCAGCGTTTATGATGACCTGCTGAAAGGTGGACTCTGACAAATGGGCAACCTAAAAAAAATCTCCCTAACTGATTATGCGCTTCTATTACTAGTGGCGCTGATCTGGGGTGGTAACTTTGCTTTGATCAAAGTTGGGCTTGAGCAAATCAAACCGTTTGTGATGAGCTTCATAAGGTTTTTTCTATGCGTCTTCCCCTTTGTCTTTTTCATACCTAGGCCTAAGATTCCAGTCCACATACTCGCCGCATATGGAATATTATTCGGAGGCGGGATATGGGGGTGCGCCAATATTGCTATATATAACGGGACGCCCCCTGGCACTGTGTCTCTAATTATTCAATTAAGCGCATTCATTACATTTGCCATTGGCCTTGTCGCATTTAAGGAAAGGGCTTCAAAGATTAGTATTGCTGCTCTTTTCATATCGCTTGCCGGGCTTTCTTTAATGCTAGTGAAAAGTGGCGGTGGTTCTGATCTTGTAGGGATTGTCACCTGTCTCTTCGCAGCTTTTTGTTTTAGCTTGTGTACATTCATTGTTCAGAAGCACCAGCCAAAAGACCTTTTGCCATTCATGATCTGGAGCTTTTTATTTAGCCTTCCTGTCTTGTTCATTCTTGCCGTGTACTTTGAAGGCGTCGAGTCATTTTATAGCTTGAGGGATACTATAAATTACAAAGCTATAATTTCACTAATCTCACAGTCTTATGTGACCACTCTGCTGGGGTACTGGATTTGGAACTACAACATAAGAAAATATTCCGGGTCCACCGTTGCACCAATCGGTCTGCTGGTTCCGTTTTTCGCAATTATAATTTCGTACATATTCTTTAGCTACCCGATAAACGAAACAGCAGCGCTCTCAATAAGTCTGGTTTTTTGCGGCGTCATCCTATTCAATTTACGACATAAAATTGAGTACTTATTGAGCAGATAGTTAATTATTGTGCCGCATGAAGGCAGCCGAACGTTGGGTTGATGTGATAGGCGTCGTTCGACAACTAGCAACACGCACCAAATAGATGCTTGCTCCAAGCTTTTCGCCCTCTAAAAGTGCGTGTCTTTTGCTCTTTGGAATCGCATTTAAATTCGGTAGTTATTCGCTCATAGCTTAGTTTTACATTGATAGGGGCTCGCGAAATATGTGAGCCTTTAGGGCGCCCCAAAACGCTCCATAACAAATAAATATCGGGCCCATGCCCAGGCTCACAGTGCCTAGGGATGCCGTTGCCTTCTGCCATGCCGAAACGTTTACAAATGGGGAATAAACCTTCATGAAGAATTTTCCAAAAGAGTTGGCAATTTTTTTAGTCTGTTCAACGGCTTACCGGCTTTGTTCCGGCGCATTGGTGGTCTCTCTGACGTGGACCATTCTCAACCAGAACGAGGGCGGTTATTTGCCGCTGGCACTGGCGATTTTTTGTTCCTTCATTCCGGCCTTCATCACACCCTTGATGATCAAACGGCTGTCAGCCCGAATGAACGGACGCAAGATGAGTAGCTGGTTTACGTTTTGTCTGGCAGGTCTTAGCTTGGTGGTAGGGGCCTGTCGGGACATCACCATCGCGCTTCTAGTCGCTAATCTTTTTGTCTGGCTGGTTTTCATGCTGCTCGAGGCCAGCCTGGACATGTGGTTCACCCAGGTTCAGCGCGGTATGGATGAAGCCACTGTCAGACGAATCAGTGGTGCAACTACGGCCACCGGCCAAGCAGCCCTGATGATCGGACCTTTGCTGGCAGCGGGCCTGATGCCGATTTTGTCTGGTATGGGGTTCTTCATTTTTCTGTGCACTGGTTTCCTGCTGGTCTCAGCGATTTGCTACACCCGCAACGGCCTGTCGGTGGTGGCACAAGAAGCTAGCGAGACAGTGGCGCCAGCGAAGCTTCCGCTAACCCTATTTGTGCCGATGGTACTGATCTGGCCAATCCTCGGCGCTTTCAACTTTATGCTTCCGGTGTATGTGTCGAGCCACGGCTGGGCGCTATTTGAGCTTGGTGTGCTGGATGCGGTGTTCGGCATGGGCATGGCATTGATAGGGGTGCTGATCATCCTTAGTAATACTGGCCGCAACCTGTTGGTTTTTCTGTCAGGTCTGATCGGGCTGGCCGTTATTTCCACGGCAGTATGGTTCTTGGTACCAGATACCCTCGTGCTCAAGGCGCTGAGCCTGTTGATTCTTGGCATGGCTTTCGGCGGTGCGCGAGTGCATATCCGAGCAGCGATTGCTTACCGCTATAGCGAGGCTGCCGTTGGCATGTGTGTCAGCCGGGCGAATGCCCTCGCAACTCCGGTACTTCTGTTAATCCTCAGCCTGCAACTGGCATTAATCGAGAACGCCTGGTTGATACCGTTCCTCATGGTCACTTTGTCCATAGCTCTATTACTACAGACATCGGCGACGCGCTTTGCCCAGGGACATACAAGCGCCGTAACGGTTGACGCCTGAAAATCCACTCTGCATTTTACGTGACACCATCGGAGGACCTGGATCTACGGGGGGAGGGCAGCGTTGTACTTGGCCAGCGCTCCGACCAGTCCTTGCGCTTTGAATTGCCAGGATTTGCCTAGGCGAATAGTCAGCAAATGCAGGGTCAGCAGATAGTCGTACCGTGTCGATATAGATCTTCAGCAGGATCGCCGGATGGTAGGCAGGACGACCCGTTGCAGCATGATCAACCCCTTCAAAGCCAAGTGCACTCAGTTCGTCGACGAAAATGTCGACAACTCGGAATGGGTTTTCTTCGGTCTACGTAATCGTCTGGGCACTCCGGCAGCAATGTCACTTGCGTGCGGGCCTCACCTTCAATAAACCGTTTCAAGAATCTCCCCTTTCGCCGGCAATCGTTTCGTTGCATCTGGGGTTTGGCGTCCAAACACTCACAGCCCCCTGCCCTGCGTCGCCACCGTCTAACACCATGACAAATCCAGAACCTTCTCCAGAAACGATTCCGGCTGCCCCCACCCACTCCGTCCTAGGAAATTTCCCGCAAAACGCATCGACTTCCATGAACTAGCGGGCGCTGCTCATCGAGGATAGCCTTCAGGTGTCGCTGCACATCAGCGATTGGGCTTTGACAGGCCGAAAAGTGTAACCTTTCACTCCTCCTAGTCAGGCAGCATGCTCACGCGCATGTAGTCTCGTTTATGGCGGCTGTGCGCGGGGCATCTTCGGGTGCACCGGGTTCCTGCACTACCGGTCTGTCAACCCGCGCACAGCTGCCACCCAATTCTGTTTGACAGCAGAGGGGTGGCTGCCACCATAACTAGTGTAGGAGCATCAACATGAAGAAGATCACCCCAAATCCTCCAGAAACCGATACCTCCTCAGAAGCCGAAACCCTCGACCTGACCCAACTCTCCAAAGCCACCCAACGCGCCGTCAGCGCCCGCTTGCGCGACCCGAAACAGCCCGATCCCGTGAGCCATGTTTTCACCATCCTCCCCGACGTCGACACACCCACCCTGCTCGCTCACGCCAGCGAAACCCTGGCCTCCATGAATGTCATGACCACCGATCTGGCCGACCAGCTCGAAGGCTCGCATCGCAATGTGGCATTGGCGATCCAGCAACTGGCCGTGCTGGCCGAGATGTTGATCAACCGAGCGCTGGATAATCTCGACTCGCCCCTGCCGGCGGTCACGCCTGTCTCCCACTGAGTAATCGCGCTCGTTGATCGAATGGAGGTTTTGTCATGGATAGATACATGCCGGTCACCGGCATCGACTGCACCATCGCGTCGCTGCTGATCGACACCGAAGCACCGCTGGACGTGCTGCATGAAACGGCGGCCTACCGCATCCGCACGGCTACTCAATTGCTGGAGAGTTTCGCTGTGAACGAAGGCGTTCACAGTGAGCTGGCGCGGGTGTTGGTGACTTCGCTGCGCGATGGTTGCGATTTGCTGGATGTGGTGGGGCGGCGGTTGCAGATGCAGGTTTCGGCGCTGTAACGAACCCAGCATAGAAATCGTTGCCGCTACCCCAACACAAAAAGGCACCTGACGAGCCTATCGCAGGTGCCTTTTTGTGGATTTGAGCGGGTACTCCTCAGCCACCTCCGCCACTTTTTCAGCGCACCCGCTGCGATTCAATGCACTATCCATGCGTGACGGGTATCGTGTTTCTCAACAATGCCCTTGCTACGGAACAAATGATGACCAAAAGCATTTTATACGCCTTGGGTGCTGCTGCTCTCTTTGGTGCCAGCACACCGCTTGCCAAGGTCCTGGGGCTGAACGTCTCACCAATCTTGCTCGCCGGCTTGCTTTACCTGGGAAGCGGCTTAGGTCTCACCGTCACCAGGTTAATACGTGATCGCGGTTGGCGGTCTGCCGGCTTAACGGCATCGGAATGGCCATGGCTCATTGGCGCTATCTCGTTCGGCGGAGTGCTGGGCCCGGTGTCTCTAATGTTCGGCCTTACCCGCACCCCAGGCACCACTGCTTCGCTGTTACTTAACCTTGAGGCGGTGTTAACCGCTCTGCTTGCCTGGATAGTTTTCAAGGAGAACGCCGACCGGCGGATCGTCGTTGGAATGATCGCAATAGTCGCAGGTGGCGTTCTTTTGGGCTGGCCTCAAACTTCCGCAGATATTCATGGTTGGGTTGGCCCGGTCGCTGTAGCGATTGCATGTTTTTGCTGGGCCATCGATAACAACCTTACCCGGAAGGTTTCCGCATCGGATGCATTGTTCATCGCCGGCATCAAGGGATTGGCCGCCGGGGTCGTCAACTGCGTTCTAGGGATTGCTCTTGGCATGCATCTCCCTGAGTTGTCTCTGCTAGGACCAACGCTGCTCGTGGGCTTTTTAGGATACGGCGTTAGCCTGGTGCTATTCGTTTTGGCTTTGCGGGGGCTTGGAACAGCACGCACAGGTGCGTACTTCTCTACTGCACCGTTCTTGGGGGCCGCTATTTCAATCCTGCTTCTAGGCGAAGCAGTAACGTGGCTGTTTTGGGGTGCTGCAGGCCTGATGGGGGTTGGCGTCTGGATACACCTTACCGAGAGCCATTCTCACGAACACCAACACGAACCACAAACACATGACCATCCGCATGTTCACGATGAGCACCATCAACATGAACATGCCTTTGAGTGGGACGGCACTCAACCTCATAGTCATTTACACGACCACGCGCCCATCCAACACAGTCATCCGCACTTTCCTGATATCCATCACAGGCACCCACACTGAGCGACTGAGACGGAGGAATATCCGGCATGGCGGTTGTTCAGGGCCAAAAGTAGTGAAAAAGGATTTCTCTGACAGATTAGAGCCACGTCTTCCTGGGAAATTTCCCGCAACCCGTAGCGACTCCCATGAACTGGCGAACAAGGTTTCCGGACGATAGTCTTCACGCTTCGCTGCAAACCCTGCGGACGGTTTTGACAAGCCGAAACAGCGTAAGGATCCCTAACCTCATGGAACGCCCTTATGAAAAAAATCACCCTGCATTTAGTTGAAAATCCGGTCACTTCAGAGCCTGAAACACTCGACCCAACCCAACGTCCCCAAGCCACCGAACGCGCCGTCAGCGCCCGCCGTCGCAACCTGAACAGAAACATCTTCAGCGTCCGCCCCGACGTTGACACGCTCACCCTGCTCTCTCATGCCAGCGAAACCCTGGCGTCCCTCAACGTCATGACTCTGGACTTTGCCAACCGACTCGATGGGCCACAGCGCGATGTGGCGCTGGCGCTTCAGCAGTTGACGATGCTGACCGAGCTTTTGGTCAACCGAGCGCGGGATAACCTTGATCCGAACGCGTCGGTGGCCGTAGACAAGCCTCCTGTCCTTCACTGAGTGATCGCGCTCGTTGATTGAGCGACGGCTGCAGACGCAAATTTCGGCGTAGAAAAGCAAAATGGGCGGCCTCATTGAGGTCGCCCATTTTTGCTGATGCTGTCGTTGCTACATCTTGAAACTTAAGCCCTGAATGGCCTCATCGCCGCTCAGCGCTTTCTCTGTCGTCACATACAAGTCGCGTATATGCCCAACCAAAAACGTCCAGAACGCCGGTTCATTAACGGTTTGATTTACCAACGCTCCCGGCAGGAACCGACTCATTTCCTTGCGAAATTCGATGACAACTTGCGGATCGGTACTGAGCAGCGTTGAACGCTCCTGGAACAGTCTCAAGAACTCGTCCTGTTCGCAGTGATGATCGCCCAGCTTTTTCGCAATCAGATCCAATTGCGGTGTAACACCTTGCTGACGCAACCAAACCATATCCCAGAGATCACGGTTCTTGATTCGGTTAGGGCGCAGAGCAAACGCTACGATCTTGTCCGCATAGATTTCTTCGCGCGTTTCAGCCTGCAAGATCAGACCGCTTGTGCCCATTTCGACACCATAAGGGTTAAGCAACTGCATTGGTTGTGGCTGATAGCTAGGGATGGAGCACACGTCAATGTTAATGCGCTGTGCCGGCAGGTCTTTGCGCCCGGGTCTGGTTTGAACCTTCAGTTTCCAGGTGTCGACATTCCCTTCTTCACGAACAGGTTCACCGACTTCAACCTCAAGGCCATATTTGGTTTTTAGGGTGGTGACCAATACATGGGCCAACTCGGTCAAGCTCTCGCGATTGAAATCTGCACCACCGGTAAAATCCAGATCCTCACTCAAACGGTTAGAACCGTAGCAAGCACGCAAACAGGTACCGCCAATAAAGGTCAGTTTGACGAGCATGCCAGCAGAACTCAGCGCCAGCATGATGTCGTGGTGCAGCAATTCCTTTTCTACCACGACCCGCAATGGCGCCAGATCCTGCTTGTTTCTTAGTGCCTCATCTACCAGCTCATCAAACAAACTCATTGGCAACGCTCCAATCGATCAAGTCCATATTTCGTTTCGCGGCCTTCATGTCTCGCAATGCCTGTTGCGGTGTTGCTCGCCATAGGTGGCAACGTGCGTCGTAGTGGAGCTGAGCAACCAGGTCCTGAGGTTTCTGGCGGGTGTGCACGAATTCGATGGTGCCCCAACGTCCACATGAGAGGGTGCTGCTGCGCCCGGAAGACATCAGCGTGATCCAGTTGATGGGAATCTGTGAGATGACGCCACAATCACTTAATGCTGTTTCAAGGCTTATGTAGTTGAACTGCATGGCACGCAACCTGGCGGCCGCATGAAACAGCACCAGTCCGCTGGACGGCATGGTCGCTTCAAACAGGTAAAGCCCTCGGCACACTCGAGCCAGATGACCTTCCGAAGCCGCACGACTCAATAAGGTTTTGTAGGCGCCTTCGGAAATGTCGGGCACCAATGCCCTGAGATCGTCCGGGGTGAACAGATAGCGCTCGTCACTGGCCAATTGGGTCAGTTTGCGGAGGAGACGTCCCATTGGCTGGGTGGATTTTGAGTGGGATTGCATACCTGTGACTCTACAGAAGGTTTCACTTTGTGTAACTTACTGTTGAGTACCATCGCAAAGCAATGATTTTTTGCGCCTCTCCGTGGCAGTGAGCAACACGGAGAAGCCTTCCATCCACATGAATTTTTCTTCACCCCACCCTCTCTCTCCAACCTGTACATTCCCCTCGCTCATTCAAGAAACTACGGTTTGCCCGCCTCCCGCGGGCTTTTTTTGCCTGCCGCTTTGTTGGCGATGATCTCAAGTGACCGGCGCACGGGCACGGGGGCTACAGCGGTACAAACACGAATCCTGCTCCGCACACCACGCCCGATAACAATGCGAGGCCGTTCACCCTTCGTTAAGCATTCCCCCCATATGCTCAAGCTTCCCGGTCCCCTGCTCGGTAGCTAGAAACTCATGTCACGTCCTGCCTCTTCACTGTTTCTGCTTGCCGCTCTGCTGTTTTTCTTCGCGTTGGGCAATCACCAGTTACAAGGCTCCACGGAGGCACGGGTTGCCGGGATTGCCATGCAGATGCACCTGGATAACGACTGGGTGACGCCTCGTTTGTTCGGCGAACCGTTTCTTGAAAAGCCGCCCTTGAGTTTGTGGCTCGATACCGGGGCGATTCGCGCATTTGGCGGTACGCCTTGGGCGGTGCGGCTGGCGTCGGCGTTTGCCGGGTTGTTCAGCGTGATGCTGCTGTACGCGATGCTGCGGCGGTTCGGCCGGCCCGAGGCAGTTGCGTGGACGGCGGGGATACTGCTGGCGACCATGGCCAGTTACTGGAGCAACGTGCGCGGCGTCGGTGAGGACGCATTGCTGGCCCTTGGTGTGACCATGGCGCTGTTGGCGTTCTTTCAGGGGCAACGGCGTTCGTCCGTTGGTAACGCGTTACTGTTTGCTTCAGGAATCGCCATCGCGACCTTGAGCAAGGGTGTGCTGGGGCTGGCGATGCCAGGGGTGGTGATCTTTGCGTATCTGTTGATCGAAACCTTGATGGACAAGCGCCTGAAATTTTCGCACTGGCTGCGCCCCGGTTTATTGACGCTGCTGGGGCTAGTGCCTCTGATGATTTGGCTCGCGGTGCTGTATCAGCGTGGTGGGGTGCATGCCGTGGGGGAAGTATTGCTGACCAACAGCGTCGGACGCTTCAGCGGTTCCTTCGTCGAGGCCGGGCATTACGAACCGTTCTACTACTACCTGGCCAAGCTGCCGGAGGCCTTCCTGCCCTGGAATACTCTGGTGTACCTGGGGCTGTGGCATTTTCGCAAAAGCCTGATGGCCAATCGTTACCTGTTGTTCTTCACGGTGTGGCTGCTGGCGCAGTTCGTCATGCTGACCCTGGCATCGAGCAAGCGCACGGTGTACTTGATGTCCATGACGCCTGCGGCGGCGATGATGGCTGCAGAATATGCGAACGTACTGTTCGAACGACTCAAGACCCACATCGAAGCTACGACTTGGCTGGGACTCATTGCCCGGCACCGTCGCGGCGTTGCCATGGGCATATTTGCCGTAGTGATCGGCGGTTACCTCGCCGCGGCTCAATGGGCATTGCCTCACGCCGATCGCAAACTGTCCTTTCTACCGCTGACGGAGCAGATTCAGACGTTGCAGGCCAGCGGGCAACAGGTCGCGTTGTTTCAGGCCAACGAACGGGTGGGCGGCGCCAGCGTGTTCTATACCCAACGCGTGCTCGAGGGCCTGGATACCGAGGCGCAACTGCATGAGTTTCTGCGTGCTTCTCCTTCCAATGTGGCGCTCATGGCCGGGTCACATGAACCCGCCGCGCCCTTGAAGGTGCTCAAGACCATGAAGGTGGGACGTCAGGCTTACTACTTTGTAACCCTGTAAACGGCTCAACAACAGGTGACGCAGCCTTCTGTAGCACCGGCAGCTCCAGCCGCGCCCGTCCATAGAACGCCAACGCCGTCAGCAAACATGCCAGCCATACAAAGATTCCGGCCCAGAAGGTGTGGGACATGTAGTGCCAACCCTGTAGAACCCGCGTCGTGCCGTAGACGAAACCGAGCAGCAACGAGCCGTGCATCAGCGCTTTGGAATACCGCCAGCGGTAGCGGCGAGCCACAAAGTACAGCGCGAGCATCGTGAAGCCGCCCGACGCATGTCCACCCGGCCAGCAACGACCATCGCCTGCGACTTTTAGCAGATCGAAATTCTGGTACCACTCCTTGTGTTCGATTTTCCCGGCGTACTGAGTCGTTTCGACCGGGCAATACACACTGGTGTGGCCTTTTAGGTAGTGGATAACGCCAGTGCTGATGGAAAACGCGAACACCACATAGAGGAAGTCCCGACGGTGTTTACTGGCAAACCGAAGCACCGGCGCGACTTTGATTTTTTCCAGGAACGCGATGATCTTCGAATGCTTTTCAATCTTCAGACGCGGCCAGAGAAACGACAGCAAGGCGCCGATGATCGCAACTTCACCGGTCCAGTTCGGGATGATCCGCGCCCATTTATGGGTGATCTGCTCGAACAGCCGGACATGCTCCAACGGGAACACCCGGGTGGCCGGATCATAAAAAAGATCGCTGAAGGCAATGTCGATTTTAGTCAGGTCAAACAGCAGGAACACCACGACCGCACAGGCCAGCGGAATACCAAAGTTCCCCCAGTAAAAGCGGTAACGGGAAGAAGTCAGCATTGTACGTCCTGATCCAGAGCAATGATGGTGAAGCTCATTCAGTGGTCACCGAGCGCCAGTCAGAGGCTTCGATGAAACCGAGCATGTGCGGCGGCTGAGACTTTTTGGCGGAGATAAACAGGGAAGCGCCGTAACCAAGGGTTGCGGTCGGTAACTTGAGATCTTTTTCCAGTTGCACCATGCATTCGCTGTGGGTCACCAGAATCAGGTTGCGCCCGGCCACCTTGTGCGCCAGGGCATCGCGCAGCATGCTGCCCCTGCAGCGCATCAACCAGTCTTCACCAACGCCGACCTTGTTGAACATGTAACCGGCGGTTTGCGCCGTACGCATCATCGGGCTGTTATAGATGTCGGCCTGATCCAGCCCCAAATGCTCGAACTGCGCGCCGACACTCACCGCCACGCTGCGGGAGCGATCGGTGATGCCATCGTTGCCGATCAGACAGGCAGCCGTGGAATGATCACAACGCTCGACGTGGCGCACCAGCACGATCATGTCGCCCTTGGCCCAACCGGTCGCCAACGCCCGGGCACCCGCCACATTGCCATGGGCCAGGTCCGGGACAGCAGCGGGTCGCAACAGCCAAATCGTCAGCGGAATAACCAACAAGGCAGATGCCAGCACGACTGCGGCGTTTCGATAACGAGCCAAACGGCTCAGATCGATCGAGCGTTTTATCCCGAACAGACTCAGTCTCAATTCCACATCAAGCCGCCTCGCCGGCATGCACCATTTGTCATTCGATGCCGCGAGGGTAAAGAGGCGCGCGTCGGCAACCGGTGAAACCCATGTGAAAACCTTGTTACAAACTTTGCCCAACAAAAACCTTTCAGCTCCCGGGATTGCTGCCGATACAGACCTGCTAACCCCCCTTGCTGGCTCTTAAAACAACAATCTTCCAGCCAACCGACGATCAAGAAGCACAACGTTCCTGGAGGAATATTGATGAATAGCTGGTTCGGTAATATCAGCGTGAACCTGAAACTGGGCCTGGGATTCGGCCTGGTCCTGGCACTGACCTGCGTTCTCGCCCTGACCGGCTGGACGAGCCTGGGCGGGTTGATTGACCGCAGCAACTGGATGAGCGACATCACTCAGCTCAACGCCGGCCTGACCAAGCTGCGTGTGGTTCGCCTGCAATACATGCTGACCAACGGTGACGAAACCGCCGCTCAGAATGTGCAGACCACCCTCGACGGCTTCGTCGCTCAGCAACAATCGTTGCTGTCGAGTTTCAAGAGCCCGGAAAACGTCAAGTTGCTCAAAGAGCAGAGCGCGACCATCAGCGCTTACCAGATATCCCTGAACAAAATGCGCAGCGCCTATCGCACCGGTAACAGCGCCCGCGACGCCATGGGCGCCAATGCTGAAACCGCCAACACGTTGATCGAAGCGATCAGCACCCGCGTGCAGCAAATGCCCCTGAGCGACCAGCGCTTCGAACAGTTCCAGGCCATCACCGCGGCCAAGGAAGCGTTCATCCTGGCTCGCTACGAAGTGCGTGGTTACACGGCCAGCACCAACGCCGAGACTGAGCAAAAAGCCGTCGCCCAACTGGACACGGCCATCTCCAGCCTGAAACAGCTCAATGTGCATTTCGCCGAGACCCAGCAAGACGCCCTGCGTCAACTGGAAACCGCGCTGAGCAACTACCGCAGCGCCTTGCAAGCGTATAAGGCCGCCAACACCGATGCGGTGCAGGCGCGCAAGGAAATGACTGACCAGGGCGCCACCATCGTGACCCTGAGCGACCACCTGTATCAGATCCAGCTCGACCGCCGCGACGCCGAAAGCGCCCAGGCCCGCACGCTGCAACTGATCAGCACCTTGCTGGCATTGCTGGTGGGTGTCATTGCCGCCGTGATCATCACCCGTCAGATCACCGGTCCGTTGCGCGATACCCTGGCCGTGGTCGAGCGCATCGCCAGCGGCGATCTGTCCCAGGACGTCAAAGTGACTCGCCGCGACGAACTCGGCGTGCTGCAGCAAGGCATCGCACGCATGGGCGTGACCTTGCGCGATTTGATCAGCGGTATCCGCGATGGCGTCACCCAGATCGCCAGCGCCGCGGAAGAACTTTCAGCCGTGACCGAGCAAACCAGCGCCGGGGTCAACAGCCAGAAAATCGAGACCGATCAAGTGGCCACCGCCATGCACGAGATGACTGCCACAGTGCAGGAAGTCGCGCGTAACGCTGAAGAAGCGTCCCAGGCCGCAGCCGCCGCTGATGGCGAAGCGCGAGAAGGCGATAAAGTGGTCAACGAAGCTATCGCCCAGATCGAACGCCTGGCCAGCGAAGTGGCGCGCTCCACCGAAGCCATGAGCGTGCTGCAGCAGGAAAGCGACAAGATCGGCAGCGTCATGGACGTGATCAAGGCCGTGGCCGAACAGACCAACCTGCTGGCACTCAACGCCGCCATCGAAGCGGCCCGTGCCGGTGAAGCCGGTCGTGGTTTTGCCGTGGTGGCCGACGAAGTTCGTGGCCTGGCCCAGCGCACGCAGAAATCCACCGAGGAAATCGAAGGCCTGGTGGCCGGTCTGCAGAACGGCACTCAACAAGTGTCGGCGGTAATGAACAACAGCCGTGCCCTGACCGACAGCAGCGTGGCGCTGACTCGCAAGGCCGGCGTGTCACTGGAAAACATCACCCGCACGGTGTCCAACATCCAGTCGATGAACCAGCAGATCGCTGCCGCCGCCGAGCAACAAAGCGCCGTGGCCGAAGAGATCAGCCGCAGCATCATCAACGTACGCGACGTGTCCGAACAGACCGCCGCTGCCAGCGACGAAACAGCTGCGTCCAGTGTTGAACTGGCGCGGTTGGGTAATCAGTTGCAGATGATGGTGAGTCACTTCCGGGTCTGACGTTAAGTCAGCGGTGAATGACAGATCCATTCGCGGGCAAGCCTCGCTCCTACAGGAGCGAGGCTTGCCCGCGAAGGCTATCTACCGCTCAGACACTAATCGCATTGGTAAACACCAACCGATTGCCAAACGGATCAGTCACAGTCATATCCTGGCTGCCCCAGGGCATCGCCTGAATCTGTGGGCGAGCGAAAGAATATTCCTTGGCCAACAATTGCTGCTGGAAAGCCTCTAGCTCATCGGTCTCGATCCGCAACGCCGAGCCCGGTGTGCTGTCGCCGTGGTGTTCGGACAGGTGCAGTACACATTCGCCACGCGATATCTGCAGGTATAGCGGGAAGTTTGTTTCGAAGCGATGCTGCCAGTCGATCTTGAACCCCAGGAAGTCGACGTAGAACTCCAATGCCTTGGTTTCATCGAAAATCCGCAGGATTGGGGTGGTTTTGCCGAAGCTCATGGAGTTGCTCCCAGATTGAGAAGGCCCAGAGTGTAGCTGGGCTGGATGTCAGCGCTTCGGCTTGTTTGCGGCTTTCTTTAATTGCGATGTGCCACCATCAGACGTAGATCAAAAGATCGCAGCCTTCGGCAGCTCCTACAGGGGGTGCGATCTTTCCGGCATCACCGATCACCGAAACCCTTTACGCAAATCCCCTTCCCGCGCCAGAAACCGCCCCTCTCTTCTCCCATTTGCCTGACCTTCGCTGTAACTCAAAACACCATTTATCCACACCCCATCAATGCCCTCCGCCGCCCGTTGCGGATCGTTGAAGTCGGCCACATCGCGAATCGTCGCAGGATCGAACAACACCAGATCCGCCCAATACCCTTCGCGAATTTCGCCACGTTCCTTCAAGCCAAATCGCGCTGCCGACAGCCCGGTCATCTTGTGTACGGCGGTGTGCAGCGGAAACAGTCCGACATCGCGACTGAAATGTCCGAGCACTCGTGGGAACGCGCCCCATAAGCGTGGATGAGGAAACGGGTCTTCCGGCAAGCCGTCGGAGCCGACCATTGTCAGCGGATGCGCGAGGATTTTTCGTACGTCGGCTTCGTCCATGCCGTAATACACCGCCCCGGCCGGTTGTAGGCGTCTGGCGGCATCGAGCAACGAAACGTCCCACTCGGCGGCGATATCGATCAATTCCCGGCCACCCATTTGCGGATGCGGTGTGGACCAGGTGATGGTGATGCGATGGGCGTCGGTGACTTGCTTGAGGTCCAGCGTCGAAGAGCTCGCCGCATAGGGATAACAATCGCAGCCCACTGGGTGGGTTTTCGCGGCGCGTTCGAGGGAAGCCAGCAGTTGCGGGCTGCG
This sequence comes from Pseudomonas sp. GM50, assembly GCF_000282375.1. Lineage (GTDB taxonomy): Bacteria > Pseudomonadota > Gammaproteobacteria > Pseudomonadales > Pseudomonadaceae > Aquipseudomonas. The sequence goes on from NZ_AKJK01000008.1 coordinate 58,766, forward strand.
CCCCCAGTTACCGGCGCCGGCACATTTGAGGTGGGAAATGATCACTGGCGTTTTCGCGTGACGACCGATCTGGAATGCTTCGTCCATGGCCTGCAGCACCGGTTCGAATTCGCTGCGCAAATGGGTGGTGTAAACCGCGCCGAATGCGCTCAGCTCTTCGGTCAATTGCATCACTTCGTCGGTGGAGGCGCAGAAGGCGTTGGCATAGGCCAGGCCTGTGGATAACCCCAAGGCACCGGCCTCAAGGCTTTCGCGCAACTGCTCGCGCATCGCACTGATTTCAGCGGCGCTGGCCGTGCGAAACAGGTCGTCCAGGTGATTGCTGCGCAGCGCGGTGTGGCCCACCAATGCGGCCACATTCAGCGTGGTATTTGCCGCTTCGACGGCGGCGCGATAGTCGCTGAAGCGCGGATAGACGAACGCAGTCGCTGTGCCGAGCAGGTTCATCGGGTCCGGCGGCTCGCCACGCAAACTCACCGGCGCAGCGCTGATTCCGCAGTTGCCGACGATCACCGTGGTCACGCCCTGGCTGAGCTTGGGCAACATCTGTGGCTGGCGGATCACCACTGTATCGTCGTGGGTGTGCACGTCGATGAAACCTGGAGCCAACACCCTTCCGGCCGCGTCGATTTCTTCGCTGGCACTCGCATCGTGCAAGTCGCCGATACGCTCAATGCGACCGTTCAGAATCGCCACATCAGCGGGGTAACCGGGGATGTTGCTGCCATCGATAATCAGCGCGTTGCGGATCAGCGTGTCGTACGTCATGTCAGTCTCCCAGCGGCAAGTGATCGTCGCCGCCGCGGTAGTCGTCCAGGGCCAGTTTGATCCGCCGCAGACGTTCTTGATTGTCTTCAGGATTGGCCAGCGCCAGCTCAGTGGCGAGCACGTCGATGGCCAGCAACATGCCGTAGCGCGCCGCCGTGGGTTTGTAGATGAATGAGGTCTCGGCGCTTTGCAGCGGCAACAGCACATCGGCCAGTTGCGCCAGTGGCGAGTCAGCCCGGGTGATCGCGAGGATTCGGGCGCCGTAGCTGCGAGCCAGGTCCACTGCTTCGAGCAGCTCGGGCGTGATGCCGGTCAGCGAGCAGGCGATGACCGCGTGTTCGGCACCGAGGCTGGCGGCGGTGACGCGCATCATCACCGGGTCATGACACACCGCAATCGGGTAGCCGAGGCGCACCAGCCGCACTTGCAATTCACCGCTGCACAAGGTCGAGCAGCCGCCCATGCCGAAGGCGTGAATCATCCGCGCTTTGCCCAGCAGTTTTACCGCATCGGCGAAGCGCGACTCGTCGAATGCCGACAAATGCTGACGCAGGGTCGATTCGATATCGCCGACGATCTGTCCGTAGAACGCCGACTGCTCGGGTGTACCCGCCGGGTCGAGAAAGCGACTGCCGACGCCGCTGGCCTGGGCCAGTTGCAGGCGCAAATCGCGCAGGTCGCGGCAACCGACCGTACGTGCAAAACGCGAGAGCGTGGCGGTGCTGACTTCCGCCCGCTGCGCCAGCTCATCGAGGCTGGCGGAGGCAGCAAATCCTACGTCGTCGAGCATCAGCCGAGCGATACGTCCTTCACCAGCGCTGAAGGAGTCCTGACGGGCGCGGATCTGATAGAGGATGTCCATGGCGGATGGCTCCGACTAAAGCAGGTAAGAAAGACCTACGGTCAAACCGAAGGCGACCACCGAGATGATGGTCTCGAGCACCGTCCAGGTCTTGAAGGTCTGGGTGACGGTCATGTTGAAGTATTCCTTGATCAACCAGAAGCCGCCGTCGTTGACGTGGGAAAAGATAACCGACCCCGCCCCCGTCGCCAGCACCAACAACTCCGGGTGGGGATAACCCAGACCAACGGCCACCGGCGCGACAATCCCTGATGCGGTGGTCATCGCCACCGTGGCGGAACCGGTGGCGATGCGCATCAACGCGGCGAACAGCCAGCCCATCAACAGCGGCGACAGCTGGAATTCATCGGCCAGGCTGACGATCTGATTGGTGACACCAGCGTCCACCAGAATCCGGTTCAAGCCACCGCCGGCGCCTACCAGCAAGGTGATGCTGGCGGTCGGCGCCAGGCATTCGTTGGTGAACTTGAGGATCGATTCGCGGTTGAAGCCCTGGGCCAGGCCGAGGGTCCAAAAACTTAGCAAGGTCGCCAGCAACAAGGCGATGACCGAGTTGCCAATGAACAATAAAAACTGGTTGAAACCACTGCCCGGTGTGGAAATCAGATTGGCCCAACCACCGATCAACATCAGCACCACCGGCAACAAAATGGTCGCCATGGTGATACCGAAACCCGGCAGGCTATCGCGCGGTTCACGCTCCAGGAACTGGCGCTCCAAAGGGTTATCCGCCGGCAGCTGAATGCGCGGCACGATAAATTTGGCATACAGCGGACCGGCGATGATCGCGGTCGGAATGCCGATCAGAATCGCATAGAGCAATGTCTGTCCCACCGACGCCTGATAGACCTGCACCGCCAGCATCGCCGCCGGATGCGGCGGTACCAGTGCGTGGACCACCGAGAGGCCCGCCACCATCGGCAAGCCGACCATCAGAATCGACACGCCCACCCGCCGCGCCACGGTAAACGCGATGGGCACCAGCAAGACAAAACCGACCTCGAAGAACAGCGGCAGCCCTACAAGAAAGGCGATACACACCATCGCCCAGTGCGCATTTTTTTCACCGAAGCGGTCGATCAACGTACGCGCCACCTGCTCGGCGCCGCCGGACTCGGCCATCATCTTGCCAAGCATCGTACCCAGCGCCACCACCAACGCGATATGCCCCAGCGTCTTGCCCACCCCGGCCTCATACGCCCCGACCACACCCGACGGCGGCATCCCGGCCAGCAGCGCCAGACCGATGGACACCAGGGTGATGACAATGAAGGGATTAAGCCGGTAACGGGCGATCAGAACGATCAGCGCAATGATCGCGATGGCGGCGTACACCAGCAGCCAATAGCCGAAGGAAAGCGTCATGCGGCACTCCTCGAAAGGGTCACGTCGAATAAGTTGTGAAACTCATAAATCATTTCGACGAGCTACTTTCAAACGAAGTGAAAGTAATTTTCGTGGAGGGATAAGGGATGTCGTGCAGAGGTATGGCAGGTCGTGAGTTATGAAAATCCGCTAGTGGAACTTTCATCCCCCCGACGCTGATCGTTCCCACGCGAGCATGGGAACGATCACTCATCGATTTCAGTCGTGATGCTCGCTGGCGCGTTTGAGCAGTTTCTTGCAGCGTTCGGATAAATGCAGAACGCGCAGCTGCTTGCCTGCCTTGGTGTAGCGCTCGCGCAATGTCTTCAGCGCAGCGATGGCCGAGTAGTCGACGAAGCTCAGGTGGCGACAATCAAGGGTCACCTGGGCCGGGTCGTTGGCGGGATCGAACTGGTTGAGGAATGGCGCGGTAGAGGCGAAAAACAATGTGCCGTGCAGGCGGTAGAGTTTGCTGCCGTCGCTTTCCTGATAGCTGTCGGCATACAACTCGCGAGCCTGTTGCCAGGCAAAGTTGAGCGCCGCTATGATGATCCCGCACAACACGGCGATGGCCAGATCGGTGAACACCGTAATCACCGTGACCGCGATGATCACCAGGACATCGTTCAGCGGCACCTTGTTCAGCACCCGCAACGAAGCCCAGGCGAACGTCTGCTGCGACACCACGAACATCACCCCGACCAATGCGGCCAGCGGAATGCGCTCGATCAGCGGCGAAAGGAACAGCACAAACAGCAAGATCATCCCCCCGGCCACCGCACCGGACAGCCGACCACGACCGCCGGAGCTGAGGTTGATCACGGTTTGCCCGATCATGGCGCAGCCGCCCATGCCGCCGAACATACCAGAGACCACGTTGGCAGCGCCCAATGCCACGCACTCGCGGTCGGGGTAGCCGCGGCTCTCGGTGATCTCGTCGGTCAGGTTCAGCGTCAGCAAGGTTTCCAGCAGGCCGACCAATGCCATCAATATCGCGTAAGGGGCGATGATGCGCAGGGTTTCCAGGCTCCAGGGGATGTCTGGCAGCGCAAGTGTCGGCAAGCCGCCAGCGATGTGCGCCATGTCGCCCAGGGTACGGGTCGGCAGGCCGAGCAGATAAACCGCCAGCCCAACACCCAGAATCGCCACCAACGCCGGCGGCACGGTGCGCGTCAGGCGCGGCATCAGGTAAACGATGGCCATCGTCAGCGCCACCAAGCCGATCATCATGTACAGCGGCGCACCACTCAACCAGCCTTCACCGCTCTTGAAGTGCTCCAACTGGGCCAGGGCAATGACAATCGCCAGGCCGTTGACGAAACCGAGCATCACCGGGTGCGGCACCATGCGCACCAGTTTGCCCAGCCTCAACAGACCGAACGCCAGCATGATCAGCCCACCCAGCAGCACCGTCGCCAGCAAGTACTGCACACCGTGCTGCACCACCAGCGCGACGATCACCACGGCCATCGACCCGGCGGCGCCAGACACCATCCCCGGCCGCCCACCAAACAGCGCTGTCAGGGTGCAGATGATGAAAGCGCCGTAAAGCCCCATCAATGGATTGAGGTGGGCCACCAGCGCGAAGGCGATACATTCGGGCAGCAGGGCGAAAGAGGTCGTGAGTCCGGCCAGGACATCGGCGCGCAGACGTTTGGGTTTCATGGCTTACCTAAAATACAGGCGGGAGAAGAGAGGGCGGATGTTACGGAATTGAGGGCGAACCGGCCAGTTAATGGGGCGTCGGAAACGCTTTCGCGAGCAAGCCCGCTCCCACAATGGACTTGCGTCGATTCACGATGATGGGAACGACACAGGGCCCATGTGGGAGCGGGCTTGCTCGCGAAGAACGATGACGCGGTCTACGAATCAGCCCTTGAAATCCGCAATCGCGTAAGCCGCCAATTTACCCTGAATGAAGTCCAGGAAGCACTGAATCCGTAGGGCAAGTTGCGAGTTGCGGTAGTACACCGCGTTGATCGGTTGGCGATATCCGCTGTTGAATTCCGCCAGCAGTACCTGCAAGCGACCGGCGCGGATGTCGTCGATGGTCATGAAGTGCGATAGGCAAGCAATGCCTTGGCCGGCCAGCGCGAGGTGCCTGACCGTTTCACCACTCGACGCACTGATCGATGCCTGGATCGGCCAACGATCACCATGGACATAGCGTAGCGGCCATTGGTTGAGGCCTTCATTGTGGGTAAAGCCCAGCAGCTTGTGCTCGGTCAAATCCGCTACAGCGTTCGGTATGCCGTGTTGTTCCAGATACGCCGGGCTGGCGACGATGTGCAGCGGGCTGCAACCCAGGGAGCGGGCGTGCAAGGTCGAGTCGGCCAGCGTGCCGATGCGGATGGCGATGTCGGTGCTTTGTTCGAGCAGGTCGATGATCAGGTCATTGCTGTTGAGTTCGAGCTGGATGTCCGGGTAGAGACGGCGGAACTCATCGATGTACGGCACGATGGCGTGCAGCATGAACGGCGAGGCGGCGTTGATTCGCAGACGCCCGGAAGGGGTTTGCTGCCGTGAGGACAGGCGCTCTTCGAGTTCGTCCATTTGATCGAGAATCAGCTTGGCGTGCTCGAAGAAGTACTTGCCCTCCTCGGTCAGGTCCATGCGTCGCGTGGTGCGGTTGATCAGCGTGGTGTCGAGCTTGGCCTCCAGACGCGACAGCGTGCGGCTGACCGCCGACGGCGTTTGCCCGACCTGTTCGGCCGCAGCCGAAATCGATCCGCACTCAATCACCCAGACGAAAATCTGCAACTCATCGGATCTGGCTTTCACGTGTATCCCTTATCGATTGTCCTGCGCCGTTCTACTGTGGAGGGTGGGCTTGCCTGTGGCGAGGGGCCCCTGTGGCGAGGGGGCTTGCCCCCGTTGGTGCGCGAAGCGGACCCCAAACCTGCCAACGCGGTGATTCAGATAGTCCGCAGTTACTTATTTTACGACGGCTTCGCCGCCGAACGGGGGCAAGCCCCCTCGCCACGGGGCCCCCTCGCCACAGATTCAGCGCCTGCTTCAGATATCGATAGTAGCTGAGCGTTATGCCTTAAGGCCAAACACCTCGCTCAAGTGCTGCTCATAACGCGCCACATCGGCTTCGACGTTCGGGCGTTTCATCACATCGACGCACAGGAAGGTCGGCAAACCGGTCATGCCGAGGAAGGTGTTGGCCTTGTGGAAGGGGAAGTACACCGCATCCACACCTTTGGCTTCGAAGAAGTCGGTCGGGTCGTCGAAGGCTTGCTGCGGCGCGTTCCAGGTCAGCGACAGCATGTATTTTTTACCGTGCAACAAACCGCCGCTGCCGTACTTCTGTGACGCGTCGGAGCGCGTGCGGCCATCGCTGGCATAGAGGCTGCCGTGGCCTTCGGTAAAGACTTCATCGACGTACTTCTTGACGGTCCAGGGCGCGCCCATCCACCAGCCTGGCATCTGATAAATGATCACATCGGCCCAGAGGAATTTGGCGACTTCCTCCGCGACGTCGTACCCCTCGTCGATGAACGTGGCTTTTACATCCACACCGCCGCGATCCAGCACGCTCAGCGCCGCTTCGTGCAACGTCGTGTTGTAGCGACCATCGGAGTGGGCAAATTTTTTGCCGCCATTGAGCAACAGGACTTTTTTCATGGGAGAAATCTCGCAAGGTTGAAATTCGATGGCGGCAGAGTAGCGATCGACCTCGCGTGGAATAAGCCCAGGATCAGCAAAATTCATTTGACCAATACGCACGAATCAACAAGCGATTGTTGCCATAAGCTTGTGCCGATTCTGACATCCAAGGAGAACCTGATGAGCGAACTGCATGGCTTCATCCTGCACGCCAAGACCCGCCCGGAAAAAGCCGAGACCTTCGAAGCGTTGTTCCGTGCTTATGTCGAACCGAGTCGCGCCGAACCCGGTTGCATCGAGTACCACATGCTGCGCGACAAACAGGACCCGACGCTGTTTATCTTCTACGAGATCTGGCAGTCCCAGGCCCATCTGGATGCGCACTCGAACCTGCCGCACATGAAGCAGTTCCTCGACCAGCGCATGGAGTTTCTGGAACGGGATTTCGATATCCGGCCGATCGAGATGCTCAGCGCGTCGTCTAGCCGCTGATCAGCAAGTGGCCGCCGAGTACGCCGAGGCCGATGAAGAACACGCGCTTGAACAACACGGCGCTGATCCGCTGGCGCAGCCATTGCCCCAACAGCATGCCGAGCACCGCCGGAATCAGCGCCAGCAGCGACGCGTTCAGCTCGCCACTGCCGAGGGCGTCGCGCCATAACAGCCCGGCAGCTAATGCCAGGGTGGAGACGGTGAACGACAGGCCCAGCGCCTGCACCAGTTCATCCTTGCTCAAGCCCAGTGCTTGCAGATAAGGCACCGCCGGAATCACGAAGACGCCGGTGGCCGAAGTGATGACGCCCGTCAGCACACCGCAGAGCGGACCGAGCCAACGCTCGTTACGACTGCCGACACGCAAGGTCGGCAGGAACAATCCGCTCAAGGCGTAAATCAATAACGCCGCCCCCAACCCTCGCACGACCCAATGCCCACCGGCCATGCCGATCCACAGAGTACCGGCGCCCGTGCCGATGAAAATCGCCAGCAGCATCGGCCACAACCGGTTCAGCAGCCTGCGCAAATGACCGCCGAATGCCAGTTGCCAGACGTTGGTCAGCGTCGCGGGAATAATCAGCAACGCCGCAGCCTGCGACGGTGCCATAGCCAGACCGAGCAAGCCCATGGCAATGGTCGGCAGGCCGAGGCCGATCACGCCTTTGATCATCCCGGCCAGCAGGAAGGTGGCTATGACCAGCAAGGTCAGGGACAAGCCCAGATGTTGGTAGAACGCGGCGAGTGTATTCATGGGGCTATGGTGAGCCCTGATGGTTGCCCTGGAAATCTGCCATATACTGAGGCTGCCTCTTGATTTGGTAGAGGCTAAAGTTTTCGTTGCTGCTGATGACGTCTTCGCGGGCAAGCCTCGCTCCTACAGGTGCAGCGTAAACCCTGTAGGAGCGAGGCTTGCCCGCGAAGACGCCCGCCCAGACAACAAACCTCCCGAGGCTGTAACAATGCACTTCGACCTGACCGACCTGCGCCTCTACCTGAACATCCTCGACACCGGCAACATCACCGCCGGCGCCGCCCGCAGCCATCTGTCGCTGGCGGCGGCGAGCGCTCGAGTCCGCGCCATGGAGGCTTCACTGGGCATCGAGTTTCTAGAGCGAGGTCGCCGCGGTGTCAGCCCGACGCCTGCCGGCCGGGCCCTGGCGCAGCACGCCCGAGTTCTTTTGCAACAGGCCGAGCGCATGCAGCAGGACCTGGCCGAATACGCCAAAGGGGTCAAAGGCCAGGTGCGGTTGTTGTGCAATACCACAGCGATCACCGAGTACCTGCCGGAGTTGCTGGCAGACTTTCTGCGCGATCATCCGAACCTCGACATCGACCTCCAAGAGTTGCCCAGTACGCGCATCACCCACGCCTTGCGCCAAGGTGTGGCAGACCTGGGCATCGTGTCCGACGCCGTGGATGCCGACGGCCTTCAGACCCGCTATTTCCGTGACGACCCACTGGTGTTGATCCTGCCATGGGATCACCCCTTGGCCGACACCGGACCGTTAAGTTTCAGCGCCACCCTGCACCACGATTACGTCGGCCTGAACGCCAACAGCGCCTTGGCCGTGTACCTGGAAGAACAAGCCCTGCACAGCGGCTTACGGATGCAAATCCGCATCCGTGCCGATGGCTTCGATGGTGTGATGCGCATGGTCGCCCGAGGTGCCGGGCTGGCGATCGTGCCCTTGGCGGCGGTCGAACGCTGGCCGACTGAAACACCGTTCAAAAGCATCGCACTGAAAGAGCCATGGGCACGACGCAAACTGTTGTTGTGCGCCCGGGACTTCGCCGTGCTGCCCGGTTACGCCCAGGCTTTGCTGAACGTCTTGACTCTCCCCTGAGGGGCAGACTTTACCCTTGAGGTTTCATCTTCAGGGACCGTTACGATGAGCAAGCGAATTCTGGTGATCCTCGGTCATCCTTCGAGCAACAGTTTCTGCGGCGCACTTGCCGAACGCTACGCACAATCAGCGTTGCGTGCCGGTCATGAGGTGCGCCAACTGTGGCTGGGCAAAATGGACTTCGACCCGGTGCTGCGCGAAGGCTATCAACATGTGCAGCCGCTGGAAGCCGACTTGCGCCGTGCTCAGGCGGACATTCTGTGGGCCGAACACCTGGCCCTGGTCTATCCGATCTGGTGGGGCGGTATACCGGCCTTGCTCAAGGGTTTTCTTGATCGGGTGTTGCTTCCCGGCTTCGCCTTCAAGTATCGCGAAGGCAAGGCCTTCCCCGACAAATTGCTGTATGGCCGTAGCGCGCACCTGCTCGTGACCATGGACACGCCACCCTGGTATTACCGTTGGATCTACCGCATGCCCGGGCTGCATCAGATGCGCAAAACCACCCTGGCGTTTTGCGGCATCGAACCTCGGCGCACGCTCACCTTCGGGCCGGTTCTTGGGTCCAGCGCCGGTCAGCGCGAAACCTGGCTGCTGCAAGCCCAGGCTATCGCCAGCCGATGAGTCTGCCGATAATGGGGCTGGCTTATCCTCGGCAAAAAAGGACTTTTCATGTACATCGGCCAAGCCGCGCATCGCTCGGGCACGACAATCAAGAGTATCCGCCATTACGAGTCGATCGGCTTGCTGCCTGCCGCTCGGCGGCAAGGAAAATACCGTGTCTATGATCAGCACAGCGTCGACCTGCTGATCTTCATCAAGTGCGCCCAGCAACTGGGCTTCAAGCTCAAGGAGTTGCAGGCGATCTTTACCGAACATCAAGGCCTGGCGATGCCCTGGTCATTGGCGCAGCAAGCCATCGATGCCAAGAAACGCGAAATCAGCCAGAGGATTGCCGCACTCAGGCATCAACACGAGCAATTGGTCGAGTTCGAAGCCAGCCTCACACAGGCCAGAGCCGATTGCCCGCTGGAAAGTCTTTGAGAGTCTGCGCGTTTCTGGACAGCTCAATGTCGAATACAGACAACTGAACGGTGTATGGGCGCTATAGGGTGCGACTTCAGTTCTTGAACCCACTGCCCGGAGTCATCATGACCGCACCGATTACTGTCCTTCGCGATACTCATCCACTGCCCGTGCTCGACGCCTGCAAATGGGAAAAACTCGAAGGCGACCCGCACACCGTCAACCTCAACGCCTACACCAGCGAAGACGGCAGCAAGATCATGGGCACCTGGATCTGCACGCCGGGCAAGTGGTATGTGGAATACGTGAAGTGGGAATACTGCCATTTCCAGGAAGGCTACTGCATCATCACCCCGGAAGGCATGGCACCGATCCATCTTCGCGCCGGTGATATTTTCGTTATCGAGCCAGGCATGAAAGGCACGTGGGAAGTGGTTGAGACCGTGCGCAAATATTTCGTGTTTGCCTGATGCAAAAAACCGAGAGACCACCCGACATGGTCTCTCGGAAATACTGAAATACGCAGTCCCCGTGGCGAGGGGCTTTTGTGGCGAGGGGGCTTGCCCCCGTTCGGCGGCGAAGCCGTCGTCAAACCTGCCGATGCAGTATATGCGGTATGAATGAAGGAATGCAGGGGGAGCGCTACGCACTCCAACGGGGGCAAGCCCCCTCGCCACAGGCAAGCCCCTCACCATAGGCAAGCCCTCTCACCATAGGCAAACCCGCCAGTAATCCCCGTCCCCTTATTGGGGTTTGCGATAGCTGTTGATGATCGCCGAGAAGTCCTTGCCACCTTCCCCACGCTGACTCATCGCCTGATACAACTGCTGCGCCACCGCGCCGAGCACCACCGGTTGGTGCGCCTGACGTGCCGCCTCAGTGGCCAGCCCCAGATCCTTGAGCATCAGTTCGGCACCGAAACCGCCGGTATAACCGCGCGAGGCCGGCGCCGTTTCGACGATGCCGGGCCACGGGTTGTACATCTCCGAACTCCAGCAGCGCCCGGTGGAACTGTTGATGATCCCCGCCAGTACCGTCGTGTCGATCCCCAGCGCATCGCCCAAGGCCATGGCCTCGCTGACGCCGACCATGGAAATCCCCAGCAGCAGGTTATTGCAGATCTTGGCGATTTGCCCGGTACCGACTTCGCCACAGTGGACGATATTACGGCCCATCTGCGCCAGCACCGGTTGCAGGGTGGCGAACAGCTCAGGCGTAGCGCCGACCATGAAAGTCAGTGTCCCGGCCGCAGCACCGCCGGTACCGCCAGAGACCGGGGCATCGGCCATGGCCACGCCTTGTTTAGCGGCAACTGCGGCAACGTCGCGCGCCGTCTGCGGATCGATGGTGCTGCAATCCACTGCAGGCACGCCCTTGGCGATTCCCGCCAACACGCCGTCTTCACCCAGCCAGACGCTGCGCACATGCACAGCGGCTGGCAGCATGGTGATCACCAGCTCTGCACCTTGAGCCGCTTCACGCGCCGAAGCGCTGATGCTGCCGCCCAGCTGCTCGAGCTCTGCCAGCACAGCTGTGTTCAGGTCGACCAGGCGCAGTGAATGGCCGGCCTTGATCAGGTTGCGCGCCATCGGCGCGCCCATGTTGCCGAGACCGATAAAAGCGATTTTCATGTCCGGCTCCTTAACGCAAGTGGATGGTGGTGTTCACACCGTCGTTGACGCTGTCGTCATCGAACCAGCGCGCAGTGACGGTCTTGGTTTGAGTGTAGAACTGCACCACTTGCTTGCCATACGGACCGAGATCGCCGAGCTTCGAACCACGGGAACCGGTGAAGCTGAAGAACGGCACCGGCACAGGAATCGGGATGTTGATGCCGACCTGACCGACGTCGATTTCCGTCTGGAATTTACGCGCCGCCGCACCGCTCTGGGTGAACAACCCCGTGCCGTTGCCGAATGGGTTGGCGTTGACCAGTGCGATGGCCTGATCGAGGGTATCGACTTCCAATACCACCAGCACCGGACCGAATATTTCCTGGGTGTATATCTGCATCTCGGGAGTGACACCAGAGAACAGGGTTGGGCCGACAAAGTTACCCTTCTCGTAGCCCGGAACGCTGATGTCGCGACCGTCCAGTTCGAGCTTGGCGCCCTCCTTGATGCCGCTTTCGATCAGATCGAGAATCCGCGCCTTGGCTCGCTTGGAAATCACCGGGCCAACATCAGTGCCCGGCTCACTGCCGGCATTCACCTTGAGTTTCTGCGCCAGCGCCTTCAGGTCAGGCAGCCATTGCTTGGCCGCGCCCACCAGCACCACGACGGATGTGGCCATGCAGCGTTGCCCGGCCGCACCGAAACCGGCGCCGACCAGAGCGTTGAGGGCTTGCTCGCGGTTGGCATCCGGCAGCACAACGGCGTGGTTTTTCGCGCCCATCATCGATTGAACGCGCTTGCCGTGTTTGCCGGCCAGGTCATAGACGTGCGTGCCGACCGCAGTCGAACCGACGAACGAAACAGCCTTGATGTCCTTGTGGGTGCAAAGCGCGTCCACGACATCCTTGCCGCCATGAACGACGTTGAGCACACCCGGCGGAATGCCGGCCTCGATGGCCAGTTCCACCAACAGCATGGTCGACATCGGGTCCTGTTCGGACGGCTTGAGCACGAAGGTGTTGCCGCAGGCGATGGCCATCGGGAACATCCACAGCGGAATCATCGCCGGGAAGTTGAACGGAGTAATGCCGGCGCAGACGCCGATCGGTTGACGCAAGGTGTAGGTGTCGACACCACCCGCGACGTTCTCGGCGAACTCGCCCATCTGCAGGCTGCCAATGGAGCAGGCGTGTTCGACCACTTCCAGGCCGCGGAAGATATCACCTTCAGCATCGGCAATGGTTTTGCCCTGCTCGTTGCTGAGTACCACGGCAATGCGTTTGGAATGTTCGCGAATCAACGCCTGAAGCTTGAGCATGATGCGCATCCGCGCGCCGATCGGCGTCAGCTTCCAGGTCTGGAAGGCGCGATGGGCGGCGCTGATGGCGGCATCGACTTCGGCAGCTGTCGCGAATGGGACTTTGGCCAACACTTGCTGGGTCGCCGGGTTGACGATGTCGTGCCATTCAGTGGTCTGGGATTCGACCCACTCGCCATCGATCAACAACTTGACCTTTTGCACGGTGGTTTCTAGCGATGCGTTCATATTGGTCTCCGGACGTTGTTCTTATTTAGAGAGCGATCTTTGGAGCCAAGGCGAGAAAGTCGCCTTGAGGTGAGGCATGTGTCGCGAATTGGTTGTCGGACTGTTTTTGGAGTATAGATGTGCAAACTTCTAATAAGAACGCACATAAAAGCCGGTCCATCATGCAAAAAAACATCACGTCTTTAGGCTCGTTGAACTGGGATGACCTCAAGTTTTTCCTTGAGGTTGCCCGCACTCGCAAGGCCAGCACCGCGGCCAAGCGCCTGGCGGTGGACTACACCACCGTGTCGCGACGCATCAGTTCGCTGGAAGCCTCGTTAGGCACGTTGCTGTTTGAAAAGTCCCGCACCAGCGGTTTCGTCCTGACTGCCGAAGGCCAGCGGCTGCTGGGTTACGCCGAGTCGATCGAAAGCACTCTGCACATGGCCTGCGAACAGGTTTCGGGCTCCGGCGTGGCGTTGTCCGGGCATGTGCGCATGGGTTGCACCGAAGGGTTCGGCAGCTTTTTCATCACCCCGCAGCTGAGCCATTTCGTCGACGCCTACCCGGCGATCTCGGTGGACATCCTGCCGCTGCCGCACTTCATCAGCCTGTCCAAACGCGAGGCAGACATCGTCATCGCGCTGGAGCGGCCGGAACATGGCCCGTATGTCTGCTGCAAACTCTGCGACTACCGACTGCAGCTGTATGCGACCCAGGATTATCTGGACAAGCACCCACCGATCCGCCGCCCGGCAGACTTGGGCAAACATCAATTCATCAGTTATGTGGACGATCTGGCGTTCAGCTCGGAGCTGCTGTACCTGGCGAATGTGTTGCCCGGTGCCAGTGCCAATCTGCGCAGCACCAGCGTGATCGCGCAGTTCGTAGCGGCGCAGCAAGGACGGTCACTGGCGATTCTGCCCTGCTTCCTGGCGGCTCAGGATCCGCGATTGCTGCCGGTGTTGCCGCAAGAGATCACCATTACCCGGCAGTTCTGGATGTACTGCCGCGAAGACCTGCGCAAACTCAAGCGGATCACGTTGCTGTGGGACTACATCCGTGGGGTCACCGAGCAGAATCAAGCGCTGTTGATGGGGGAAAGTCGAGAGATGTTGTTCGCCGATTAATCCGCGCTAACCACGATCGACACCCGACGGTTCTCGGTGCGTCCAACTGCAGTGTCGTTGGACGCAACAGGCTTGCTGCTACCCAGGCCGCGCAGTTGGATGTTTTCTTCTTTTATGCCGACAGCGGCCAAAACCTTGCCGACGCTTTTTGCGCGACGCAGAGAGAGCTGTTCGTTATAGGACTCTTGGCCCGAAGCATCGGTGTGGCCGTCGATTCTCACGCGCTCGATTTCCACACTTAATAACGCCTTGCCAATGCGCTCGACAATCTCGGTACTGGCGGGGTTGAGACTCTCGACATCGCTACCGAACAAAACTTTGCCTGACAGGCCATAGGCCCAGCCATCATCCGTCATTTCGAAACCTTGCTGCTTGAGCACAGCGATTTGCGCCGGGGTCAGACCCTTTTGCGGTGCTGTCTGGCAACCGGTCAATGCCAGCAAGGCCAGGAACAGGGTGATCGTGAAAAATCGTAGAGAACGCTGATTGAAGGTGAACACAGACATTAGCTCCTGGTTTGAACATGGGCGACAGGGAACTCCGCCCCTGCCGTTTGCTGCGCGCCTCGGGAAAGGCGTTTGGCCTGGTACATCGCAGCGTCGGCAGCATCGAGCAACGCCCCCGGTGTGACCCCATGATCGGGGTACACGGCGATGCCGATACTGAGTGAAGTCAACACCTGAATACTGCCCGGCAACTGGATGGGTATTTCCATGCTGGCGATGATTTTGTCAGCAATCCGTTCGGCGTCTTCGGTTTTATGCAGCGGTGTCAGCAGGACGGCAAACTCGTCGCCGCCCAGACGCGCGACCAGGTCCTCTTCACGCAGCTGCGCACGAACCCGCGTTGCCACGGCGATCAGCACCGCATCGCCGGCAGCATGGCCAAAGTTATCGTTGATCTCCTTGAACCGGTCGCTGTCGAGAAACAGCACGGCCACTCGCTCATCCAGTTTGCTGGCATTGCGCAAGGCACGCATCAGGCGGCCTTCGAAAAATGCCCGATTGGGCAGTCCGGTAAGGCTGTCATGGCTGGCTTGGTGGGCCAGGGTTTCGTTTTCGCTTTGCAGGTGGGTCTGCCAGGATTCGAGTTCATCGAGCAAGGCATTGAAGTCGTTGCCCAAGTTGTCGAGTTCGGCAATATCGGCGGGCGGCACGCGCTGGTCGAAGGCTCGCTCGCTGCGAGCGGCGTGAGCCACGGCAGCCAAGCTGCGCAACGGGCCGGTGATCCCCCGCAATTGTCGACGCGCCAGATAGAGCGCAACCCAGGCACTGACGGCGGTACACAAGACGATCCCCATCAGGCCGCTGAGCAAAAAGCGCATGAGACTGCCGCCGTGACCGATGAGCAGAATGCTGCCGATTTCCTGTCCTTGATGGAGGATCGGCATGCTGATGGGTTTTTCCAGAATCACCCGGGCGATCTGCACTTCAAGATCGGACAACAATCCCGTTTCCGGCCGTTGCCAACGTGCGAGTAACTCGCCTTTCTCGTCCATCACCTGTGCATCGGCCACTTCTTCGGTGGACGCGATCAATGCCAGCGCTTCGGTGGCGGCGACCTTATCGTTGAACACCACCGCGGCTTCCACGGTGTAATTGATCGAACGGGCGATCAGATGCAGATTGTGATCGGCATAAACCCGCAAGGCCAGAACACCCAGCAGGGTCAACGAAACACTGGCCATGGCCACGCCCACCAGGGCGACGATCAAATGCCCACGGCCGATTACCGAACCCAAGGTCGGACGTATACGAGATTTGAATAGACTCATGGTGCCGCCGGCTTGCGACGCGACAGTTGCAGCACACTGGGATGGATGCGCACACCGCTGCGGGCGACCGAGTCGAGGTTGACCTCGAAGGATACCTGTTCATCGCCGACCCGCAGGCAGAACAGACTGCCGACGGTGCATTGATCGCCGCCTTCGCTGATGCTCACTACCGGGCGCCCTGTCAGCGAGGCGAATAATCGACTGCGTTCGTCGCTGGTCAGCTTGCCGATGTACACCGCGTCGCATTCACCGGCAATGGCCGGGTTATCGGCCAAAAGCCGTCGCACGGTGACAGCCCGACCAGTGGCCTGGGTAGTGCCTTTGACCAGATCGTCGGTGTACTCGGTAGGGCCGACCACGCACAGACGCAACTGTTGAGGCTCAACAGGCCACCGGGCATAACTGAGGATCCCGAGCACCACCTGAGTGACTGATCTGGCACGCTGGTCGGCCTTGCTCTCGACGGTTTCAGGCTGAGCGAAGGCAACGCCCGTCAACAAACAGAGAAGGCCGGCAAGCAGCACTTGCTTGCAGCCAACAACGCGCTCTGTCGCACAGACAGCCACCTTCATGCAGGGATTCTCTTCGATCGCAACGAAATGATGCCGCAACGATAGCACAGCACCGAAACACCAGCGAGGCCACGCACCACGGCACTTCGGACAGATTCCGTCGTCTGGCGCCGCCCGTTCAGTGACTCGGCTCGATACCCTCTTCCAGCTCCAGCATCAACCCGCTCAAGCGCTTGACCTTGCGCCGCACGGCCTCTTCGAATACGCCGGCACGAGGCTCGATCAGGGTGAACCAGTGTTTGGCCCGGGTTATGCCGGTATAGATCAGTTCCTTGGTGAGCACAGGGTTCAGGGCGTCCGGCAGAATCAGCGCCGTATGGGCAAATTCCGACCCCTGGGATTTGTGTACGGTCATGGCGTACACGGTGTCGACATCGTTGAGCCGACTTGGCAGGACAAAGCGCACACCGCCCTGACCATCGTTGCGCGGGAAGGCCACACGCAGCACTTGCCGTCCAGCATCGGGGCCCTCACGTTCCGGCAGCTTGAGGGCAATGCCAATGTCGCCGTTCATCAAACCCAGGCCATAGTCGTTGCGGGTCATCAGCACGGGCCGACCTTCGTACCACTGGTGGTCGCTGTCAATCAGCCGAGCCTTGAGCAGCGCGTCGGTCACTCGCTGATTCAAGCCTTCCACACCCCAAGGCCCTTTGCGTACCGCGCACAATAGCTGGAAGGCGTCGAAGGCTTGCAGCACCACACGCGCCCAATGGGTCCAGCGTGGATCGTCGAGCGGGCTGTCGAGCGGCGGCCGCTGACTGCGCAAAAGACTCAGGTAATGCCGATAACCTTGCGGCCCCTCGCCATGACCTTCGAGCAACAACCGCTCCAACGCCCGGTCCTGCTCACCCTTGAGAGGCAGGGAAAATACGTCGCCATGGCTTCCAGCCGCCAGTAACTTGCGGGCTTCCTCGGGTTGCTGCCGGTTGACCCAACGGGCCAACTGGCCAATGCCGCTGCCCTCGCCGAAGCGCCGTGAATGACGCAGCATCACGACTTGCTGAGCCAGGGGATGCGTTCCGTTGATGTCTTCGTGCAAATCGCTGGCACCAAGGTTTTCACCGCTGACCGCCTCAAGCCACTGGCGGGGCTGCGGGCTG
>NZ_AKJK01000009.1 GCF_000282375.1 Pseudomonas sp. GM50
CCCCCTGCCGTATCGGCTCGGTACGGGTGCCGGAGTTGTTCAGTCTGGAAAGCTACCCGAACGTGCATCACCTGGTGAGCAGCGTTACCGGCGAGCTGGCGGATGACAAGGATGCGCTGGATCTGATCGCCGGCAGCTTCCCTGGCGGCTCGATTACCGGCGCGCCAAAGATTAGGGCCATGCAGATCATCGATGAGCTGGAACCGACCCGTCGTGGGTTGTATTGCGGTTCATTGCTGTACCTGGACGTGCGCGGCGAGATGGACAGCTCCATCGCCATTCGCAGTTTGCTGGTCAAGGATGGGCAGGTGTGCTGCTGGGGTGGTGGTGGAATCGTCGCGGACTCGGACTGGCAGGCGGAATATCAGGAATCGATTACCAAGGTGAAGGTGTTGCTCGACACTTTGCGGGGCCTTTAAAAGCTTCGCGGGCAAGCCTCGCTCCTACAGGATTTGTGCCGTTCGCCGGAAATCCTGTAGGAGCGAGGCTTGCCCGCGAAGGCGTCCTCGAAAACGATTACAAACTCAACGCCCGATTCGAAGCCTTGATGAATTCCTGCTTCAACTGCGCAAAGCTGTGCACCGCCGGGAACTGTGGAAACTCGCGAATCACATTGTCCGGCGCATGGAACAGAATCCCGGCATCCGCCTCGCCCAGCATCGTCGTGTCGTTATAGGAATCGCCCGCCGCGATCACCCGGTAATAGAGGCTCTTGAACGCCAACACCGACTGCCGCTTGGGATCTTTCTGACGCAACTGATAGCCCGTGACCCGACCGGCATCGTCGGTAATCAGACGATGGCAAAGCAAGGTCGGGAAGCCCAGCTGACGCATCAGTGGCTGGGAGAATTCGTAAAAAGTGTCCGACAGAATCACCACCTGAAAGCGCTCACGCAGCCAGTCGACGAACTCACTGGCGCCGTCCAGAGGCTTGAGCGTGGCGATCACTTCCTGGATGTCGGAAAGCTTCAGGCCGTGCTCGTCGAGAATCCGCAGGCGCTGCTTCATCAACACGTCATAGTCGGGAATGTCCCGAGTGGTGGCCCTGAGGGAGTCGATCCCGGTTTTTTCGGCAAAGGCGATCCAGATTTCCGGGACCAGCACACCTTCAAGATCCAGACAGGCAATTTCCACAAGACACTCCCATTTTGTACTGTTTATTGAGTCGAGCGATCAAAAGGACTGCCGAACTCTAGCGACTCGCCCTCCTCTGTGCAACGCAGAGGGCGCACCAGCCGCCGCAGGATTTTGTTACCATCAGGCACATATAGAGCGCCCAGCGCCACCGACCTGTAGGAAGCCGCCCTGATGAGCCCATCGTTCGATGTCGTGGAACTCGCCACGACCTATGCCAACAAATCCGCCCAGGACATCCTGAAACTCGCGTTCGCCGAGTTCGGCGATGACCTGTGGATATCTTTCAGCGGCGCCGAGGATGTGGTGCTGGTGGACATGGCCTGGAAGCTGAACAAAAACGTCAAAGTGTTCAGTCTCGACACCGGCCGCTTGCACCCCGAGACCTACCGCTTTATCGAACAGGTGCGCGAGCACTACAAGATCGATATCGAAATCGTGTCGCCGGACTACACCAAGCTCGAACCTTTCGTGAAGGAAAAGGGCCTGTTCAGTTTCTACAAGGACGGTCATGGCGAATGCTGCGGCATCCGCAAGATCGAGCCGTTGCGTCGCAAGCTCTCGGGCGTGACCGCCTGGGCCACCGGCCAGCGTCGGGACCAGAGCCCGGGTACCCGTAGCGCGGTCGCGGTGCTGGAAATCGATACCGCGTTCTCCACCCCGGAACGCACCCTGTACAAATTCAATCCGCTGGCGCAAATGACCAGCGAAGAGATCTGGGGCTACATCCGCATGCTGGAGCTGCCGTACAACAGCCTGCATGAGCGCGGCTTCATCAGCATCGGCTGCGAGCCTTGCACCCGTCCGGTGTTGCCGAACCAGCATGAGCGCGAAGGTCGTTGGTGGTGGGAAGAAGCTACGCAGAAAGAATGCGGGCTGCATGCGGGCAATATCATCAGCAAATCCAAGGCGTAATCCCCGCCCTATGCAATCCTCCTTGTGGGAGCGAGCCTGCTCGCGATAGCGATGGACCCGATAATTCAATGTTGAATATCAGTCCGTCATCGCGAGCAGGCTCGCTCCCACAGGTCAGTGCTTCACCTCAAAACGTGTACACATAAATGTCACCATCGGTGCCATTTATGTGTGCACTTTTAGTTTCAGCGCCCCCAAAAGTTACATTCCCCTGTTCTGACGTTCTCAGTCGATCATTCCCACAAAACCCCGCCGAAAATAAATACCTGTTCAATCGGTCAATTTATAGTGCCAACTTTTCAACTACTTAGTTTCAATCAATAACAAAACGAAATTATCCAAGTAATTCATAGATCAATGACTGGCACAGATATGGCTTAAGTGAATACATGTTTTGTATACAATAAATACTAAAACATACACACACTTTAGATCCGCAAGCCTGAAGCGCCCTATCCCGTACAGGCTGCAGATGCCCCGTAACCAATGATGCTCTTCCGCCCGCGACGAAGATTTGTCGAGCCCACGCTCATGCACAGTCATCGCGGCCACGAGCTTCTGGAGCCTGCCGGAATGCGTACTAGCCTGCCCAATAACAACATCGCGCTGGATCTGCCCTCTTCACTTTCCACGTCCGTCATTCACGATCAAACACTTCAACCACCCGTGGTACTCAGCCCCCGTCTGCACAACAAGGACTTGGCGCCGACCAAGGCTGAAGGCCGGCGTTGGGGTCGTTACAGTATCTTTGCGTTGTGGACGAATGACGTGCACAACATTGCCAACTACTCCTTCGCCATTGGCCTGTATGCACTAGGCTTGGGCGGCTGGCAGATTCTGCTGTCCCTGGGAATCGGCGCGGCACTGGTGTATGGCTTCATGAACCTTTCCGGTTACATGGGCCAGAAAACCGGTGTGCCGTTTCCGGTGATCAGCCGGATCAGTTTCGGCATCCATGGGGCGCAAATTCCTGCATTGATTCGCGCCGTTATCGCCATTGCCTGGTTCGGGATTCAGACGTACCTGGCGTCAGTGGTCTTTCGTGTATTACTGACGGCGGTGCACCCCGGCTTCGCCGATTACGACCACGACTCGATCCTCGGGCTGTCAAGCCTGGGTTGGGTGTGTTTCGTGGCGATCTGGTTCGTGCAGTTGGCGATCCTGGCCTATGGCATGGAGATGGTGCGACGCTACGAGGCGTTTGCCGGCCCGGTGATTTTGCTGACCGTCGCCGCGCTTGCCGGGTGGATGTATTTCCAGGCCAACGCAACCATCGCCTGGTCGATTCGCGAGCCGCTTAGCGGTGGCGAGATGTGGCGCAATATCTTTGCCGGCGGCGCATTGTGGCTGTCGATCTACGGCACGCTGATCCTGAATTTCTGTGACTTCGCCCGCTCTTCGCCCTGCCGCAAGACCATCCGGGTCGGTAACTTCTGGGGCCTGCCCGTCAACATTCTGGTATTCGCCGGGATCACGGTCCTACTGTGCGGTGCGCAATTTCAGATCAATGGCCGGATCATCGAAAGCCCGACGGAGATCATCGCGTCGATTCCCAACACCTTCTTTCTGGTACTCGGTTGCCTGGCGTTCCTGATTGTCACCGTGGCGGTGAACATCATGGCCAACTTCGTGGCCCCGGCCTTCGTATTGAGTAATCTGGCGCCCAAGTACCTGACCTTCCGCCGCGCCGGGCTGATCAGTGCGACGATTGCGGTGCTGATCCTGCCGTGGAACCTCTACAACAGCCCGCTGGTGATCGTCTATTTCCTGTCCGGCCTCGGCGCCCTGCTCGGCCCGTTGTACGGGGTGATCATGGTCGACTACTGGCAGGTACGAAAAGGCCGGATCAACGTGCCACAGTTGTACAGCGAAGATCCCAATGGCGATTATTACTACAGCCATGGGGTCAATTTGCGGGCCGTGGCGGCGTTCATTCCGGCAGCCTTGATCGCCATTGTCCTGGCCCTGGTGCCAGGTTTCGACAGCATTTCACCGTTCTCCTGGCTGATTGGCGCTGCGATTGCAGGGATGCTCTACCTGATCATCGCCAAACGGCAGCCTTACTACGCAGATGTCAGCGGTGAAGCCATCGCGGTCGATAACGTCAGCCATTGATCCCCGGGCGGTCCGGCAACATCGGGCCGCAGAACCACCTCGCTATAAAAGGACCTCCCATGCGAATTCTCGTGGTCAACGTCAACACTACCGAATCCATTACCCAGGCCATTGCCCGCCAGGCCCAGTCCGTAGCCTCGCCCGGCACGGAAATCATTGGCCTGACCCCGCATTTTGGTGCCGACTCCATCGAAGGCAATTTCGAAAGTTATCTGGCTGCTATTGCGGTGATGGATCGGGTCATGTCCTACGATCAGCCCTTCGATGCGGTTATCCAGGCCGGTTATGGCGAGCACGGCCGCGAAGGTTTGCAGGAGTTGCTCAACGTGCCGGTAGTGGACATCACCGATGCTGGCGCCAGCACCGCGATGTTCCTCGGGCATGCCTACTCGGTGGTCACCACCCTGGACCGCACCGTGCCGCTGATCGAGGATCGCCTCAAACTGTCCGGCCTCTGGGACCGTTGTGCATCGGTGCGGGCCAGTGGTTTGGCGGTATTGGAACTGGAATCCGATCCAGAGCGTGCGCTGGAGGCAATTGTTCGGCAGGCGGAACTGGCGGTGAGTGAAGACAAGGCCGAGGTGATCTGCCTGGGATGCGGCGGCATGGCGGGGCTGGATGAGCAGATTCGTCGGCGCACCGGCGTGCCCGTGGTGGATGGCGTGACAGCGGCGGTGACCATTGCCGAATCGCTGGTGCGGTTGGGGTTGTCGACGTCGAAAGTGCGGACGTATGCGACGCCTCGGCCGAAGACCATTATTGGTTGGCCGGGGCGGTTTGGCAGGTAGACCGCGTTATCGTTCATCGCGAGCAGGCTCGCTCCCACATGGGGTCTGTGGTGTTCATAAATCCCCTGTGGGAGCGAGCCTGCTCGCGATGAACGATGACGCGGTCTTAAGCCTGGTTCAAAGAGCACTAAACCGTGTCCCCAACCCCTGCTCCGCAAACTGCTCAATGATGAAATCGACAAACGCCCGGGTCTTGCCCGGCAGCAGTTTGTGTTCGGCGTAATAGATGGAGATGTTGCCGTCGTCGACGTACCAGTCGGGCAACACTCGCTGCAACGTCCCCGCATCCAGATAGCCCACGGCAAACGGCATGCTCACCAACGCAATGCCCAACCCCTGAGCCGCCGTGGCGCAGGCGGCTTCCGAATCGCTCATGGTCATCCGCGCCTTGAGCGTTAGCGGGCTGTGTTGCCGAGTGCGACTGGTCAACTGCCAGGAACGCACGCGCCCCGTCTGCGGTGAGCGTATCAAGATGCCATCGTGGTTTTTGAGGTCGTCAGGCTCGACGATCGTCTCGTGCCCCGCGAGGTACTCGGCTGAAGCCACCAACACCCGATGGGCGGGCGTCAGCTTTCGCGCCACCACCCCTTGGGGCAGTTCGAATCCGCCACCAATCGCCGCATCGAAACCCTGGCCGATCAGGTCGACCTGGCGGTTATCGAAATGCCAGTCCGGGTTGATCGCTGGAAAGCGCTGCAGAAACTCGCCCAGCAACGGCACGATGTACAAACGTCCGAACACCGTCCCCATACTGACCTTGAGCGTGCCTGCCGGACGTCCTTCGGCGCTGGCCAGGTTGGCCACGGCATTCTGGATCGTGTGCAGGCTGGCACTGACTTCGCCGAGAAACAGCTGGCCGGCCTCAGTCAGTGTCAGGCTACGCGTGCTGCGCTGGAACAGCCGTACACCCAGTCGCGCCTCCAGTTTGGCAACGCTCTTACCCACCGCCGCCGGCGTCAGGCTCAAGCGCCGCGCAGCTTCGGCGAAGCTGCCAACCTCGGCGCTACGCACAAAGCATTCGATACTGCTGAAGGTTTCCATAAGCGCCACTATAAACTTTTGGTTTACACAGACTATAGCAATGACGGTCTACCCGGAGCGTATTGCGAGGCCGATACTCGACTCCAACAACAAGGCAGCCCGCCTTGAATTTCTGGAGATCGACATGACCACTCAACACCTCAGCGGTAAAGTAGCTCTGATTCAAGGCGGTTCACGCGGCATCGGTGCTGCCATCGTCAAACGCCTGGCCGCCGAAGGCGCTACCGTCGCCTTCACTTACGTCAGCTCCACCGCCAAAGCCGAAGAGCTGCAAAACAGCATCACCAGCGCCGGTGGCAAAGCCCTGGCCATCAAGGCCGACAGCGCCGATGCCGTCGCCATTCGTAATGCCGTTAATGCCACCGTCGAAGCCTTCGGTCGCCTGGACATCCTGGTCAACAACGCAGGCGTTCTGGCCGTCGCACCGCTGGAAGACTTCAAACTCGAAGACTTCGACCAGACCCTGGCCATCAACGTACGCAGCGTGTTTATCGCCACCCAGGAAGCGGCCAAACATATGACCGAAGGCGGCCGCATCATTAACATCGGCAGCACCAATGCCGAGCGCATGCCCTTCGCTGGTGGTGGCCCGTACGCCATGAGCAAATCGGCGCTGGTCGGCCTGACCAAAGGGTTGGCTCGCGACCTCGGCCCACGGGGTATCACCATCAACAACGTGCAACCAGGCCCGGTCGATACTGACATGAACCCCGCCAGTGGCGACTTTGCTGAAAGCCTGATCCCGCTGATGGCCGTGGGTCGTTACGGAAGAGTGGAAGAAATCGCCAGCTTCGTCGCTTATCTTGTTGGTCCCGAAGCCGGCTACATCACCGGTGCCAGCCTGACCATCGACGGTGGTTTCGGCGCCTGATGCAGGTCACTGTGGAAGTGGGTTTATGTGGCGAGGGGGCTTGCCCCCGTCCGACTGCGAAGCAGTCGTAAAACAGGTAACCGCGTTCTAATTCAAGACCGCTGTGACTGGTTTCAGGGGTGCTTCGCGCCCCAACGGGGGCAAGCCCCTCGCCACATTAGCCCGCGCCCACATTTACCGGTGTTAAGCCCACTCAAGTGCCGGCAGGCCACATGCGCTGGGCTTGAACGCCTTCAACGTACGAAGAATGCCATCGGCGTGTGCGTACTTTTCGTCGGCCATCGCCGCATCCGGGATCGCAATCGCCGTCATCCCCGCCGCTTTCGCTGCGGTGACGCCAAACGGTGAATCCTCGAACACCAGGCAATCCTCAGGCGCGACACCCAGGCGCCGCGCCGCCGTCAGGAAGATATCCGGCGCCGGTTTGGCCGCGCCCACTTCCGGGTCATCCGCGGTGACGATGAAGTCGAACAGCGCAAACCAGTCGCGGTGCAAGGTGGTTTTCTGGCCGAACGACTGACGTGAAGAACTGGTGCCCACCGCAATAGGAATGTTGTTGGCCTTCAAGTGCCGAACCAGCTCCTCTGCGCCAGGCATCGCCAGCGCCGTCGGAAAACGCTCGCGCATCAGCGGTTCGCGGATCACCAGAAACTCTTCGGCTGTAATTGGCAGGTCCAGCGCCTCGACCACATAGCGCGCCAGATCACCCGCGCCACGACCGATGATGTTCTGTTTGACGCTCCAGTCGAAGGTCCGGCCATAGCGCCCGGCAATGATGGACGTGACCTCGGTGTAAATGCCCTCGGTGTCCAGCAACAAGCCGTCCATATCGAAAATCACGGCCTTGATCGGGCCGAACTCATCCAAGGGTGCATTCATCGCATCTGATCCGTTTTCTCATGACATCCCAGGAGCGGCTCAGGCACGACCGGGTCCGTGATGGATTAAAGGGTTCAGCAGCATAGCGAGCGCGGTTGGCAGAGAGCAACGGGCAATGCCTGGCGGATACAAAAAACTGTGTCGGGACGCCCGCGATCATTTAGCGATTTCCCCTACACCAAACACCTCCTTTCCCGACTTCTTTCCTCGTTGATCCCCCGCAAAGTCTTGCGCTCCAGATTAATCAGCGCGAGGGACTGCGAATGTTCGAACCCGACAAGGTCCTGGCCTTGAACAATGCCATCGGCCTGCTGGTGGTCGCCGCCATGAACCCCGAGCAGCCGAACGTCGAAGCGTTGCTCGGTGATTTTCGACTCTGCCTCAACGACTACGAGGCCTGGGCGGAAAACTTCTGGAGCGGTGGGGCGCTGAGTGTCGAGCAGGTATTCAAGGTCGGCAACGAAGTCCGGCTCAGCGCACCGAAGGACTCCACCGCCCCTGTCAGTTCGACGCTCGCCATGTGCCCGGCCAGCGGTCCATTGACCCTGGTGCACCTGTTTGAGGCCGCGCGTTTCGTGCCGATCGGCAATACGCCGGTGATGCTCGAACCGGTTATCTCGCAGCGTAATGGTGAACTGACGTTCGGTGAGCCCGTCCACAAAACCATTGGTCCCAGCGGCATCCTTGAAATCCCCGAATGCTGGCGCGGCCAGCGTTATCGCATCACCTTTTTTCCCAATGTTTCAGCTGAGCATGTCAAAGCGCTCTACGCCTCCTATCAAGGCGTGATCGGCGAGTTGGAAGGCTGGTTGCGCAATGAATGGACGAGTGAATTCCAGCCGTTGTGGGCAGAGTTTTCCGAGGCAGGGTTCACCCAGCGCTACGGCCTGCTGCAACAGGCCGACTGGCGCGGCTTCGAGCGTTCGCTGCAGGGTTTGTGGGATGACGTGAAGCAGGTCTACGCCCTGCTGGCAGACCTGCAAACCAACAGCGAAAAACTCCTTGAGTACCTGACTCAAGGCGAGCTTGAGACGTTGCTGAACGCTTCGGCTGAAGCCATCGCCAATGTGTTGCTGATGTTGAGCGATGAACCGTTGATGTTCATCCATCTCGCGGCCTTTACCAGTTGGCTGAGGATGCTGCCGCCGCAGTACATCGCCGAAGTCGTGGCGCAAATTCGTACAGAACTGTTGATCAGTTTCCTGCTGGTGCGCCTCACCGGCCCTACAGGCCTGAAGCTCGGCATGAGCGCCAAAGTATTGGACAAAATCCAGTCCCGGCAGGCTCGGCAGTGGTTGGCGGGGGCCAGTTTGCGGCTGGCCGAACTGGCGGCCAAATCTGACCTGACAGCCCACGCTGGCGCGCTCAAGCCGCTGGTGGTCAGCGCGCGCAATGCACCACTGAAACCGGCACCGACGGTTCCGTTGCAGATCCGTGCCGGCGACTCTCCAGTTGTACAGGTGAACAATCCGGTTGCCATTGCTCGCGACAAGTCCGACGCCATGACCCGGCTGGGCCGTCACGAACCTCACGACGATGCATCGAATCAGGCGAAAAACCCCAACGGCGACAGTGCCGATTGCGCGGCACTGACCTGCACCAACAACTGCCCGGTGTCGATGGTCACCGGCGAAGAACTGCTGACCCTGACCGACGGCTCGCTGGATGGGCTACTGCCGTTTGCCTTTACCCGGTTGTACCGCACCAGCGCGGTGGAGATTGATTGCGGACTGGGCTGGGGTTGGAGCCATTCGTTGGCACAGCGGTTGGAGCTGGACGATAAACAGGTCGTCTGGGTCGACCATGAAAACCGTCGTACGGCGTTTCCGCTGCCGAGTGTCGAGCGCCCGGTGATCCACAACAGCCTCTCGCGGGCGGCGATTTACCTCGGAGGCGAACCGGAGGAGTTGATTCTCGCGCTGGCTGGCGAGACGAGCCGGTTCTACCACTTTCGAGAGGGGCGCTTAACGGCGATCAGCGACGCCTACAACAACCGCCTCCACATCACTCGTGACCGTCTGGATCGCATTCAACGCCTCGATAACGGCGCGGGCCGTTCGCTGCTGTTTTGCTATGAACGCAGGCACCTCGTCGCCATTGAATACCAGTCGTTTCATCCCACCGATGCCCCGGATGAAGCCTGGCGTACAGAACAGACGCTGGTTTTCTATCGCTACGACGCCCGCCAACGGTTGATTGAAGCGACCAACGCCGCCGGTGAAAGCGAACGTTACGACTACGACGACCGGCACGTGATCCTGCAGCGGCAACTGGCCGGGGGCGCGAGTTTCTTCTGGGAGTGGGAACGGTCAGGCAAAGCGGCGCGTTGCATCCGGCATTGGGCGTCGTTTTCCCAGATGGACACGCGTTATGCCTGGGACGACCAGGGCGGCGTGACCGTCCAGAACATCGATGGCAGCGAAGAGATTTATGTCCACGATGATCGGGCGCGGCTGGTGCGCAAGGTTGAGCTGGACGGTGGCGAACACCTCAAGGCCTATGACGAACAGGGCCGCTTGGTGGCCGAGCAGGATCCGCTCGGGGCCGTTACTGAATACCGTTATGACGAAGTCGGTCGGTTGGTGGCGCTGATTCCGCCAGAAGACGAGCCAACATCCTACGAATACCGCAACGGTTTCCTGCATGCGCGCTATCACGGCAAAGCGGTGTGGAAATATCAGCGCAATGTTCAGGGAGACGTCACCGAAGCCACCGATCCGGATGGCCAGGTCACTCACTATCACCACGACGCTCAGGGGCGTTTGCTGTCAATCCGCTACCCGGACACCAGTCGGCATGTGTTCGTCTGGAACGCCTTGGGGCAGTTGCTCGAAGAGACCTTGCCGGACGGTGGTCAGCGGCGCTTTTCCTACGATGCGCTAGGCCGGCAGACGACCCGTCAGGACGAACACGGTTCGCTCACCCAGTACCAATGGGATGCCGTCGGTCGACTGGTTCAGACGACGCTGCCGACCGGCGCCACTCGCTCCTTCAGTTACAACGCCTACGGCAAGATCACCGCTGAAAGCGATGAGCTGGGCCGCGTCACCCGCTACGAATACGCCGACGATTTGCACCTGGTCAGCCGCCGGATCAACCCCGATGGCACGCAACTGCGTTATCGCTACGACAGCGCGCAGCTGCTGCTGACAGAAATCGAAAATGAATCCGGTGAAAAATATCGCCTGGACTACACGCCCAACGGCCTGATCCGACAGGAAACCGGCTTCGACGGCCGCCGTACTGCTTATAGCTACGACCTCAACGGCCACCTGCAGGAGAAAACCGAGTTCGGTGATGACGGTTCGCAACTGGTTACCGGCTATCAACGGGATTCGGCTGGACGTCTGTTGGTCAAGACCCTGCCCGATGGCGTCAAGGTCAAGTACCGCTACGACCGCCTCGGCCGACTGATCAGTGTCGACGACGGCCAAGACCATCCGCTGGAGTTCGAATACGACGCCCAGGACCGGCTGATCACCGAGCACCAAAGTTGGGGCACCTTACGTTACCGCTACGACGCGTGCGGCCGACTCAATCACCTGCGCCTGCCAGACAACAGCAAACTCGATTACCACCACGCCAAGGGCGGCGCGCTGACGGCCATTGACCTCAATGGCACACGACTCACCAGCCACCAGTTTTCCTTCGGTCGCGAACAAAACCGCCAACAGGGTCTGTTGCTCAGCGAATACGCCTACGACGACCAGAGCCGGCTGAAGGCCCATGCCGTCAGCCAACATCAACATCCGCTGTACCGTCGCGACTATGCCTACAGCGCCAACGGCAATCTCGACCACATCGCCGACACCCGCCACGACCAGCGCAGCTACCAATACGACTCGCTCGACCGCCTGATCCGCGTCCGCCATTCCCGTGATCAATCGCCGGAAAGCTTCGCCCACGACCCTGCGGGCAACCTGTTGATGCAGGATCGTTCCGGCGTTGCAAAGGTGCTGGGTAATCGCCTGCTGATGCAAGGCGATCGACATTACGACTACGACGCCTTCGGCAACCTGATCCGCGAGCGTCGCGGCACCGCGCAAAAACTCGTCACCGAATACCACTACGACTGCCAGCACCGGTTGATCGGCGCCACCCTGCCCAATGGCAGCCAAGCCACTTACCGCTACGACGCCTTCGGCCGCCGTACCAGCAAATCCGTCGACGGCAAAACCACCGAGTTCTTCTGGCAAGGCGACCACCTCGTCGCCGAACACAGCCAGGATCACCATCGAAGCTACATCTACGAACCCGGCACATTCCGTCCACTGGCCATGCTCGACGGCAAAGGCCCACGTCAAGCCTGCCCGTTCTACTACCAACTCGACCACCTCGGCACACCGCAAGAACTCACCGACTACAGCGGCGACATCATCTGGGCCGCCCGATACACCGCCTACGGCCGACTCACCCGCCTGAACCGCGACACCCACCAGGTCCTCGATCAACCGCTGCGCTTTCAAGGACAGTATTTCGACGCGGAAACCGGCCTGCATTACAACCGGCACCGGTACTACAATCCGGATGTCGGCCGGTATCTGACACCGGACCCGAGCAAGCTGGCGGGCGGGTTAAACGGGTATCAGTACACGCGCAATCCGGCGGGTTGGATTGATCCGCTGGGGTTGAGTGAGTGTCCTGGAGGGGATGGGTGTAAGAAGCCGTCGTTTGGGGATGAGGATCCGGCGGGTAAGGTGGGGGTTGATGAGGGGGAGCCAACAACGCCTTCACCTAAAAAAGAAGAGGATTACTTATACCGCGGGGATGAACGAGAGCCCAATGATGTATTTCAAAACGGCTTTAAAAGCAAAGGGAAAAGTAATGATCTATTACTCCACTCTATAGATAGTGAAAACCCACCGAGTAATTTCATCAGCACGTCGCCGTCGCGAGATGTTGGCAAACTTTTCGCGACCGGTTATCACACAAAAGTAGGTTACCTCTATACTCTTAAAAAAATAGATGGATATGATTTGCAGAAAGAGCTTGGACAAGCTTATCTTTTCGGAGCAGAAAAAGAGATAGCGATCGCTAACCGTATAGAAAATGTCGACGTACTTGGCGCCACCCTAATCATTGATGATGGCAGAGAGCTCGGCTACTCCATACCTAATCCGTACAGGATAATAAAAAAATGATATTTAAGGTTGAAATAACCATAAGCATCGACGGCACAAAGGAAATCGCCAATCTCACATGCGACAACAAAAGCGTAACTATAATTTTTACAATGAAAAGCGGATTTAATAAAATATATTCAGACAGTAATTTTTATAAATGCTTCGCTCACCTTCGAGAAGACAACCCCAACATACAATTTCTCTGCAAGGGGTCAAAAATCAACGTACATCCCTCAAGCATGTCATCACAGATGTCACTTGGCTTGAAAGCATATGAATTGACATTGGGTAAAACGTCATCACTCAACGATGTAGTTAATATCTTTGATTATGAGGATAACAATCTAACAAACGACCCGCATGAACAATTATCTTTCTATAGACACTGGATTGAATCAGAAAAATCTGATTAGTTATATGATCAAAAGCCCGGCTCATGTCCGGGCTAGATTAGCATCAAAAAAACTCTAACCGCCGGTTTTGCCTCCACTTTCTGCTCCACCAGCGGTCTCATTTATCTCAAAATCACCTGACTCTCCAGACCCACTTCCAGAACCACTCCCCATCGAACTGCCATCGCTCATCGACCCACTTCCCTCCCCCGGGCTGGTGCTACTCCCGCTGGCATCACCACCATTCCCACCACCAATGGTGTCCGGTGGCGGTACCTTCCCATCCGAGGCGCCCGCATTCATTTCCGAGTATGGCGGCATCCCGCCCTTGTCGACCGGCGCATCGCGGCCAGAAGATTGAGCAAACGCCGCCAATGAACTGATCGACAATAAGCCGACCACTGTCAGGGTCGTCAGTTTTGACCTGATCATGGCGCACCTCCTTTAAAGAGTGCTTTACCTGATGTCTGGCAGCGGTCGCTTTTTAAAGATGCCGCACAAACGACGAGCGGCGATGGATCGCTGCGCAGGTTTCAGCTCGGTTCTCCCGATAGATCGTCACCGGCAATGTCCGGGTCATCGGGATGGGCTTCCACGTCACCGCGCTTCACATCATCGCTGGGTACTTGCTCCACAGCGGTGTCGTCATCGTCGGGCGGGCGCTGGTCGCGACTCAGGGGATTGGTGGGGGAAGGCAGCGGATATTCGGGGGTATCGTCGATATCGGAGTCTTTTGGATCAGCGTTCATAACGCACCTCTCAATGGACCTGAAAAGCAGATCCTGACATTTCGAGGACAACACCCTAGACGCGGTTCGATCAGAGAGATGATCGGTCGGTCCGACCGCAAAGCACGATCACTCGTCGTCTTCCTCGTCGTATTCGTCGTACTCGCAATTGCCCACATCGCCTGCGTCATCGGCATCGTTGAGCGGCACCGTGGCGTCGTCCATCAGAGACCCCGGATCTTCGTTGCCAGGATCGTTGATCGGACCTTCATCTTCCATGCCTTCGGTTTCCGGAGTCATGACATGCCTCAAAACGTTCAGGGGTGTATGAAGTTCGAGGCGTCCTACAGGCAAACGTTCCAGAGTCCTGGTGACAGATACGAAAAAACCCGGCGCTGAGCCGGGTTTTTACTGTCACTCGATATCGAGTTAGCGATGCTTGTACTTATTTTTATGCTTGTGTTTGTGGTTGCCGCCACCGGAATGCGAGCTGCCGCTGTCATTACCCAGGTTGCTGCCCACCGCGCCACCGGCTGCACCGCCCAGGCCCGCACCAATGGTCGAGCCGGTGGAGCCGCCCAGGCTATTGCCGATCACTGAGCCGCCCGCTGCGCCGATACCGCCGCCAACAGCCGCTTCTGTTCGACTGCCCTTGCGCGCACCGACCGCGCTACCTGCCGCACCGCCGACGCCGGCACCCACCGCGGCTCCTGTGCTGCCGCCTAGTTGACCGCCGACCACGTTACCCAACGCGCCGCCAAGACCACCGCCCACTGCAGCGGTGCCGTCGCCGGCAGCCATCGCACCCTGAGCAATCAAAAGTCCCAAAACCACCGTGGACAATGTCAAACGCATGATATGAACCTCTAATTTCCGCATCGGGGGAAGATCGTGCCGCGGATAGGCATCAGTCTGGCATCTGCGTCTGTTGAACAGCAAAGCAAATACCGACTGTACGAGATTTGAGCCGCACAATGGAAAAACGTTCCAAAATGAAAAAGCCCGGCATCGAGCCGGGCTTTTTAAGCGAATCATTTCAGAATCAATGGCGCTTTTTGGACAGATTGCTGCCCACGCCGCCGCCCAATGCACCACCCAGGCCGGCGCCGATGGTGGAACCTGTCTTGCCGCCCAGGCTGTTGCCGATCACCGAACCGCCCGCCGCGCCGACACCGCCGCCAATGGCCGCTTTGGTGCGGCTGCCTTTGCGGGCTGCAACAGCACTGCCGGCTGCGCCCGCTACGCCAGCACCAATCGCTGCACCTGTGCTGCCGCCCATTTTCTGGCCGATCACATTACCCAGTGCGCCACCCAGACCACCACCGAGCGCGGCAGTACCATCACCGGCAGCCATCGCACCTTGAGCAACCAAAAGGCCCAGAACCAGAGCAGGCAGTGTCAAACGCATAACGAGAACCTCAAAAAAGGGAAAACCGAAAGGCCGGAGATTGAATGCTTTAGAGGAGGCAAAGTCCAGACACAAACACGGAACAACCTCGTCATTGGCGACGGTTGGACAGCATTTATGGAAAAGGTTTTATGACAGGCAAAAAAAAGCCCGCTGGGGAGACGGGCCAGGGTACTGCTTTCTAACGGATGAGCTGAGCCTACGTAGGCAGGTGTGAAAAGTTTGTGAAAAAAACCACTAGTGCTCGCAATGTTGTAGGACACTTCCCCGTATTGCCTCCATGCATGCTTTTTTCCCCTTCAAAAACAAGAAACCCCGCTCAATGGCGGGGCTCGTACGAGTCACTGTTTACTTCCGGGAAGGCGCACCCAGCTTGGGCATGAATTTCGATTTCGGCCCCCGAGTTCGAGGTACCGTAGATTTGATTTTGTTGATTTTGATACGGTCTTCACCGAAGCTCGGCACATAGTCCGTCTGACCACACTGCACGCAATTATTGATCGGAAACTCTGCCCCGTCGTCTTCGATATACGGCTCAGCCATATCTTCGCTCCTCTCAAAACGGGTCGATACCGGCAAGCCCTATTTGCCTGAAAAATATCGACCACCCAGGATTTTGAGACTAGTCGGTCATTCCCGGACTTGTGATTCAGATTATTACGTGCCCGACGAATGGCCAGCGCGGCGTCCTACCTAAGCTTGACCGCCGTCCCGGTCACAAACACCACCACCATTCCACCCTTGCCGGCCGGCATGCTGATCTCATAATCGAGCCCTACCACTGCATCCGCTTGAAGCGCCCGCGCCCGCTCCTTGATCTCGTCGGTGGCCTGTATCCGCGCATCCTTCAATGCCCGCTCCAACGTTTGAGACCGCCCGCCGAAAAAATCCCGCATACCGGCGAACAGATCGCGGATCACGTTAACGCCCTGCACCGACTCAGCGCTGACGATGTCCAGGTAAGCGGTGATTTGCCGACCTTCGATGGTGTGGGTTGTGGTGGTGATCATGAGATTTCCTTCTTCATAGAGGCACGCATTATTCCCAAGTGTGGAGATGATGAAAACAAAAAGCCCAGCATCGGCTGGGCGTGGGAATTCGGGCAACACTAATCTTTAAGCGTTCTTCTCGGCGGCTGCATTCGCCTTTTTGATCGCCTCAGCCTTTTCGATAACAGCCCGTTGAGAAGCAATGGCTTTGCTGATCACAGAGTTATAAACATCCCGCTTCGTCTCAGCGGACGCCTTGGTGAAAAAGTCAGCCAAAGGGCTGGATACCCCACCTTTAGCTGCACTCATGATTATCTACTCCGGTTAATAGCTCTAAGAGCTCAAATTGATCATCGGTCACGGGAATGAGCGTCTTCAAAAAACACAGCCGTCCCGTCCGTATGTTTGATGATCAGATCCACAAAAAACTGCTCGTCGTAACATCCTCGCAACTCGATCACATTCCTTCTAGCAGCAAGGTACTGCGCAACAAAGGCTGCCACAGGAATGTTGCGCCCCTCTGTGATCGCGCGCGCCCTAATCGCCCGGGAGTCACCCATTCTCAGCACGTTTTTGTGTGTCACCAGCCCCCAAAAAAAATATTCAGGGCTGGTTTGAATGGGAGCCGCCATCAAGACGACCACTGCCGTAGCTGCTCATCACGTAGGAAATGTAAGTACCAATGTCGCTTGGGCCTTAGGAGGCAGGCTGGTTCGGTGGAAGGGTCAGGTAGACACCATTCTCACCCCACCCCTGCAAAGTCCCTTTAGCGTCGATGACATAGTATTCGCCGAAGGCGTTATCAGGGGTTTGCAAGCGCAACCCACCATCGGGAAGCTTTTGCCCGATGTAGCTCACGGTGTTTTTTCCTCCGGTAGGGAAGATCGAATCGATAAAGAATTTCCCATCACGCTGATAAAGCACCATCACATGGCCAAGAGTACCGTCGCGTAACCAACTGCCGATCCTGTCCGGATAGTCCTTCAGATCCAACGCTTTCAGCTGCTGATACTCCTGGACGCTGAGACCGTAGAGCGTGCTTTCGTAATCAGGAGTGAATTTAACCTGCGCCCAGTACGCCTTATCGCTTTGCCCTTCAACACGAAATCCGATAAAGGTCATTTCCGCATTAGATTTGCTATTGGCCTGAATAATTTTAGAAACCTCGGCTAGTTCCTCTTCGGTGAACCGTTGGTTCAGAAGAACTTTTACTCTCCGCGGCTGACCTTCACTAAATTCGTCCTCGGTGATCTTATACATAAGCTTTGTGGCGCTCTGCGCGACCGTCTCCACGGGTTGGTCCTTGCTTCCACTTGAGAAAATCGAAACTGCCACACCGATAATGATCGCCAGAATTACGAACCCGCCAATCTGTTGCAACCCAGTTACGCCGGGATTCGCAACACCGCAACTGGGGCAGGTCTTAGCTGAAGTAGAAACGCTGTGTTTGCAAGATTTGCAGGGTTTTAATGCCATTCGAACCGCTCCGCTCCATATCCATGAAAAAGCCGGCCATCGTAGCCGGTGTACTGCATCCACTTACCTAGGCAGCTTTTGACCAGGTCAGTCGTTGTCTTTTTTTGCATCGATGCTTGCGGCCTTCGCAAAGGCAGCAGCCATACGGAACAACACATCTCGATCTGGCTCGCTGATGCTCTGAAAAAAAACCAGAAAACTTGCCGCATCAGTACTAATCCAGTCGGCGCTCACAGGCTTATGTTCACCGGTCACCACGTACAAAATATCGACGCCGTTTTCAGCTATCGCTGCGAGACAGGTCGCATCTGGGCTTCGCTCGCCTTTTTCATAGTTGTACTGACTGTTCTTCGAGACACCGGCTTTCGCCGCAAACTCGGTCTGATTAAACCCTAAGCGCTCGCGTTCTTCTTTTAGGCGATCACCAATCCCCACAAACGTCTCCACGGTGAGTTGAAACACCCACAATCATGGGAAAAACTCCACCTATCATCACACGAAATCATACGAAACGAGACTATGCCGAACGCATACCCCACCGAGCAAGCATGCGAGAGGCTCGAGAGCGCCTCGCACATCAAGATCTGTCAGCGAAAGACTGGGCCGATCAGTATCACCTCAATGCGTCGACGGTGTACGCAGTGTTGAACGGACAGAAGAAATATCTACGGGGCGAGGCCCATCGCGCTGCCGTATTGCTCGGCATTAAACACGGCGTCGTCACAAACTAGGCCTGTTGGCTCAGGGAGCAAACCAGAAGATGAAACGCCCAGTTCTAGCCAACAGGAAATATAAGCGCCCCATAAACCCCACCTAGTGTATGGCCGTGGTATGAAGTCAGGTATCCGAGTCGGATACAGGCTCCACTTGAGTTCTTACCCCAAACAACCGGTCGGCTATCTGCCGACCTCGCTCCAGCCCTTCAGCCGTCAACCAAATCGATTTGTTCTTGTTCACCGGATTGCTGATGAAACCATGTTCATGCAATCGGCTCATGGTCTCGAAGTCGAACCCTTTCCAAGCATTGCCGTTATCAAAACTGAAGGTTGCCAACAGGGCAAGCACGGCTTCTTCAATCAGTTTATCGTCGTATTCCATGATCGTTGCTCCGCTCATTCTTTAAACTCACCGTAAACCCTACCAGCCATCAAGATGGACAGCGCGTTTAACTATGCAATACCGGCGAGCAGTTCCAGGGCAGTAAAGCTTCGTAATCCTCAACCGAAGAAGCCGTCGGCAGGCGCTCAAGTGCGTGGCGCAGCCACGCATAGGGCTCTTGGCCGTTGGCTTTAGCCGTCTCGACCAGGCTGTAAAGTTGAGCGCTGGCCATCGCACCTTTGGGCGTGTCGCTGAACAGCCAATTCTTGCGCTCGATCACGAAGGGCCTGATCGCGCGCTCGGCGGCGTTGTTGTCGATCGGCAAGTAACCGGCTTCAGTGTAGCGCACCAACTTGATCCAGTTGCTGGCCAGGTAGCTGATGGTTTTGCCCAGTGCATTTTGGGCAGTTACTTGTGGCTGGGTTTTCTCCAGCCATGTGTGCAATTGGGCCAACACCGGCAGGCTGTCTTGTTGTCGGCTTTCATGGCGATGTTCATCGCCGACTTCTTTTAAATCTCGCTCGATACCGTACAGCTAGTTGATCAGATTCAGGACGATATCCGCACGCCCGGTTTTGCCTTTGGGCTGCACCTTTTGCGCCTCGACAAACTTGCGTCTTGCATGTGTCCAACAGCGTCGCTACACCTCTCGGCTTATCCAATTGTGCCCGAAGCTTTTGCCACTGGTTGAAGCGATTCAAAAATACGTTCGTATTCCCATATCGCCATTTTCCAGACGCCAAAAACCACAAACCCCCGAC
Source organism: Pseudomonas sp. GM50 (assembly GCF_000282375.1). Classification (GTDB taxonomy): domain Bacteria; phylum Pseudomonadota; class Gammaproteobacteria; order Pseudomonadales; family Pseudomonadaceae; genus Aquipseudomonas. The sequence continues at coordinate 19,719 of NZ_AKJK01000009.1, forward strand.
TTTCTCTAGAAAAATCAGGGGTTTGTGTTTTCAAAATGTGGCGGTGAAGGAGAGATTCGAACTCTCGATACAATTTCTTGTATACACACTTTCCAGGCGTGCTCCTTAAGCCACTCGGACACTTCACCGTATCTCGTCAAACATGTTCTGTCTGTCGAGGCGCGCTAATGTAGTCGAAAGCTTTTCTGATGGCAAACTTTTTTTGCAGAATTTTCATGCGGTTAGCGATTTAGTCGTTCCGGCGAGTGCCGTGCCATGGCAAACCCGCCAATCTCCGGCTTCGCGCCCTCTTCTATATAGAGGGGAATGCGCGGCTGGCGTGGCCGGCAACGCTTGCCGGGCGAGGAAAAGGGTGACCGGGTGGTCAGTCACGGCGCTTTACCTGGCCTACGGCGGTGGGTAACGTCTGCCCTACTTTATTAGAAGGATTGGCGTCATGAGTGAGTTGATTTCTTACCATCTCGAAGACGGTATCGCGACCCTGACCTTGAGCAATGGCAAGGTCAATGCCATCTCGCCGGACGTGATTGTTGCGTTTAACGCTGCGCTGGATCGGGCGGTGGAAGATCGGGCGGTAGTGATCATTACCAGTCAGCCGGGGATTTTTTCGGGCGGTTACGACTTGAAGGTGATGACGGCCGGCCCTAACGAAGCCAGAGCGCTGGTGGCAGCCGGTTCGACATTGGCTCGTCGCCTGCTGTCGCACCCGTTCCCGGTGGTCGTGGCGTGCCCCGGGCATGCGGTGGCCAAGGGTGCGTTTATTCTGTTGTCGGCTGACTACCGCATTGGTGTCGATGGCCCGTTCAGCATTGGCCTGAACGAAGTGCAGATCGGTATGACCATGCACCACGCCGGTATCGAGCTGGCGCGTGATCGTCTGCGCAAGTCGGCGTTTCATCGTGCGGTGATCAATGCCGAGATGTTCAATCCGCAGAGTGCTGTGGATGCCGGCTTCCTTGATGTGGTGGTGTCGGCCGAAGAGCTGCAAGGCGCGGCACTGGCAGCGGCTCGTCAGTTGAAGAAGCTCAACATGATCGCCCACAAGAACACCAAGCTGAAAGTGCGCAAGGCGCTGCTGGAGACGCTGGACAACGCGATCATCCTGGATCAGGAGCATATGGGTTAAGCCCGAACGCGTTGCACCGAAAAGCCCGACCGTCGTGTCGGGCTTTTTCTTGCGTGTCTGGTTTAAAACCTTACAACCGCTCTAAACCGCCTCTGACCCATAAGTCGGAAACATGCGCTCAAACATCGGCTATCTCCCACTTCTATAGCGGCAATTGCCGAAAACAGTGCACATCCGTACACTGCGCCACCTTTTGTCCCGGTGGGCCCTTTAAATGCTGTTTGTGTTTCGTATGTTATTGATGGGCTTGCACTTTATTCTGGCCGGTATGCTTGGAGTGATCCTCGGTCTGTGCCGCCCGTTTAATCCGGACAACAGCCGTTTATGCGCGCGTCTGTATGCGTGGCCGGCGATGTGCATTTTGCGTTTGCGGGTGAAAGCGGACGTCGGGCCGTTGATGGATAAGCCTGACAGCTGCGTGATCATTGCTAACCACCAGTCCAACTACGACCTGTTTGTGTTCGGCAACGTGGTGCCCCGCCGCACCGTATGCATTGGCAAGAAGAGCCTGAAGTGGGTGCCGCTGTTCGGGCAGTTGTTCTGGCTGGCCGGTAATGTGTTGATTGACCGCGGCAACGCGCACAAGGCACGCCAGTCGATGCTGACCACTACGCGCACCTTGCAGCATGAAGACACCTCGATCTGGGTCTTCCCGGAAGGCACCCGTAACCTCGGTGAAGAGCTGCTGCCGTTCAAGAAAGGCGCGTTCCAGATGGCGATTGCCGCGGGCGTGCCGATCGTGCCGGTGTGTGTCAGCAGTTACGTCAAACACATGCGTTTGAACCGCTGGCGCAGTGGGAAGATTCTGATCCGTTCGCTGCCGGCGATTCCGACGGTTGGATTGAGCCTGGATGACATGCCGATGCTGATTGCCCAGTGCCGCGAACAGATGCGCGAGTGCATCGACTCAATGGATCGGCAACTGCAAGTTGCCTGAATGAAACCCGCCCTGTGCGGGTTTTCTTTTGCCTGCGAACTCTACAGATTTTGCTGACTCTCAAGCAGCAGACAAGGTTAAGCTGAATCCTGACTGGCACCGCCAGTCTTTACCAATAGAAAGCGGCTAACAAGAAGTGAATCACCATCATGGGTAGAGTCGTTGCTGCTGCGGTTTACAGCGCCGGTAAGAAGGTCACCAATATCACCCTCGACGAAGGCGCTGCCTGGGCTGCCAAGCCTGGCCACTTTGTGTGGATTGGCCTCGAAGAACCGAACGCCCAGGAGCTGTTCAACCTGCAACGCCAGTTCAATCTGCACGAACTGGCCATCGAAGATGCCCTGGAAAAACACAGCCGACCGAAGCTGGAGACGTTCGGCGACGCACTGTTCATCGTCACGTATTCGCCTATCCGCAATGAAGGCAAACTGCAGTTCATCGAGACTCATATCTTCGCCGGCAAGGGTTACATCATTACCGCACGCAATGGTCATTCGGCGTCCTACGCGTACGTCCGACAGCGCTGTGAGGCGCGGCCGCTGTTGTTGGAGCATGGGGAAGATTTCGTACTCTATGCCATCCTCGACTTCGTGATTGAAAACTACCAGCCGATGGGCGAAGCGATCCATGCCGAGATCGATGAGCTGGAACAAAACGTTATGTGCGGTTCCCTGAACGAGCGCGATATCCAGAAACTCCACAGCCTGCGTCGCGATGTATTGCGCTTGCGCCGGTATGCGGCACCGATGGTGGAGATTGGTGAGGAACTGCAAAAGCTGAGCTTTCCGTTCATCGACAAGAACATGCGCCCGTATTTCCGCGATGTGCAGATTCATGTCACGCGGCAGATGGAAGACCTGACGACCCTGGCGGACATTGCCAGCCAGACCATCGAGGTCGGGGTGTTGCTGGAGGCGTCACGGCAAAGCGTGGTGCAGCGCAAGTTTGCGGCATGGGCGGCGATTCTGGCGTTCCCGACGGCGGTCGCCGGGATCTACGGGATGAACTTCCAGAACATGCCGGAGTTGAGTTGGCATTACGGGTATTTCGGGGTATTGGGGTTTATTGCGGTGGGGTGTATCAGTTTGTGGGCGAGTTTCAAAAAATCTGGGTGGTTGTAGTCGGGACCGAGGCGTCTGCGAAATTCGCGGGCAAGCCTCGCTCCTACAGGTTTTGTTTCGTGCCCAAATCACGCGGCAATCGCTGTACCTGTAGGAGCGAGCGGTGCAGCGATCCGACTTGCCCGCGAAGCTTTTAAGGCTTAACCGACTCACCCTCAGGCTTGTGCGCCACAAACCGCATCATCCACTCTGCGACGGTAGTACCGTGATGCTCGTGTTCAAGACTCGCCATACCTTTCGAATAAATCTGCTCGCCCAGCGCTTCCTGACGAATATCCAGCAACGCCCGTGAGTAATCGTGAATGAACTCCGGATGCCCCTGGAAGCACAGCACTTGATCGTTAATGTGGTACGCGGCGAACGGGCAGAAATCGCTCGAAGCGATGACCGTAGCGTTTTCCGGCAACGCGGTGACCTGGTCCTGATGGCTGATCAACAAGGTCAGTTCTTCCCTCACCGGGCTCATCCACGGCGCCTTGGCGGCGAGTTTGTACTTGTGGGTGCCGACGCCCCAGCCTTGGGTCGCACGCTCGCTCTTGCCACCCAACAGCAGCGCCAGCAGTTGATGGCCGAAGCACACGCCCAGCAGTTTGTCGCCGCGCTCATAACGTTTCAGCAGATACGTCTTGAGGGTTTGAATCCACGGGTCGGTGCCGAAGGAATCGGCCTTGCTGCCGGTGACCAGATACGCATCGAAGGTCAGGTCATCGCTGGGATAATCGCCCTGCATCACGTTGTACACGGTGAACTCGGCAGCGATGGGTTGCTGCGAAAACAGACGCTGGAACATCTGCCCATAACCCTGATATTGATCGACCAGTTCCGGACGCAGGATGTCGGTTTCCAGAATGCAGATGCGTAACGACATAAAAAATACCTGACACGTGATGGGAATAATGCACACCCCAGAGCCTGCCTTGAAACACGGTGGCAAGGCAAGCCCCGGAACGCGTCATCGGTCCCTTGGAACGTCCCTTAGAACAACGCGTTTTTGGCGGCTTTCTCCAGCAGCAGCGCAGGCGGTGTGAAGCGCTCGCCGTACTGCTCGGCCAGGTACTGGGCGCGGGCGACAAAGTCTTTGACGCCGTACTGGTTGATGAACTGCAACGCACCGCCGGTCCAGGCTGCGAAGCCGATGCCGAAGATCGAGCCGACGTTGGCATCCGCCGTCGAGGTCAGCACGCCCTCCTCCATACAACGCACGGTTTCGATGGCTTGTACGAACAGCAGTCGATCACGTATGTCCTGCGGCGAAATCTGCCCATCGGCTTTCTCGAAACGGCTTTTCAGCTCTGGCCACAAATGCTTCTGCCCTGTGGCCGGGTAATCGTAGAAACCACCTCCAGCGGCCTTGCCCGGACGCTTGAACTCCTTGAGCAATAAGTCAATCACGGCGAATGCCGGGTGCTCAATCAGGTTTTTCCCTTCTGCTCGCAGGTCTTTGGCGGTTTGCTCGCGGATATGGCTCATGAGGCTGAGGGAAACTTCGTCGGAGATCGCCAGAGGCCCGACGGGCATACCGGCCTTGCGCGCTTCGGTCTCGATCATCGGCGCGCTCACGCCTTCGCCAAGCATGGCAATACCTTCGTTGGTGAAGGTACCGAACACCCGCGAGGTAAAGAAGCCGCGACTGTCGTTGACCACAATCGGCGTTTTCTTGATTTGCAGGACGAAATCGAAACCACGCGCCAGGGTTTCGTCGCTGGTATGGGCGCCTTTGATGATTTCCACCAGCGGCATTTTCTCCACGGGACTGAAGAAATGCAGGCCGATGAATTTCGTCTGGTCCGGCACGGCGGTGGCCAGGCCGCTGATCGGCAAAGTCGAGGTGTTGGAGGCGATGACCGCATCCGGGCCGACGACTGCTTGCGCCGCCGATGAGACCTTGGCTTTCAGTTCGCGATCTTCGAACACCGCTTCAATGATCAAATCGCAACCGGCCAGATCCGCATCGTTTTCGGTGGCATGGATTCTCGCCAAAATATCCTCGCGCTGCTCCCGGGTTAACTGACCACGCGCAACCTTCTTGTCCAGCAACGTCGCCGAGTGGGCCTTGCCCTTCTCTGCCGCGGCGAGATTGATGTCTTTGAGCACCACGTCGATGCCGGCTGATGCGCTGACAAACGCGATGCCCGCGCCCATCATCCCGGCGCCGAGCACGCCGACTTTCTTCGTTACGTAAGGCGCTATGCCTTGGGGCCGAGAGCCGCCGGCATTGATCTCATTGAGCTGAAACCAGAACGTGCCGATGAGGTTTTTCGCCACCTGGCCGGTGGTCAGTTCGGTGAAGTAGCGGGTTTCGATCAGATGCGCGGTGTCGAAATCCACCTGGGCGCCTTCCACCGCAGCACAGAGGATTTTCTCCGGCGCGGGCAGGCAGCCCTGGGTTTTGCTGCGCAGAATCGATGGCGTGATAGCAAGCATCGGCGCGAGCTTCGAATCCGACGGCGTGCCGCCAGGGATCTGGTAACCCTTCACGTCCCAGCGCTGCACAGCGACCGGGTGAGCAACAATCCACGCCCGTGCCTTGGCCATCAGCTCATCGCGATCGGCTGCCAACTCGTCGATCAAACGCGCCTGTAACGCCTGTTGCGGCCGGATTTTCTTGCCTTCAAGCAGATACGGCAGGGCTTTTTCAATGCCCAGCATACGGACCATGCGCACTACCCCGCCGCCGCCCGGCAACAGGCCAAGGGTGACTTCCGGCAACCCCAGCAGCACCGACGGATTGTCCAGCGCGACGCGGTGATGACAGGCCAGACAGATTTCCCAACCGCCACCGAGCGCCGCGCCGTTGATCGCGGCGACCACTGGTTTACCGAGGGTTTCCAGGGTGCGCAGTTGGCCCTTGAGGGTCAACACCATGTCGTAAAAGGCTTTGGCTTCGGGTTTGCCGACCTTGATCAGTTCATTGAGGTCGCCGCCGGCGAAGAAGGTCTTCTTGGCCGAGGTGATGATCACGCCGGCAATGGCGTCCTTGTCGGCGACCAGTCGGGCGACGCAGGTGGCCATGGCGTCGCGGTAGACCGCGTTCATGGTGTTGGCACTCTGGCCCGGCATGTCGATGGTCAGAACGACAATCTGGTCCTGACCCTTTTCGTAACGGATGGCTTCGGTCATGGCAATTTTCCTTTAAGTCAGGGCTCAGAGGCGTTCGATGATGGTGGCAATGCCCATGCCGCCGCCGACACACAATGTCGCCAGGCCATAGCGCAGGCGCCGGGCTTCCAGTTCATCGAGCAGCGTGCCGAGAATCGCGCAGCCGGTGGCGCCGAGCGGGTGGCCCATGGCGATGGAGCCGCCGTTGACGTTGACCTTGTCGGGGTCGATGGCCATGTCTTTGATGAACTTGAGCACCACCGAGGCGAACGCTTCGTTGACTTCGAACAGGTCAATGTCTTCGACCCGTAGCCCGGCCTTGGCCAGCGCCTTGCGGGTCGCCGGCGCGGGGCCGGTGAGCATGATGGTCGGGTCAGTGCTGGTGACCGCCGTGGCGACGATTCGCGCCCGTGGCTGCAAGCCCAGCGCCCGCCCCTTGGCTTCGGAGCCGATCAGCATCAGCACCGCGCCATCGACGATCCCGGAGCTGTTGCCCGGCGTATGAACGTGGTTGATCCGCTCGATCTGGCTGTAAACCCGCAGGGCCGTGGCGTCGAAGCCCATTTGCCCGATCATTTCGAAGCTCGGCTTGAGCTTGCCCAGGCCTTCCATCGTCGATTCGGCGCGAATGAACTCATCGTGATCGAGCAGGATGATGCCGTTCTGGTCCTGCACCGGCACCAGCGACTTGTCGAACGAACCGTTCGCCCGCGCCCGCGCCGCCTTCTGCTGGGAGTGCAACGCGAAGGCATCGACGTCCTGACGGCTGAACCCTTCAATCGTGGCGATCAGGTCGGCACCCACGCCCTGGGGCGTGAAGTGGTTGTGCAAGTTGGTTTCCGGGTCCAGCGCCCAGGCCCCGCCATCGCTGCCCATCGGCACGCGGGACATCGACTCGACACCACCGACCACCACCAGGTCTTCGAAACCGGAACGTACTTTCATTGCGCCGAGGTTCACCGCTTCCAGGCCCGACGCGCAGAAGCGATTGAGCTGCATGCCGGCCACGCTGACGTCCCAATCGGCCACCTGCGTGGCGGTCTTGGCGATGTCGGAGCCCTGATCGCCGATGGGCGTCACGCAGCCGAGCACCACGTCATCGACCTGACTGGTGTCCAGGGACGTGCGCTGCTGCAGCGCCGTCAGCAGCCCGGCCACCAGGTTCACTGGCTTGACGCTGTGCAAGGCGCCATTGGCCTTGCCTTTGCCGCGGGGCGTGCGTAACGCGTCGAATATCAAAGCTTGGGTCATGACGTCCTCGAACCTGACGGTGAATGAAGATCAAAAGATCAAAAGATCGCAGCCTTCGGCGGCTCCTACAGGAGACCGTGTGACCCTGATCTTTATGCACTCACCTTATGCCGAGCAGCCGTGGATTCAATGACCACAGTGCTCATTGGCGTTGACGGTCACGCTCAGACGAACGGTAGTCTGCTATCGGATAAACCGATTCAAGTCACCAAGCTGTCTAGCAAACGGGCGCCCAAGAAGCTGGCCATAAGCCTCATGCCTTTTTAAAAGCGATGAGTGCTCAGCACATACGAAATGGATCTAAGCCAATCGTGACGCGGGCCCTAAGGTAAACCTGTACGAAGTTGTCGTCGGGTTTTGCCGAGGCACTCGTCCTACAAGGAAGTGCAGCGCTCTGCCGTCATGGAGATAGGCAGGCAGGCATCAGGAAATAACAAAAAAGGCGGTCAAGCCATGTTCAAGCATTCGAAAGTTCGTCAAGCCGGGCTCATTCTATTCGCCACTACACTGTTGTTGATTTTGCCGAACCTGACCAAGGTGATTGGCTGATCGAACATCAGGGTTTTCATTTCGCCAGATAAAAATGTGATTGGCTCGCTACCCGGGTCAGCGTGGCTGTGCCAACCTTTGCGGCACTTCAACGACATGGACGGCGATCACTTGAAAACGCTCATTCTATTCGGGGCCTTGCTGCTCAGCATGCCTCTAGCTGCCGCACAGCTGAATCTTGAGCTGGGCGCGAGTTCTCGCACCTGGCAGACCGAGCAATTGCTCAAGCATCCTCAGGTTCAGACCATCACGATCACCAACGACGTTTCCTACAAACGGGACATGAGCTATCGCGCCGTGCCGTTGGCGGCGTTGTTGACGGGCATCAAGCCTGAGGATCATCTGCAAGCCGTTGCCCTGGACGGTTTTGCCGCCGAACTGGCTGCCGCGCCATTGCTCAATACCCAAGGGGCGCGGGCTTGGCTGGCGATTGAAGACCCGGCCAAGCCGTGGCCGCCGTTGTCAGAGGGCAAGCACAGTGCGGGGCCGTTTTATCTGGTCTGGACCGATCCACAAGCGGGCAATATCAGCCCCGAGCAATGGCCGTTCGAAGTGGCGAGCATCAAGCGCATGGCCCCGGTGGCCGAGCGCTTCCCTGCCCTGCTGCCCGACCCTGCGCTGAAGGCGGACGATCCGGTGAACAAGGGCTTTGCGCTGTTTCAGAAGAACTGCCTGGCGTGTCATCGACTCAATGGCGCGGGGGATGCGCAGTTCGGGCCGGACCTGAATATTCCGTTCAATCCGACCGAGTATTTCGGCGCGGATTTCCTCAAGCGTTACATTCGTGATCCGCAGAGCTTGCGTCAGTGGCCGCAGGCGAAGATGCCGGCGTTCGCGACGAACGTGTTGCCGGAGGGGGATCTGGAATTGTTGGTGGGGTATTTGAAGCACATGGCGGGGCGCAAGGTGTCTTCGGCCAAGTAATACCCTGTGGCTACCCTGTGGCGAGGGGGCTTGCCCCCGTTCGGCTGCGCAGCAGACGCAAATCGCCTGACGCGATACATCTGACGAATCGAGGAGGCAGGTTTCAGGGCCGCTTCGCGACCCAACGGGGACAAGCCCCCTCGCCACAATGAATCGCTGCTACTGCTGTTGCACTGAGATCACCGGCGCTGGCGTCGGTGACACAAACACCTTCGCATGCATCTGCTCACCCCCACCGCCACGGCGCATGCCGCGCACCGGGCAGGCGTCGAGGTAATCCAGGCCCACAGCCAGTTTCAGGTGACGCTCCGGGCGGGCCAGTTCGTTGGTCACATCGAAGCTGTACCAGGCGTCATCCAGCCAGGCTTCAGCCCAGGCGTGACTGGCCAGGTGTTCGCTGTTCTCGCTGTACAAATACCCCGACACATAACGCGAGGGAATGCCCAGGCTGCGGGCGCAGGCGAGAAACGCATGGGTGTGGTCCTGGCAGACCCCGGAACGCCCGGCGAAAGCCTGGGCGGCACTGGTGTCTACTTCAGTGGAACCCGGCGTATAAGTCATGTGCTGGTTCAGGCCATGCATCAAATCGATCAGCGCCGTACGATCCCGGCGCTGCTTGCACGCCTTCTCGGCGAACGCACGCAGCGCTTCGTCGGCTTCGGTCAGGCGCGTGAAGCGCAGGAACGGCAGCGCCGACTGGCTTTCATGCTCGGCTTCGCGCAGCTCGTCGATATCTACCTGCCCACGGGCGCCGATAATGATTGCCTCGTGGGGTTCGTCCAGCGTCAGCACATGCAGAATGTTGCCGAACGGATCGAGTTGCGCACGCACCGGGCGTGGCAAATCGAGCTGCCAGCTGAGCACATGTTGGCGTTCGCTGTCGTGGGGAGTCAGTCGCAGGTACTGGATGCTCGCCCGCACCTGATCTTCATAGTGATAGGTGGTCTCGTGGCTAATGGAAAGTCTCATGCAGCCTCCAGATAGGAACTGTGTATGGCGTTGCCCAACTGGCGCACCAGCGGGATGAACTCGGTCAGCCAGGCGTGCAGGCCTTCGTCGAGAATTTCGTTGATACCGGTGTAGCGCAGGCGTGCGTCCATCTCTGCCGCCAAACGCTGGGCAGGACGGCCATTGGCCCCCGGCAGGCTGGCGAGGATCTGGTCGATTTCTTCGGTGCAGGCCCGCAGGGAGCGCGGCACGTCGGCGCGCAGCAGCAACAGTTCGGCCACATGCCGGGCGCCAGGGGCGTCGCGATAGATCTCGGTATAGGCCTCGAACGACGACAAGGCCCGCAGCAAGGCACTCCACTGGTAGTAGGCGTGGGCCGTGCCGTCGCGGACCGCTTCGGCCTGATCGCCAGCCATTTCGTAACGGGCGTCGAGCAGGCGCAAGGTGTTGTCAGCTCTTTCGATAAAGGTGCCCAGACGAATGAACCGGAACGCGTCATTACGCATGATGGTCCCGTAGGACGCACCACGGAACAGGTGGGAACGTTCCTTGATCCACTCACAGAAACGGCTCATGCCGTAGCGACTCAAGCCCTGCTCGGCGATTCCGCGAATTTCCAGCCAGGTGGCGTTGATGTTTTCCCACATGTCGGCGGTGATTCGCCCACGCACCGCATGGGCGCTGGCTCGCGCGGCACCGAGGCAGCTGTAGATGCTCGCCGGGTTGGCCGCATCCAGGGCGAAAAAATGCAGCAGCCGCTCGGCATGCAGATTGCCGTGACGCTCCAGGTAATCGTCCAGAGTGCCGGTGATCAGCAACGGCATGGCGAGTTCGTGCAAGCCATCGCCACGACCGTCCTGAGGCATCAGTGACAGCGAATAACTGATGTCGAGCATCCGTGCGAGGTTTTCCGCCCGTTCCAGGTAACGCGACATCCAATACAGATCCGAGGCAGTTCTACTTAACATGGCAGGCTTCCTTCAATCCTCGACCACCCAGGTGTCCTTGGTTCCGCCACCCTGGGAGGAATTCACCACCAGGGAGCCTTCGCGCAAGGCGACACGGGTCAAACCGCCGGGCACAACCCGGGTTTCGCGGCCAGACAATACAAACGGACGCAGGTCGATATGGCGTGGAGCGATGCCGTTTTCGACAAAGGTCGGACAGGTCGATAAAGACAACGTCGGTTGGGCGATGTACGCGTGGGGCTTGGCTTTGATCCGCTCGCGGAAGGATTCGATTTCCGCCGCCGTCGCCGCCGGCCCCACCAGCATTCCGTAACCACCGGAGCCCTGGGTTTCCTTGACCACCAGCTCTGGAAGATTGGCCAGCACGTGGGACAGTTCAGAGGGATTGCGACACTGCCATGTCGGCACGTTCTTCAGGATCGGCTCTTCATCCAGGTAGAAACGAATCATGTCAGTGACGAAGGGATACACCGACTTGTCATCCGCGACCCCGGTGCCGATGGCATTCGCCAGCACCACGTTGCCGGAACGGTAGGACGACAACAGCCCTGGAACGCCAAGCATCGAGTCCGGGTTGAACGCCAGTGGATCGAGGAAAGCATCGTCGAGGCGACGGTAGATCACATCGACGGCTTTCGGCCCGTCCGTGGTGCGCATGAACACCTTGTCGTCACGCACGAACAGGTCCGCACCTTCCACCAGCTCAACGCCCATTTCCCGGGCCAGAAACGCATGCTCGAAAAACGCACTGTTGAAGCGCCCCGGCGTCAGCACCACAACGCTCGGGTTGTCGATCGGGCTGGAGCTTTTCAGGGTATCGAGCAACAGGTTCGGATAGTGGTCGATCGGGGCGATGCGCTGGGCTGCGAACAACTCGGGGAACAGGCGCATCATCATCTTGCGGTCTTCGAGCATGTAGCTCACACCGCTGGGTGTACGAAGGTTGTCTTCGAGCACGTAGTACGTGCCGTCGCCGTCGCGCACCAGGTCGACGCCGGAAATGTGCGAATAGATATCGCGGTGCAGATCCAGCCCTTGCATCGCCAACTGGTATTGCTCGTTGGCCAGCACTTGCTCGGCCGGGATGATGCCGGCCTTGATGATGCGCTGCTCGTGGTAGAGGTCGGCAAGGAACATGTTCAATGCCTTGACCCGCTGAATACAACCGCGCTCGACGACCCGCCATTCACTGGCGGGGATACTGCGGGGAATGGTGTCGAAGGGAATCAGGCGCTCTGTCCCCTGCTCATCACCATAGAGCGTGAAGGTAATCCCGGCACGATGAAATAACAGGTCGGCCTCGCGTCGCCGTTGTGCCAAAAGCTCGTCAGGCGTTTCGGCAAGCCAACGGGCAAACTCCCGATAATGCGGGCGGACCTGGCCGCCGGCATCGTACATCTCATCAAAATAGGTGCGGATCATGCCGTACTCCTTGTCACCCCGGACATCCAGACCTTCGCAAGGCCCGTGCCATCGGCATAAACGCTTTGATATCAATCAGTTGGATAATGACGCCGCACGCACCGCACCAATCCTGTGCGGTAAATGCCCCAACCTGATCGCCCCCGCTTCATGGCGAAGCAATGCTGTCGCCTATCAGCAGCATAGCCAGAGTTGATTTCACTGCCCGGGGGGCGATGCGGATAATCCGCGCATTCGCTGGAGAAACTTACCGAACTTCCCTTTGGCCGCCTGCTCAGGCGGTTTTTTTTGCCTGCTTGAAACGTTGTGAATCAAAAACCAGGTCAAGAGATCGCAGCCTCGTTTCACTCGACAGCTCCTACAGGAGAACGCATCCAATGTAGGAGCTGTGTAGGAGATGTGTAGGAGCTGTCGAGTGCAACGAGGCTGCGATCTTTTGACCTTTTCAAACCGCGAAAACGAAAACGGCCAACCCAAAGGTCAGCCGTTGCTGAGTGTCGTCGCTGTTCATGGTGTTATGCGAGTAGCCCTCGTACCTCCTGCTTGACGCCCCATCCTTCGATGATACCGCCCAGAGGCTCGACCACCGCCTCGAAGTCCTGCTCAAAGTCGCCGATCCCGTCATAGGTGGCGTACATCACTTTGCTCAGTTCCAGATGCCACGCACCGTCGTCGCGCACGCTGATCTGGGCATTCAAGGATTCACCACTGAAATGACCTGCCGCCCTGCGTGCCCGCTCCTCGTCCGGAAAAATGGCGTAGAACTCGATGGGATGGAATCGTGAAAAGTCGAAACCGCCTTCTTTCATGCGGCGCAGCACGCTGCTGCTGATGTCTTCTTGATAGGCTGTGCTCATGAAACGTCCCCCTCAGACTGATGGATAGACTTTCCGTATTCCCTGCACTTTCAACCGATTGGTGAGAGCGATACGGCAACAGAGGTTGCCGACGGGAAACAAGCATGTAGCTGACAAGACCAGACCTTAGCGAGTCATTCGCTGATCTCGCTTGCAGAGTAGCCCCAAGATAGAGCTGCTGCCAAGGTCTGGTTATGAATGTGACAGGAGGTGTATCAGTTCGGGGTAATACTGATGATTTCAATGCTGTACTGGGACTTCAGACTTTTGACGGTCGGATCAGGCGTACGCCCCTCCAGATCATTGAGGTCCAGTCCGGCAACGACCGGCAGGCGCCGCTCGAGAATGAGTTTGGCGGCTTGCTCGCTATTCGGGCATTCCTCGCACTCGAAGAGTTCGTCCACTGTTTCACCGTGATCATCCACGAAAGTGATTTTCCACTTTTGCATCGGTGCCTCCTCGATAAAACCCATGGATGGGCTTACTTCTATCTGGACTTTACCCCTGACTGATCGTTCAACGGATTACCGCATGTCGGCATGAAAAAAACACAGTACCTGTGGGAGCGGGCTTGCTCGCGAAGGCGGTGTATCAGTCGACATCAGTATTGACTGACAGGCCGCCTTCGCGAGCAAGCCCGCTCCCACACAAGGGTTATGTGTTCATTTTAGTCGTTGCTGGGTTTGTTCACCGCTTGCAGTACATTCATGGGAAGTGCTCCGCGAATGCGGGTGGCAACGGAACGGTTACCCGCCCATGATGGCCAATCGATCGCCTCGATTGACGGGAAAGGCGCGCATTCTACGTCGCGGAATATGACAGGTCGAACCTTCGTCATTGAAGTACATGCAGAACAATGTGGGAGCGAGCCTGCTCGCGATGACGGCGGCACCTTCAGCATTAATGCTGCAGACAGATCGCTATCGCGAGCAGGCTCGCTCCCACAAGGGAAATGCGTTGTGCTTGAGGATGCAGTCAGATCCGCACATTGCCTCGTGGCCCGGCGATGGCCCAGATAATCAGGCCCAGGACCGGCAGCAGGAGGATCAATAGCACCCAGATGATTTTCATCCCGGTCTCGGCGCCACTTTTAAGCACGTTGATGATGGCCCAGATGTCGAGGGCAAGAATAATCAAGCCAACCAGGCTGTTGAACGTGGAACCCATGGTGACGCTCCCTAAGAGTGGTATGCCCTCTTAGGATAGTCGGGCCTTGCGAGGGTTCCGTTTTATTAGCGTCGTAGACGGCTTCAGACGTGGATCGCGACTTTCAGGGCTTCCAGGGAGGGCGCGGCGGCGATGCCGACTTCGGCGCACAACTCCAGCACCCGTGGCACGTCGTTACCGTAGACCAGCACCACTTGCAGTTCGTCGTCGAGCAATTGGCTGAAGTTCATCAGCGTGTAACCGCCGTTTTCCTTGTTCATGCTGCCCATCTGCACCTGAATGCGATTGAGTGCCGTCAGGGCTTCGGTCTTGGCCAGTTGCTTGGGTTTGATGTTGAAATCGACGCCGGGGCCGAACGAAGCGACGATCTGCGCAAACAGGTCCATGTAGGTGTCAGCCTGGAACAGCACGGTTTCCGGCAAGCTGCCGACGACTACCCACTCACCCAATGGGATCGGGAAGCTGTCGTCGTAGTTGATGTCCGGATTGGCCGTCAGAAAAGCCTCGGGATCGGCGTAGGCCTGAGCCGCTTCGTCAGCGATTTTCAGAATTTCGTCATCGCTCATGCACCCGGAGCTGATTTTGCTGATGAGTTCGACGAGGGCGGCTTTCATGAGGTGGATCCTGTAGCGAGGGAGATTTGAGGGCGCGAAGGATAACGCATTCGGAAACGGATTGCGGGACCTGGCATGACCTGTGGCGAGGGGGCTTGTCGGACCGCCGCATCGCCCCGTTCGGCTGCGAAGCAGTCGTAAAACCAGAGAACTCGGTTTGACTGAATACCAATGGGGGTCGCTTCGCAACCCAACGGGGGCAAGCCCCCTCGCCACAAAAGCCCCGCAGCACCACAGAGGTCAGGCCAGGAGTTTCTGCAATTGTGCGGTGGTATCCACCGCGCCCATGGTTTTGGCCGCGTCCAGCGCGGATACGCCGTTGGCATCCTTGGCTTTCGGGTCGGCGCCTTTGCTGATCAGGTAGTCGACGATTTCGACGCGGTTGAACATCGCCGCCATCATCAGCGCAGTGCGACCGTCGAAGGACGAACCTTCCACTTGCGCGCCACCTTCAACCAGCGCCTTGACCACCGCCAGATCACCCTTGAATGCCGCGCCGGCAATCGGGCTCTGACCGTTGTCATTGCGGATTTCCGGGTCGGCCTTGTGCTCAAGCAGGACTTTTACCGTTTCGACATGGCCGTGGTACGCGGCGAGCATCAGCAAGGTGTCGCCCTTGTGGTTGCGCAGGTTCGGCGGCAGGCCCTTGGTCAGCAGCGCAGCCATCATGGCCGCATCGCCCTCGCGCGCTTTGTTGAACACCTGTTCGGCAAATTCAGCAGCCTCTTCGGGCGTCATCTGGCGGCTTTTGTCTGACATTGGGGACTCCACATTCGGTCAATCGGAAAGCCGATAGTTTCCCGAGCGCTCCGGAACCTGTCACTTCTTTTTTCTCATGGATGGCTATAGCCACATTCAATAGCGGTACATGCCACCGCGAATATCCGCCAGCACCTGCTCGGTGACTTGCACATAAGTCTGGGTACCCGGCAACCAGGCGTAGATCGGGTCATCGCCGGTTTTGTTCGGGTCGAAGGCTTCGTCCTTGAGTCGCGTCTTCTGGTATTTGAAGGTCCCGGTGGTTTCCATTTTCACTTTCACCCGTAGGAAAAGTGGCACCGCATAGGCAGGCATTTGCTGCCTGGCGAAAGCCAGCAACTCGCTGAAGTCCAGGGTCGCCAGGGATTCAGCCGGCGTGATTGCCGCCATCCCGGCACGCCCGTTGGTGTTGTGGATTTCCACGCCATAAGCCACGGCTTCGGCGATCTGCGGATGTTGCAGGAGGATGTTCTCAACCTCGGTGGTCGAGACGTTTTCACCCTTCCAGCGGTAGGTGTCGCCCAAGCGATCGACAAATTGCGCGTGGCCAAAACCGATGTTACGCAGCAAGTCACCGGTATTGAAATAACGGTCGCCCTTCTTGAACACGTCGTGGAGCACGACTTTTGCGGTCTTCTGCGGATCGGTGTAGCCGTCCAGCGGCGCCTTGTCGTCGATCCTCGCCAGCAGCAAACCCTGCTCGCCCTTGGCCACTTTGCGCATGAAACCGTTGGTATCTCGCGTGGGTGCGCCGCTGTCATGGTCGTACGCAACCAGTTCCCATGACATCAGGGAAAAACCGATGGTGTTGTCGAAGTTGAGGATGTTGGTGAAGCCGATATTGCCGTCGCTGGCGGCGTACAGCTCGCAGATATGGTCAACGGCAAAACGCGTCTTGAACTCGCTCCACGCGCCGGGGCGCAGACCATTGCCGATCATCTTCGTCACGCTGTGCCGACTGTCGTCGACGTTGCGCGGTTGATCCACAAGGTAGCGACACAACTCGCCGACGTAACCGAGGGTGGTCGCCCGGTATTTGCGCACGTCACTCCAGAACTGGCTGGCGCTGAACTTGCGGCGGATGGCAAACCCCGACGCCCCGCTGATCGCCGAGCCCCAGCACACGCAAAGCCCGGTGGCGTGGTACAGCGGCAAGGTGCAATAGACGACGTCCTGCGGCTGCATGTCCAGGGCAATCAGCCCGAAGCTGGCGGAGCTGCGCATCCAGCGGCCGTGTTTGAACACCCCGGCCTTGGGCAACCCGGTGGTGCCTGAGGTGTAAATGTAGAAACAAGGATCGTCGAGAAAAACCTGGTGGCTGCTGACGGGGTTATCGCTGCACGCTTGGGCGCTGACCGTCATCAGGTTGATGAAGCCATCGGGCGAATTGCCCCGATCGCGATAAGTGTCTTGATCGGCGACAAACCAGGTGCGCGCAGCGTCGATGGACACCCGCTCGCGAACCGCATTGAAGGCCGGAACCAGCTCTTCTCCGACCACGATCGCCACCGGCACCACCAGGTTCAGGCTATGGGCCAAGGTGTCGCGGGTTTGAGAGGTATTGAGCAAGGCGCTGATCGCGCCGACCTTGGCCACCGCCAATATCGTCACCAACAGTTCCGGACGGTTCTCGATAAAAATCGCAACCACATCGCCCTTGCCGATGCCTTGGGCAATCAGGTGATGGGCGATGCGATTGGCCCACTGATTGACCTGTGCATAAGTGAGCGCCACCTCGCCCTGCAGCAAGGCCGGGCCCTCGGGGTTGCGCAACGTCGCCTGCTCGAAGCTCCAGCCGAGACCACACGGTTGGGTCGGGTCCTTGACGTTGGCGGCTTTCATGCCCTTCACCACGCGGGGAATGGCTTTGGCAATGGAAGGCAGCTTGCGGAGCATCATGCCCCAGGTAATCGTGTCGTTCAGCGTGCGGCTCATGATGCTCCCGTTCGGTCTTCTTATTGTCGGGTGGCGTTGATTAAGGCCGAAAATACGTCAGCGGTTCTTGAGCTGTACACGCGGTTTTTGAAATGTTTTGTATCCGCGACCGAAGCGTTCGGACCAGACATCGAAAAGCGGAACCCTGGCGTTGTGATTGGTTCAATCGAATCGTGGTCGACCACGCAAAATGCAGGATGCACGATGGCCATTCATGCAGATTGCACGAATCCATAAAAACACTTAAAAACTAACTTGTTGATTTATATGCATTTTTAAAAAATAAGGTGCTGGCACAATCGCTGCAACTACCTCTCCATGTAGCCCTTCAAAGCACTCACGGAGCTGATAGACATGAGCCTGATCCAGGAAAAATTTTCGTCGCTATTCTCCAACTTCGAAGTGACCACCCAGCCACGGCCTGACGGCGGCATTCTGCTGACCCTGCGCAGTACGGACGGCAAAGTCTTCAAACGTTCGATTTCCTACCAGCAATTGCATGCCGGCGATCAGCTGTCGTGGGTGATCAGCGCGATTCGCCGTGACATCGCCGAACAGGCCAGCGAACTGCCACAGATCTCCATGCTGCAAAGCCAACAACGGTTCGCCCTGCCGACTTATCACTCGGTTTAAATCCTGCGGTTGTACAAATAAACACGCTACAAACAAACAGGCCGTGAGCGCTTTCGCTTCACGGCCTGAGTTGTTTCTGGCTTCGCACAACCCTTGTAGGAGCAGAGCTTGCTCGCGAAGGCGGTGTGTCAGGCGACATTAATGTTGACTGACCCGCCGCCTTCGCGAGCAAGCTCTGCTCCTACAGGTTATGGGGGGTTGCAGGGCTGAAGGTCGACGCAACGATTGGCATCGACTCAGTCCTCAAGCCGCGGGAAGCGGCTGGCGATGTCATCGCCGGTGAAATTGGCCACCCTGCCTTCGGGGTTGTTGAACAGGCGGATCGCGACGAAATGCGGGTGCTCGCCCATGTCGAACCAATGCGGCGTACCGGCAGGCACCGAGATCAGGTCGTTTTTCTCGCAGAGCACGGCATAGACGTAATCGCCGATGTGCAGGGAGTACAAACCACGGCCAGCGACGAAAAATCGTACTTCGTCTTCAGTGTAGCGGTGTTCATCGAGGAACCTGGCGCGCAGTTCGGCTTGTTGCGGGTGATCGCTGTTCAAACTGACGACGTCGACAGTGATGTAACCGCGCTCGGTCATCAATTTGTCGATGTGCTCCTGATACGCAGCGATCACTTCTTCCTGGCTGGCGCCGGGCTGGATTTTTGCCGCGGCTTGCCAACGGTCGAAGCGCACGCCCTGCTCGGCCAGGGTCGAGGCGATGTCCTCGAGGTGGGTCAGGACTTTGTTCGGTATTTCAGGGCTGGAGACGTGATAAACGGACAGGCTGCTCATCTGGGCAACTCCTTAACGGTTCATGCTTTATGGTTCAAGAGCGAGCGCGTCTTCAACTCGCACTCGAACAAAAATTCAAAGGTCTCGATCTGTCTCAGCGCGTCGCTCATGCGCGCGCCCCACGTCGATGATTCCTGGGCGAGATGTTCGCAGGCCAGGCTCATGGCCTGTCCTCTTGCATACGTGTGGCAATGATAACGGCAGCGGCGAAGGCTGCGAGACTGGCAATGCTAAAGGTCAATGTGGCGCCGAGGGCATTCCAGCTGTAGCCGGAATACAACGCGCCCAATGCGCCCCCGGTGCCAGCCAACGCGGCATACAACGCCTGCCCCTGCCCTTGCTGACGCGCGCCGAAGCTACGTTGCACGAACTGGATGGCCGCCGCGTGAAAGCTGCCGAAAGTTGCGGCGTGCAGCACTTGGGCGAACAGCAATACCCAGAGGAACTCCGCAAACGAACCGAGCAACAACCAACGCAAAGCCGCCAGCAGGAAACTCGCCAGCAGCACCCGGCGCACCGAGAAGCGCGCCAGAATCTTGCTCATGGCCAGGAACATTAATACTTCAGCGACCACGCCCAAGGCCCAGAGCATACCAATCAAGCCACGGGTGTAACCCAGTCGCTCAAGGTGCAGGGTCAGAAAGGTGTAATACGGCCCGTGGCTCATCTGCATCAGGGCCACGCAAGCGTAGAACGCCAACACCCCGGGGTTTCGCAATTGCTGGAGGAATCCCTCCCCCGCCAACCGTTCACTCTGGACCGGTTGCGCGTTGGGTACCCACAAACTGCTGACGACGATCCCGGCCAAGATCAGCACCAGCGCCACCGGATAGATGTCCAGGCTAAGCCACTCGAACAACCGGCCGAGGGCGACCACGGTGATGATGAAACCGATGGAACCCCACAGGCGAATCTGACTGTAGCGAGATGTCTGCCCCTGCAAATGCGCCAGGGTGATAACTTCAAACTGCGGCAATACCGCGTGCCAGAAGAACGCATGCAAGGCCATGACCATTGCCAGCCACACGTAGCTTTTGCTGACGAAAATCAGTGAGAAGGTCAGCAACGTACAGACCGCGCCGAACCGCACGATGGCCAGCCGTCGCCCGGTGTAGTCACCGAGCCAGCCCCAGATGTTCGGCGCCACGCAGCGCATCAGCATCGGGATCGCCACCAGTTCGCCTATGCGCGCACTGGAAAAGCCCAGGTGATCGAAGTACAGCGCCAGGAATGGCGCTGTCGAACCGAGCAAGGCGAAATAGAACAGATAGAAACTGGAGAGCCGCCAGTACGGGAGCGCCGCCACAGTCAGACCGCAGCGGCTATCAGGTCAGCCATTAAAGCTGACCCAGCACCGGAGTGCTCACACGCACATCGGCGTTCTGTCCGCGGTGACGCAGCAAGTGATCCATCAATACGATGGCCATCATCGCTTCGGCAATCGGCGTGGCGCGGATGCCGACGCACGGGTCGTGACGGCCCTTGGTGACGACTTCCGCCGGATTACCATGGATGTCGATGGAACGGCCCGGCGTGGTGATGCTCGAGGTTGGTTTGAGCGCCAGGTGCGCAACGATCGGCTGACCGGACGAGATGCCACCGAGAATGCCGCCGGCGTTGTTGCTGAGGAAACCTTCCGGGGTCATTTCATCGCGGTGTTCGGTGCCGCGCTGGGCGATGCTGGCAAAACCGGCGCCGATTTCCACGCCTTTGACCGCGTTGATGCTCATCAGCGCATGGGCCAGTTCGGCGTCGAGGCGGTCGAAGATCGGCTCGCCGAGGCCCGGCATCACGCCTTCGGCGACCACGGTGATCTTCGCGCCGACCGAATCCTGGTCGCGACGCAACTGGTCCATATAGGCTTCCAGCTCCGGCACTTTGTCCGGATCGGGGCTGAAGAAGGCGTTCTCTTCCACCGAATCCCAGGTCTTGAACGGGATTTCGATCGGGCCGAGCTGGCTCATGTAACCACGAATGACGATGCCTTGGGTGGCCAGGTACTTTTTCGCAATCGCCCCTGCCGCCACGCGCATGGCCGTTTCACGGGCCGAACTGCGACCGCCGCCGCGGTAATCGCGCTCGCCGTATTTGTGGTGGTAGGTGTAGTCGGCGTGGGCCGGGCGGAACAGATCCTTGATCGCCGAATAGTCCTTGGACTTCTGGTCGGTGTTGCGGATCAACAGGCCGATGGCGCAACCGGTGGTGCGGCCTTCGAACACGCCGGAGAGGATTTCGACTTCGTCGGCTTCCTGGCGCTGGGTGGTGTGGCGGCTGGTGCCGGGCTTGCGGCGATCCAGGTCGCGCTGCAGATCCTCAAGGGAAATCTCCAGGCCCGGCGGGCAGCCATCGACAATGGCGACCAACGCCGGACCATGGCTTTCGCCCGCGGTGGTGACAGTGAACAGCTTGCCGTAGGTATTGCCGGACATGCGGGACGCTCCGTGAAATCGAAACTAAAATACGTAATGCGCGCCAGTATACGCAGGCTACCCGACTAGTTCATCCTCGAACCTTATGGCCGCCTGCGAGTCCAACCGGCACCGAGTGGATGATGGCGTGATGATGCTGCGAGTTCTAGCCTTGAGCCTTACCCTGTTTACCGGCTTTGCACAGGCCACTGTCCTGCAACGCCCGATTACATTGGACACCGGCAGCGGCGAGCTTTTCGGCTCGCTGTTGCTGCCCAAGTCCGACACGCCTGTGCCGGTTGTCCTGATCATTTCCGGCTCAGGTCCTACGGATCGTGACGGAAACAACCCCGACGGCGGACGCAACGACAGCCTCAAACGGCTGGCCTGGGTGCTGGCCAAACACAACATCGCCAGCGTGCGCTACGACAAGCGCGGCGTGGCGGCGAGCCTGGCTGCGACTCCAGACGAACGTAATCTGTCGGTGGAGGCCTATGTGGCCGACGCTGAAGCCTGGGGCCAGAAGCTCAAAACCGATCCGCGTTTTGGCAAACTGATTTTGCTGGGTCACAGCGAAGGTGCGTTGATCGCCAGCCTGGCGGCGCCGAACGTCGATGCCGCAGCGGTGATTTCCATGTCCGGCAGCGCCCGGCCGATCGATCAGGTACTGCGCCAGCAGTTGAGTAATCGCCTGCCGCCTCCCTTGATGCTGCGCAGCAATGAACTGCTCGACAGCCTCAAGGCCGGCCACACCGACGACAACGTGCCACCGCAATTGCAGGTGATTTTCCGCCCCAGCGTGCAGCCGTATCTGATTTCGCTGTTTCGCCAGGACCCGGCAGCGGCCTTCGCCAAACTGAAAATGCCGGCGCTGATCATCCAGGGCAGCAACGACATTCAGGTCGGCGTCGGTGATGCCCAAGCGCTCAAGGCGGCCAAACCGGACGCCGAACTGGCGCTGATCGAAGGCATGAACCACGTGATGCGCATCGTGCCCAACGACGTGAAGCGGCAATTGGCCTCCTATAAAGATCCGCAATTACCGCTGGCGGCCGAACTCGGCGCGCGAATCCTCGGGTTTATTGACGGACTTCGCACCCGTTAAACGCCCCCTGGCCCTCCAGTCCTGAAAAAAACGGCCGATAAGCCTTTGTCGCCAGCGCACTGGCTGGCGACAAGCAGGGCTTGGACAGGATCTCGCCGTTATGACTGATACCCAGACTTCACCCGACACCACCGCTGAAAAAGACGCACCGCCAGCGGTCGAGCTGCCGTGGGCGGACGTCCACGTCGAGCACCACAAAATGCTCCGCCTGGCGCCGCTGCAAACCGACCGCAATACCGGTGGACGCCCGTTGCGCTTTGTCGAATTCGGTTACGCCGAACGCAATAGCAAGGAACACAGCCTGATGCGCATGGCCATCAAGCTGCCGGGCCAGCGTGTGCGCAAAGAACAGAACCATCTGGACGTGTGGGTCGATCACACCGCCAAACGCGTGCATTTCGAGCCGGAAAGCGGCTTGCAGATCGAGCCGATGAACCGCGGCATCGGGCGCTATATGGCAGCTCAGGGCATTACGTGGGCGAAGAAGAGATGGCCCGCCTACACCGTCGACGGTACTGACCTGAACAACAAGGATGCGCTGAACGAAGACACTCGCCTGCGCCGCGATCACTTTCTGCGGGTGCACGGTTTTGACGTGGTCTACGCCGACGCCCAGCATTTGAAGGGCAGCGTTAAAGAGGTGTCGGTCGGTGATTTGCTCGGCGACTGGAACAGCGAAAAGTTGCAACAGGTAGAAATCCTCGAAGCCGCACAGATGCTCCAGCAAGCCGAGCAGAACCTGGCGGAACAGGAAGTCAAACTGAAGAAGCACGAAGAAAAGGTCAGCAAGTACAAACGCGAAGACGCCGGGCTGCGTTTTACCATTACGTGTCTGGTGGCGTTTGCGGTGTTTCAGGCGGGGTTGTTGATCTGGATTGCTACGCACCGTTGATAGCGTAATCCGCGGCGCGGCCTTCGCGGGCAAGCCTCGCTCCTACAGGTTTTGTGTGTGCCACATCATTTGGGTACGACACAGACCCCGTAGGAGCGAGGCTTGCCCGCGAAGGCTTTCTCAGGTCAGACGCGAGAAGCGAACAACGCCTGATGATCGCGGCACTGCTCCGCTGTCAGCATGAACACCCCATGCCCGCCGCGCTCGAACTCCAGCCAGGCGAAATCGACTTCCGGGTACAGCGCCTCGACGTGAACCTGGCTGTTACCGACCTCGACAATCAACAAACCCTTCTCGGTCAAATGATCCGCCGCTTCGGCGAGCATGCGACGCACCAGGTTCAAACCGTCATCGCCACAGGCCAGGCCCAGCTCCGGTTCATGCTGATACTCGTCCGGCATGTCGGCGAAATCTTCTGCATCGACGTAGGGTGGGTTCGACACAATCAGGTCGAAACGTTGACCCGGCAAGCCATCAAAACCATCGCCCTGAACGGTGAACACCCGCTCATCGACACCGTGGCGTTCGATGTTCTGGTTCGCCACTTCCAGCGCTTCGAACGACAGATCGGCCAGTACCACTTCGGCGTTCTGGAACTCATAAGCACAGGCGATGCCGATGCAACCGGAACCGGTGCACAGGTCGAGAATGCGCGCAGGTTCGGCGCCGAGCCACGGTTCGAAACGCTTTTCGATCAGCTCGCCAATTGGCGAACGCGGGATCAGCACACGTTCGTCGACAATGAACGACATACCGCAGAACCAGGCTTCGCCCAGCAGGTAAGCGGTCGGAATGCGCTCTTCGATGCGACGTTTGAGCAGGCGCTGCAAGTTGACCAGTTCGTCCTCTTCCAGATTGCAGTCGAGGTAGCTATCAGCAATTTCCCACGGCAAGTGCAGCGCACCCAACACCAGTTGACGGGCTTCGTCCCAGGCGTTGTCGGTCCCATGGCCGAAAAACAGATCCTCCCCATGGAAGCGGCTGACGGCCCAACGGATATGGTCACGCAGGGTACGAAGTCGGGAAGTGATCACGGGGCAAACTCCAGAAAAAACGACTGACGATTCTAACAGCCAAAAGGCGCCGCGACGACGCAGGAAAAACACCGGATCAGATGTAGGACTCTTCTATTTTTTCAGCAAGCTATTGAACAGAACGGGTATCTTGACAAGGCTGCGACCCAACAACGGCGGTGCCTACGATGGTAGCGATTCACAGAAGCGCTCAGCCAGAGGACAATGTCGCAAAAGCCCCACCCGAAGGAGCCCCAGAATGTCCGTTCCAAAAACGATGTTTCAACTCAGCGGCCGTGGTTATGCAGCGGCCAATCTGGGTCACGCGACCCTTGTCATCATCGATGCCCAGAAAGAATACCTCAGCGGCCCCCTGGCACTGAGCGGCATGGATGCTGCCGTCGCGAACATCAAACAGCTGGTGGCCGCTGCCCGTGCAGCCGGTCGGCCGATCGTGCACGTGCGCCACCTCGGCACCGTCGGTGGGCTGTTCGACCCGCAAGGCGAACGCGGTGAGTTCATCCCGGGCCTGGAGCCACAGGGCGATGAAACCATCATCGGCAAATTGCTGCCGAGTGCATTTCATGGCACCGAACTGCTGGAGCGCCTGCAGAATCTCGGCTCGCTGGACCTTATCGTCTGCGGCTTCATGAGCCACTCCAGCGTCAGCACTACCGTGCGCGCCGCGAAGAACCTGGGCTTTCGTTGCACATTGGTTGAAGACGCCTGCGCGACTCGCGACCTGCCCTACAAGGGTGGCGTCCTGAGCGCCGAGCACGTTCAGCACACCGAGATGGCGATCATGGCGGACAATTTCGCCACCCTCGCCCAGACCCGCGAACTGATCTGATCAACCCTTCGATGAGCGGTCCATGCCGCCGCTCATCCGCAAAAGCCTCTCATTTGCTGTAATTGCCCTAGCCTCAGGAACATCCCGGTCAACTCCCGGTCGAAGGGCCGATACCCATTGAGGAAGGTCGGAATGAAGTTATCCGATGGTTTTGATGCACGCCGCTTGCGGCCCAAAGGCCAAAGCAACTGGCGTTTTCGCTTCGGCGCAGCCATTGCTGCTCTGCTGGCGATGTGCGGCGTGCTGCTGGTGATGGCAGGTGCCGCCAGCCTGCTCGGCCAGGCGCCCGCCCTGGGCGAGTTGAATACCAACCGGGTCGGTTCGGCAGTGATTTTGGCGATTGGCCTGTTCGTGCTGTACATCGGCGTGTGGCTGTGGCGCCGCTGCCGCCGCCGCTCGCGTCAATCGCAAGAGCTGAACATGTCCCCGCATTTGATGAAAAAACACGACTGAGCCGAACGCCACGCGTTTTGTCGCGCCTCATTCGCTTCGACTTGGGTAAACTGGCCGCCCTTCGCGGAGGCTGACATGCAAGACGACGATTTTTCCCTGTTCAAAAGCGCGATCCAAGGCGTCAAGCCGATCAAGCACGATCGCGCCGAAACCGGCAAACCCAAGGCCGACCGCGCGCAAATCGCCAAGCTGCGCCAGGCCGCCACCGTGCGCACCGATGCCACCACCGTTGATGGGCTGTCCGATCAGTTCGTTATTGATGTCGGCCCCGAAGATGAGCTGATGTGGGCCCGCGACGGCGTCCAGGAAAGCCAGATGCGCAAGCTCAAGATCGGACAGATTCCGTTCGAAGGCAGCCTCGACCTGCATGGCATGAACGTGGAAAAGGCCCGTGAAACCTTGTGGGCCTTTCTGGCCGAAGCGACCAAATTCGAAATCCGCTGCGTACGCGTCACCCACGGCAAAGCGGTGCGCCTGGACGGCAAGCGGCCGATGATCAAGAGCCACGTCAACACGTGGCTGCGTCAGCATCCACAGGTGCTCGGCTTCACCTCGTGCCAACCGAAACATGGCGGCGCCGGAGCGGTTTATGTGATGCTCAAACGCACCATGATGGAAGGTCGCGACGAGTGATGCCGTCGCTTCACGCTTGCAGCGCCGTGTCCGTCACCGTACCCTTGCCCTTTGCGTAAAATCCCACAGGTAGTTTCATGTCCCTGGAACAGAATTACACCGAGATTCTCGGCCAATTGGGCGAGGACGCCTCCCGCGAGGGCCTGCTCGACACGCCAAAACGTGCCGCCAAAGCCATGCAGTACCTCTGCCGAGGTTATGAACAGACACTGGAAGAGGTCACCAACGGTGCCTTGTTCAGCTCCGACAACAGCGAGATGGTGCTGGTCAAGGACATCGAGCTCTACTCGTTGTGCGAGCACCACATGCTGCCGTTCATCGGTAAGGCGCACGTTGCCTACATCCCGAGCGGCAAGGTCCTGGGGCTGTCGAAAGTCGCGCGGATCGTCGATATGTACGCTCGCCGCCTGCAGATCCAGGAAAACCTCAGTCGCCAGATCGCCGATGCGGTCCAGCAAGTCACCGGCGCCCTGGGCGTTGCGGTGGTGATCGAGGCCAAGCACATGTGCATGATGATGCGCGGTGTGGAGAAACAGAATTCGACGATGATCACCTCGGTGATGCTCGGCGAGTTCCGCGAAAACGCGGCCACCCGCAGCGAGTTTCTCAGCCTGATCAAGTAACTTGCAGCACGAAGAAAACCGGCACTCATCGCCGGTTTTTTTTCGCCGGCGAAAAATCAGGTAAGCTGCGCGCCTTCTGTTTGCCCCTGTGAGGCTTATACCGTGTTCGTTAAAGCGCTTCGTGTCGGCCTTGGCCAACTGATCATCTTCATCGACTTCATCACCCGTCCGGGCAAAAAACAACGGCCTGCCGAAGCTCAGGCTCAGGTCAACACAGCCGCCAAGGACCTGACCCTGTATCAGTTCCACGCCTGCCCGTTCTGCGTGAAAACCCGTCGCACCCTGCGTCGCCTGAACGTTCCGGTGGCGTTGCGCGATGCCAAGAACAACGAACAGGATCGCAAGGCTCTGCTGGAGCAAGGTGGCAAGATCAAGGTGCCGTGCCTGCGCATTGAAGAGAATGGCCAGACCACCTGGATGTATGAGTCCAAGGTGATCATTGATTATCTGGATAAGCGGTTTGCTGCAGCCTGATGGTGTTGTGGTGGTGCTGCTGATGGCCTCTTCGCGGGCAAGCCTCGCTCCTACGGACTGGTGGCGTGTGCGAATAGCCTCACCTCTGTAGGAGCGAGGCTTGCCCGCGAAGGCGTCGGCACAAAGACTGCAAATTTCAGACAAAAATAAACCGGCCCATGGGCCGGTTTATTTGTTTCTGCATCCCCTCAAGCCGCTTCTGCCGCCTGGGCCTCGCGCACCACCGTCGCCAATCGCTTGAGCCCTTCGTCCAGTCGCGCCGGGTCGATGTGGCTGAAGTTCAGCCGCAGATGACCGGGGTTGTTGTCCGGCTCAGGAAAAAATGGCTCGCCCGGCATAAATGCCACATCCGCCGCCAGCGCAGCCTTGAGCAGCGTGCGCGTATCCAGCGGCTGCTTGAGCGTCAGCCAGAAAAACAACCCGCCCTGCGGCACGTTCCACCGCGCCAGATCGCAAAAGTGCGTTTCCAATGCCGACTGAAATGCATCCCGACGACCCCGATAGAAGTCACGCAACTCACCCAGGTGCTGCTGATATTTTTCGGTGCCGATCCATTGCAGCGCTTGCCATTGCCCGATGCGGTTGGTGTGCAGATCGGCCGATTGCTTGAGCCGCAGCAAGTGCGCAAACAGGTCCGGGCTGGCGATCAGGTAACCGACCCGCAGGCCCGGCAACAGGGTTTTCGACACGGTGCCGGTGTAGATCCAGCTAGCCTTGTTCAAGCGGCTGACGATCGGCGTGGCACTGCCGCCATCGAAGGTCAGCTCACGGTAGGGTTCGTCTTCGATCAGGGTCACGCCGAACTCGTCGAGCAACGCCGCCACTGCATCGCGCTTGGCCTCGCTGTAGCGCACCGCTGACGGGTTCTGAAACGTCGGAATCAGGTAGATGAACGCTGGCTTGTGTTTTTCCAGACGGCTGCGCAATTGCACCAGGTTCGGGCCGTCGGCTTCCTGTGGGACGGTGATGCAGTCGGCGCCGAACAGCTGAAAAATCTGCAACGCCGCCAGGTAGGTCGGCGCTTCAAGCAGGATCTCGGTGCCTTTGTCGATGTAGAGCTTGGCCGCCAGATCGAGGGTTTGCTGAGAACCGCTGACCACCAACACCTGACTCGCCTCGCACGGCACACCCAACGCTCGGGCTTCGGCCGCCAGCGCCTCACGCAGTGCCGGTTCGCCTTCGCTCATGCCGTATTGCCCCATGGACAGCGGCATATCCGCCCACTCGACTTTCGGCAGCATGGCTTCGGCCGGTAAACCGCCAGCGAACGACATTACTTCCGGACGCTGGGCGGCGGCGAGGATTTCACGGATCAAAGAACTTTTAAGGCGCGAGACACGTTCGGAAAAAGCCATGGGAGTCACCGGTAGCGAGGCCTGAGGAAAATGAGTCAAACTGGTTGACCGAAATTACGACAGACCGAGCGGATACGTCAATATGCTTGACCTTAAAAACCCCAGCACTCAGCAACAAGCCATGGAAGCGTTTTTCTTCGGTTACCAGGCGTTCACCGCCAAGGCCGACGAAATGCTCGAGCGTCGCGGCTTGAGCCGGGTGCACCAACGCATCGTGTTTTTCATCGCCCGCTACCCTGCCCTCAGCGTCAAGGAGTTGCTGGCGTTGCTGGGTGTGAGCAAACAGGCGCTGAACATTCCGCTACGTCAGTTGGTGGAAATGCATTTAGTGAACAGCGTCGCGTCCGAGACCGACAAGCGTAAGCGGCTGCTGGAACTGACTGCGGAAGGCGCGCGGTTCGAGCAGTCGTTGCGACGCGAGCAGGTGAAATTGCTCGAGCGTGTGTTTGCCGAAGCTGGGGAGACGGCGGTGAATGGGTGGTTGGCGGTGAATCTCGCGCTGGGTAAAGCCCAGGTCTTTCCAAGCTGATCGTTCCCACGCTCTGCGTGGGAACGATCGTCTATAGCCGATATATCCCGACCAACAAACTTTTCGTCTACAAAATCAAAAACATTATTTGCTTTATTTGTATACAAAAGCATAATTCGCTTCGTGCGAGTTCCTGACCAATAGGTCAACAAATTCGCAAGTACCTCAAAGGGTCGCTGCCACCCTCATGGGTCCGGCCCTGGAAATAACAATAAAACTCTTGAGGAGTACTCGCTGTGGAAAGCCGCAAATCCGAAGCCCCGACGCTGGAACTCTCGCCGCCATTACGCAATGGCTGGCTGGAGCGCATCTTCAAACTCAGCTTGCACGGCACCACGGTGAAGACCGAGCTGATCGCCGGTCTGACAACCTTCATCACCATGGCCTACATCATCTTCGTCAACCCGAACATCATGGCTGATGCCGGCATCGACCACGGTGCGGCGTTCGTCGCCACCTGCATCGCCGCCGCGCTGGGTTGCCTGCTGATGGGCCTGTACGCCAACTGGCCGGTCGGCCTGGCGCCGGGCATGGGCCTGAACGCGTTCTTCACTTACACCGTGGTCGGCACCATGGGCTACAACTGGGAAACCGCCCTTGGTGCGGTGTTCGTTTCCGGTGTGTTGTTCATGTTCCTGACCTTTTCCCGGATTCGCGAATGGCTGCTTAACAGCATTCCAGTGAGTTTGCGCTTTGCCATGGGCGCCGGTGTGGGCTTGTTTCTAGGGCTGATCGGCCTGAAAACCGCGGGCATCGTTGTCGATAGCCCGGCCACCCTGATCAAGCTCGGCTCCCTGCGCGAGCCTGGCCCGCTGCTGGCGGCCATCTGCTTCCTGATGATCGCCGTGCTCAGCTATCACAAAGTGTTCGGCGCGATCCTTATCAGCATCATCACCGTGACCCTGGCAGGTTGGGGCCTGGGCCTGGTGCACTACGAAGGGATTATGTCAGCGCCGCCGAGCCTGGCACCGACCTGGATGGCCATGAATGTCGCCGGCGTATTCAACGTCAGCATGATCAGCGTGGTACTCGCTTTCCTCTTTGTGCACATGTTCGACACCGCCGGCACCTTGATGGGCGTCGCCCAGCGCGCCAACCTGGTGAACGCTGACGGCCGGATCGAAAACCTTTCCCGCGCCATGAAAGCCGACAGTGCTTCCAGCGTATTTGGTGCGGTGGTCGGTGTTCCGCCGGTCACCAGCTACGTGGAAAGTGCCGCTGGTGTAGCCGCTGGTGGTCGGACTGGTCTTACCGCCGTGACCGTAGGTGTGCTATTTATTGCCGCAATGTTTTTTGCACCGCTGGCTGGCATGATCCCCGCTTACGCCACCGCCGGTGCGCTGATTTATGTAGCGATGCTGATGATGGGCGGCATGGCGCACATCGAATGGGACGAAGCGACCGACAGCATTCCGGCGATCGTTACCGCGATCATGATGCCGCTGACCTTCTCGGTCGCCGACGGCATCGCGCTGGGCTTCATCACCTACGTGGCGCTGAAGGCCGGCACCGGTAAGTACAAGGAAATTTCCGTCAGCCTGTGGGTGCTTTGCGCGATCTTCATCGCCAAGTTCATTTTCTTGTAAGCCGTCTACGTTTCAAAAACGGTGTTTCAAAACAGCCTCACCCCGTCGGGTGAGGCTTTTGTGCAAATGGAGGAAAGTGATGAGTCTGGAAACCTGGCTGCTGTTCAGCGGCGCTGCGCTGGTGGTGATCCTGATCCCGGGACCACTGTCTTTGCTGATGATCAGCAACAGTCTGAATTACGGTTTGCGCCGTTCTTACCCGGCGTTTCTGGGGGGCGTGATTGCGTCGATCTGCCTGCTCAGTGCTTCGGCGCTTGGCTTGGGCGCATTGTTGCTGGCGTCGGAACAGCTGTTCAGCGCCCTTAAAATCGTCGGTGCGCTGTACCTGTTCTATCTCGCCTGGCAGAGCTGGCAGCAATCGCGTCAGCCATCCCAAGGCGCCGAAGTGCCCCAGACTGCGCCGGTGCCGCGCTTTCGTGCACTGTTCGGACGCGCGTTCATGCTCGGCGCGAGTAATCCGAAAGACATTTTGTTCTTTGCCGCTTTCCTGCCGCAATTTCTGAGTGCCGAGCAACCGTTCCTGCCGCAGTTGCTGGTGATGATTGCCACCTGGACCGTGCTGGATCTGCTGTGCAAGCTGGCTTATGGCCTCGGTGCCCATGGCGCTGCGCGGTATCTGCGTAGCGGCAAGGGGCAGAGCTGGTTTAACCGGGTGAGCGCGGGGTTGTTCAGTGGTGCGGGTGCAGCATCCTTGTTGAGCCGCTAAAAGCTTCGCGGGCAAGCCTCGCTCCTACAGGTATTTTGTTGTTCTTACATAACGTGAACGACTCAAAACCTGTAGGAGCGAGGCTTGCCCGCGAAGGGTCCCTCCCATGCACCACATATCTCAGGGCAAAAAAAAGCCCGCAGTGTGAGCGGGCGAAAGACCAAAGAAGCTATATGCGCAGTCGCTTCTCGGAGGAGGCAGCTGCTTGGGGGATCAACTGCCTCGATACGTGGAATAGCTATACGGCGAAATCAGCAACGGCACATGGTAGTGATCCTGTTCCGCAGAGATGCCGAAACGCAGCACCACCACATCCAGGAACGCAGGCTCAGGCAACTGAACCCCACGGGCGCGGTAGTAATCACCCGCATGAAACTGAAGCTGATAGACCCCGGACCGGTAGTCATCGCCTTGCAGCAGCGGCGAATCGACACGGCCATCGCTGTTGGTGAGCGCAGTGGCGACCAATTCCAGCTGCGAACCTTCAACGCGGTACAACTCGACCTTGATCGAACTGCCCGGGCAACCGTGTGCAGCGTCCAAAACGTGTGTAGTCAAACGTCCCATTGATTCTGCGCGCCTGCCTGCGTGGAGCAGTCAGACCTCGCGCCTCCCGAAGTCAGTTGAAAAGGAGACCGCACCGTTTCGGAGCACGAAAAGCTGCGGCGAGCGACTGATTAAGACACTTTTAATAAAAATTGTACACAATAAAAACGACATTTTTACCGCCAGCTCCGCCATTCAGGGTTTAACGGCGAATCTGACGCCAAACCATACGATCAGCGGACCTCCTATCCATTAGCTGACCAGTCAGGCAGGTTTCTTGCAGTACCCTCCAAAGTGACCAGTCAGTGAAAAATGCAAAAAATCAGGCTTACAAAGTGAATATAAAGTTGTATACAATCACTCCATCGCTGTGACGCCAGCCTGCCCTCTCATCGCCAGGCCGCCACACACCCTGACTTTGAACAAGTCGACACGAACAAGAAGGAAGACTGCAGTGAGCGCTGACTATCCACGCGACCTGATCGGTTACGGCAGTAACCCTCCTCACCCACACTGGCCGGGCAATGCCCGCATCGCGCTGTCCTTCGTGCTCAATTACGAGGAAGGTGGCGAGCGCAATATCCTGCACGGCGATAAAGAGTCCGAAGCTTTCCTCTCGGAAATGGTCTCGGCGCAGCCGCTGCAAGGCGAGCGCAACATGAGCATGGAATCCCTTTACGAGTATGGCAGCCGTGCCGGCGTCTGGCGGATTCTGAAACTGTTCAAGGAATTCGACATTCCGCTGACCATCTTCGCCGTGGCCATGGCCGCCCAGCGCCACCCGGACGTGATCCGCGCCATGGTCGATGCCGGCCACGAAATCTGCAGCCACGGCTACCGCTGGATCGACTACCAGTACATGGACGAAGCACAGGAACGCGAGCACATGCTCGAAGCGATCCGCATCCTCACTGAAATCACCGGCGAGCGCCCACTGGGCTGGTACACCGGCCGCACCGGCCCGAACACCCGTCGGCTGGTGATGGAAGAAGGCGGTTTCCTCTACGACTGCGACACATACGACGACGACCTGCCCTACTGGGAACCGAACAACCCGACCGGCAAGCCGCATCTGGTGATCCCGTACACCCTGGACACCAACGACATGCGCTTTACCCAGGTCCAGGGCTTCAACAAGGGCGACGACTTTTTCGAATACCTCAAAGATGCGTTCGACGTGCTGTATGCCGAAGGTGCGGAAGCACCGAAGATGTTGTCGATCGGCCTGCACTGCCGGCTGATTGGCCGTCCGGCGCGTCTGGCCTCGCTCAAACGCTTTATCGAATACGCTAAAAGTCATGAACAGGTGTGGTTCAGCCGTCGCGTCGACATCGCTCGCCACTGGCACGAAACCCACCCGTATCAAGAGGCCGCGAAATGAGCCACTTCCAAACCCTGAAGCCGTCGACCCTGAGCCGCGATGCGTTTGTCGCTGCCTTCGCCGACATCTACGAACATTCGCCATGGGTGGCCGAGAAGGCCTTCGACCTGGGCCAGGACGCTTCGATCGACCAGATCGAAACCCTGCACCAACGCATGAGCGACATCCTGTTGAGCGCTGATCACACAAGCCAACTGGCCCTGATCAACGCTCACCCGGACCTGGCCGGCAAAGCTGCCGTCCAGGGCCAACTGACCGAAGCCAGCACGAATGAACAGGCTGGCGCCGGTATTCACCAATGCTCGAGCGATGAGTTCCAGCGCTTCACCGAGCTGAACGACGCCTATAAAGCGAAGTTCAAGTTTCCCTTCATCATGGCGGTAAAAGGCAGCAACCGGCATCAGATCCTCGCGGCGTTCGAAACGCGCATTCACAACTCGGTCGACACCGAATTCAAATGTGCGCTGGCGGAGATCAACAAGATCGCCCTGTTCCGATTACTGACCCTATAGCGAACTTGGCCCGAGTGTTAAAAAACGCGGAAAACGCCCAGGGCCCTGCAAGCATCCCAAGCCAACTTATTTAAAGGCAGACAAGAAGAATGAAAGCTTACGCCGTACCTTTCGAGAAGTTCGTCAACCTGGCCGACGCCCGTCTGGGCACCAAAATCATCTCGGTCACCGATGACTGGTTCGCAGACGCCAACCGTCTGTTCCAACCGACCCCGGCCGTGTGGAAGGAGGGCGTGTTCGATGACAACGGCAAGTGGATGGACGGCTGGGAGTCGCGCCGCAAGCGCTTCGAAGGCTACGACAGCGCGGTGATCCGCCTGGGCGTACCGGGCTCGATCAAAGGCGTGGACATCGACACTTCATTCTTCACCGGCAACTACCCGCCATCGGCTTCCCTGGAAGCCTGCTTCCTGGCCTCGGGCGAGCCGGACGAAAACACCCAGTGGACTGAAGTACTGTCGGCCGTCGAACTGCAAGGCAACAGCCACCACTACCACGAAATCAACAACGACCAGGCGTTCAGCCACCTGCGCTTCAACATCTACCCGGATGGTGGCGTGGCCCGTCTGCGCGTGTACGGTATTCCGTTCCGCGACTGGTCCGCTGTGGGCGACAACGAGCAAGTTGACCTGGCAGCAGCCCTGAACGGTGGCCGTGCGCTGGCCTGCTCCGACGAGCACTTCGGCCGCATGAGCAACATCCTCAACCCGGGCCGTGGCATCAACATGGGCGATGGCTGGGAAACCGCACGTCGTCGCACGCCAGGCAATGACTGGGTGATCGTCGCGCTGGGCCATGCGGGCGAGATCGAAAAAGTCATCGTCGACACCCTGCACTTCAAAGGCAACTACCCGGACACCTGTTCAATCCAGGGTGCATTCGTGAAGGGCGGCACCGACAGCCAGATCGAAACCCAATCGCTGTTCTGGCGCGAACTGCTGCCAAGCCAGAAGCTGGAAATGCACGCCGAACACACCTTTGCCGAGCAGATCAAGGCGCTGGGCCCGATCACCCATATCCGCCTTAACGTGTTCCCGGATGGTGGTGTGAGCCGCCTGCGGGTATTGGGCAAGGTCGCTAAATAAGCGCTGAACCCAATCGCCAGCAGGCTGGCTCCCACAGGGAAATGCATTCCAAAAGTGGGAGCTAGCCTGCTAGCGATAGCAACAGAACCAACAACACAGAATTCGGAAAAGAAGACCAGCATGCGCACATTGACGATTGAACCGCTGACCAAAGAAGCCTTCGCCCCTTTCGGTGACGTGATCGAAACCGACGGTAGCGATCACTTCATGATCAACAACGGTTCGACCATGCGCTTTCACAAACTGGCGACGGTGGAAACCGCCACGCCAGAGGACAACGCGATCATCAGCATCTTCCGCGCCGACGCGCAGGATATGCCGCTGACCGTCTGCATGCTGGAGCGTCACCCGCTGGGCAGCCAGGCTTTCATTCCGCTGCTCGGCAACCCCTTTCTGATCGTGGTCGCGCCACTTGGCGATGAACCTGTATCAGGCTTGGTCCGCGCCTTCGTCACCAACGGCAGGCAGGGCATTAATTACCATCGCGGCGTTTGGCACCATCCGGTGCTGACGATCGAAAAGCGGGATGACTTCCTGGTGGTTGATCGCAGTGGCACAGGCAATAACTGCGATGAGCATTTTTTCAAAGAGGATGAGCGTTTGATCCTCGCCCCCCACCAATAAGAGAAGGTCTGATCACTCGACGACAGAGTGACAGGCGAGAGGTAAAGACTGTGGAAGCACATCTGTTGGAATGGCTGAACCTGAGCGTGCGCTGGGTTCACATGATCACTGGCGTGGCCTGGATCGGCGCGTCGTTCTATTTCGTCTGGCTGGAGAACAACCTCAACCGGGTCAACCCGAAAAACGGGCTGGCAGGCGATTTGTGGGCGATCCACGGCGGCGGTATCTACCACCTGGAAAAATACAAACTGGCTCCACCGACCATGCCGGACAACCTGCACTGGTTCAAATGGGAAGCCTACTTCACCTGGATGTCAGGGATCGCGCTGCTGTGCGTGGTGTTCTACTCCAACCCGACGCTGTACCTGCTGGCACCGGGCAGCACACTGAGCGGCCCTGAAGGCGTGGCCATCGGTCTCGGCTCGCTGTTCATCGGCTGGTTCGTCTACTCCTTCCTCTGCGACTCGGCCCTGGGCAAACGCCCTGCCCTGCTCGGTTTCATCCTGTTCGTGCTGATCATCGGCGCCGCCTACGGCTTCAGCAAAGTGTTCAGCGGTCGTGGTGCGTACCTGCACGTCGGCGCGATCATCGGCACCATCATGGTCGGCAACGTATTCCGCATCATCATGCCGGCGCAGCGCGCCTTGGTGGCGGCGATCGCCGAGAACCGCACGCCCGATCCGGCCCTGCCGGCCAAAGGTTTGCTGCGTTCGCGGCACAACAACTACTTCACCTTGCCGGTGCTGTTCATCATGATCAGCAACCACTTCCCGAGTACCTATGGCAGCCAATACAACTGGCTGATCCTGGCCGGGATCGCGGTGCTGGCGGTGTTGGTGCGTCACTACTTCAACACCCGTCATGACAGCCACAAATTTGCCTGGACCCTGCCCGTCGCGGCGGTCGGCATGATCTGCCTGGCCTACGTGACCGGGCCGGCGCCGATGTCCAGCGCACCTGAAGTGGCCAAGGCGCCTGGGACCATCGAGTACCAGCCGCTGCCGGAAACTGCCTTGGGTGGTGGTGCCAAACCTGCCGTCGAGAAGCCTGCTGAAGCACCGGCCCAGGCTGCAAACGCCGGTCCGAGTTTCGACAAGGTGCACAGCGTGATTCAGGAACGTTGCGCCGTGTGCCATTCGGCCAAACCCACCAGCCCACTGTTCAGCGCGGCGCCGGCTGGAGTGATGTTCGATACCCCCGAGCAGATCAAACTCCAGGCCCCGCGCATCCAGGCCCAGGCTGTTGCCAGCCAGATCATGCCACTGGGCAACATCACCCAGATGACCCAGCAGGAACGTGACCTGATTGGTGCGTGGATTGTTCAGGGAGCCCAAACCCAATAAGCAACACGCCGTTGTGGCGTGGGAGCTTTTGTGGCGAGGGGGCTTGCCCCCGTTCGATCGCGAAGCGGTCGCAAAACCAGAGGATGCGGTCCTCCAGATGGGACGCGGTTGTTGGTTTTGGGGCTGCTCCGCAGCCCAACGGGGGCAAGCCCCCTCGCCACAGTAAGCTCCCTCGCCACGGGTCCACCTGATACAAAAATCACAAGAATAAAAAAGATCCGAGGTGTTGCATGTCCGAGCTATCCGAAGCCCGCATCCCCGACGCACCCGCCATTCAGCGCTTACCCCTTTTGCAACTGATCCTGGTCGGCCTGCAACACGTTCTACTGATGTACGGCGGAGCCATTGCGGTGCCGCTGATCATCGGGCAGGCCGCGGGGCTGAGCCGTGAAGAAATCGCCTTCCTGATCAACGCCGACCTGCTGGTGGCCGGTATCGCCACCATCGTCCAGTCACTGGGCATCGGCCCGATGGGCATTCGCATGCCGGTGATGATGGGCGCCAGTTTCGCCGCAGTCGGCAGCATGGTGGCCATGGCCGGGATGCCTGGCATCGGCCTGCAAGGGATTTTCGGCGCGACCATCGCCGCCGGTTTCTTCGGCATGCTCATCGCGCCGTTCATGTCCAAAGTCGTGCGCTTCTTCCCGCCGCTGGTGACCGGTACCGTCATCACCTCGATCGGTTTATCGCTGTTCCCCGTGGCCGTGAACTGGGCTGGTGGCGGTGCGGGTGCGGCTCAATTCGGTTCGCCTGTTTACCTGGCCATCGCCGCGCTGGTACTGGCCACGATTCTGTTGGTCCATCGTTTCATGCGCGGTTTCTGGGTGAACATTTCGGTATTGATCGGCATGTGCCTGGGCTATGTCATTTGCGGCGTGATCGGCATGGTCGACCTCAGCGGCATGGCCCAGGCGCCATGGCTGCAGATCGTCACCCCTTTGCATTTCGGCATGCCGAAATTCGAACTCGCACCGATTCTGTCCATGTGCCTGGTGGTGGTGATCATTTTCGTCGAGTCCACCGGGATGTTCCTGGCGCTGGGCAAAATCACCGGCCAGGATGTCACGCCACGGATGCTGCGACGCGGCTTGCTGTGTGATGCCGGCGCTTCGTTTTTCGCCGGTTTCTTCAACACCTTCACCCACTCCTCTTTCGCCCAGAACATCGGCCTGGTGCAGATGACCGGTGTACGTTGCCGTTCGGTGACCATCGTCGCCGGCGGGTTACTGGTGGTGCTGAGCCTGCTGCCGAAAGCGGCGTTCCTGGTGGCATCGATTCCACCTGCAGTACTCGGCGGTGCGGCGATTGCGATGTTTGGCATGGTCGCCGCCACCGGGATCAAGATTCTTCAGGAAGCCGACATCGGTGACCGTCGCAACCAGTTGCTGGTGGCGGTGAGCATCGGCATGGGGCTGATCCCCGTGGTGCGTCCGGAATTCTTCGCGCACCTGCCAATGTGGATGAGCCCGATCACCCACAGCGGTATTGCCATGGCCACGCTGAGTGCCCTGTCGTTGAACCTGTTGTTCAACATTCTGGGCGGTCACGACCGCGCGACCGTCAACGACTGCCACGCCCACCCGCATTGACACAGTAAAGACACACACCCTGAGGGAGCGAGCCTGCTTGCTCCCTCAGGGTGGCTGCCTGCGCCTCAAACAATAAAAACAAGAGGGAGCAACAGATGATTCATGACCAGAAAAGCCTGTCGTCTAGCGACACCAGGCTGACCGCCGACAACCGTGCCCCACACCTCTCACCAGTGCTCTGTTGCGGGGCACTTGAGACCTGGCCAAGGAGTCAGTATTCTCCGCGGCCGCCCGAATCCGGTCTAAAAAAAAGCCCGGATTTAATTCCTGACCAGAAAGCCAACTTATCCCGGCTCTGGACAGCACCAAGGCACCTCGAAATGACGCTCAATCGACTGTTTTCGAACAGCCGAACGGGCGTCTTTTGGCTTTTTGAAAGCCTTGGCTCAGCTCTTGCTAACAGCATCAAAGCTGACCGAATGGATGATTTATTAAAGCAGCAAGAAAAGGCGCCACACCAGAGCGCCGACCTTAGAAAAATAACGTGGAATCACCTACTTTTTGGGAGCAACCGAATGAAACGTACGTGCACCAGCCTGATGCTCGCGGGATCCTTGCTGGCCGGGGGCCAGGCAATGGCCGGCGACTTGCTGCAATGGCAGAACAACAGCCTGACCTACCTTTATGGCAAGGACTTCCAGGTCAACCCGCGCATTCAGCAAACCGTCACCTTCGAGCACGCCGATGCCTGGAAATACGGGGATAACTTCTTCTTCCTCGACAAGATCTTCTACAACGGCGAGAAGGACTTCAACGCCGGCCCGAACACCTATTACGGGGAGTTCCAGCCACGTATTTCGCTGGGCAAGGTTCTCGACCAGAAGATCGAATTCGGCCCGGTCAAGGACGTGCTGCTGGCCATGACGTACGAGTTTGGTGAGGGCGATACCGAGTCCTACCTGATCGGTCCGGGTTTCGACCTGGCGATTCCCGGGTTCGACTACTTCCAGTTGAACTTCTACCAGCGTCACACCGAGGGCAGCCGCCCGGGTGACAACGTCTGGCAGATCACCCCGGTCTGGTCCTACACCATTCCCGTGGGCGATTCGAACATCCTGATCGATGGTTTCATGGACTGGGTGGTCGACAACGACAAGAACAGCAAAGGCACCTACCACGCCAACCTGCACTTCAACCCGCAGATCAAATACGATTTGGGTAAAGCGATGAATATTGGCGAGAAGCAGTTGTACGTGGGTGTCGAGTACGACTACTGGTCAGACAAGTACGGGATCAAGGACAGCCAGGCCTTCAAGACCGATCAGAGCAACACGAGCTTGCTGGTGAAGTTCCACTTCTAATCGTAAAAGCTTCGCGGGCAAGCCTCGCTCCTACAGTGGATTTGTGAACGGCACAGATCAATGTAGGAGCGAGGCTTGCCCGCGAACAGCCACACCGCAAATCTCAAGCCGGAACCGCAGGCTCCACCAACCCCAGAAACCGGCACAGCTCATCCCGCTTGGCCAACGCATCGCGCCGCCCCAGATCGATCAACTCGCTGCAATACCCCGCCTCGAACAGCAGATAACTCAGCACCCCCGCCCCGCTGGTCTTGGTCGCCCCCGGCCCGCGCAAAAACAGGCGCAAGGCCGCCGGTAATTCCTGTCGGTGCCGCGCTGCAATTTCATCGATCGGCTGACTCGGCGAAATCACCAGCACCTCCACCGGCGCAGCTCCCAATGCCCGACTCGGTGCGCCGTCGGGCAGCAGATGGCTGAACTGGTTCAGACGCTGCAGCAACTCGATGTCACTTTCCAGGCTGTCAATGAACGTACTGTTGAGCATGTGCCCGCCGATTTGCGCCAGGGTTGGCTGCTGACCGGTATAGGCA
This sequence comes from Pseudomonas sp. GM50, assembly GCF_000282375.1. GTDB lineage: Bacteria > Pseudomonadota > Gammaproteobacteria > Pseudomonadales > Pseudomonadaceae > Aquipseudomonas. The sequence continues at coordinate 60,349 of NZ_AKJK01000009.1, forward strand.
CGTTGCAACGGCTGTTGCGGGTCGACCCCGCGCGGGTTGCCGCTGACGCCCACCACCAGCACGCGGCTGGCGCCCAGGTGCAGGGCCGGGCTGATCGGTGCTGATTGACGCACCGCGCCATCGCCGAAATATTCTTCGCCGATCTTCACCGGCGCAAACAGCAATGGAATCGCCGAACTGGCCAGCAAATGGTCGACGCTCAATTGGGTCGGCACGCCGATTCGCCGATGGCGCAACCAGGACTCGATCGTGCCCCCGCCCTGATAAAACGTGACGGCCTGACCGGATTCATAGCCAAACGCCGTGACCGCCACCGCCTTCAATTGCTTTTGCGCGATGGCCTCGGCAATTCCGGGCATGTGCAGTTTGTCGTTGAGTAAACCGCGCAGCGGTGAGCTGTTGAGCAAGGCCACTGGTACCTGAGAGCCAATCCCCAGCAGACTGTGACTGACAAAGCGGGTGGCTTGATGGATCACCCCCGGCCAGTCGCTGCGCAACACCAGATGACTGCGGAATCCTTGCCAGAAGGCGGTCAGGCTTTGAATCGCGCCGCGAAAGTCCATTGCCCCACTGGCCAGGCTGACCGCGTTGATCGCGCCGGCAGAGGTGCCGACGATCACCGGAAACGGATTCGCCGCCCCCACCGGCAGCAGCTCGGCAATCGCCGCCAGCACGCCCACCTGATAGGCCGCCCGAGCCCCGCCGCCGGAAAGTATCAACCCTGTAACCGGTTCAGCAGAACTCATTGCAACACTCCATGGTGCTTAAAGGGATCGGTGACTCAACCGCGTTTGGCGTACAGCTTCGGTTCGCCCGGTGGACGGCTCTTGAAGCGGCGATGTGCCCAAAGGTATTGCTCCGGACATTCGCGCAACGCGCTTTCGACCCACTGGTTGATCCGAATGCAGTCAGCCTCCTCCGTCTCGCCGGGGAAGCCCTCCAGCGGCGCATGGATCACCAACCGATAACCACTGCCGTCAGCCAGGCGTTGCTGAGTGAACGGCACCACCAGCGCTTTGCCCAACCGCGCGAACTTGCTGGTGGCGGTGACGGTCGCCGCCTGAATCCCGAACAACGGCACGAAGATACTTTGCTTGGCGCCATAGTCCTGATCCGGCGCGTACCAGATCGCTCGGCCTGCCCGCAGCAGTTTGAGCATGCCACGCACGTCGTCGCGCTCCACTGCCAGCGAGTCAAGATTGTGCCGCTCGCGGCCACGACGCTGGATGTAGTCGAACAGCGGATTCTTGTGTTCGCGGTACATGCCATCAATGGTGTGCTGCTGGCCGAGCAGCGCCGCGCCGATTTCCAGCGTGGTGAAATGCACGGCCATCAGAATCACGCCCTTGCCCTCTGTCTGGGCCTGCTTCAAATGCTCCAGGCCTTCGACATGGGCCAGTTTCGCCAGACGCTTGCGCGACCACCACCAGCTCATGGCCATCTCGAAGAAGGCGATGCCGGTGGAGGCGAAGTTTTCCTTGAGCAGACGCTTGCGCTCGGCAGCGGACTTTTCAGGGAAACACAGCTCAAGATTGCGCTTGGCAATGCGCCGTCGGTCGCCGGCCACCCGATACATCAAGGCGCCCAAGACGCGACCGACCGACAGCAACGCCGGATACGGCAGCTGCACAATCAGCCACAACAGCCCCAAGCCACACCACAGCGGCCAGAAACGTGGAGAAAGAAATGCTGTTCGAAAACGCGGGCGATCCATTAAAGGTTCCGTCAAGACAGTGGCCGCGCATTCTACATCGTTCGACCCGGCTTGCGGCCCGCGGGCGTTCTCGTTATAAGTCTCGGCACTTTTAGTGACAAGTCGTTGTATGCCGACCATGAGCCAAACCGAACCGCTAGACCAAGATCCCGTGTTCCAGTTGAAGGGCAGCATGCTCGCCATTACGGTGCTGGAACTGGCCCGTAACGACCTTGAGAACCTTGATCGACAACTGGCCGCCAAGGTCGCCCAGGCGCCCAACTTCTTCAGCAACGCGCCGTTGGTACTGGCCCTGGACAAACTCCCGGCCAGCGAAGGCTCGGTCGATCTGCCGGGCCTGATGCGCATCTGCCGCCAGCATGGCCTGCGCACCCTGGCGATTCGTGCCAGCCGCATTGAAGACATTGCCGCCGCCATCGCCGTCGATCTGCCAGTGCTGCCGCCGTCCGGCGCCCGCGAGCGCCCGCTCGACCCGCTCGAAGGCACTGTTGCGAAAAAACCGGAAAAACCACCGGAACCGACCATCAAACCGACCAAAATCATTACCTCGCCGGTACGCGGTGGCCAGCAGATTTATGCCCAGGGTTGCGATTTGGTGGTGATTTCGTCGGTCAGCCCGGGGGCGGAACTTCTCGCCGATGGGAACATCCATGTATACGGCGCGATGCGCGGTCGTGTCTTGGCCGGCGTCAAAGGTGACACGAAAGCCAGGATTTTCTGTCAGCAAATGACCGCTGAACTGGTCTCCATCGCCGGCCACTACAAGGTTTCCGAGGATCTGCGTCGTGATCCATTGTGGGGCGCGGGCGTACAAGTCAGCCTGTCGGGCGACGTGTTGAACATCATTCGGCTTTAACGGATACTGCCGCATTTTCCAAGCATCTCTAAAACGTAGCGAAAACGGCTCAAACGAAGTAGGAAAAAGGCTAAAAGTAGTGTTTACCGGGGGTAAGCGCCGCTCAAAACCGGATTCCAGCCAAGGCTGTCCGACTGCAGTAGTTTTTCAAGAGATGTTTTTCAGGGGCTAAACGTCCTTTTTCCTTAGGGGTAAAACACCTTGGCCAAGATTCTCGTGGTTACATCCGGCAAGGGTGGTGTGGGTAAGACCACCACCAGCGCCGCTATCGGTACCGGCCTCGCTCTGCGTGGTCACAAAACAGTTATCGTCGACTTCGACGTCGGCTTGCGTAACCTCGACCTGATCATGGGTTGCGAGCGCCGCGTGGTGTATGACTTCGTCAACGTGGTAAACGGCGAAGCCAACCTGCAACAGGCTCTGATCAAAGACAAACGTCTGGAAAACCTCTACGTACTGGCCGCCAGTCAGACCCGCGATAAAGACGCGCTGACTGTCGAAGGCGTCGAAAAGGTCCTGATGCAGCTGAAAGAAGACTTCGAATTCGTGGTCTGCGACTCCCCGGCGGGTATCGAGAAAGGCGCCCACCTGGCCATGTACTTCGCTGACGAAGCGATCGTGGTGACCAACCCGGAAGTCTCCTCCGTACGTGACTCGGACCGCATGCTGGGCCTGTTGGCCAGCAAGTCCCGTCGCGCCGAAAACGGCGAAGACCCGATCAAGGAACACCTGCTGCTTACTCGCTACAACCCTACACGCGTGAGCAACGGCGAAATGCTCGGCGTCGAAGACGTCAAGGAAATCCTGGCGGTGACCCTGCTGGGCGTGATTCCGGAATCGCAAGCCGTTCTCAAGGCCTCCAACCAGGGCGTGCCGGTCATTCTCGACGACCAGAGCGATGCCGGTCAGGCATACAGCGATGCCGTCGATCGTCTGCTGGGCAAAACCGTGGACCATCGTTTCCTCGATGTCGAGAAGAAGGGATTCTTCGAGCGACTTTTTGGAGGTAGGTAATGAACCTTTTTGACTTCTTTCGTGCCAGTAAAAAGGTCAGCACCGCGTCGGTAGCGAAAGAGCGTCTACAGATCATCGTGGCGCATGAACGCGGCCAGCGCAGTACGCCGGATTACCTGCCAGCCTTGCAGAAGGAGCTGGTGGAAGTGATCCGCAAGTACGTCAATATCGGGTCCGATGACGTGCACGTCGCTCTGGAAAACCAGGGCAGCTGCTCGATCCTGGAACTCAATATCACCCTGCCAGATCGCTGAGTCGATCCGGCGGGAGCCACGGCGGCTCAGGCCTTCCAGACCCTGTTTGGGGGCGAACTGTGGCGAGGGGGCTTGCCCCCGTTTGAGTGCGCAGCACTCACAGGACCTTCGGTTCACCGGAAGTTTTGGGGCTGCTTCGCAGCCCAACGGGGGCAAGCCCCCTCGCCACAGGTCGCTCCTACAGAGTGTGAGGGCCTGAGCCGCCGTTGGCGTTTGTTACGAGGCTGTTTTAATGCCGTTGTCCAACATCCGCATCATCCATCAGGACGCCGCCGTACTCGTGGTGGACAAACCGACCCTGTTGCTCTCCGTCCCTGGCCGGGCCGATGACAACAAGGACTGCCTGATCACGCGCCTGCAAGAAAACGGCTACCCGGAAGCGCGAATTGTCCATCGGCTGGACTGGGAAACCTCCGGCATCATTCTGTTGGCCCGTGACCCGGACACTCATCGCGAGCTGTCTCGGCAATTTCACGACCGCGAAACCGAAAAAGCCTACACCGCCCTGTGCTGGGGACAACCGGAACTGGACAGCGGCAGCATCGACCTGCCCCTGCGCTACGACCCGCCGACCAAGCCACGCCATGTGGTGGACCACGAGTTTGGCAAGCACGCCCTGACCTTCTGGCGTGTGCTGGAGCGTTGTGGCGACTGGTGTCGCGTCGAGCTGACGCCGATCACCGGCCGCTCTCACCAGTTGCGCGTGCACATGCTCTCCATCGGCCACCCGCTGTTGGGTGACGGGCTCTACGCCCATGAGCAAGCACTGGCTGCCTGGCCGCGCTTGTGCCTGCATGCGAGCATGTTGAGTTTTACCCACCCCCAAACTGGCGACCGCTTGCGTTTCGAATGCCCGGCACCGTTTTAAATCTGCCACATGGCGTCACCGCTTCAAAGCGAGGATTGAACAGAATGAGTAGTACTGACTCCTTGGCAACGCCCGTCAAGAAAACCCGAAATCAGCTGCTTTATCTGATCTACGGCAATCAGGACGTTTATCGGCGCGAAGCCAAGTTCAGCATTTTGACTGCGCTTTCCCATGTGAAGAACGGCGAGCTGCCGTGCATCAGAATCCTGACGGATCGCCCGCAAGACTACGCTGGCTGGCCGGTTGAAACCGTGTTCCTGACCGAAGAAACCCTGACCCGGTGGCAGGGCGAAAACGGCTATCACCATCGCCGCAAAGCCTGTGCCATGGCCGCCGGTCTGAAGCTTGCTGAAAAGACCTTGTTCGTCGATACCGACACCCTGTTCACCAGCGACCCGAACCGAATCTTCAACCAGATTCAGCCCGGGCACTACCTGATGGACCGCTTCGAGTACGACTGGCGGGACGTCTGCGAACGCCACGACTACCTGAAGCTTGGCGAACGCCTACGCGCTCACGGCATCACCCCGGACAACGGTTTCAAGTTGTACAACAGCGGACTTTGCGGCGTGACCGAGCGCGACGCGCCGCTGTTCGAAGCGTCGATCCAGTTTATCGACGAATGGACCCGCGACAGCTTCGACATTCACACCATCGAGCAAATCGCCCTGTCGTTCGCGATGCGCGACAAACCGGTGGGTGAAGCGAAAAAATACGTTTATCACTACTTCGCGGAAAAACGCTTCTTCCATGCGATGCAGGCGTACTTCTTCTCCCAGCATGGCGAGCAGTTCAGCCAAAATCTGGTGGAACTGTGCCGCGATGTGCCGCGAGTCAAACCCGTTCCGTCGGCCTGGCAACGGCTGAAAATCAAATGGAAATTACGCAACCAGAACGGCGCCATGAGAAAAGTCGGTCGCGATTTGCTTTATGGCAGCGCAGCGCCCGATCATCCGTACTACACGGTATGCCGACATGAGTGGTGGGAATCCGCCTCGCGGGAGATTCTTCGCTGGAACCACACCCGTCAGAAACAGCTGCTGGACACCCATCAGAATCGCTGGCCCAAACAACTGCCCAAGCCAGAAAAGCCTGAAGATGAGCAGATCATCATGAAGTACCTGAAAAAACGGGTAGCCGCGGCCCGCTGACGCAACCTGCGAACGTCAGGCCCAAAGCCTCAAGCCAATACGTTAAACTCCCGCCCATTGCTGTCTGGAGTTTCTTATGCGCGAAGAGTTGAACCAAGGCCTGATCGACTTCCTCAAGGCCTCCCCTACCCCGTTCCATGCCACCGCCAGCCTTGTTCAGCGTCTGGAAGCGGCCGGTTTTATACGCCTCGACGAGCGCGAGCCATGGACCACCGAAGCCAATGGTCGTTACTACGTCACCCGTAACGACTCTTCGATCGTCGCGTTCAAAATGGGCCGTCATTCGCCCCTGCACGGCGGCATCCGTCTGGTCGGCGCGCACACCGATAGCCCGTGCCTACGAGTCAAACCCCAACCGGAACTGCAACGCCAGGGCTTCTGGCAACTGGGCGTCGAAGTCTATGGCGGTGCACTGCTGGCGCCGTGGTTCGACCGCGATCTGTCTCTGGCCGGCCGCGTGACTTTCCGCCGTGATGGCAAGGTCGAGAGCCAGTTGATCGATTTCAAGGCACCGATCGCGATCATTCCGAACCTGGCCATTCACCTCAACCGTGAAGCCAATATGGGCTGGGCGATCAATGCCCAGACCGAACTGCCGCCGATCCTCGCGCAATTCGCCGGTGACGAGCGCGTGGACTTCCGCGCCGTGCTCACCGACCAACTGGCCCGCGAACATGGCCTGAACGCCGATGTAGTGCTCGATTACGAGCTTAGCTTCTACGACACCCAAAGCGCTGCGGTCATCGGCCTGCATGGCGATTTCATTGCGGGTGCGCGCCTGGATAACTTGCTGTCGTGCTACGCCGGCCTGCAAGCTTTGCTGACGACCGAAACCGACGAAACCTGCGTGCTGGTCTGCAACGATCACGAAGAAGTCGGTTCCTGCTCGGCTTGTGGCGCCGACGGTCCGATGCTTGAGCAAACCCTGCGTCGCCTGTTGCCTGAAGGGGATGAATTCGTACGGACCATTCAGAAATCCCTGCTGGTCTCGGCCGACAATGCCCACGGCGTGCACCCGAACTATGCGGACAAGCACGATGCCAACCACGGCCCGAAACTCAACGCCGGCCCGGTGATCAAGGTCAACAGCAACCAGCGCTACGCCACCAACAGCGAAACCGCCGGCTTCTTCCGCCATTTGTGCATGGCCGAAGAAGTACCGGTGCAAAGCTTCGTGGTGCGCAGCGACATGGGCTGCGGCTCGACCATCGGCCCGATCACCGCCAGCCACCTGGGCGTGCGCACCGTGGACATCGGTTTGCCGACGTTCGCCATGCACTCGATCCGTGAGTTGTGCGGCAGCCATGATCTGGCGCATCTGGTCAAAGTGCTGAGCGCGTTCTACGCCTGTCGCGAATTGCCGTAGCCCGAGCGAATCGCAACCTGTGGGAGCGGGCTTGCTCGCGAAGGCGGTGTGTCAGTCGACATTAATGTTGCCTGACACCCCGCCTTCGCGAGCAAGCCCGCTCCCACACGGATTGCGCTGCTTCTGACTCACTTCTGACCCACATCACCTCCCCTCGTCCGAAAGCCGCCTAGACTTGCAGTACCCTCCCCGACAAGGCTGTCACCATGATCTCGATGTCTTCGTTCCACGCCATGCTGATCCCGATTCTTTCCGGGATGATCATGCTGGCCATCGGCTTCAACTTTCGCGACAAGAACGCTGGTGTATTCGCGATGTGGGTCGGCATGCTGATGATCCTTGCCACCGTGATCTACAAGATCCTCGCCAAACTCAACGAATAAAACCTTGCGCCTGGCTCGCATTGATTTTGACGGGCTCGTACACTCGGCCGATTCGCTCATCCGAGGTTGACCGTGTTCGCTCGTCTTTTTGCCCTGCCGTGTTTGTTCCTTGTCTGCCTGATGACACTGCTGCCGATGACACCTGCCCAAGCGGTCAGTTTGCCGGGGCTGCTCAATGGCTCGGCGAAAACCCAGCCGCAAGCACAAGAACCGCTGGGGCAATCGCTGGACGAAGTCATCAAGTCCCTGGAAAACGATCAGCAGCGCACCCAGCTACTGACGGACCTGAAAAAACTTCGCGACGTCACCCAAAAGGCTCAGCCGACCACTGAACAAGGCGTGTTGGGGCTGATCGGCGGCACTCTGGCCGGTCTCGAAAAGCAATTTTCCGGCGCCGACAGTCCGCTCAATCGCTGGTCCGAAGAGGTCGATCTGGCCAAGAATGAACTGGCGGCGCTGATGCTGCCGGCCAATGAATGGCTGCCAATCATCTTCGCTTTCGCTGTAATCCTGATGGTCTGGAGCCTGCTGGCCGCCGCCCTGATCTGGCTCGGCCACCGGGTACGTATGCGCTTCGGTCTCACCGAAGAACTGCCACAACACCCGAAGGCGCTGGACATGCTGCGCTTTGCCTTGCGCAAACTCGGGCCGTGGTTGATTGCCTTGGTCATGACGGTTTACATGACCTACGCCCTGCCTTCGTCATTGGGCAAAAGCCTGGCCATGGTGTTGGCCTATGCGCTGGTCGTCGGTACCTGTTTCTCGGCGATCTGTGTGATCGCGTTTTCCGTGCTGGATGGTCCGCATCGCCACCGTGCCTTGTACATCCTGCGGCATCAGGCCTTCCGCCCGTTGTGGCTGATCGGCAGTTTCGCCGCCTTCGGTGAAGCCCTGAACGATCCGCGCCTGGTTGAAAGCCTCGGCAGTCACCTGGCTCACACCGCAGCAACGTTCGCCAATGTGTTGGCGGCGATCTCCACCGGTTTTTTCGTTCTGCGTTTCCGTCGGCCCATCGCGCACTTGATCCGCAATCAACCGCTATCCCGGCGCCTGACTCGCCGGGCCTTGAGCGACACGATCGAAATCCTCGGCACCTTTTGGTATCTGCCGGCGCTGGTGCTGGTGGGCATCTCGCTGTTCGCCACCTTCGTCTCCGCCGGCGACACCAGCACGGCCTTGCGTCAGTCACTGATCTGCACCGTGCTGCTGGTGTTGTGCATGGTCATCAATGGGCTGGTGCGCCGCCATTCACTCAAACCGCAACGCAGCGTGAAGCGCCACGCGCTGTATTCGGATCGCCTGAAAAGCTTCTTCTACACCCTCGCCCATCTGCTGGTGTGGCTGGCATTCATCGAACTCGGCCTGCGCGTCTGGGGTATGTCGCTGATCCGCTTCACCGAAGGCGAGGGTCATGAAGTCAGCGTCAAACTGTTCAGCCTCGGCGGCACGCTGATTTTTGCCTGGCTGATCTGGATCCTCAGTGACACCGCCGTGCATCACGCCCTCACCCGCTCGCGCAAAGGCCTGGCCAATGCCCGCGCGCAGACGATGATGCCGTTGATCCGCAACGTGCTGTTCGTGGCGATTTTCATCATTGCGCTGATCGTCGCCCTGGCGAACATGGGCATGAACGTCACTCCGTTGCTGGCCGGTGCTGGTGTGATCGGCCTGGCCATCGGTTTCGGCGCGCAATCACTGGTGGCCGACCTGATCACCGGGCTGTTCATCATCATCGAAGACTCCCTGGCCATCGATGACTACGTGGACGTCGGCGGCCACTTGGGCACGGTCGAAGGCTTGACCATCCGCACCGTGCGCCTGCGGGACATCGACGGCATCGTTCACACCATTCCGTTCAGCGAAATCAAAAGCATCAAGAACTACTCCCGGGAATTCGGTTACGCGATCTTCCGGGTGGCGGTGCCCTCCAACATGGACATCGACGAAGCGATCAAACTGATGCGCGAAGTCGGCCAGAAAATGCGCACCGACCCGCTGCAACGGCGAAACATCTGGTCGCCGCTGGAGATTCAGGGGATAGAAAGTTTCGAATCCGGCAACGCGATTCTTCGCGCACGCTTCAAGACCGCGCCGATCAAACAGTGGGAAGTTTCCCGGGCGTTCAACCTGTCGCTCAAGCGCCATCTGGATGAAGCCGGGCTGGATCTGGCGACGCCACGGATGAGCGTGCAAGTCGCCAAGGAATAAAAGCCCTTGTAGGAGCGAGGCTTGCCCGCGAAGACGGACTATCGGCCAACATCTATGTTGAATGTCAGTCCCTCTTCGCGGGCAAGCCTCGCTCCTACGGAAGATCAAAATCAAGATCAAAAGATCGCAGCCTTCGGCAGCTCGTGTGCACAGCCAGGATTCAGACCACATCCACCCCGACATGAATCGCATCATGGCGCCAAAATTCGAGGTCGCAATCGATCAACCGCTCGTGCTGATCGTAATTGACCCGGGCAATCCGCAACCCCGGGCTGCCCACCGACACCCGTAAAGCCGCCGCCGCATCCACCGACAACGCCGTCGGCACAATCTCGAAACGCACCCGCCCGTAGTGCAAGTCGTAATGCCGCGCATACAGTTCGGTCATCGACTGATTCAGATCGAAGTCCAGAATCCCCGGGAAAAACTGCGGGTTCAGGTAGTGCTCCACATACAACACCAAGCGCCCGTCAATCCGTCGCGAGCGGCAGATCTGGATCACGCTCGACAGCGCCGGCAACTGCAACCAGGCACACACCGCCGCCGACGCCGGTTGCAAGCGCGCCGAGATTACCTCGGTGGACGGCACCCGCCCCTGCGCACTGACCATCGCGTGAAAGTGGCTGCGCTGCATCAGGTTATAAGCCAGTCGCGGTGGCGACACGAACCAGCCGCGTCGCTCTTCGCGATAAATCTGACCCTGGGCCTCCAGCTGCAATAAAGCCTCACGCACGGTGATCCGCGTGGTACCGAACAACTCACTGAGCTTGCGCTCTGCCGGCAACTTGCTCCCGGGCGCCAACAAGCCGTGGTCGAGCTGTTCTTGCAGAACCTGCCCGATGGCTGTCACCGCTTTGGTTGTCTCGATGCGCATCAACGTTACCTATCTGGACTAGACCAGCACTGATTCAGGGCAGAACCGTGATTCAAATCGGTTCCTTCAACTGCCTGCAAGCCTAGGCACTGCACATGACTGACAGATGACAAAGCCGCCGAACGGTTGCGCCAGACACCTGCAATTTTATGGCCAAGTCCCTTTCATATCAGCTCTTTAGCCATGGTCTACGCTTATCTCGCACCCCGCGTATCCGAGCGCAGAAAATTCAGGCCGACCGGTCGTCGACATCAAAATGTCATCCAACCCGCCTAAATTGGCTCAGGTATTGCTGACCTAGACCAACACAACCGCAATCGCAGCGTTGAAAACGCCCAAAGGAGCTTCGGATGAAACAGTTTTTCCTGGCATCATTGTTAGGCTCGACCATTGCCCTGTGCACCTCCGCCATGGCGGCGGATGATCTGAAAACCCTGGAAGCCGCTGCGAAAGCGGAAGGCGCAGTCAACAGCGTCGGCATGCCCGATGACTGGGCCAACTGGAAAGGCACCTGGGAAGACCTGGCCAAGAAATATGGCCTGAAACACATCGACACCGACATGAGCTCGGCTCAGGAAATCGCCAAGTTCGCCGCCGAAAAAGACAACGCCAGCGCCGACATCGGCGACGTCGGAGCCGCATTCGGCCCTATCTCGGTCAAGCAGGGCGTGGTGCAACCTTATAAGCCAACGACCTGGGAACAGATTCCGGATTGGGCCAAGGACAAGGACGGTAACTGGGCGCTGGCCTACACCGGCACCATCGCGTTCATCGTCAACAAAAAGCTGCTGCACGGTTCTGAAGCACCGACCAAATGGGCCGACCTCAAGACTGGCAAGTACAAAGTTTCTATCGGTGACGTGAGCACCGCGGCCCAGGCTGCCAACGGTGTACTGGCCGCCGCCCTCGCCAATGGTGGTGACGAGAAAAACATTCAGCCAGCCCTGTTGCTGTTCGCGGACATCGCCAAGCAAGGCCGCCTGTCGATGGCCAACCCGACGATCGCCACCATGGAAAAGGGTGAAATCGAAGTCGGCGTGGTCTGGGACTTCAACGGCCTGAGTTACAAGGCCAAGATGGCGAATCCGGATGACTACATCGTGCTGATTCCGTCCGACGGCTCGGTGATTTCCGGTTACACCACCATCATCAACAAATACGCGAAGCACCCGAACGCCGCCAAGCTGACCCGCGAATACATCTTCAGCGATGCCGGCCAAATCAACCTGGCGAAAGGCAACGCCCGTCCGATCCGTGCCGAGCACATCAAACTGCCGGAAGAGGTCAAGGCCAAGCTGCTGCCGAACGAGCAGTACAAAAAGGTTACGCCGATCAAAGACGCCGATGCATGGGAAAAGACCTCCAAGGCACTGCCGCAGAAGTGGCAGGAAGAAGTCATCATCAATATGCCGTAACACGGTAGATCCCCATTCGGGGATCTGATGGAGATCCATTGTAGGAGCGAGGCTTGCCCGCGAAGAGGGACTGACATTCAACATTGATGTTGGCTGACAGTCCGCCTTCGCGAGCAAGCTTCGCTCCTACAGGTTTGACGATATTTTGCGGAGTCCCAGCCCCTATGAAGCACAACGTCATCCTTGTCGTGCTCGACGGCCTCAATTACGAAGTCGCGCGCCACGCCATGGGGCATCTGCAGGCTTACGTTGGCGCAGGACGCGCGGCACTCTACAAGCTGGAGTGCGAACTGCCCGCCCTGTCCCGCCCCCTTTATGAATGCATCCTGACCGGCGTTACGCCGATCGACAGCGGCATCGTTCACAACAACGTCTCGCGCCTGTCCAACCAGCGCAGCATCTACCACTACGCCACCGACGCCGGCCTGAAAACCGCCGCCGCGGCCTATCACTGGGTCAGCGAGCTGTATAACCGTTCGCCGTTCGTGGCCGCCCGGGATCGTCATACCGACGACGCCAAACTGCCGATCCAGCACGGTCATTTCTACTGGAGCGACCACTACCCGGACTCGCACCTGTTCGCCGACGCGGAAAACCTGCGCCTGCGCCACGCGCCGAACTTTTTATTGGTTCACCCCATGAACATCGACGACGCCGGGCACAAGCACGGCCTCGACACCCCGCAGTACCGCAACAGCGCTCGCTCGGCCGACATCATCCTCGCCGATTACCTGCAAGGCTGGCTCGACGCCGGTTACCAGGTGCTGGTGACGGCCGACCACGGCATGAATAACGACCGCTCGCACAACGGCCTGCTGCCCGAAGAACGCGAAGTGCCGCTGTTCGTCCTCGGCGATGCTTTCAGCTTCAACAAAAATGCCGCACCGAAACAGACCGAAATCTGCGGCACCGTCTGCGAACTGTTGGGCGTGCCCCACGACAAACCTGTGTGCCGGGAGCTGCTCAAGTGAACGCCATGACCCGTGGTAAATGGCTGGCCGCTCTGTGCCTGGTGCCCTTCGCGATTTTCTTCTTCGTGTTCCAGATCGCCCCGCTGCTCTGGGTAATGATCAACAGCCTGCAATCGGAAGAGTTCGGCTGGGGCCTGGCCAACTTCAGCAAAATCTTCAACTCGAGATTCTATTTGCAGGCGATCCAGTACAGCCTCGAGATCAGTTTCTGGTCCAGTGTGTTCGGCATCATCATCGCCGTACTCGGCGCCTACTCCTTGCGCCGGGTCGACTCGAAACTGCGCAACTTCGTCAATGCCTTCGCCAACATGACCAGCAACTTCGCCGGCGTGCCCCTGGCCTTCGCGTTCATCATTTTGCTGGGCTTCAACGGCACCTTCACCATCATGCTCAAACAGGCCGGGATCATTCAGGATTTCAACCTGTACTCGAAAACCGGGCTGATCATTCTCTACACCTACTTCCAGATTCCCCTGGGTGTGTTGCTGCTCTACCCGGCGTTCGACGCACTGCGCGAAGACTGGCGTGAGTCCGCCGCGCTGCTGGGCGCCAACGGCTGGCAGTTCTGGCGGCACATCGGTTTGCCGGTACTGACCCCGGCGCTGCTGGGCACGTTCGTGATTCTGCTGGCCAACGCCCTCGGTGCGTATGCCACGGTCTACGCCCTGACCACCGGCAACTTCAACGTGTTGCCGATCCGCATCGCGGCGATGGTCTCCGGCGACATTTCCCTCGACCCGAACCTGGCCAGCGCCTTGGCCGTGGTGCTGGTGGCGTTGATGACCCTGGTGACCATCGTGCATCAGTTGCTGTTGAAGAGGAGCTACCATGTCTCGCGCTGAACTGGGCCCCGTCGGTGTCTATCACCGCGTCGTGGTGTATTTGCTGTTTGCCATTCTGCTGTTGCCGCTGGCCGGCACGCTGATCTACTCGATCGCCAGCAGTTGGTCGGCGACCATTCTGCCCAGCGGCTTTACCTTCAAGTGGTACATCCAGCTGTGGAGCGATCCGCGCTTTCTCGACGCGTTCGGCCAGTCGTTACTGGTCTGTGTCGGCTCGCTGATTCTGTCGGTGGTGCTGATTCTGCCGCTGCTGTTCGTGGTGCATTACCACTTCCCGAAACTCGATGCGTTGATGAACATCCTGATCCTGCTGCCCTTCGCGGTGCCGCCGGTGGTATCGTCGGTCGGGCTCCTGCAGCTCTACGGTTCGGGGCCGTTCGCGATGGTCGGCACGCCTTGGATTTTGATTGGTTGCTACTTCACCGTGGCGCTGCCGTTCATGTACCGGGCGATCACCAATAACCTGCAAGCGATCAACCTGCGCGACCTGATGGACGCCGCGCAACTGCTCGGTGCCAGCACTTGGCAAGCGGCATTCCTGGTGGTGCTACCGAACCTGCGCAAGGGTCTGATGGTGGCGTTGCTGCTGTCGTTCTCGTTCCTGTTCGGTGAGTTTGTGTTCGCCAACATCCTCGTCGGCACCCGCTATGAAACCCTGCAGGTCTACCTCAACAACATGCGTAACAGCAGCGGCCACTTCACCAGCGCGCTGGTGATTTCCTACTTCTTCTTTGTGCTGGTTCTGACCTGGGCGGCCAATATCTTGAACAAGGACAAAAGCGAATGAGCTATGTCAGCGTCCAACATCTTCAAAAGAATTACTCGGGCACTACCGTGTTCAGCGACATCAACTGCGAAATCAAGAAAGGTGAATTCGTCACCCTTCTCGGCCCGTCCGGTTGCGGCAAGTCCACCCTGTTGCGTTGCATCGCCGGCCTGACCTCGGTGGACGGCGGCAAGATTCTGCTGGAGGGTCAGGATCTCGTCCCGCTGAGCCCGCAAAAACGCGGGATCGGCATGGTGTTCCAGAGTTACGCACTGTTCCCGAACATGACCGTGGAGCAGAACGTCGCCTTCGGCTTGCGCATGCAAAAGGTCAACGCCGACGACAGCCAAAAACGCGTCGCCGAAGTGTTGCAACTGGTGGAACTCAATGATTTTGCCGCCCGCTACCCGCATCAACTGTCCGGCGGCCAGTGTCAACGTGTCGCCCTGGCTCGCTCGCTGGTGACCCGGCCTCGCTTGTTGTTGCTGGATGAGCCGCTGTCGGCATTGGATGCGCGGATTCGCAAGCACCTGCGCGAACAGATCCGTCAGATCCAGCGCGAACTGGGTCTGACCACGATCTTCGTCACTCACGATCAGGAAGAAGCCCTGACCATGTCTGACCGAATTTTCCTGATGAATCAGGGAAAGATCGTACAAAGCGGCGATGCAGAAACCCTCTACACCGCACCAGTCGATGTGTTTGCCGCAGGCTTCATCGGCAACTACAACCTACTGGACGCCGACAGCGCCAGTAAGCTGTTGCAACGACCGATCACCCATCGCCTCGCGATTCGCCCGGAAGCTATCGAGCTAAGCCTCAACGGCGAACTCGACGCGCAGATTCGCAGCCACAGCCTGTTGGGCAACGTGATTCGCTATCGGGTCGAAGCCCGGGGCGTGGAATTGGTGGTGGATGTGCTGAACCGTTCGGCAGCCGACCTGCATCCCGATGGTCAGCGCCTGGCACTTTCCATCGATCCGACGGCCCTGTGTGAGGTAGCCTGATGATCTTGCTGATGTTGAAGAGAGAACTGCACTGATGGCCCTGGCAATTTTTGATCTGGACGAAACCCTGATCCACGGCGACTGCGCCACCCTCTGGAGCGAACAAATGGGGCGCCTGGGCTGGGTCGATCCCGAGTCGTTCATGCGTCAGAACAACGAACTGATGGACGCTTACAGCCACGGCAAGTTGCGCATGGAGGAGTACATGACCTTCAGCCTTGAGCCGATGATCGGGCGCACACCGGAAGAAGTCGACCATCTGGTCGGGCCTTGGGTGGAAGACTTCATCGAGCCGATCATCTTCAGCGACGCCACCAAAGCCATCGCCGCCCACCGCAAGGCCGGCGACCGGATCCTGGTGATCTCGGCCTCGGGCACGCATTTGGTCAAGCCGATTGCCGACCGTTTGGGCATCGACGAGATTCTCGGCATCGAGCTGGAAGTGGCCCACGGGGTTTATAGCGGCCAAACCGTTGGTACCCTGACCTACCGCGAAGGCAAGATCACCCGGTTGCTGGAATGGCTCGATGCCGAAGAGGAAAACCTGGAAGGCGCGAGTTTCTATTCAGATTCGCGCAATGACTTGCCGCTGCTGCTGAAAGTGGACTTTCCGCATGTGGTGAATCCGGATCCGGTCCTGCTCGAACACGCTGAAAAGGCCGGCTGGCCGATCCATATCTGGAAGTAATAAAAAACCCATGTGGGAGCGGGCTTGCTCGAAGGCGGTGTGTCATTCAACATTGATGTCGACTGACACACCGCCTTCGCGAGCAAGCCCGCTCCCACAGGGTTTAGGTCAGGCTTTCGTCGATCACCAACACCAGTTTGCCGGAAACCTTATTCGTCGCCAGTTCCGCAAACGCCGCTTCAGCATCCTTGATCGCAAATGTCCTGGCCAGTTGCGGGCTCAAACGCCCTTCGGCAAACAGCGGCCAGACATGCCGGCCAAGATCGCTGAACAAATCGGCCTTGAACTGATCGTCGCGACTGCGCAGGGTCGACCCCAGCAGTTGCACCCGCTTGGCCAACACCTGCGCCAGATCCAGCTGCGCCTCACGACCGCCCATCAAGCCAATCAGCACCCAACGTCCATCGCGAGCCAGCAGCTTGAGGTTCAACGCCGCATAGTTACCACCCACCGGGTCGAGGATCACGTCGAACGGGGCAAGATCATTCAAGCTATCCAGATCGCCATTGCGCACTACGCCACCCTGTGCGCCCAACGCTTCGCAGTAAGCCAGACGCTCGGCGGAACCGACGCTGACCCAGCACGGGTTACCAAACGCCTTGCACAGCTGAATGGCAGCTGAACCGATTCCACTCGCTCCGGCGTGCAGGAGAACTTTCTCACCCGGTTTGAGCGCAGCCAGTTGAAACAAATTCAGCCAAACGGTCGCATACACTTCCGGCAACGCTGCCGCCTCGGCCAGCGACAAACCTTCGGGAACCGGCAACACATGCCGTCCGTCGACAACTACCTCTTCGGCCATCCCGCCCCCGGCCAGCAAGGCGCAAACCCGATCACCGACCTGCCAGGAAGAGCCCGGACCGACCTCGCTGATCACCCCCGAACACTCAAGACCCAGTACTTGACTGGCCCCCGGCGGTGGCGGATAAAGTCCTGCTTTCTGTAACAAATCGGCGCGATTGAGTCCTGCTGCCGCCACTCGGATGCGAACTTGTCCTACATCGCACGTAGGACTCGGCTCTTCAACCCACTCCACTCGCCCCTCAACGCCTTGCAATGCTTTCACAGTGCCTCCATAGTGAGTCTGGACTGAGCCCGAAGCTGTAGCGCCGGGCTTTTTGCATTATGCGACCGGTCCTTGTGGATCCGGCGACTTCAAAGACGGCCTAATATGCGTTATCAATTGTCCCCGCGTCGAATCAGCATGAAGCATCTGCTCCCCAGCACCGCCCTCGCTCTTGTCATTGGTCTCGGTATTTTGCCGATGTCGAGCAATTCGTTCGCAGCCAACAGCTGGGACAAGCTTCAGCCCGATCGTGATGAAGTAATCGCCAGTCTGAACGTCGTCGAATTGCTCAAGCGTCACCATTACAGCAAGCCACCGCTCGACGATGCACGCTCCGTGATCATCTACGACAGCTACCTCAAGCTGCTGGACCCATCGCGCAGCTACTTCATGGCCAGCGATATTGCCGAATTCGACAAATGGAAAACCCAGTTTGACGACTTCCTCAAAAGCGGCGACCTGAACGCCGGGTTCACCATCTACAAGCGCTACCTGGACCGCGTCAAGGCGCGTCTGGACTTTGCCCTTGCCGAGCTGAACAAGGGCGTCGACAAAATCGACTTCACCACCAAGGAAACCTTGCTGGTCGATCGCAAGGATGCCCCTTGGCTCAAGACCACCGCCGAGCTGGACGACCTGTGGCGCAAACGCGTCAAGGACGAAGTGCTGCGGATGAAGATCTCCGGCAAAGAGTCCAAGCAGATTCAGGAAACCCTGACCAAGCGTTACAAGAATCAGCTGGCGCGTCTGGACCAGACCCGTGCAGAAGACATCTTCCAGGCGTACATCAACACCTTCGCCATGTCCTACGACCCGCACACCAACTATCTGTCGCCGGATAACGCGGAGAACTTCGACATCAACATGAGCCTGTCCCTCGAGGGCATCGGCGCCGTGTTGCAGAGCGATAACGATCAAGTGAAAGTCGTGCGCCTGGTGCCTGCCGGCCCGGCCGACAAGACCAAGC
The DNA here is from genome assembly GCF_000282375.1 of Pseudomonas sp. GM50. GTDB lineage: Bacteria > Pseudomonadota > Gammaproteobacteria > Pseudomonadales > Pseudomonadaceae > Aquipseudomonas. Next base: position 78,759 of record NZ_AKJK01000009.1, read on the forward strand.
AGGTTGCACCGGCCGACAAGATCATCGGCGTGGCCCAGGGCAACAAAGAGATGGTCGACGTGGTCGGCTGGCGCCTGGACGAAGTGGTCAAACTGATTCGTGGTCCGAAAGGCACCGTGGTGCGCCTGGAAGTGATTCCGGCCAGCAATGCGCCGAACGACCAGACCACCAAGATCGTGCCGATCACCCGCGAAGCGGTGAAGCTTGAAGACCAGGCAGTGAAAAAGTCGGTCCTCAACCTCAAGCAGGATGGCAAGGACTACAAGCTCGGCGTCATCGAGATCCCGGCCTTCTACCTGGACTTCAAGGCCTTCCGTGCCGGCGATCCGGACTACAAGAGCACCACCCGCGACGTCAAGAAGCTGCTGACCGAGCTGCAGAAAGACAAGGTCGACGGCGTGGTCATCGACCTGCGCAACAACGGCGGCGGTTCCTTGCAGGAAGCCACCGAGCTGACCAGTCTGTTCATCGACAAAGGGCCGACCGTACTGGTGCGTAACGCCGACGGCCGGGTCGATGTACTGGAAGATGAAAACCCGGGCGCGTTCTACAAAGGCCCGATGGCGTTGCTGGTCAACCGTTTGTCCGCCTCGGCGTCGGAGATTTTCGCCGGTGCCATGCAGGACTACCACCGCGCACTGATCATCGGCGGCCAGACCTTCGGCAAAGGCACCGTGCAGACTATTCAGCCGCTGAACCATGGCGAACTGAAACTGACCCTGGCCAAGTTCTACCGGGTTTCCGGTCAGAGCACCCAGCATCAGGGCGTGCTGCCGGACATCGATTACCCGTCGATCATCGACACCAAGGAAATCGGCGAAAGCGCCCTGCCGGAAGCCATGCCGTGGGACACCATTCGTGCGGCCATCAAGCCTGCGCTAGACCCGTTCAAACCGTACATCACGCAGCTCAAGTCCGAGCATGACGTGCGCACGGCCAAAGACGCGGAGTTCGTGTTCATCCGCGACAAACTGGCCCTGGCGCAGAAGTTGATGAGCGAAAAAACCGTCAGCCTCAATGAAGCCGACCGTCGCGCACAACATGCCGATATCGAAGCCAAGCAACTTGTCATGGAAAACATCCGTCGCAAGGCCAAGGGCGAAGAGCCGCTCAAAGAGCTGAAGAAAGAAGACGAAGATGCCCTCGCGGCCGAGCCGGACAAGACCAAGCCAGAAGACGATGCTTATCTGAGCGAGACCGGGCGGATTCTGCTCGATTACTTGAAACTCAACACCGCGGTTGCCAAGCACTAAGTGGTTGTAATCAGCATGATGGCAATTTAATGCTGACGCTCCCCGGAGCGTCATCAAACAGTCATCATTCTGTCGTGAAATACAGGACTGGGCGTGCTCTTTAACGAGAGCACGCCCAGTCCTTTTTTTATCGCCAGAGAACGCCATGACCACGACCGAACAGCTGAGTGCCTTGAGCTCGATACTGACTCAAAGCGATTTGCACAGCCTGTTCCAGCCGATCATTTCCCTCTCTGAACGACGTATCATCGGTTACGAAGCCCTCAGCCGTGGCCCCTCCAACAGTCCGCTGCACTCCCCCGTTGCCCTGTTCGCGGTAGCTCGCCAGGCCGGTCGCCTCAGCGAACTGGAGATCGCTTGCCGTCAAAGTGCTTGCCGACGCTTCAATGAACAGCAATTGCCCGGCAAACTCTTCCTCAATGTGTCCCCGGAATCCCTGCTCGAAGCCACCCACCAACCCGGACGCACCCTGCAACTGCTGCAGGATTTCGGCATACCGCCGAGCCAGGTGGTGATCGAACTCACCGAACAGACTCCAACCGACGATTTCCAGTTGCTGCAAAACGCCCTGCATCACTATCGGGCAATGGGGTTTTCCATTGCGCTGGATGATCTGGGTGCCGGTTATTCGAGCTTGCGGCTCTGGTCTGAATTGCGCCCGGATTACGTCAAGATCGATCGGCACTTTATCGACGGCATTCACCAGGACGCGCTCAAGCGTGAGTTCGTCGGCTCGATCCTGCAGATCGCCAAGGCTTCCCGGGCAAAAGTGATCGCCGAAGGCATCGAATTGCCGGAAGAACTGGCCGTGCTGACCGAAATGGGCGTCGATCTGGTCCAGGGTTATCTGCTTTGCCGGCCCCAGGAGCATCCGCCCCGCGAAGCCCGAGCCTTGATGCCCAAACCAAACAGCGTCGCCGCGATACTGAACGAGGAAGTCAGTGACCTCAGCGCCCTGCTCAATGACCAACCGGCGGTGACCAGCAACACCCCGACCGCCACCGTGCTGGAAGCCTTCCGCCGCCAGGCCAACCTGAACTCCCTGGCGGTGCTCGACGAACAGGGCCAGCCCTGCGGCATCGTCCACCGTCATTCACTCTCGGATGCCTTGCTCAAGCCCTTCGCCACCGACCTGTTCGCCCGCAAGCCCATCAGTCGCTTGATGAGCGACGACTTCCTCGCCGTGGAGCTGAGCCAGTCGCTGCAACAGGTCAGCCGCCTGATCACCAGCCGCGCGCGCCAGCGCATCGAAGAAGACTTCATCATCACCCTCAACGGCGGCTATTTGGGGCTAGGTCGGGTGATCGACGTGCTCAAGCTGATTACCGAACTGAAAATCCAGCAAGCCCGCTACGCCAACCCGCTGACCCTGCTGCCGGGCAACGTGCCGATCCAGCAATGCCTGACACGACTGCTGCAACAGGAACGGGAATCGGTGATCTGCTACGTGGACATCGACAGCTTCAAACCCTTCAACGACATCTATGGCTACGGTCGCGGGGATGAAGTCCTACTGTGCCTGGCGCAATGCCTGAACGACCGCGTCGACCCTTCCCGCGACTTCGTCGGCCATATCGGCGGCGACGACTTTCTGCTGGTGCTCGGCCCGGAAGACTGGCGCAAACGCCTGAACCAATTGCTGGACGACTTCCACAGCCAATGCCGACGCTTTTACCGCAGCGAACACCTGGAAGCCGGCTGCTTCATCGCACCCAACCGCCAAGGCGTAAGACAGGAATTTGCGCTGCTGTCCCTGTCCATCGGCGTGGTGCATTTGCATCCACAGGCTTGTGGACAACTCGATGCGAGCCAGTTGGCAGAGATGGCATCACAGGCCAAGCATCACGCGAAGAATGTTCCGGGGTATAGCGTGCATGTGATTGATAGCCTGGCGGTGCCAGTAGCCGAGGAAACGTTGGTTGCCGGGCATCGGTGATTTGCCATACATCCCGTAGGAGCTGCCGAAGGC
>NZ_AKJK01000010.1 GCF_000282375.1 Pseudomonas sp. GM50
CCGCCGGGACTCCGGTGACCGTCACGTTGAGCAACGGTGCGGTCATCACCATCGCGGCCGGTGCGACTACCGGCTCCGTGACCGTCGACGCACCAAAGGACGATGTCTACAAAGACGCCGGCCAAGTCGAAGTGACCATCAAGGATGCCGCGGGTGGCAACTTTGAAAACCTGGTAACCAATCCGGCGGCAGCGGTCACTGACGTGACTGACACCATCGACACCTCGACCGTGAACCTCACTGCGACCAGCGCTGTGGCTGAAGGCGGGACCGTGGTTTACACCGCATCCGTAACGGCACCGGTCACCGGTTCGCCAGTGGTCGTGACCCTGTCCAACGGCCAGACCATCACCATTCCGGTCGGCTCGAGCAGCGCCAGCGTCAACTTCACCGCGCCGAACGATGCACTGGCTGGCGGCGGTTCTCTGAGCGTGAAGATCGACGATGCCAAGGGCGGAAACTACGAGAAACTGGAAGTCGACGGCAAATCAGCCGACACCTCAGTGACTGATACTCCGGACACCACCAACCTGTCGCTGACCGCGACTGGCACCATGGATGAAGGCGGCCAGATCACCTACACCGCCACCTTGACCAACGCCGCCGGCACACCCGTGACCGTGACCCTGAGCAACGGCGCCGTCATCACCATCGAAGCAGGTAAAACCACCGGTTCCGTAACCGTCGATGCGCCAAAAGACGACGTCTACAAAGATGCCGGCACTGTCCAGGCAACCATCTCCACCGCCACCGGTGGCAACTTCGAGAACCTGGTGCCAAGCACTGCCCCGGCAGTAACCAGCATCACCGATACCATCGACACCTCGACCGTCACCCTGAACGCCACCGCTTCGGCAACTGAAGGCGGCACCGTCACTTACACCGCGACTGTCGGTGCGCCCGTGACGGGCAGCCCGGTCACCGTGTCCTTGGCCAACGGTCAGACGATCACCATCGAAGTCGGTAAAACCACCGGTACTGTGACCACCGCCGCACCGAACGACGCATTGACCGGTCATGTTCCGCTGACCAACTCGATCACCAGCGTCAGCGGCGGCAACTACGAGAACTTGGTAGCGGATAAAACGCCGGTCAGCACCACCGTGACCGACACCGTCGACACCACCAACCTCAGCCTGAGCGCGACCAACTCGGTCGCCGAAGGTAGTCAGATCACTTACACCGCGACCCTGACCAACGCCGCCGGCACTCCGGTGACCGTGACGTTGAGTAATGGCGCCGTGATCACAATCGACGCCGGCAAAACCACTGGCACCGTGACTGTCGATGCGCCGAAGGACGACGTCTACAAAGACGCCGGCACCGTCGAAGCAACCATCACTGGCGCCACCGGCGGCAACTTCGAAAACCTGGTCACCAGCAATACTGCTGCGGTCACGACTGTCACCGACACGATCGACAAAACCGAAGTCAGCATCAGCGGCAGTACCTCGGTCACCGAAGGCCAGACCGCCAGCTACACCGTCAGCCTGACTCACCCGGCGCAGACCGAAGTAACCCTGAAAATCGTCTACAGCGGCACCGCCGCCGACGGTTCGGACTTCACCGGCGTGTACACCGTGAAAATCCCGGCGGGCGCCAGCAGTGCGAGCTTCAACGTCGCGACGCTGGACGACAAGCTCACCGAAGGCACCGAGAACTTCGTGGTCAAGATCGACTCGGCCACCGGCGGCAACTTCGAAAACCTCGCGGTCAGCGCTTCCAACGGCAGCGTCAACACCTCGATCACCGACAACGATGCCGCGCCGGTCCTCGACCTGGACGCCAACAACTCCAGCGGCGCCACCGGGGCCAACTACAACGTGACCTTCACCGAAGGCACTACCGGCCAGGGCGTCTCGATCGGCGACACCGACCTGAAAATCACCGACCCGGACAGCACGATGCTGACCGGCGCGACCATCGTGCTGACCAACCGTCAGCCGGGCGACGCGCTGAACCTGGGCAACAGCGTCAATGGCATCAGCATCAACGCCAACAGCCAGGACGGCACGGTCACCCTGACCCTGTCGGGCAACGCGACGCTGGCCGATTACATGCAGCAGATCAAAAACATCAGCTTCACCAACAGCAGTGAAGATCCGAGCACCGTGCCGCGGATCATCACCGTGACGGTAACCGATGGCAGCAACTACTCCAACACCGCGACCACCACCGTCAACGTGGTGGCCGTGAACGACGCGCCGACCGCCGCACCGGTTAACGTCACCGGCACCGAAGACACCCCGCTGATCCTCGGCTGGTCGACCTTCGGCGTCAGCGATGTCGACAGCCCCACCGCCAACCTGGGGGTGAAAATCACTCAGCTGCCGGGCGACGGCAAGTTGCAGTACCTGGACGGTGCGACCTGGAAAGACGTGGCAACCAACCAGACCGTCAGCAAGGCCGACATCGACGCCGGCAAGTTGCGCTTCACGCCAGATGCCAACGAATCGGGCGTCGATGGCTACGGCGGCACCGGCGTGGGCAACAAACAGGCGGACTACGCGCAGATCAAGTTCCAGCCAACCGACGGTCAACTGCTGGGCAACACCGGCACGGTGAAAATCGACATCACACCGGTTGCCGACGCGCCATCCCTGAGCGTCGCGGACAACAGCGTCAAGTCCACCGGCCTGATCAAGGAAGTCTGGACCGGTCTGTCGGGCCTCGGCACCAATGGCAGCGGCGCGGCTACCGATACACTGAAATCGGTTATCGACGGCGCGGGAGCCCCGAACTCCAGCGGCACTGTGACCAATGTGCAGTCCAACGGCAGCGTCACCGCTGGCACTGCCTCGAAAACGTCCGGGCTGATTTACCTCGAAGCCGGCAAGACGTACACCTTCAGCGGTACCGGTGACGACAGCCTGTTGGTGACCATCGGCGGTAAAAACGTGGCCGCCACCACGTGGGGCGCAGGCGGCAGCCTGAACGGTTCGTACACCCCGACCACCAGCGGTTACTACACCCTGGACATCTACCACCACAACCAGAGTGGCCCGGGCAGCTATGACGTCAACCTGTCGGTCAACGGCGGCGCGGCGGTCGACCTGAGCAGTGCCGGCGTGCCGCTGTACACCGGCGTGTCGGATCTGGCCGCTTCTGGCGTGACAGTGTCCGACCTGCACGGCACCAATGGCGAAGGCTACTACGACGGCTACAAACTCAACGAAGGCGCCGAAGGCGCCAGCGTTCACCTGTCCGCGATCAAAACGGCACTGACCGATACCGACGGTTCCGAAAGCCTGAGCGTGAAGATCAGCGGCATGCCAGCGGGCTCGGTGCTCAGCGATGGCGCGGGCCACACCTTCACCACCACCAACGGTGAAGCCAACGTCACCGGCTGGAACCTCGGCACGCTGACCGTTACTCCGCCGCCGTACTACAACGGTCAGTTCACCCTGACCGTGACATCGACGTCCACCGAAGCCCAAGGCGGTTCGGCACTGAGTACCGCGCAGATCCCGGTCACGGTGTACCCGGCGGTTTACAACGCCACCACCGCCACAGCGGCCGACGACACCATCACCGGCACCGATGGCAACGACATCATGATCGCGGACATCGGCGGGCTGACCGTGGTGCCGGGCACCAACTACAACATCGCATTCATGGTCGACAGTTCGGGCAGCATGAGCGCTTCTTCGATCAGCGCCGCCAAGGATTCGCTGACATCGGTGTTCAACACCCTCAAGCAAAGCATGGGCGGTAACTCCGGGACGGTGAAAATCTTCCTGGTGGACTTCGATACCCAGGTCAACAAGTCGGTGTCGGTGAACCTGAATGACCCGAACGCACTGACCTTGCTCAAGTCGGTACTGGACTCGATGTCGTCCGGCGGCGGCACCAACTACGAGGACGTGTTCAAAACCACGGCCAACTGGTTCCAGAGTGCTGACGCCATTGGCAACACCGGTGCGAAGAACCTCACGTACTTCATCACCGACGGCAAGCCGACCTACTACCAGAACGGTGAGCAGACCAACCCGACCTTGTACGGCAATGTGAAGCTCGATGACGTCATCACCACCAGCAATTACAAGTTGGGGCAGACTTATTCCGGCTACCTGGACAGCACTCACTACCTGACCATCGACAGCGCCGGCAACGTCACGCTGCAGACTCAGAAAAACTCGGGGCACTGGAACAGTTCTGAACTGGGCACCCTTCATGCCGAGGGTAACGGCACCTACGAGCTGTCCTATCGCGATGGCAACGGCAGTAGCACCGGCTCCAACGCCATTGACAACTCCACTGACAGTTTTGCACTGCTAAACAACGTGTCGACAGTAGAAGCGATCGGCCTGAACAAGGACGTCACCCTCGGCGACCTCAAGCCGTACGATTCGGATCAAACGCCACAAACCAACATCGACCCGAAAGACCTGGCCAACTCGATCATCGGCCATACCGAAGCGACAATGCCGGGTGCCGACACGGTCAGCGGCGGCGACGGCAACGACCTGCTGTTCGGCGATCTGGTGAGCTTCAATGGCATTGCCGGCGAGGGTTATCAGGCCATGCAGGCGTTCGTGGCCCAGCAGACCGGCGTCGACGTCAGCAAAGTCACCACCAGCAACGTGCACCAGTACATCACCGAGCACTACACCGAGTTCGACGTATCTGGCGCCCACGACGGTAACGACACGCTGCTGGGTGGCGCGGGCAACGACATTCTCTTCGGCCAGGGTGGCAACGACCTGCTCGACGGCGGCAAGGGCAATGACATCCTGCTCGGCGGCAGCGGCAATGACTCGTTGATCGGTGGTCAAGGCAACGACATTCTGATTGGCGGTTCGGGTGCGGACACCTTCATCTGGAAGGCTGGCGATACCGGCAGCGACGTGATCAAGGACTTCAAGGCCAGCGAAGGCGATCGCATCGACCTGCGTGATCTATTGCAGGGCGAAAGCGGCAGCACCATCGACAACTTCCTGAAAATCACCACCGTGGACGGCGTGTCGTCCCTGCAAGTCAGCTCTGGCGGCAAGTTCAACGGCGCCGACGCCGCAGCGGCCACCCCGGACGTGACGATCAAACTGGAAGGTAACAATTGGTCCAGCGCCAGCATCAACTCGTTGATCGCCGGCAGTGATCCGACCATCAAGATCGATCACAACAACAGCTGATCCGCGAACTGACGGCCGCCCAGACCGGGCGGCCGTCACGTTTGCGTCCACCTCACGGGTGACGATTTCGTCGTCGCACCGCATACTCGCCTGCGTTGGCCTATGCTGCTGACAGCATGACGCTGGTCCATTTCCGAGGGATGCTCAATGTTTTACGTGCAACGCGATGCGCAAGGTCAGTTGGTGCGCGTGGAAGCCACGGCCTACGCCGAGGCCACGGAAACGCTGCCGGCCGATCACCATGAAATCCAGGCCTGGTATGCCCACGAGGTGGTTGAAACCAGCCTCAAGCAGCTCAAGCAGAGCGACCTGGAAATGATCCGGGTACTCGACGACTTGATTCAGGTGCTGACCCAAAAAGGCGTGATCCGCGTCACCGACCTGCCGGCCGCCGCGCAAGCCAAGCTGATGGACCGGACCCAGGCCCGTGAAGCGTTGGGCGGGTTGAGCCAGTTGATCGATGATGATGAGACGGGGTTGATCTAACGCCCCTTCGTCGGCGCCTGCACTGGCGCCTTCGCGAGCAAGCCCGCTCCCACATGAGTTCTGTGTTGATCGCATGATTGCGGTTCGACACAAATCCAGTGTGGGAGCGGGCTTGCTCGCGAAGGCGATCTTCAACTCACCACCGTTCCAACCTGCTAAACCTCGGCCCGAGCCTGCATCTGCGGCGACTCAAGGTGATCCAGCGCCCGTTCCACCAACAATTGCACGCCATCGGCCATTCGGCTAAGCGCCAAGGCGACTGAGCGCCGTGAGCCTTCCACATCGTCCGCCAGGTCGGCGGCGATGGCGCTGATGGAGAGCAGGTCTTCGGAGGCGTTGGCCAGAAGGGCTTCGGTGTCGATGTCGGGGGAGACGGTGAAGAGGCGGCCTTTGCGGGGCTCAGGCGGATTTGGAGTTACTTTGAACATAAGAAATACCCTAAACAGTAAGTTGGAGCCGTCACCGTTCGCTTGCACGCGAATAGGGTGGCGGCCGTGCGCAGGTGTGCAAGACCGGGACTGTTTAGGACACCCAGCAGATCCGAGGATCTCCTGCGCGCAGCCGCCATAAAGCAGTGAACATCGAAATGCTCATTGAGAGGAATGGCAGCACGCTACCTAAACAGTTTGGTCGGACTTGCACGTCCGTGTCACCGATTATTCAGTGACAAGGCCAGACTAGCCCTGAGTTTTGGCCAAAACAAGTTCACCAAAACCGCTACAACTTGAAGGAAATCTCCTAGGATCTTGCCATCAGATTTTTCTGCCGCCTGTGCTGACGCCTTCGCGGGCAAGCCTCGCTCCTACGGGGGTTGTGGTTCACGCGATGGTGCGTTGTCATCCGCCCTGTAGGAGCGAGGCTTGCCCGCGAAGACGGATTCACTGACGACTTAACTCAAAAGCCTCACTGCCAAGGCCTAGGCTCACCAAAGAGCTGCCCCTGAACCCCATACAACCCCATCTCACGAATCACCGACAGCTCCCCTTCGGTCTCGACCCGCTCGGCAATCAGCGGCAAATCAATGCTATGCGCCGCCCGCTGAATCGCCTCGATGAACAGACGCTTGTCACTCTCCTGATCAATCGCCCGGATGTAACTGCCGTCGATCTTCAGATACGCCAACCCCAGCCGCGCCAGGTTGCCGATCATGCTGAAGCGCCCGCCAAAACGTTGCAGACTCAGCGAGAACCCAAGTTCGCGCAAACGTCGCGTCAGTTGCTCCAGCACCGCTTGCTCGGGCAATTGCTCTTCGCCGATTTCCAGGGTCAGTCGTTCCCCGAGATTTGAATGCTGACGCAGTATCTCGAACACCGCGTTCAGCGCCTGCGGATCCGCCAGTGTCGCCGAAGACAGGTTCAGTGCCAGCGACTCTTCATGGTCGGCCATCTGCTCAAGCACCAGCTCCAGCATCAAACGGTCCAGCCGCGCGGTCCAGCCGAAACGCTCGAGCCACGGCAGGAAACGCCCGGCGGGAATGGTCTGGTCCTGCTCATCGAGCAGGCGCGACAGCACTTTGTAATGCAGCACCACCTGCGTGTCGTGGCTGGCCACCACCGGCTGGAAGTACAGCTCGAAACGCTGCTGATCCAACGCCTGATCCAGCAAGGTGTGCCAGGCATGGTGGTCATCGCCAACCCGGGCCGATGCACTGTGATCGAGGCACGCCCAGCTCGGTTCGCCCTGACTTTCCGCCTGGGCCAACGCCTGATCCGCCAACCCGATCACTGCTTGCGGCGAGTCGCCATGGGCAAACGGCGCCAGCCCGATCGAGGCCACCGACGCCACGTCCGTGGCGCCCGTCGCATGCAGGCTCGCCAAGGCGCTGTCGAGGTTACTCGCCAGTTGCAGCGCTTCTTCGCGCACCAGCCCCGGCGCCAGCACGGCGAACTCACCGCCACGAATGCGCGTGACGAGGTTCTGGGTTTCCGGGTACTTGGCGCACTCCCGGGACAACTGCTCGCCCACCGCTTTCAACAATTCATCGGTGCGCTGACCACCCAGCCGCTGGTTCAAACCAGCCAGGTCCTTGACCCGCAGCAGCAGCAAATAGCCGGAACTGGCCTGCTCGGCATTGCTTACTCGCGCGTTCAATTGCATTTCGAAATAGCGCCGGTTGGCCAGGCCGGTCAGGTTGTCCTGATAGGACTCGGCCCGCAGTTTTTCACTGCGTTCGGCCTGCTCCTGGAACAGTGCCTTGAGCTTCTCGACCATCTGGTTCATCGCCTGCACCACCCGGCGCAGTTCCGGGGTACGCGGTAGTTCCGGCAGGCTGAGGAATTCGCGACGAGCAATGGCGTGGGATTGCTTGACCATGTAATCCAGCGGCTTCAGTTGCCGGCGCAGCAACAGCGCGCCCAGCACCGCACTCACCGCACCGCAGATCAGCAACCAGCCGAGGCTGCCCAACGCGCTCTGCCACAACTTGGCCAACGCGAACATCGGATGGCTGACCACCTCGACCCGCGCGGCCTGCTCCCAGCCTCGGCTGACAAGGGCGTCACCACCGGCCGGTTCCAGGCCGATCAGTTTGACGAACCAGTCCGGTACGTTAGTGACCGCCGGGATGCCGCTGCGCTCGACAATCGTCTTGTCGTTGGCCAGATCGACCACACGGATGCTCGCGTAATAACCGCTGTCGAAGATCGAACTGACCAGCAACTCGACCATCGCCGGGTCGTCGATGTTCGGCGTCAGGGACAGCGCCAACGCTGTGGCTGCGTCCTGGGCGTGGGAGCGCAACTGGTTGACGTACTGGGTACGCGAGCTTTCCAGACTGACCATGAAGCTGCCGGTGAAGGCGACCACCAGGAACAGACAGATAGCGATCAACAGCTGTTTGAACAAAGACATCTGAGCGCGTGCTCCTAGTTAGTCGTCTCGACCGGAAAACCTTCGGCCTGCATTTTCTTCAACACATCCTGCCAGCGGGACAGGCGTTTGGTGTCTCCGACCTTTTTGTTGCCCTTGGCACCCGGCAGCCACAGCCCTTCGGCATTGAAAGAGTAGACCGGCAGCAAATCGGTTCGCTGGTTGGCGGGCTTGATCGCGTCGATCAGGCTGTCGAGCACCAACGGCATGGCCTCGGGGCTCGAATAGTAGGTCAGGACCATGTGCGCGCGGTTCAGGCGCAAAGCCTTGACGTAGGTGATGCGCAGCTTGTCACTGGAGACACCGAGATGGCGCAGGCTGAAATACTTGGCGATAGCGTAGTCTTCGCAGTCGCCGGCGCCTTTCCACAAGGCTTCGATCGGCGTTTCCCAATAATCGACCTCGTGCCACAGGTCGATGTCTTCTTCGTAGCGCATCTGCTTGTTGAAGAACCGGTTGACCACGTTGAGCTGTTCCAGCTCGCCGACCTGCTTTTGCGTGGCCAGCAACTGCTGCCAGGCATCGATGCGCTGCCGCCCTTCACCCAATGGCCCGTACAACGCCTGCGCGCGACGGCTGATCAGCGAAAAATCCCAATCGGCATGCAGCCCGCCCAGCATGGCGCCGGCCAGCAGCAGTGCGCAGCCTAGCCAGCGCAAAGTCCGAGGGATCGCGAAACGTACCGCCAATGCGAGGCATCCAGATCAGGCAGGTGGAAAGCGCTTGATGGTGAAGGTTAGCCTGCTAAAAGACAATGGCACGGTGAGATCACTGGCGACACGCTAAACTTTATAGAGCGGGTGCAATAGAAAGAGATCGCAGCCGTCGGCAGCTCCTGCGCCGAAATCCGAGCTGGCGAAGACTGCTCTATTTTGATCGTTTGACAACCCGTCAGGCAGTCACTAGTGTCCATTTGGATCCAGATTTTTCAGCCAGTCGGGGTGCGTTTGTTGTGACAAAAAAGCCCAACCCTCTCAGCAGCATCAAGGTCAACGGGCCAATTCCCGCTCATCTGGCACGCTCGGTGATCGAAGAAACCCTGCGCGCGGCCATTCTCGACGGTCGCCTGCCTTGGGGCACTGCTCTGCGCCAGCAGGAATTGGCTGACCTGTTTGGCGTGAGCCGCATGCCGGTGCGCGAGGCATTGCGCCAACTGGAGGCACAATCACTGCTCAATGTGGTCCAGCACAAGGGCGCCGTGGTGGCCCCGCTGATCAACAACGATGCGGTCGAGACCTACGCCTTGCGCTCGGTCCTGGAGTCTTTCGCTTTGCGCTTGTCCATTCCGCTGCTCGATGCCAACGACCTGGCGCTGTCGGCCCAGTGCATCGAGCAACTGGAAGCGCAAACCGATTACTCTGAAATCGGCAAGCTCAATCGGCTGTTTCACATGTCGCTTTACCACAAGGCGCCTAACCGCAAGCTCCTGGACTTGATCGAGCGGGAACTCAATGAAGAAGAGCGCTTCCTGCGCTTTCATCTGTCGTCCATGGGGCTGGGTAAACTCACCCAAGACGACCATCGCGCCCTGCTCGAGGCCGCGAGGGCCAAAGACATCGATAAAGCGACTGCCTTGCTGGAGCGTCACCTGGAAAAAGCCTCCGCCACCATGCGTCGGTATCTGGAACAACAGCCGAACCGTTGACCGTTCGCCGGTGACCTGACTGGCGTATCACTTTCTTACACATTCTCCCTCCCCATCTCCGCTCTTGCCTGGCGCGGCGAAGCCGTGTCCGCGGCCGTCGCTGCCATCAGTTCAATGGCACTGCCATTGATTTAGGCTCACTCTTGCATTTGTCGATTCAAACAGGCCAAAAGAAGTCAGCGCCTGGCTGTAAAACAGGCGAATCGAAGCCATTACGCAAGGAGCGTCGCCCAACAGGCGGGACGATCGGAGGTCCGACCGACGTCCCGCCCATAAAACATCAACTTCTTAATTTCCCGTTCCCTGAAGTGCTCCGAGTGAGGCATTCACTCAAACTATTAAATTCTGATAAATACAATCGGAAGGAGCCTCTTCGTCCAAATAAAACTTACATCAGAAGTTTTAATAAACTTCCTCGCGCCCAATAAATACCTCAACTTTAAATAAATAAAAAAACGCTTGCCGACTACTTGTCCCGTGTATTAATTTTTTCTTCGTCGAGCCGTTATCGACTGTTTCTGATTGCTTAAAGGCTTAACGAGAAAGGCTTACAGAGCAACACAACGCATTCAAGGCGAACACTTAAGCAACTTAGGTATTACATGGACTTCGGTTCAGGCACCCGCTCATCTATATAAAAAAGCGGGGACCCTTGCCGAGAACATCATTGATGAGGACGTTCCAATGCAATCAACCAGCGAACAACTTTTTCTGAAAAAACGCGAACTTGGCCAACACCCGGTTTTTTCCGAAATAACATCAATCAATCTATTGCGCCGTTTTATGGAAAGCCATGTTTTCGCGGTGTGGGACTTCATGTCGCTGACCAAACGCCTGCAACGGGAGTTGACCTGTGTGCACCTGCCTTGGCTACCGCCGGCGGACCCGCAGGCTGCACGCCTGATCAACGAAATCGTGCTGGGCGAGGAGTCGGATGACCGCCCCGGAGCAGGGTTTTGCAGTCACTTCGAATTGTATCTGGATGCCATGCAGGAGGTCGGCGCGGACACCCGGGCTATCAAGCGATTCATCACGCTGCAGCAGGAAGGCGTAAGCCCCCAGACCGCGCTGGACAGTGTCGAGGTCGAACCGGCGGCGGCAGAGTTCGTCCGCCAGACCCTGCACACCGCCCTGCACGCCCCGGCGCACAGTGTGGCTGCCGCGTTCGTGCATGGTCGCGAGAGCGTCATTCCGCAGATGTTCCAGCGCATGCTGGACGCCTGGGGTATTGGCCTGGATCAAGCCCCGACGTTTCGTTACTACCTGCAACGGCATATTGAAGTCGATTCCGAAGACCACGGCCCGGCGGCGGAAAAACTGCTGGCGCGTCTGATCAATGGCGATCCGCAACGCGAAACCGATGTCCTCGCCGCTGCTCTCGCCGCCGTCGACAGCCGTATCGCACTGTGGGACGGCTTGCGTCAGAGCATGGCCCAACCGGTTGCGCAGGTGACGCCATGAACGCCGTCCACTACCAATCCTTCGCTGACGCCTGGGAAAGCCGCGCCACGATCCGCACCCGACCACGGCGCCGGGTCGAAGACGACGACAAGCTGATCTTTCCCATGAGCCGCCAGCCCCTGGTGCATAGCCAGACCTTTCTCAGTCACTGTCCGCAGTTGCGCGATTTTGTGCTGGTGCAGAGCCTTTACAAGTTCATCAACGACGTCGTGATTTTCGAGACTGAGCTGGTGGACAACACTGCCCGCCGCATCGCCAAGAACAGCTTCGGCATTGAGTTCCCGTTCGCCTGCCGCTACGACGCGATGACGGTCGTGGTGGACGAGGATTACCACGCACTGGTGGCGATGGACTTCATGCAGCAGACCATCGATATGACCGGCATCGCACCGATCCCGCTGCCAATGCAGATCGAACTCAGCCGCGCGATACCGGCGACGCTGGCCCAGGCACCGGAACACCTGCTCAGCGCCGTAGAGCTGATCTGCATCGCCATTGCCGAAAACACCGTGACCCATGAAGTGGCTGCCTTCGCCCGGGACGATTCGGTCAAGGCTTCGATCAAGGGTTTGATGGCCGACCACCTTATGGACGAGGGGCGTCACGCCGGTTTCTGGACGCGGCTGGTGCAGATTTACTGGAGCACCGCCCCCGAAGAGGACCGCCATGCGATTGCGCGATTGATGCCGGGGTTCATCGCCCAGTACTTGGCGAGCGATCTGCAGCGGGCGTTCGATTTCGAGCTGATCGCCCACCTGTCCGTCGACGAATCGGTGCGCCAGTCACTGCGCGAAGACGCCAGTGCGCTGACTTATCCCATCAATCGATTTCATCCGCTGGTGGGCAATATCACGCGCTTCTTTCGCAGCAGCTCGATGCTCGCGTCCCCCTGCGTGCGCGATGCCCTGGCCGATTACCTGACTCCTTGAGGATCCGCCCATGAGACGCCTTGAAATTGCAGTGTCTGGCAGCAGCCAGGCAATGGCTGATCTGACCCTTGAACTTGAACTGCACGGCCATGCTGTCGTGCGTCTTGAATCGCCGGCCAGTCACGGTCCGGTGGATTTGTTAATCGACGACGGGACGGCGCCTTGCGCCCTCCAGGCCCGATTTCGCCTGGAGGTACGCGTGGCACTTGATGACCTGCCGAATGAGGTGTTGCCGCAGCCGGTGGTGATTTTTCGCGACGGTGCGCAGCGACTGTTATGGCGGCAGGTTATCGCTCCTGAAAGCTGCGGCAACGGCCAGTCCCTGCGCCTGCGCACACTGGCAGCAGTAGTCGAAAGCGGCGCACGGCTGGTCAGCCAGCTCTCTCGGGACGAGACCTGTTTCGATCACTGGTCCACGGTAGAGGTCGGCGCTGCCGACCCACTATTGCATGGGCTTGATGCACTGGAGATGCTGGCCTTCGAGCACCGCCTCAATGCGCCTGCGGCACTTGGGCTGCTGGCCGCCGCCCAAGTGCCAGTGATGCATGGCATTGAGCAGCGCATGCTCGATGACGCGACGCAACCGGCCCTGTGGGTCGATGGCTTGCTCGTCGATTACAAGTCCTTACGCAGCCTGGCGCTGAGCTTGCAACAACCGATGCTGGACGTGCTGCGCCATCGCGGCGCAACCGACCGCCCGGTGGTAATCGGCGTGAGCCTGCCCAAGTCGCCGCAACTGTACGCGGCGATTCTGGCGGTGCTCGGTTGCGGTGCGGTGTACCTGCCGCTGGACCCGCAGCATCCGGCGCAACGTCGGCGCTTCATCCTGGAGAGCGCCAACGCGGACCTGCTGTTGCATGACGGCGACAGCGATCTGGGCGACGTGTCGTTGCCGACGCTGGACGTCCGCCGGCTGCCTTTGCTCAAGCCCGGCCTCCCGGCCTCACTGATCCGCCGCACGGGGAACATCGACGAACCCGCCGTGGCGATCTACACCTCGGGCACCACCGGCCAGCCCAAAGGCGTGTTGCTCAGCCATCGCAACCTCAGCCATTTCTGTGCCTGGTACGCCGACCACGTGGGGTTGCAGCGCAGCAGTCGGGCGTTGCAGTTTTCCACCATCAATTTCGACGCGTCGCTGCTGGATATCCTGCCGGCTTTTATCCAAGGCGCGCGACTGGTGGTGCCCAGCGACGACCAGCGCCGCGATCCACAGCAATTGGTCGAGTTGATTCGCGGGCAGCAAGTGACCCACGCCTTCCTGCCGCCGGCGCTGCTGAGCGTCATGCCGCTGGAAACACCGCTGGGCCTTGAGCACTTGATTACCGGCGGCGATGTCTGCGAGCCGTTCGTGATTGAACAGCTCGCACCACAATGTCGATTCCACAATATTTATGGCCCGACCGAAACCACAGTGTTAGCCACAACACGGCAATTTTGCGTCGGTGACAGCAATCGCAATCTCGGCGTACCCATCGCCAATAGCCAGCTGCTGATCCTGGATGAGCAACTGCAACCAGTGCCCCAAGGCACACCCGGCGAGCTGTATATCGCCGGGCCGGGCGTCGGCCTGGGTTATCTGAACGATCCGGCGCTGACCGCGGCGCGCTACCTCAACCTGACGCTGCCCGACGGGCAAAGGCTGCGCGTTTATCGCACCGGTGATATCGGCCAGTGGACCGACGAGGGGATCGAACTGAGTGGCCGTCGTGATAACCAGGTGAAGATCCGAGGCTTTCGGGTCGAGCCCGAGGAAATCGAGCAGTGCCTGCGCGACAGCCATCTGTTTCGCCAGGTGGCGGTGGTGATCGATGAGCGGCGGCGCATCCTGGCGTACCTGGTTCACCCCAGGAATGACCGGCCCGGTAACGCCCTGCCAGCCTTGCGCGAGCATGTGCAAAACGCGCTGCCCGGTTACATGCACCCCGGCGCCTACATTGAACTGCCGCACCTGCCCTTCACCAGCAACGGCAAGGTCGATCGCCGGGCTCTGCTCGCGACATCAATACAGGCCCAAGTCGCTAGCCAGCGGCGCCAGCCGCAGACCCCGCTGCAGATGCAGTTGCGCCAGCTGTGGTCCGAGTTGCTTGAGCTGCCGGTCGAGGACATTGCCACCGACGAGAGCTTCTTCAACCTGGGCGGGCATTCGATCCTGCTGTCACAGCTGCTGCTGAGCATCCGCCAGGCGTTCGGCCGCAGTCTGTCGATCAATCGCTTCATCGAAGCGCCCACGCTGCTCACTCTTGCGAAACTGCTCGAGGGGCCCGAGCAAAGCGATGCATCGCCCCTCAGCCCCAAAGCCTTCATCGATGCTGCAGCCGAACTCAACCTCGATCCGCTGCCGATCAGCCAGTGCGGTGACGTGCATAAGGTGCTGGTGACCGGTGCCAACAGTTTTCTCGGGGTACATATCGTCGAGGCTTTGCTGGCCTGGGGCGCCACCGAGGTCGCGTGCCTGGTGCGCGAATCCGGCGGACAAAGCGCGGCCGAACGTTTCGCCCAGGCCCTGCGGGATAACCGTCTCACCCACCTGGACCTGAGTCGGGTCAGCGTTTACGCCGCCGACATCACCCAACCGCAATTGGGTTTGCCGGACGACGTTTACACGCGCATAGACCGCACCTTCGGCGCATTGGTGCACAACGCCGCCAACGTTAATCACGTCCTCGATTACGAGTCGTTGGCGCGGGATAACGTCGAGCCGATTTTCGAGTGCCTGCGCCTGTGTGAAGGGCGCAGCAAGAAGATCTTCAACTTCGTCTCGACACTCTCGGCGTCCAGCACGATCTCCGACGATGGCCGGGTTCTGGAATTGCCCGCCGCGCAGACACCGCCGATCTACATCAAGAATGGCTACAACCTGTCCAAATGGGTCGGCGAGCGGATCCTCGAACGGGCGCGGGAGCGTGGGGTGCGGGTCAATCTTTTTCGCCCCGGCAACATCAGTTTCAACAGCCTCACTGGCGTCTGCCAGCCCCACAAGAATCGCTTGATGTTGATGCTCAAAGGCTCGATCCAGCTCGGTCAGGTGCCCGAGTTCGCGCTGAACTTTGACCTGATGCCGGTGGATTTTCTTGCCCGTTTCATCGCCTTCCACGCCAGCCGTTACCAGGCCGAAAAAGCGGTGTTCAACCTGCACAACCCCGAGCCCCTGAGCTGGGATTGCTACGTAGCGTCATTTCGCGAGGCCGGCCGGGAGTTCGCCATGGTCAGCGTCGCTGACTGGCAGCAGCAACTGGGTCGGGTCGACAGTGACAACGCGCTGTTTGGCGTGCTCGGTTTCTACCTCAACGGCTTCGAAGAAGACATCGGCGACATCTCGATGATCGGCCACGACAACGCCCAAGCGGGCGTACGGCAGATGGGCGCGCATTACCCGGAAAAATCCCCGGCACTGCTGCGACGCGGCTGCGACTACCTCAAAGAAATCAACTTCATCTGATTCACCCTAACCCTGCACGGAGCAAAACCATGAATACTCTGCAACCCGATACCCTGATCAAAAATCCTCACGGCTGCCACGTTGTGTCTTCGGTGGACGTACCGGCCGATGCGGCACAGGTCTGGGCGGTGGTCGGTAACTTTGCCGGCTTCGATCGATTCATTCCGGCGCTGTCGCACATCGAGATGACGGGCGAAGGCGTGTCGTCGCTGCGCAAGAAATTCTTCAAGGACGACAACCACCTGGTGGTCGAGCAGCTCAACTCTCGGGACGACCAGGCACTGAACATGACCTGGACCCTCGTCTACAACACCTTGGGCATCGGCAATTTGTGGGCGGCGATGAGGGTGGAATCCATCGGCGCAGACAAGTCGCGGGCAATCTGGACCATCATCGCCGAACCGGCTCAGGGCGGTGAGCAAGCCCTGCCGGGGTTCAAGGATTTCCTTCAGGGGTTTGCCGATGATGCGATGGGGAATGTGTTGAAGCTGTTTGTGTAAGGCTTCAGTTCAGCGGTGACTGGTACACCGCTATCGCGAGCAGGCTCGCTCCCACAGGGGTTCTCGGTTGTTCACAAATGTTGTGATCACGGAAAACTCTATGTGGGAGCGAGCCTGCTCGCGATTGAACGATAACGCGGTAGAACTGATTTGAATCAGATCTTGAAACTATCAACCAACTGCTTCAACCGATTGGCCTGCTGAGACAACGC
This sequence comes from Pseudomonas sp. GM50, assembly GCF_000282375.1. Lineage (GTDB taxonomy): Bacteria > Pseudomonadota > Gammaproteobacteria > Pseudomonadales > Pseudomonadaceae > Aquipseudomonas. The sequence continues at coordinate 16,676 of NZ_AKJK01000010.1, forward strand.
ATCGCAATCCTTCAATGTTTCATTAAGGTTGGCCACGCTCTGCTGGTTCAGCAGGTTGATCTGGTTGACGTCGACGTTGAGGGTTTCCACCACGGCGGTCTGCTCTTCGGTCGCTGCGGCCACCGACTGATTCATGCCGTCGATTTCGCCGATGCGCTGGGTCACGCTGACCAGACGCAGGCCGGCCTGGTTCGCCACTTCGACGCTCTGCTCGCTGGATGCCTGACTGGCATTCATCGTGGTCACCGCTTCGCGAGAACCGATCTGCAGCGAGCTGATCATCTTGTGGATCTCTTCCGCCGATTCCTGGGTGCGATGAGCAAGGTTACGCACCTCGTCCGCCACCACCGCAAAGCCACGACCGGCCTCACCGGCACGGGCCGCTTCGATGGCCGCGTTGAGCGCCAGCAAATTGGTCTGCTGGGAGATGCCTTTGATCACATCGAGAATGTGCCCGATGTTGTCGGTGCTCGCGTTCAGGGTTTCGATCTGCGTGCAGGACAGGCTGATTTTCTGCGACAGCTCGGTCATGGCCAAGATAGTTTTTTCCACCACCTGACGACCGTCATCGGCCTGCTCGCTCGCGCCGCTGGCGTGTTGCGAAGCATCGGCGGCGTTGCGGGCGATTTCCTGGGTGGCGGCGCCCAATTGGTTGATTGCCGCGGCCACGCTGTTGGTGCGGGCGCTTTGTTCGTCGGAGCCGATGATCGAAGCGTTGGACGATGCCATCACCCGTTGCGACAGGTCATGAACCTGACGGGTCGCCGAGGACACTTCGCAAATCGACGCGTGAATCCGCTCCACGAACTGGTTGAAGGAACCACCCAACTCGCCGAACTCATCTTTGCTTTCTACGACCAGACGACGGGTCAGGTCGCCCTCGCCCTGAGCGATGTCCTGCATCGCACGACCCATCGTGGTCAGCGGACGCATCAGCACGCTGATCAGCAGACTCAGCAGCACTGCAATGGCGGTCACGGCGATGAACATCGCGATCAGCGCGGAGGTGCGGAACTGGCTCAGTGGTGCGTAGGCCTTGGCCTTGTCGATCGACAGACCGATGTACCACTCGGCATTGGGCAAACCACTCACCGGCGTGAACGAGAGGATGCGGTCCTGCTTGTTCAGTTCTACTTCCTGAATGCCTTTCCCGATGCGGACACTGGAACCCGGATAGATGTCTTTCAGGTTCTTCATCACCTGATCCTTGTCCGGGCTGACGATCACCTGACCGTCGGCGCTGACGAGGAACGCGTGACCGATACCACCGAAGTCCACTGAGTTGATGATCTTCACCAGGGTTTCCAGACTCAGGTCACCGCCTACAACGCCCAGCAGTTCGCCTTGCTTTTTCACCGGCATGGCGATGGTCACCACCAACCCGCCGACCGCTGCCATGTAAGGCGGGGTCAGCATGGTCTTGTCGGCGACCACAGCTTGCTTGTACCAAGGCCGCTGACGCGGATCGTAGCCGTCCGGCATCTTCGCGTCGGGGCGCTGGGTGAACACACCATTGGCCTGCCCGACGTAGGTGAACTGGAAGTTCGAGGTGAGGGCGGGTTGATCGACCAATCCCGGCAGATCGGCATTGGCGCCTTGATGAGCGACGTTCTGCGCGAGGTTTTCCAGGACCAGCACGCGGCCGCTCATCCAGTTCTGCACGCTGCTGGCGGTCAGCTCGCCGGCTTGCTCAACGGATGACTCGAGGTTTTGTCGGATGGTGTTTCGCTGCAGATAGTCGTTGTACAAAGTGAACAACGCAAAAGCCAGCACCACGACGCCTGAAGCGGCCAGCAGGATTTTATGGCTGAACTTGAGATTCATATCATGGGACTTCTTATGCAAAAAGTGGGGATGCGTTCCGGGTTGCAACATTCCATGTAACCGCGCAGACGGCATTCTGGGGCCGCTCTACTTTGGTGCACGCATGTCTCACCAGTCTTGTCGGCACGAGAGGGAGAAATCTTAGGGGTTTGTACGAAACCCGTCGGATAACCGCCGAACGGTGTGCTAGAGCGTCCACGCCGCAGTGTTTAGTGAGGGTTGCATGAACGGCAGTTGCAAATTTCCCGACCCTTGATGACAATGCGACTAATTATCATTTGTGACGTTCGGGCTGTTGCGTTCATGTCCTCACCTGAGTTTGCAGTACAGGCGCTTTACAGCAGCCATCACGGTTGGCTCAACACATGGTTGCGCGCTCGGTTGGGCAATGCGGCCGATGCGGCGGATCTGGCTCAGGACACGTTCGTCCGGCTGCTGCAAAGAACCGAACGCCTGGAGCTCAAGGCCCCCCGCGCCTTTCTGCGAACCATCGCCCGTGGCCTGGTGATCGACCACTGGCGCCGTGAGGAAATCGAGCGCGCGTACCTGGAAACCATCGCCCATTTGCCCGAGGCCGAAACCCCGAGCGCCGAGGCACGGGCATTGGTGCTCGAATTGCTGGAAAGCATCGCCCGCATGCTTGAAGGCCTGAAGCCGAAAGTGCGTCAGGCATTTCTGCTGGCCCAGTGCGAAGGACTTACCCACAAGCAGATCGCCGAACACATGGGATTATCCCTACGCTCAGTGGAACGCTATGTGGCCGACGCGCTGTATCACTGTTACGTGCTGCGGTATGAAGCGTGATGCCTGTGGATAACTCAGCGCTGAATCGCCGCGGCGAGCCTCATCAGCAGGTGGTTAAACAAGCCATCCATTGGTTGCTGCGTCTGCGTAACAACGCGGCCAACTCCAGACTGCGCCAGCAATGCGACGTCTGGCGGGCCGAGCACCATGAGCACGAACTGGCCTGGCAACGGGTGCAGTCCCTGCAAGCCGAGTTGAGCAGTAATTTGCGCGCGGTGCCCGGGGCTCAAGTCGCTTTCAACACTTTGGAAAACAGCGCGCAGGGATTGGGTCGGCGCCAGGCATTGAAGCTGCTGTCGGGCGCGTTGCTGATGGGTTCGGCGGCGTGGTTGGGCAAGGACGTGATCGGCTGGCAACAGTGGACTGCCGACTTCGCCACCGCCACGGGCGAGCGACGCGGTTTCCAGTTACCGGATGGCACGCGTCTGGAGCTCAATACCGCCAGCGCGGTGGACCTGGACTACACCGCGCAGCAGCGCCTGATCAAACTGACTCGTGGCGAGATCGTCGTGACGTGCGGCATGGCAAGTGAAGGGGTTTCGCTTGATCGACCGTTGCGGGTGCAAAGCCGTCACGGTGTGTTCGAAAGTGTGGCGGCGCGCTTTATCGTTCGTCAGGACGCCGACTGCACGCGGCTCAGCGTCACCAGCGGCGTGGTCGCAATCCATTCGCCACGGGCCGCCGATGGCCTGCCGATTCAGGTGCAGGCCGGGCAGAGTTATCTGATCGATCGAAGTCACGCACAGTTGGCACCGCCTCAAGACATGGATGCCGGCGCCTGGGTCGACGGCCTGATCGTCACCCGCAACATGCGTCTCGGGGATTTCATTAATGAAGTCGGGCGTTACCGTCCCGGCTATCTGACCTGCACGGCCGACATTGCCAACTTGCGGCTGTCCGGGGTTTTCCGTCTTGAAGACACCGACAAATTGCTGGCCATCCTGCCGCAAACCCTGCCGGTGCAACTGCGCTATCGCACGCGCTGGTGGGTGACGCTGGAACGACAGGCCTGAATTATTTTTGGCGGGTTTTCCGAACAAGTCCGGCTTAGTCAGTAAGCACTTCAACTCTGCCTTCAGCGACTTCCTACGGAAACCTACAATGACTGTGCGCGCCATCAGTAAGAACCCTCTCCCTTTCGCCGCGGAATCAGGCGTCTTGCGCCACGCCATCCGCGCGGCACTGTTCTCCACCGCATTGGGTGTCGGCCTGCTGCCGACACTTGGCGTTGCAGCACAGGGCAGCGAAGCCAGTAGCCACCGCTACAACATCGCCGCAGGCCCCTTGAGCGATGTGCTCAACCAATTCGCGCGTCAGGCGGGCATCACGCTGTCGACGACTCCGGCTCAAACTCAGGGCCTTCAATCGCCGGGACTACAAGGCGACTATTCGGCGGATCAGGCGTTGAGTCATTTGCTCAATGGCACAGGGCTTGTGGCCGTCAGTCAGGATGGCAGCAGCTATGTGCTGCGGCCCGTTGCTGAAACCGAAGCCCTGGCGCTGCCCACCACCGACATCAAAGGCTTCGCCCTGGGCAATGCGCTGGGCAGCATGGATGGCTACAACGCAACGCACAGCCAGATCGCCACCAAGACCAGTACCGCACTGCTGGAAACCTCGCAAAGCGTGTCCGTGGTGACCCGCGATCAAATGGACGACCAAGGCTCGCAAACCGTGTCCCAGGCGATGCGCTACACACCGGGCGTGCTGACCAATCCTTACGGCGCGACCCACCGTTATGACTACGTGGCGATGCGCGGTTTCAACGACGGCTCGGTGGATAATATTTATCTCGACGGCCTCAAATCCATGGGCGACAGCGGCACCTACAGCACCATGCAGGTGGACCCATATTTCCTGGAACGAGTCGATATCCTCAAAGGGCCGTCATCGGTGCTCTATGGTCGCAGCTCGCCAGGCGGGCTGGTGGCGTTGACCAGCAAGAAACCGTTGTATGAGCCCTATCATCAGGTTCAGGCCACGGTGGGCACTCAAGGCCAACGCGGCATGGGTTTCGACTTCAGCGGGCCGGTGGATGATGACAAGCGTATTGCCTATCGCCTGACAGGGTTGGCGGATCAGTCCGACACACAGTTCGACCACAATAAGGAAAAGCGCTTCGCCCTGGCGCCGACGGTGAGCATCGACTTCACCGAAGATACCTCGCTAACGCTACAAGCCTATCTGCAACACGATCCCGACGGCGGCTATCACGGCGGCGTCCCGGCCGATGGCACGATCCATCAGCGCAATGGCAATCGGATCTCCCCCAACTTCTTCGAAGGCGAGCCGGGCGTTGATGGTTTCCAGCGTGATCAACAGTCCTTCGGTTATCAGTTCGAACACCGTTTCAACGACGTCTTCACCACGCGGCAGAACTTTCGTTATCTCGACTCCAAGGTGAAGATCGATCAGGTTTACGCCTATGGCTGGACCACACCCACCAGTAACGAGTTGAACCGCTATTACACCGGCGGCGACGAAAAGCTCCGCGCCTTTATCGTCGATAACATGCTGCAAGCCGAGTTCTTCACCGGCGCAACCAAACACACCGTGCTGATGGGCGCGGACTACCAGCGGCGCAAGACGGTCGTCGACTGGACCAGTGGCGGTCTTGCGCCGATCGATGCGTTCAATCCGGTATACGGCAATTCAGCCATCGACTTCTATACCCCGACCAGTTATCTGCGTCGCCTGGAACAGACCGGCGTCTACCTGCAAGACCTGATCGAGATGGATAAATGGCGCTTCTCTTTGGGCCTGCGTCAGGACTGGGTCGAAACCTCCGATGAAAATCGGCTGGCTGAAGCGGAACGCCCTGTGGGCACGGAAATCAGTGACAAACGCACCAAGCTGACAGGCCGAGCCGGGGCGTTGTATCTGTTCGATAACGGTATTGCGCCGTACATCAGCTACTCCGAGTCGTTCAACCCGAACTCCTACGCCGACAGCGCCGGCAATCCTCTGGCACCGACCGATGGCACCCAGTGGGAAGTGGGCCTGAAGTACCAGCCGCCGGGCACCGACAACTTGTTCACGGCGTCGCTGTTCCGCATCGATCAGGAAAACCTGGCGACCAAACTGCCGCAGGAAAACTTCTATCGCGCTGTAGGCGCCGTCCGCTCCCAAGGTCTGGAACTGGAAGCGCACATGCAGCTGACCGATAACCTGAAAGTGCTCGGCAGCTACACCTTCACCGACATCGAGTATTCGAAGTCGATGATCAGTACGTTGAGCACCGCAACCGACGTAATCGAGAACAAGGGCAACTCGCCGACTCAGGCGCCACGTCATATGGCCTCGGTGTGGGCGGACTACACGTTCGACAGCGCAGCGCTTGATGGTCTGCGTCTGGGTGGCGGCGTGCGTTACGTCGGTTACAGCTGGGCCGATGCGGAAAACACCCTGAAGGTGCCGTCCTACACATTGTTCGATGCTTCTGTCGGCTATGACCTGGGCAAGGTAGGTTTGAAGGGCGTGGACGTACGTCTGAATGCGAACAACCTTACCAACGAGTCCTATGTGGCCTCCTGTGCCAGCCTGAACTTCTGCTACATGGGTGAAGAGCGCAACGTCGCCGCTACCGTGAGCTACCAGTTCTAACGACTTGTTATCCAAAAAAAGCCAGCCCCTGAATCCAGGGGCTGGCTTTATCGTCTCTGCAGGAAAATTCCATGCGTGCATTTCTGGTTTTACTTCATCGCTACATCGGTTTGGCGACCGCGTTGTTTCTGCTGATGGCGGGGCTTACCGGCAGCATTCTGGCGTTCAATCATGAGCTGGATGAATGGCTCAATCCGGGGTTCTATGCAGCGTCTGCCGACGGTCAGCGTTTGCCACCTGGAGCCTTGGTCGACAAGCTGCAAGCGGAGCATCCGAGACTACAAGTCTGGTACATGGAGTACCCGTCAGAACAGGGTCATACCGCATTGCTGGCTGCTGTACCGCGCAATGATCCTGCGACCGGAAAACCTTTTGCCGAGCCCAATCAGGTGTTCTATCTGGACCCGCTCAATGGCGAGCAGAAAGGGCAGCGGTACTGGGGAGAATGCTGCTTTCAGCGGGAGAACTTCATCCCGTTCATTCTTGAATTCCACTACAACCTGGTTCTGCCGAATAACTGGGGATTGTTGTTAATGGGACTGGTCGCGATCGCCTGGGTTGTCGATTGTTTCATCGCGCTTTGGCTGACGCTTCCACGAAGGAAACCATTCTGGAAGAAGTGGTCGACGGCCTGGAAGATCAAAGGCGGGCATGCCTATCGGCTGAACTTTGACCTGCATCGGGCCGGTGGTTTGTGGCTTTGGTTATTGCTGCTACCGATCGCTGTCAGCAGTGTTGCCATGAACCTGCCGAGCCAGGTGTTCAAGCCTGCCGTTTCACTGTTTTCGCCGATTGAGCCGAGCGTTTACGAGGCCCGTGGACGAATGCCTGCCGAGGAGCTGGGGGTTACGCGGCTGAGTTATCAACAGGCTTATGAACGTGCGTTGCAGGAAGGGCAAAGGCTGGGGCTAACACCTGCGATCGGGGAGTTGTATTACAGCTTTGAGTACAACTTTTATGGGGCAGGGTTTGGGCAACATGATACCGAGGCCCATGGAAAGTCCTGGCTGTTCTTCCATGGCACGGACGGGCGTTTACTGGGACAGGAAATCGCAGGCCAAGGCACCTTGGGGGAGCGTTTTCATCGGCTGCAATTGCCGATACACGGAGGGCGGATCATTGGGCTCACCGGGCAAGTGATGATCGCGTTGTTGGGGGTTTTGATTGCGGTACTGTCGGTGACGGGAATCTATATCTGGTTGCGCAAATTGCTGGCTCGAAGGAGTAGCAAGGCACGCAAGACCTGGATCTGACCCGTTCCGGATTGAAGTTTCTATAGCCCAGAAAGACAAAACCCCTGTCTGCATAAGCAGACAGGGGTTTCGGAATTCAATCTT
>NZ_AKJK01000011.1 GCF_000282375.1 Pseudomonas sp. GM50
CCGGCGGCCCCAGCCAGTCGGCGGGCGTATTGGGACTGCGCTGGAGACTCTTCGACTTCGGTCGCATAAACGCCCAAATCGACCAAGCCAAGGGACAGGAAGCCGAAACCCTGGCCGCTTACCGTCAGTCTGTGCTGCGTGCCACCGAGGATGTCGAGAACGCGTTCTCCGCACTGGTGAATCGGGAAGCTCAAGCAACCACCCTCACCGGGGGGGAGGCGTCTCTGACACAGGCTCGCCAATCGTCGTTCATTGCCTATGAGAAAGGCACGGCCAGCCTGATCGATGTCCTGCACGCTGACGAGACGATGCTGCAGGCTTCCGATGCTCGGGCGCAAGCGCGAACGGAATCGGCACGAGCGGCGGTGGCGGCATTCAAGTCGCTTGGTGGTGGCTGGCAACCTCCTGAAGCCCAGCCTGTTGCGACACGATGACCTGACCAGGTGACGTCGCACTTAATGCACGCACCTCCACACGTCCTCTCTTCGCTATTACCCGAAGGTCAAGGCATGAGGCTACGCAAGATGAGATTGGAGGTAAGCGTGGGCGCCTCCTCGACGAAATCGAGGTTGTACTGCAGCAGCAAAGGGTTGACGAATGGCCGCAGCGCGAGATGTATCGCTTCTACTGTCTCGTCCAGCGGAGTCTTGCGTTCAAATTCGCCACTCTCTCGCCCCTCTCGCACGATTTGCAACACGAAGCGTTTGATGCGTGCGTCATAAGCCTGCGAACTGGGCCAGCTTTCCGACGCCGCGAACGCTGCAATGTCATAGAGTTTTCGGTCGTTGAAGAACAGATTCACACCGGTGGCGATCACTGTTTTGACCAAACGTCGAAAGCGCTCCGTCGCCGACAGGTCTTCTACATGGATAGCCTGCTCCACGGCCGCGACGATTTCTGCCAGACAATTTGCGCAGATGGCTTCACCGATCGCCTGCTTGGAATCAAAAAACTTGTAGATGTAGGCCTTGGAAAACCCGATGGCCTTGGCCAGGTCGGAAACCGTGGTTTTGCCGTAGCCGTATTGACTGAAGTGTTCGTTGGCCGCCGCGACAATCTGGTCTCGAATGTCGTGATCGGCTGGGCCACGGGGGCTGGGCGAAGAAGATATTGATGGCTGATTCATGAGAACAGCTTACTCACCCTGTCCAAGACTGACAACTTGTGACCGATAAGATATATAGTCACAAAACTTCAGCCGGCAATCCGCTAAACGCTCTTGTAAATCCTGCGCCATGGGTGCTGGTTCGTATGCATCAATCGCCGTGTTGACGCCTTACGGGACTGCATCAGGCGTTTGACGAGTGTCGGGGTCTATACTGATTTCGCCCTTTTAATCAGATCCATCCTTGACCACCGCACAGCCCACCAGGCAGAACACGTGAACCCTTCGACACTTACTGCCGCGCTGCTCTGTCTATTACTCGGCACTCCCGTCAAGGCCGAGCAGTATCAAGTCGTCACTGAAGAGTGGGCGCCGTACAACTACCAGGAGAACAATCAGCTCACCGGCATGGCCACGGAGGTCGTTCGGGGCATAATGGCGTTGACTGGGGATGACTTTGAGGTGGTGCTGCTGCCCAGTATGCGAAGCACCCGCGCATTGATGACCCGGCCCAAGACCATAATGTATTCCCTATTCCGCACGGCGGAGCGCGAACCGTTATACAAGTGGGTCGGACCGATCGTGGAAGAGTCCATTCACCCCTATCAGTTAGCCAATGCGCAGCAGCCGGTGAATTCCTTGGAGCAGCTACTGCACGCCCCACGGATCACAACGAGACATGCCGGCCTGATACCCGAGATTCTGCAGTCGCGGGGCTTCAACAATCTCGAAAAAAGTGCAACCGAAAGCCTGCAGCTCTATCGCATGCTGATAGCCGGGCGCACCGACATCATCATAGGCGACACTGATGCGGGGGTGGCTTACTACAGCCGCCAGTTGAACATCGCCCCCGGTACGCTGCGGCAGATTCCCATCGAGCTCTATCGCTCATCGCTGTACATCGCCTTCAGCCGCGACTGTGACGACAAACTGGTAGCCGCCTGGGCCAGCGCCCTGGAGCAACTGCGCCACTCGGGCGAGTTGCAGCGCATCCAGGATCGATACAATCACCCCGTCGGGCAATGAAAGCGCGGAGGCGCGAATCCGCTTCGCGAGCATAGCCAGTGTGGAATGCACCAAAATCGATCTCGGCCCCCCCGCCGCATCAACCGACAGCTGTCGATCACGTGTTGGACGGTGATTGCGGCGTATCGGGATTGAGTTGCTGACGCCTGAATTGCCCGGGCGGCTGGCCATGTATCTGGCGAAAGCGTCGGGAGAAATAAGCCTCGTCAGCGAAACCGCACAACCTTGCCACCTCCCCCACCGGCCGGGTTCCATTGAGCAGATAATTGCGTGCCGCGTGCATCCGGCGCTCGAGTACCAGCTCAGTGAAGGTCTTGCCGATTTCCTTGCGCAACCAGTGCGTCAGGTACGTTGGTGACAGGTAAGTCGCAGCAGCCACCTTGATCAGGTTCAGATCGGGGTCGGCAATATTCTTGCGCAAGTATTCGGACATCCTGCTTAGCGCATCGCGCCGGCTGACTTCGGCGGCATTCTCTTCGGCCAATCGTTTGAGCGGCTCGGCATACAAGGCACAAACGCTCCCCACCAGTTGCAGCAACAACCCCTTGAGCATCTCGCGGGTGCCAAACTGACGGTTCTCATCCAGGACTCGCATCTGTTCGATCAAGGCACAGACCTTGTTGAAATCCTCATCGGCCAGAATGAAATCCAGATGTTCCTGGAAGCGGAACGGTGACAACTCCGGGGCCAGCAAAATCGAGACTTCCTCCAGATCCATCGGGTCGCACTGCAAATGCGGCAGCAGGAAGGTCTGGGAAAAATTGATCACCATGAAGTTGCTGTCTGCCGGATGCGGTATCACGTGCACGCGATGCGGCAGGATGAAGGCCAGTGTATTGCGCGGAAACGGACGTTCGACGTTGCCGATGTGCTGCACGGTATCGCCACCGAGGTTGACCTGAATCTGGAAATACTCGTGGCGATGCGGGCTGGTTTCGGCGCGCCGGCCCTTCTTGTCGCGGATGTAAAAGTCTGTCAATTCGCTGCGTTGCTGCATGACGTAAGTGGGTACTCGACTCGGTGACGACATCGCCTGAGGATCCTCGACAGGTACATGGACAGGTTGTCGTCGCGCCACGGAGCAGGCGGCGACGTCGGTGATTGTGAAGGCGGACACCGCTGGTGTTCAACATGTCATCGGATGACATCGAAACGCAGAGAATTAATTTTATCCACGTGTGATGTGTCGCCTGTCCAAAAAAACTACGCGCGACCACAGATACCTAATTGTTTTAAAACAATAGCTTATTAAACATACAAGGCAAAAATGTGAATATTTACTGATTTGATTTTTCTTGGACACCTGCATTAATCGCCTTTTTCAGGAGAAAAAACGATCTAACGCCTCCGTTGATTTTGAGAGGTTGTACGACCACTGTGGCAGGCAATGCAGCCCGACCCGTCCAAAAACAAACAAAAGGTGCGCACGTGATGAACCTGCTTTTTTCCCTCGCCAACCCGCCCCCGACCGAGCCTGTCCGAAGGCGTCTCTGAGCGCCTGACAGCGGCTGTCCGCGCCTCTCATTCAAGTAGCGATTGCTCTGCCCCGGGACTGGGGGCATCGGCTTCGGCTGCGCGCGAACATCTCGATTCTTCTAACAATAAAAAGGTCTACTCATGTCGAACTCGCAAACCTCTCCGTCCACCGCGCCGTCGGTGAGTGCCGGCGCTCGGGACGCCCTGCTGCCGCAGCGACTGCCGACGCGTCGGCGCTGGTTCATGCTGTCGTTGCTGCTGATTGCAACCATCATCAACTACATCGACCGCGTGAACATCTCGATTGCCGCACCGTTCCTCGCCAAGGACCTGGGCCTGGACAAGATCGAAATGGGCCTGATTTTTTCCGCGTTTGCCTGGACTTACGCCCTCGCCCTGGTGCCTGCGGGGTTTGTTGCCGATCGCTTCGGTTCCCGCTTCACCTACGGGGTATCGCTGATCAGTTGGTCAACGGTCACCGTGTGCCAGGGCTTTGCTACAGGATTCGCTTCGCTGTTCGGGTTGCGCCTGGCGGTCGGCGCCATGGAGGCTCCAGCGTTTCCTGCCAACAGCCGTGCGGTGACGGTATGGTTCCCGGCCCGCGAACGGGGCCTGGCCAGCAGCATTTACGTGTGCGGCCAATATCTGGGCACGGCTCTGTTTACCGGCGTGCTGTTATGGCTGGCCACGACCTATGACTGGCGCCATGTTTTCTACAGCACCGGGATACTCGGCATTGTGTTCGGTGTGATCTGGCTCTACGTGTACCGCGATCCGCTGAGCTGCAAGAACGTCAGCCAGGAAGAACTGAAATACATCGAAGCCGGGGGCGGACTGGTCAAGAGCAGTCAGGAACGCACCCGGTTCAACTGGCGGCAGATCGCCGAGCTGTTCAGCTATCGGCAGATCTGGGCGATTTGCATCGGCAAGTTCGCCAGCACCTCGGCGTTGTACTTTTTCCTGACCTGGTTCCCCACGTACCTGATCGAAGAACGCAAGCTGACCATGATCAAGGCCGGGATCTTCGCAGTGCTGCCGTTCGTGGGTGCAACGGTCGGCATTCTGCTGGCCGGCATCATTTCCGACTTGCTGATTCGCCGTGGCTACTCAATGTCCTTCGCTCGCAAGTTGCCTTTGGTGGTCGGATCGATGCTGGGGATGTCGATTGTGCTGGTGAATTTCACCGACTCGAACGTGATCTGCATTGCCGTGCTGACCATTGCCTTCTTCGCCCAGGGAATCGCTTCGTCGTCGTGGGCGGCGGTGTCGGAAGTCGCGCCCAAGGAATTGATCGGACTGACCGGTGGAGTCACCAGCCTGGCCGCCAACATCGGCGGGATCGTCACTCCGATTGTGATTGGCGGCATCGTCCACGCGACAGGCTCGTTTGCCTATGCCTTCTGGTTCATCGGCGGCGTGGCGCTGGTCGGTACCTTGTCCTATTCGTTGCTGCTCGGTCGCTTGTATCGCATCGAACTCAAGGCACGCTGAGTCAAAAAAACCGTTTTTCTCCAACACAAGGCGGCTTTCGTCCAACTTCGCAAAAGATTGCCGCCGTACGCTGACGCTTCAAACAGGACGACTACAAAAATGACGATGACCGAGTACGTGTTTACCCCGGATCTGCCCGTGACCTTGCCGGTTGCTGGCAGCCAGCAGCGCTTTCCCGTTGGCCGGGTATTTTGTGTCGGCCGCAACTACCCTTGGCCAGATACCCAAGGCCAGTCCCGCCAGCCGCCAGTGTTCTTCATGAAACCGGCGAGCAACGTGGTGGATGCGGCGGGTGAAGTGACTTTCCCGCCGTTGACCGAAGAGTTTGTCCACGAAATCGAATTGGTCGTGGCCATCGGTGAAGGCGGCGCCAATATTCCGCAGAGTCAGGCGCTGGCCTATGTCTGGGGCTATGCCGCCGGCCTTGATCTGACCCGTCGTGATGTCCAGCGCGCGGCCAAAAGCAATGGTTTGCCGTGGGAAGGTGCCAAGGTGTTCGACGGCGCCGCGCCGATGACCGCCATCGTGCCGGTCACGCGGGCAGGACATCCCGATGGTGAGTTGTGGCTGAACGTCAACGGTGAAGAGCGCCAGCGCGAGAGCCTCGACAGCCAGATCTGGTCGGTCAGCGAAATCATCAGCCGCATCTCGCAGTCGATAGCGCTACGGGCCGGTGACTTGATCATGACCGGCAGCCCGGCAGGCGTCGATGTGCTGCAACCAGGCGACATCATCAACGCCGGGATCGACGGCATCGGCCAACTGGAAATGCGCGTCGGTCAGCGATCTTGAACCCGGCTCACGCCCTCGTGAATTGAAAAAGGAGATAACAACATGTCCCGTCCTTTGAAAGTGGCCCTGGTCACCGGCGCCGGTAGCGGAATCGGCCGCGCCGTGGCCCTGGCCCTGATGGCCGATGGATTCACCCTGGTATTGGCTGGACGTCGGCCAGAGCCGTTGCAGGCGTTGGTCGAGTTGGCGCTCAGCGAGGGACACGAAGCGTTGGCGGTGCCCACTGATGTGCGCGACCCGGCCAGTGTCGATGCGCTGTTTGCCACCCTTACCGAGGTATACGGACGCCTCGATGTGGTGTTCAACAACGCCGGGGTCAACGCCCCTGCCGTGCTGCTCGATGAGCTGACCTTCGAGCAGTTGCGAAACGTGATCGACACCAACCTCAACGGCGTTTTCCTCTGCGCCCGTGGTGCCTTCAGGCTGATGCGCCGGCAACAGCCACAGGGCGGACGCATCATCAATAACGGCTCGATCTCGGCCCATACCCCACGACCATTCAGCAGCGCCTACACCGCCAGCAAACACGCGGTGTTGGGGCTGACCAAATCGCTGGCCCTGGACGGGCGCGAATTCAACATCGCCTGCAGCCAGATAGACATCGGCAACGCCCTGACCGAGATGTCGGTGCGCATGACCAAAGGCGTGCGCCAGGCCAACGGCACCATCGCCGTGGAGCCGATGGTGGACGTCAAGCACGTGGCCGATGCCGTGCGCTACATCGCCGGTCTGCCGCTGGAGGCGAACGTCCTGAACATGACCGTCATGGCCAGTGCCATGCCGTTTGCCGGTCGCGGTTGAACCGGCTTTTTATTCCGCTACACGAGGTTTACATGAAACCAGAAGTCTTGCAGCTCAGCCCGATCCTGATCCCCGAAATCAACGCGCGACTCGATGAACTGTTTACCGTCAGACGCTACTTCCAGCAGGCCGACAAGCAGGCTTATTTGCAGGAACACGGCGCGAATATTCGTGGGGTGATCACCGGCGGGCATACCGGTATCAGTCAGGCGTTGATGGCGCAGCTACCGAAACTGGAAGTGGTGGCGGTCAACGGCGTGGGCACCGATGCGGTGGATCTGGCTTACGCCAGGGATCGCGGGATCCGCGTGACCGCGACCATCGGCGCGTTGACCGAAGACGTCGCCGACCTGGCCATCGGCTTGTTGATTGCCGTGTGCCGGGGTCTGTGCACCAGTGATCGTTACGTGCGTTCGGGGCAATGGCCCCATAGCCCGACGCCGTTGGCCCCGTTGCCGTTGGCGCGCCAGGTGTCGGGCATGCGCATCGGCATCGTCGGCATGGGTCGGGTCGGCCGTGCAGTGGCGACCCGAGCCGCGGCGTTCGGTTGCCCGATCAGCTACACCGATTTACAACCCATGAGCGACGTGAACCACACCTTCATCGCCGACTTGAACCAACTGGCCAGCGACAGTGATGCACTGATTCTCGCAGCCGCCGCCGACAAGGCTGAAGCCATCATCAATGCCCAGGTGCTGCAGGCGCTGGGCAAGGACGGGTATCTGATCAACGTGGCACGGGGCAAGCTGGTCAACGAGGTCGACCTGGTGGCGGCGCTTGCCGCCGGTGAGATCGCGGGTGCGGCGCTGGATGTGTTTGTCGATGAACCGAACGTCCCCGAGACACTGTTCGCCAACGAGAAAGTGGTGCTGCAGCCCCATCGCGCGAGTGCGACGCTGCAGACCCGCACGCGGATGGGAGAGATGGTGGTGGCGAGCCTGGTGGACAGTTTCGCCGGGAGAATACCCCAGGGCTCCGTGACTGACTGAAGGTTGGCCACCGAGGGGGCGTTGCGCTCCCTCGGTGTCTCGGTACCAGGCAAGCTGAGCCATTAATGCCCGGGCATTGGACTTCTTGGGCGTTTTACATCGCGTTTTCGCCTTGCCGAGTCAGGGTTCGCAATGCGGCTCGGTTGAGGCAACCGGGGCGTGCGCAGTAACACACTGATTTCCGCTGCGCTGACCGCTCTGCTGAAAAAGTGGCCTTGAATTTCATCGCAGCCGTTTTCGCGCAGGAAGGTTTGTTGCTCTTCGGTTTCGACACCTTCGGCAATGACCTTCAGGTTCAGTTTGTGCCCCAACGAAATCACTGCGGTGGCGATGGCTTTGTCGTTCTCGTTGTCGGGCAGATCACGCACGAAAGACTGGTCGATCTTGAGTCTCGCGATCGGGAAGCTTTTCAATGCTGCGAGGCTGGAGTAGCCAGTGCCGAAGTCGTCGATCGAGAGACTGATCCCCATTGATTGCAGTTCCTTCATTTTGCTGATGGCTTGCTGAAGGTCTTGCATGATCAGACTTTCGGTCAGCTCCAGCTCAAGGTACATCGGGTCCAGTCCGGTTTCTTGCAAGGCATGCCTCACCCGGTCGATCAGGTCCCTTTCGATGAACTGGCGTGCTGAAATATTCACCGACATGGTGATCGGCGGCCAGCCCGCATCCTGCCAGTCCTTGTTCTGTCTGCACGCGGCATGAATCACCCAGTCGCCAATGGGCACGATCAACCCGGTCTCTTCGGCCTGCGGAATGAATTTGATTGGAGACACCATGCCGAGCTCGGGATGCTGCCAGCGGATCAGTGCCTCTACGCCGATAATCTGACCTGACTGCAAATCCACCTGTGGCTGGTACAGCAGCAGGAACTCGTCATGGTTGAGTGCGTTTCGAAGCCCGTCTTGCATCGCGAGCTTGCCCTGAACCTTGTTATTCATCTCGCTCGTATAGAACTGGTAGCTGTTGCGACCCAGCTCCTTGGCCCGGTACATGGCGGCGTCCGCGTTGCTGAGCAACGTCTCGGTATCGCTGCCGTCGGCGGGATAGGTGGCCAACCCCATGCTGCAGGTGACGTGGAGTGTATGTCCGCTGAGCTGAATCGGCCGCAGGATGGCTTCCTGGATTTTGTGCAGGGCTGGAGTAACGCCGTCGAGGTCTGAGGGCTGGTCGAACAGGACGATCACAAACTCATCACCACCCAGTCGCACGACGGTATCGGTCCGGCGCACGCACTCCTGCATGCGCTGGGCGACAGTTTTCAGCAGTTCGTCCCCAGCACTGTGCCCAAGGCTGTCATTCACCAGTTTGAATTTGTCCAGATCGAGAAACACCACCGTCACCAGCCGGCTGTAGCGCTGAGCATAAAGTATTGCCTGCTTGAGACGGTCTTCGAGCAGTGTGCGATTCGGCAGCCCGGTCAGTGCGTCATGGTCGCCCATATAGCGAATGCGCTTTTCGGTAAGTTGGCGCTCTATCGCAATGCCGGCAAGCGGTGTCGCCATGTCGATCAGACGAGTCTCGGTCGAGCTGGGGCTGCGTACGGTGTTGGAATACAAGGCAAACGTACCCAATACCTTTCGCTCATGGGACAGAATCGGCGTCGACCAGCAGGCGCGAAATCCATAGGGCGCAGCGGCTGAACGGTACTCCTCCCACAGCGGATCCAGCTCGATATCCGTGACGATGACCGGTTCTCGTCGATACACCGCGGTGCCGCATGAACCGACGTTCGGACCGATCGCAATGCCGTCAATGAGCTGGTTATAGGCTTTCGGCAAACTGGGCGCAGCCCCGTGCAGCAGGTGCTTGCCATCCTCATCCAGCACCAGGATGGACACCATCATCCCCTCCAGTTGGGACTCGACCAGGTGAGCCAGGCTATCGAGGACTTCTGCAAGCTCGGTGCTCCTGGCGATCAGCTCCAGGACATGACCTTGTCCGGCACGGATGACGGCTTCTTGCTCCAATCGGCTGTTTTGCAAGGCGAGCCGTTCTGTGGCGATACTCAATTGAACCGTTCTTTTTTCCAGCTGAAGTCGGTCTTTGAGGAATTGATTCACCGCGCGAGCCATGTTGCCGATCTCGTCCTTCCTATGTTCCGCCATCATCAAATGCGTTTTGTCAGTGCGTTCCTGACGCAATTGCCGGCTTATTTCATTCAGACGTACGAGCACATGACGCCCCATGAAGACCCGGGTCACGAACCAGGCGAACACCAGGCTGGCGCCCAACATGATCAGCACCCATTGCTGGCTACGATTTGAGTCCTCGACCAGGTGTTGCAGGGCTTGGCGATAGTCTTCGGTGTAAGCACTGGATTGCGCACGGGCCACCGCGACCAGAACCCCGGCCTCGCTCTTCAGTTCCTCATTAACGCGCTGTATGACGTTGTGCTGATTGATGAGCCTCAGGCGCAGGGAGAAGAGATCGGGCGTCTCCACATTAGCGTCGGGTAACTTGCCTGTGGTGCGTGACAGGCGCTCATATCGGATCCGCAGCCGTTGCACGGCATCACTGTCGACAGCCTGCGGCAGATCGAAAAGTAACACCGCCAGTTCCAGGCTGGCCCGGGTCTGGGTCGCGGTTAACCAGGCGGTGTGATCCTCCATGGTTTGCTTGAAGGTGACCTCGGTTTGCAGCAGGCTTTCTCGCAGCTGCGCAACGATGTTGGCGGTATTGCGGAACATCTGACTCGACTGATGCATGTCGAGTATCGCCACGCCACTGTTCGCGGCAGTCAGCTGCTGCACCAGTTGATCAAGGGCTTCAAGCTGTTCGACGGTCGCCGCATAGCTTGAACGCAGGGTGTCAGGGGAGCGGGTTGTCAGAAGCTGATCGGTCTGGCGTTCGATCAGCAAGGTGCGCTGCAGCATGTCTTGCCCATTTTGCATGCGGACCAGTCGTTCATCCGTCAACTGGCGGGTGGCGCTGTTTGACGTGCGCAAGGCGTAGACCGCAGTTGCACCCATCGCCAGGATCAGTAGTGCCAGCGTCAGAAACGCCAGTGTGAACTGTGCGCGTAGCGATTGCGGCAATAGCTGGCGTCCGAGCCGGGAAGAAACGTCCAATGTCAGGGATTCCATTGGTGGCGATAGATATCTCGATAGCCATTGTCAGGGTCGTACTGGAATTTCTTCCCGCCGTCGAAGGCAATATTGTCGGCATTGACCAGGTGAATCGGCGCTATGAAGCCGCTCACCGGCTGGCCTGCAAACAGCCGGTTCAATTCATCAATCACTTGCCAGCCATGCAGGTTGAGCGGCTCAGCCACGGTGACGGTCTGGTAGGTTTTTGCCTGTATGCGCAAGAAAGCCGAAGCGCTGCCATCACCGGCAGACAACAGACTGATGCCGTCACTGGGTATTGCGGCGTTGGTCAATGAGGCAATCGAGTAGTCAAAATAGATGTCATTGATGGCCAGCGTGTGGGTCCAGCGCTTGCCATAGCGCTGAAGCAGCTCCCTGGTGATCGCCGGCATCTTCTCGCCGCTTTCGGAGATCGCGACATCGCGCACTTCCAGCACCGTACAGTCCCGACAGGCCCGAATGACGTTTTCCATGGCCTTGGCTTTCGCCATGGCGATGCTGTACTTGGAGTCGGTCAGAATGACCACGCCGGCGTGTCCGTTTGACTGTGCCACGGCCGCCATGGCCGTGAGGCGAGCCACTTCGAGCGGGTCGGTCGTGACGTTCATGGCCACCGGCGTGCCGTCAATCGGACCGGGGCGTGCCCCGGCGTGCCAGCCAACCACCGGCACATCCCTGTTGGCGAAGAGGATCAGCGCCGCATTGTTCTCAAGGGCATCGGAACCGCACAGGATGAGGCCATCGGGTTTGGCTGCCAGGGCATCGGCAAAGGCCTTTGCGCGCCCGGCCGATGATCCGGCGCCATCGAATATCTTCAGCGTCCAGCCCATCACCTTGGCTGCCTCGCGAGCGCCCTGCGCGACACCGACGATTCCTCCGTTACGCAAGTCTTCTGCGACAAGGGCGATGCTCTTGCCCCGCAGGGCTTGCGGGCCGGACTCAGGGCCGCTCCAGCGAACGGCTTCGAGGGTGGACCTGGAAACGATTTCCTGCGCTTGTATCACCGTAACCGTGGTGTTTTCGACAGCGTATCCGGGCGCTGCCGTGAAAAGACAGAAAGCCGTAATTGAAGCCATCCAGAGTAGCCAGGACCT
The DNA here is from genome assembly GCF_000282375.1 of Pseudomonas sp. GM50. GTDB lineage: Bacteria > Pseudomonadota > Gammaproteobacteria > Pseudomonadales > Pseudomonadaceae > Aquipseudomonas. The sequence continues at coordinate 11,861 of NZ_AKJK01000011.1, forward strand.
GGGTAAGCAGGGCCTGATCAGACAGGTTCGATCACCGCATGTGATGCCGGGTCTGGAGCCGATGGCGCGATCATAGTCTGGCATGGCGTCCCTTTTTGCCAAGAGTGCAGCGTTAACTATCCGAAAGGATAGTCGGTTCTGCCGTCATCAGGTCTTTTGTGGGAAAAGTGCGCGATATAGCCTGATACAAGCTTCTTATTCTTTTAAAGAAGTACAAATTGATTTTATAGTGCGTTTCAATCTATGCGCTGGAGTTCATACAGAAACGCCCCTTCAATTTGTTCAGGAGCCATGATGTCCGATCCAAAACCTCTGTTGTTTGCACTCTACGAACAAGCCAGTGTGGGCTGTGGAGGTGCGCCGAGCCTCTGGACGCATCCGGCTGACGAGCGTCTGGCAATCAACTCCCTGGGCTACTGGTCGAACCTGGCGCGCATTGCTGACCAGGCCAACCTCGACATGCTGTTCTTCGGCGACGTGCTGGGTTTCTACGACGTCTTTGGTGGCAATGCCGATGCCGCAATGAAATGGGCTGTGGAAGCTCCGGCCAACGATCCGTTGATGATCATTCCCGCCCTGGCCGCGGTCACCGAAAACCTTGCGTTCGGCGTCACAGTTACCACCAGCTATGAACACCCCTTCTCCCACGCTCGGCGTTTCAGCACCCTGGACCACCTCACCAATGGCCGGGTGGGCTGGAACATCGTGACCTCTTATCTGTCCAGCGCCGCGCGTAACTTCGGCCTTGAACAGATGATCAAACACGATGACCGCTACGAACGCGCCGAAGAATTTCTCGATGTGGTGTACAAGCTGTGGGAAGGCAGTTGGGCCGACGATGCGGTGGTCGCGGACAAAGCTCATCAGCTGTATGCCCGGGGTGATCGGGTACGACCGATCAACCACGTCGGCGAGCACTATCGAGTCGCCGGGCCGCACCTCACCTCACCGTCGCCGCAGCGCACACCGCTACTGATCCAGGCCGGCTGGTCGGGTCGCGGTCGCGAGTTCGCCGCCAAGCACGCCGAGCTGATCTTCATTGCCAAATCCAACCCTGAGGAAATCCGTCAGGGCCTGGAGGACATATGGGCCAAGGCCCAGGCTCTCGGTCGCCAGCGTGAGGATGTGAAGTCCCTGACCGTATTGCGCATCGTCACCGCCAAAACCGAAATTGAAGCCCAGCGCAAATATGACGCGTTGCAAAGTAACTACCATCTTCAAGCGCAACTGGTCAGTTATGCGGGCGACACGGGCATCGATATCAGTCGCTATGCCGACAGCGATGCATTGTCGACCCACACCGAAGGGCTGACGTCCTATGTGATGCACCCCGATGGCAGTGGTAAGCCGTTGACCGCCGGGGATGTGAAGCAACGTTTTGCCAAGGTCACCCGCGGCAGCGATCTGATCCTGGTGGGCACCCCGCAACAGGTAGCCGACCGGATCGAAGAACACGCGCGCATTTCCGGCACCAGCGGCTACATGATCAATCCGTTGATCAGCCCTGGCACACTCGAAGATTTCGTGGAGTTGATCATTCCCGAATTACAGAAGCGCGGCCTCTACAGAACCCAGCCGCAAAGCGGTACCTTCAGGTCCAGGTTAAGGGAGGACGGCAGCAGCCATTTACCCGACTCGGCGTATGGCGCTTCATTCCGCTTCGGCAAGGCGCTGTAGCCCGAAGGCGACTGCTCAAGCGTTATCAAGCAGTCGCCGAACGTTCGAGGAAAACGTCGCGGGGCATCAGCGTTTACAGCGTAAGAAACAGCGCCGAGGTCCAGACTCGGGATTGATCGCGCTGCCGGGCGCAGATGAACAATGGATGCTCACGGCCCGGCTGCAGATTCAGCTGCGCCAGCTCGATCTGCCCTTGCAACTCACGGGGCAGCGGCGCAGAGGTTGTTCTTTCAAGGGACACTTTCAGTTCCGCTCCTGGCAGCTCTTCGATCACTTGTGATTGCGCCAGCAACTCCTCACCGGACAACTCCATCAGCACAGTCGGCGCGTGTACGTAAGGTTGCGGTTCAGACGGATCGCCGACCTTGATGTAGTTGTCGATGCGGCTGTGGATCTGCAACGTCGCGCCGGCCAGCTGCGACAGGTCGATTTCAATACTGTCGGTGTCGCCGTTGGTGTCGGTGCGAAAGGCCAGAACCGTTGCATCCTTGCGCCATACAGTTTGCTCGGGGTGATCTAGACCCAGGGCGCGAAAGCCACTGATGACCGCGCCCGTCACTCGAATTTCGCCGGTCCAGTAAGCGCCGCGATAGCGGTCCTTGATTCGTGCGCCCCCCAGGCGCAGCCGAATACGTTGGGCGGAAAACCCCAGTTCCTGATGCAGATTGCGCGACCAGATCAACTTGTCGCCATCGAACAGATCGACCTGCTCCCAACCCGCCTCGCCCAGCAGTCGATAGTCCAGCGTGGCATTCGAATCGGCCGTGAACACTTCACCCATAAAGTGCTGGCCCTGGCGCAGGCTGGCAAATGAACGCTCGCCAGTGGTGGCAAAGGTGCGACGGGCGCGAAGTGCCTTGCCGACACTGGCTCGGTCGAAGGCCTCAGCGACAACACCGGTCAGACCGCCACGGGAGCCGAACACCGCCGTGGCCGGAACACCACCGCCACAACGGCCCTGATGCTCATCGCTGTTGGCAGCAGCACCGACCCGATAACCACGCTGAAGCGCTTCGGCGTAGACCCAATGGAATTGCCCCCAGGCCGAACCAACTTCGATCAGGCGTTCCAACTCCGGGTGATGCCAGTCGAGGTTGCAACGGCGACCACCGACGTGAGGCATCATCAGATGGCCTTCAGGATCCTTGGCATAAGCCGCGTACAACTCGTCCACCGGCCAGGCGCCCGGCTTGATGGTGCCAGCGGTGAACTCGTTCCATTCGAAGGAACGCACCAGCCGCCCCTGATTGTCGAAAGGAAACTCAGGTTTGCGGTCATGCAGGAACACCACATTACGGTCGCCGCCCGCGCAAGAATTGCCGCACCATTCGGTGCCTGGATAACAAACAAATCGACCCGGTTCATTGAGCTCGTGAATCAGCTGGACCGCCTGGTCCCAGCGTTGCTCGGTAATGTTGAAGTCGTTGGCGGTGTAGCCGAGTACGTCGAGACCGGCGACATCGCGACCGTAGCTGAGGTTGTAGAGCGTGTCATTCGTGCCTACGGTGTCATCGGAGTGCACATGCAGATCGGCGTACAGCGGGCGCAATGCCGTGCCGGCCGGATCGACCGTGACAAACGCCTGGGCCGCGCGCACAAAAGGTGCCGCCACCTCGGCCGCCAAACGCCACTCGCCCACCGCACCCAGATCAAAACCTTCAAGCCGGGCAGTCGCCCAACCTTCAGTCGCCAGGGTGAACGGTTGTTGTCGTTCGCCCCCTTCAGGGTCAACGAGGGTCAGCACGCCCTGGAGCGGCAAGTTGCGGCAGGTGTTACCCCAGGCATCATCCACCCTGAGCAAAACGTCGAACGCCTCACCCGCACTGACCAGCCGAGGAACAATCAACTGCACACTTTGCGCCGGTCCCGGCACGATGTTCAGCAGAGGATCGCCCGGCACCTCGGCAAACTTCGAGCTGCCCAGTGGGTCGATGAACAGACGAAAACGGAAGTCTTTCTCGACAAAACTCTGCACCCGCGTACCCGCGCCGCCCTGACGACGATCGCCCAGGCGAATGGTGATCTTGTCCCCCGGGTTCAGGTAACCGTCGATGATGTCGATGATGATCGCTTTCTGAAACGGCCGTTCATGGCCCTTCTGGTCGAAGCGCACTTTCAAGTGCTGCACCGTGGCCTGGCTCTGTCCAGGGACCAGCTCACCGGCTTGATACTCGGCGCTGACATAGTTGGGGCCGGCCGGATTCGAGGTCTGGAACAAGGCCCAGTCAGAGTAGAACTTGAAGGCCAGTTTCAGCCAGGCGCCGTCCGCCAGACCGCTACCACCGACCTCGTAGACCAGGGTGATTTCATCCCATTGACCGGCAATCAGCGTGTCACGATCACAGCTGATGCTGCCCAGGAACGGGCGTTTCTTGTTGCGTTCGTAGAGGCCTTGCGGGGCAATGTAATGCCCGGCTTCGCGGGGATCGAAAACGTTACTCACATGACACCTCGTGCAATGGTCCAGTAAAGATTTGAAGGGTTCGAAAACAACGCTTATTGCACGCGCCATTTTTGGTAGTGACGCTCGATACGCCGGAACACAAAACTCTCCATCAGCCAGGCAATCAGGCCGATCAGGACAATGCCCAGCAACACCTGACTGCTGTTGCCGATCTGCCCGCCAGTCGACACCATCCAGCCAATGCCTTGGGACGCGCCGATCATTTCCGCGGCGACCAGCGCCCGCCAGCCCTGGCTGAAGCCGATGCGCAAAGCTGCTGTCACGAAGGGCAATGAGGCGGGTAGATAAACGTGGGCCAGCAATTGCCAGGAATTGGCGCCCAGGGTGCGTGCCGCGCGAACTTCACCACCGCGAATACTCTGCACACCTTCCTGAATGGTCACCGCCATGGGGAACATCGCGGCAATGAAAATCACCAACACGATGGAGACATAACCCAGGCCGAAAATGATCATGATCAGCGGCGCCCAGGCGATCGGCGGGATGGCCATGAACAGACTGTTGAGCGGCGAGATGAAATCGCGAAACCGCGAGGACAGCCCCCCGGCCGTACCCAGCAGAGTCGCGACGATCACCGCCGCACAGAAACCACCCACCTCTTCGAGGACACTGGCCCTGAGGTGCTGCCACAGCGAACTGTCGCCCAGCCAGCGCACAGCCTCGCGGGCGACGTCCCATGGCTGCGGCAGGATGTAAGTGGGAAAGCGGCTGGCCAGGGCGATCCAGATCAACAGCAGGAATGGCAGTGAGGCCCATCCCCAATTGGCTTTTGGCAAGGACATGGCGAACTCAGCGCGAGGCTTTTTCCAGGTAGGAGGTATCCACGATCTGGTCGGTCTTGAGCGTGGTATCGATAAAGCCCAGGTCGTGGGAGTAATTCATCAGGCGCTGGATGAATTGAACATCCGAAGGCTGCAAGTCCGCTGACCAGCCCAACCGGGTACGGGCCTGGGCAACGATGACTTCTGGCGCGATGGTCTTGCCGTCTGTGCCTTGCACCGCTTCAAGCTTGAACGCCTCGGCGATGATTCGATTCGACTCAGCGGGGTGTTCGTTGAGAAAGGCGATGGCCTTGCGATGAGCGCGCAGCAGCTTCACCACATCGTCGGGTCGCTCCTGCAAGGTTTTCGGTAAGGCGATCACCACGTACCACGGGTAATTCGGCAGCGCCTGATTGACGTCGAGCAGGACCCGGCTCGATCCGCGCAACAACGACTGGCTGACAAAGGGCTCCCAGGAAAACGCTGCGTCGACGATGCCGCGTTCCAGTGCGGCGTTCATATTGCCGGGTGGCATATCGATGATGTCCAGGTCCTTGTCAGGATTGAGCCCGGCCTTTTCTTTCAGGACGTAACCGCGCAGCAACACATCCATGCCACTGCCCTTCTTGACCCCGGCCAGTTTTTTTCCCTTGAGATCATCCAGTTTCGTAATCGGACTCTTGGCGTCGACAATCACCGCCGCCTGACCGTAATTGACCTTGGCCAGAATCCGGCTTTGCAGCCCTCGGGAAAACCATTGATACACCGGCGGCGTACCGACATAGGCCACATCCAGTTCACCGGCGGCCAGTGCCTGCTGGATCACCGGGCCATCGCCCAATGCCTTGAGATCGACATTCAAGCCTTCCTCGCGGTAGTACCCCTGTTTGTCGGCGATCAACGCCGGCGCATTGGCCATGGCGAAGACATAACCCACACGCAAGGGTTTCTCTTCACCTGCCACGGCGAATGTGCTGCTTGCCAGTGCGGCAACAGACAATGAAAGGGCAAGCAGCGTACGTTTGATCATGCTGTCAACTCAGGTAGGCGGGTTGGAAAAGCGGTGGCCGCAGACACTTCCATGACCTGGGAAATGCGTTCCATCAGCTCATTGCGGTAATCGAGAAAGGCCGGCAAGCGGCGGGTTTTCAGGTTGGAGCGAGGGCGCGGCAGATGAATATTCAGTTCGCTATGGATACCGCCTGGGGCGATGTTGAGCACGATGACCCGATCCGCCAGGAACACCGCTTCGTCGATATCGTGGGTAATGAACAACACCGTCTGGCCCAGTTCGGCCCAGATACGCAAGGTTTCTTCATTCATGCTGTTGCGGCTGATGGCATCCAGCGCGGCAAATGGCTCATCCATCAGCAACACGCTGGGCTCGAGTGCCAGGGTTCTGGCCAGAGAGACGCGCTGCTGCATTCCGCCAGAGAGCTGATGCGGCAACCGATGCGCCGCATTCTCCAGACCGACCAGGCGCAGGTACTGCAGTGCTTGAGCCCGCTGCTGCGATTCGTTGGCTTGAGCCGTCATCCGTAGACCGAAACGGACATTTTCCAAGGCGCTCAGCCAGGGAAACAACTGCGGCGCCTGAAACACATAACCCAACTCCGAACGCTCCGGACGCACCGCCGCCTGATTGATACTGATCTGACCGCTCTGAGGTTGCTGAAAGCCTGACAACAAATTCAGCAAGGTGGTTTTCCCGCAGCCGGAGGGTCCCAGAATCGCGACGAACTCACCGGGCTTGGCGTTCAGACTGAAAGAGGTGAACACCCGATGCCCATTGGGGTAGCTGAAGCTGATGTCATCGACCGTCAGCGCATCGGCTTGCTGCTGTGAGTAAGGAATGGTTTCGAGCATGGCAAGTGTCGTCAGGTCGTTTACAATGGGAATGCCTGACATAATACGTATTAATACAAGTAGTCCCAATAACCTATTTTTATAACCTTAGAAGTAAAGGCGCACCGCCCTCCTCCAAGGCCATGGAAACCGACAGTGTCTACGTCCATTCTTCGCGACAGCACGACCTCGCTTTACGAACAGATCGCCCATCAGCTATTGGAAGAGATTCAACGCGGCGACTTTGAGCCCAGCGGCAAGCTGCCGTCAGAGGCGGAGCTGGGCAAACGCTTTGCGGTGAGCCGCGTCACGGTTCGCCTGGCGGTGGGTAAGCTCAGCGACGACGGCGTGGTGGAACGCAAGCAAGGCAAAGGCACCTTCGTGGCGGCCAAACAGGTTCGCCATGGCCTGGATGCATTGCGCAGTTTTCATGAAGCCTTATTGTTGCAAGGGCTCAAACCGAGCATGCAGGTCATCAGCCATACGTTGCAGCCCGTTCCAGAGCCCTTGCGTGGCTTGTTTGAAGCAGCGGACGATTGCCTGCTGCTGGAGCGACTGCACTTCGTCGATGATGAACCCATTGCGCTGGGACGCAGCCATTTACCTGCCGAATTGGCCAGCGTGGTCTGGACTGACGTCGAACATCAGCCGATCTATTCCATTCTCGAGTCGATCACCGGCATGGCGGTCACTCGCGCCGACCTGGCAATCCGTGCGCAAGAAGCCGATAAAAGCCTGGCCAGCGCCCTGCACGTCAAACGCGGCGCGGCACTGTTGGTCATGGAGCGCACCTCATATTTTGCCGACGGCCGCTGCTGCGACCGTACGACCTTTTACATCCGCCCGGAACGTTATGCCTTTGTCCTCAGTGGCGTCTTCAAGTCCAGGCCCGCACAGGCTGGCGCAAATACTTAGCCCATTGTGGGGCAAGGCCGAGGATGATCGCCGCCCCCTCTGCCATTCAGACGAAGCCGAGCGATGAACCATGTCGCCCCTCCTGCATCGTGGCGCGCTCAGTCAATTCTGGCCGTTGCGCTCAAGCACCACAAACGCCCCAGAATTAAAGTCGAAGCGCCAGGGGTAGCTACCCCGCTCACAATTCCAAGAATAGAGCCACTTCGATGAGCCTGACAAAATCCCTGCCAGCATGCCTGGCACTCAGCTTCGCATCGTTTGCCGCACCTGCAGCAGATGGCCCTCCACCACCTTCGGTGAATGAGCCAAGCGGTATCAACCTGGGCGGCACCAGCTTTTACGACGGTTTCGCGGGGCCGCCCGGCTTATCACATCTGACCTATCTGAAATTCAGCACCGCACGCAGCATCAAGGACAACGCAGGCAAGGATAATGGCGCCTTCGACAACCCGAAGATCAACATCATCACGCTGATCAATCAGCTTAGCTATTACTCACCTGACGCCATCGGCGGCGGTGCGCACCTGGGTTGGAGTCTGTTGGTGCCAATCGTCTCCCTGGACGGTGACTTTGGTGACAACGGCGCCAAGCTCCAGGATAACGGCACCGGCCTTGGTGATATCGTGGTGGGGCCTCAGATCCAGTTCGATCCAATCGTAAACGCCCAAGGCAGGCCCGTCTTTGTGCAGCGCCTGGCCTTCGATACCATCCTTCCAACGGGTAAATACGACAAACATAAAGACCTGAACCCAGGCTCCAACTTCTTCTCTCTGAACCCTTACTGGGCAGCGACCTGGATGCCAGCTCCTCGTTGGGAGGTGAGCTGGCGGCTGCATTACCTGTACAACTTCAAGAACAACGACCCCGCTAGTAGTTCAACACAATCCTTCGAAGGACAGCCTGTACGCGACACCCAGGCAGGACAGTCGGCGTGGGCCAACTTCACAGCCTCCTATGAAGTGGTCCCCAACGTATCGGTCGGCCTCAACGGGTACTACTTCAGGCAACTATCAGATGACGATGTCAACGGGAGTCGGCTGAGCGACTCTCGGGAAAAGGTTTTGGGCATCGGCCCGGGCCTGTTCTGGAAAATCAGCGATGGCCAAGGCTTTTGGCTGAACACCTATAAAGAGACCGGCGTCGAGAACCGCACCGGAACGGATTACGCCGTCCAGATTCGTTACGCCCACAAGTTCTGACTGACGTGTGCGCCCGCCCATGCATGAGGAGCGGGCTCCTTTACCCGAGGTGATGCTTCATGAACGCGCTCGAATCCATCGACAGCAAAAAATCATTGGCCGCTGTTTGCCTGATGATGGTCATATCTCTAGGAACGCTACAGATCCAGCCTATCCTGGGCGGAGCTTTTATCGATCAACTCGACTTGCCGCTTAATGCAATAGGCGCCATTTTCGCAGCAGAACTTATGGCAATGGCGGTCGCTTGTGGCGTTTGCGCCATGTTGATGGTGAACGTCGACCGGCGCCGCTTCGCCTTGGTTGCCTTGCTGATCCTGGCATCAGGTAATCTAGCCAGCACTCAGTTCCACAGCCAGACGTCGTTACTCATTTGCAGAATGATCTGTGGCGCAAGCGGTGGCGCTGTCATGGCGGTTGTCTACGCCACGGCAGCCCTGCGCACATCTAAAGATGCCACTTTCGCGGTCATCAATATCGGCAACCTCCTCTGGGGCATGCTGCTCGTGACCTCCATGCCTATGATCCTGAAATCATATGGCGTGAATGGTGCGTTTTCCCTATTGGCTATCACCAGTGTGCTCGCGGTGCCGGGTTGCTTGAGAGTGCCCAAGCGCTACCCTGAAACACATCGCTTGGCGACCGGTTCGGTCCAGCCATTTGGTCTCACATCCATCCTGTTGATCATGCTTTTTGTGCTTCTGTTTTTTGGGCATTCCGCTCTGTGGGTTTACCAAGAGCGCATCGGCAAAAGTATTGGCCTGGAGCCGCAGCAGATTGGGGGGATTCTGGGCGGCAGCATCCTTGCCGGTGCCCTTGGGGCAGGTCTTGCCGGGCTAATCGGACGGCGCCTGGGTTTGCTGTTTCCGCAGCTATTAAGCTTCGGTACAGCCTTGTTGGCGACACTGGTCATGGTCTATGGCAATAGTCCCATTGCTTTTGTCGCCACTGCCTGCCTGATCCATATGGTGTGGTTTTTCAGCCTGCCTTACCTGCTTTCCATGGCGGCCGAACTGGACCCTTCAGGCCGACTGGCCGGACTAGGTAACGCCGCCATTTTTATCGGCCAGGGGCTCGGCCCGTTTGGTGCAGCACTTGTCGTCGGTGAGGGACATTTCCGGGCAGTCGGATGGCTGGCTGCCTCAGCCTATTTGATAGCCCTGGTTATCTCGTGCCTGGTCGTTGCGCGCTTTCGTCGAGGCGTGAAGCCTTCCGGGCCAGCAATCCCCTCAGTCAGCCTGAAATCACCCGGGAGGATGGTGGCTGCTGATGACCCATCCCATCAATGAACAAAGATGCCCATCTTTAGAGGTTATCCTGATGACCAGCCAATTTCCCCAAACCCCTGAATTTTCCGGCGCTCTTTATACGCCCAGCCGCGTGGAAGCAGAGGTGTTCGACCTCGAGATTGAAGGCACCCTTCCCGCCTCGATCCGTGGGACTTTTTATCAGGTCGCGCCAGACCCGCAGTACCCGCCCTTGCTGGGCAGCGATATCTTTTTCAACGGTGACGGGATGGTCAGCGGCTTCAACTTCGCCGACGGCAGGGTCTCGATGCGACGCCGCTACGTGAAGACTGATCGTTTGCTGGCTCAGCGCCGTGAAGGTCGTTCGCTCAATGGCATCTATCGAAACGTCTACACCAATGACCCGCTCGCGGCGAAGAACAACACGACCGCGAACACCACCGTGGTGCCGCACAATGGCGTCCTGCTTGCGCTCAAAGAAGATGCCATGCCCTGGGCAATGGATCTCGAAACGCTGGAGACCCTTGGCGAATGGAATTTTGACGACCAGGTCAAATCAGCGACATTCACAGCCCATCCCAAGCTCGACCCGGCAACAGGAAACCTCTTGGCATTCAGCTATGAAGCCAAAGGGGACGGCACGCCTGACCTGGCCTATTTCGAAATCTCGCCGGACGGGAAACTACTGCATGAGATCTGGTTCCAGGCACCTTATTCGGCCATGGTTCATGATTTTGCGGTGACCGAACGCTACGTAGTGTTCCCGCTGATTCCGTTGACGGTGGACGTCGAACGCATGAAAAACGGGGGGCCGCATTTTCAATGGCAACCCGATCTACCTCAGCTTTTCGCCGTGGTGCCACGGGATGGCCACGCGGAAGATGTTCGTTGGTTCAAGGGCCCGAAGGACGGCTTCCAAGGCCATACGCTCAATGCCTTCGATGACAATGGCAAGGTTTATGTAGACATGCCGGTTACCGGCGGGAACATCTTCTACTTCTTTCCACAGGCGGACGGTCATGTGCCGCCACCCGAAACGCTGGCGGCCTGCCTGATGCGCTGGACCTTCGACCTGAGCGGTACGCAGGATGACATTCAACCGCAGCCATTGACTGACTATCCCTGCGAGTTTCCAAGGTGTGATGACCGCTACATCGGTCGAAAGTACGAACACGGCTTCATACTCGCCTTTGATCCAGAGCGCCCATACAACCCTGCGAATGGACCGATGCCGTTTCAATTCTTCAACCTGCTGGCTCATGTGAACCTGAAAACAGGAACCACCGACGCCTGGTTCCCCGGTGACAGCGGATGCTTCCAGGAGCCCATTTTTATTCCGCGCTCCCCTGATGCGGCGGAAGCAGATGGCTATGTCGTTGCCCTTCTCAATCTCATCGCAGAAGGTCGTAGTGAGCTCGTGGTTCTGGATTCTCGTGACATGGAGAGCGGCCCCATTGCACGAATCAAAATCCCGTTCCGAATGCGCATGTCGTTGCACGGTTGCTGGGCACCGAGCAAAAAATGAAGCAATGAACTGTCCGCTGAAATGACCAGAAGTCTGTGATTAATCCAGCCGGAATGCGGCTTCTATTCTTCTGAGTCACAGCATCGCCGACCGCATGACATGTTCCGTATTGCCTGTTCCTGAGGGCCGGCAAAGCGCTGCCTACAACACACGAAAATGCATTATTTCTGTATTTTGGGATTTATTAAAAATCCCACTTTACAGGATTAAATTACACAACTAGATTGAACCTCAGCCGCCGCGACTTACCCACGGCCATAGTCGCATGAGCAATGCCGAGCCTTTTTGCACCCCGTGCGCATGCACTGATCCTCTATCAAGGAGCACTCAATGAAACTCGCGAGCTTTATTGTTCAAGGCCGTAGCACTTACGGTGTTGTCGACGGCGATCAGGTTGTTGACCTGGAATCGCTCAAACACACCTTCGGCACCGATCTCAAGCAAGCCATTGCCAACAACCGTCTGGCCGATCTGACCAGCGTCGTCCTGGCGAGCCTGCCGCGCATCCCTCTGGCTGAAGTGACCTATCTGCCCGTTATCCCGAACCCGGGCAAAGTGCTGTGCATTGGCATCAACTACGCCACTCATGTGCGTGAAACCGGTCGTGAGATGCCGACCTACCCGATGATTTTTACCCGCTTCGCCGACAGCCAGACCGCCCACCTGCAACCCATCGTTCGGCCCAAAGCCTCGCACAAGCTTGATTTTGAAGGCGAGCTGGCGGTGGTGATCGGTAAACCGGCGCGTCACGTCAAACAAGCCGACGCGCTGGACTACGTAGCCGGTTACGCCTGCTACAACGATGGCAGCGTTCGCGACTGGCAGAAGCACACCATTCAGTTCATACCGGGCAAGAACTTCCCGAACACCGGCGGCTTTGGCCCTTGGCTGGTTACCAGCGACGAGATCGGTGATCCGCAAGACTTGGAGCTGACCACCCGCCTGAATGGTGAAGTGATGCAGCACACCAGCACCAGCGACATGATTTTCGATGTCCGCAAGCTGATCGAATACTGCTCCACCTTCACCGAACTGGCTCCCGGCGATGTGATAGTCAGTGGTACCACCGGTGGCGTCGGCGCGTTCCGTGAGCCGCCGGTATGGATGAAGCCGGGCGATGAAGTCGAGATCGAGATTTCACGAATCGGCATCCTGCGCAACAGCATCGTCGACGAGCACTGAGCAATGGACAGACTACCTGAATCACAACAACTGCCAGATCAGGATACCGACACCAAAGGGTCGAGCCTGGAACGCATGCTGCGGGTACTCGATCTGTTCACCGAAGAGAGCCCGATCTGGGCTGTCGACGACATGGTCTGCGCATTGGGGTTTACCCGCTCTACCGTCTACCGCTATGTGCGTGAACTGGCCGAGGCGAACTTGTTGTTCCAGGTCGAAGCCGGGCGTTACGCGCTGGGTGCCCGGATCATTACCTGGGACCGCCAGTTGCGGCTGAGCGATCCGCTGGTGCGCGCGGCACAATCACTGGAGCCGGGCTTCCCACGCTGGAGCGAGCAGCAAGTCTGGCTGATCTGCCGACTGTTCAAAGACCAGGTGGTCTGTATTCATCAGCACGGCGACTTGTTCAGCGAGGTCAGCTATTCACGCGGTTCACCGAGGCCGTTGTTCCTGGGCGCGACCTCCAAGGCAATCCTCGCCAACATGAACGCGCGCCAGCACAGTCAGCTATTTCTTGAAAACCCCGATGAGGTGCGCGCCAGCAACCTTGGCCAGACCTGGGAACAGTTCCGCCGTTCGCTGCAGCAATTACGTCGTCAGGGATATGTTGCCAGCGCAGGCGAGGTCGACCCGGGCGTCTATGGGTTGGCCGCCCCCATATTCGATGGCGATGGCAAAGTCGTCGGCAGCATCAGCTGCGTTCGCCCGATTCAAGAACGTCACAGTGCTCAGGAAGAAGGACAGGGACAGCAAATCCTTGCCCTGGCGCAGAAGCTGTCGCAGCGCATGGTGGCACTCGCCAACCGTCCCAAGCAATTGGACTGAGCCCTCCGTAAGGGAATAACAATGACAACCCTCAACAGTATCAACACCGACGTGCTGATCATCGGCGCCGGTCCTACGGGACTGACCCTGGCTAACCTGCTTGGCCAGGCCGGTGTGAACACATTGATCATTGATCGCAAACCCGGGACCGTGACCGAACCTCGTGCCGTCTCGATCGATGATGAATCCCTGCGCACCATGCAGGCCGTCGGGCTGGATGAAGCCGTATTGCGTGATGTGGTGCCTGGCTACGGCGTGCACTATTTCACTCGGCCCGGCGGCCGCTGCTTCGGCAAAGTCGAGCCTACAGGCAAGTTGTATGGGTTCCCCAAGCGCAATGCCTTTCGCCAGCCGCTGTTCGAGGGCACCCTGAAGACAGGCCTCGAACGCTTTGCCAGCCTGACGGCGCGGTTCAGTCATGAGCTGCTGGAATTCAGTCAAGACCACCACGGCGTGTGCGCGCTGATTCGTGACGCCGATGGCGAGATGATGGAAGTCAACGCGGCCTATCTGGTCGCCTGCGACGGCGGCCGTAGCCCGGTGCGCAAGCAACTCGGAGTCGAGATGGTTGGCTCGAGCTTCTCCTCGCGCTGGCTGGTGGTCGACACTGATCAAGATGACGATCCATTCTGGCAAACACGCGTGTACTGCGATGCACGCCGTCCTGTCGTAGAAGTGCCTGGCCCCCACCGTACCCGCCGCTTCGAGTTTCTGCTCAAGCCGCACGAAACGGATGAACAAGTGCTCAGCGACACTCGCCTGCAAGCGTTGCTTGAGCCCTTCAAGGGCAACACCCCGGCATCCATCGTGCGCAAGACCGTTTACACCTTCCACGCCAGGGTTGCCGAGCGGTGGCAAGTGGACCGCGTGTTTCTCGCCGGCGATGCCGCCCATCTGACCCCGCCTTATGCCGGACAAGGCATGAACAGCGGTGTTCGCGATGCCCATAACCTGGCCTGGAAACTGATTGGCGTGCTGAAGGGCAAAATGGCTGAAACGGCTCTGCTGTCATACGAAAGCGAGCGTCGCGATCACGCCTGGGCACTGATCAGACTGGCCTTGAACCTCGGCGTGGTCATGGCGCCGGCAACCGTCTTGCGCGCTCGCTTGATCAGCGGTGCATTCGCGCTGATCGGCCTGCTGCCACCGTTGCGGGACTACTTCCTGCAAATGCGCTTCAAGCCTAAACCCCGATTCACCAAAGGGCTGGTACTGACCGAAGGTGAAGCCGGAAAACTGTCCTGCGGGCACATGTTCCCTCAACCGATGCTCACCGATGCCCAGGGCCAGGCATCTCTGCTCGATGATTCGATCGGCGCCGGCTTCGCCTTGATTCAGTACGGCGACCACACCCGTCAACGCATCGATGAACTCCAGCATGGCTTTTGGTTCCACCTTGAAGCCAAACGCATTCTGATCCTTCCCGAGCATGTCAAAACCATGCCTTCGATACCTGGCTGCACGGTGCTTCATGACCGCCAGGGGTTGCTCAAAGAAATACTGGGCGATTCAAACACGTTTTTGCTGCTGCGCCCGGACCGCTATATCGCCGCCATCTTCGACAAGGCCGGCGAAACAAAGGCTGCCGAGTCGTTGCAGTCGTTGTTCGGCATCGCCTCGGCGATACCCCGAAGCCGAGACGCACATCACGCCAGTCTTTCATTGACCCCTTAAAGTCACGGAGGTGTTTATGCAAACCCTACAGACCTGCACCCCTGCGCGCCTGTGCTACCTGCACCTGGCGAGCAAAGAGCCGCAACGACAAATCGATTTCTATCGACGGATGCTGGACATGGACAGCCTCGCGCAACCCGATGACAGCTGGATACTCAGTGGCCCACAACGCGCCATGCTCGTGTCGCCCGCCGATCACAGTGGCCTGCTCGCGACGGCCTATGACCTGGGCGATCAGGCTCCGCTGGGAGAACTGCGTGCTCGCCTGATCGAGCACGACTGTGCTGTCGAAGACATCGACTCACCGTTGCTCGAACCGGGTGCCTTTCTGATTCGTGACCCTCAGGGCCGGCAAACGATATTTGGCGTATCTCGCACTGATTCCGGTGTCGACCGACAAGGCATGCCGGGCCGCCTGCAGCACGTGGTATTCCAGACCACTGAACTGGAGGCCATGATCGATTTCTACGTCAATACGGTCGGGTTTACCGTCTCGGACAATGTCGTCGATGAGCAGACCGGCCAGCTCATGGTGTGCTTCCTGCGTTCGGATGATGAGCATCACTCGCTGGCGTTTTTCCGCGGCTCGAACAACGAATGGGATCACCACTGTTACGAAACCAACGAATGGAATGACATCCGCGACTGGGGTGATCGCTTCGCCAAGGAACGTATCCCCATCTTC
Source organism: Pseudomonas sp. GM50 (assembly GCF_000282375.1). Lineage (GTDB taxonomy): Bacteria > Pseudomonadota > Gammaproteobacteria > Pseudomonadales > Pseudomonadaceae > Aquipseudomonas. The sequence goes on from NZ_AKJK01000011.1 coordinate 27,857, forward strand.
TTCGGCCCCGGCCGACATGGGCCGGGCAACAATCTGTTCTTCATGGTGGTCGATGCCGATCGTAACCGCCTGGAGTTCTCGGCCGAACTGGAAATGACCGATGCCGCCCGCCAACCCGGTGTCTGGCCGCAGGGGGAATACACGCTCAACTCCTGGGGACGCGCCTGGATCAGAAGCTGAGCACTTTTTTACAGACAAGGTTTTGCATCATCAACTTCCTTAATCGACGCGGCCACCTGCCTCCAAAGGTAAGACTATGACGACTCGACATTTCGCCCCCTACACCATCAACGGCGACCAATACATCAACGGTACCTGGCGTGCCGGTCGCTCCTCACGACGCCTGGATGACCGCAATCCCTTCAATGGCGAACAACTGCTGGAAATGCCGCTGGCGTCGATTGCCGATCTCGATGATGCCTATCAGGCTGCACATCGTGCGCAAACGGCGTGGGCACAGCTGCATCCAACACAGCGCAGCGCCCAACTGGAAAAACTGGCTCAGGTCATCCAGAACCGCCGCGACGAAATCATCGACTGGCTGATTCGGGAGTCCGGCAGCACGCGCATCAAAGCGAGCATGGAATGGCAATTCACCCTGAACCTTGTTCGTGAGTGCGCTACGTTGCCGATGCAGGTTGAAGGACGGATCCTGACCAGCTACAAGCCCGGCGAACAGAGCTTTGTCTTTCGTGAACCATTGGGTGTGGTCGGTGTTATCAGTCCGTGGAATTTTCCTTTGTATCTGAGCATGCGTTCGGTGGTACCGGCACTCGCGCTCGGCAATACCATAGTGCTCAAGCCCGCCAGCGACACGGCGGTGACCGGAGGCCTGCTGATTGCCCATCTGTTCGAAGAAGCAGGCTTTGCGAATGGATCGCTCAATGTCGTGGTAGGCGCAGGTTCGGAGATTGGCGATGCCTTCGTCGAACACCCGGTACCGAGCCTGATCTCTTTCACCGGCTCAACGGATGTGGGTCGCAATGTCGGCCGTATCGCAACCGGTGGCAAACACATCAAACGCGTTGCGCTGGAGCTGGGTGGCAACGCTCCGCTGGTGGTCCTGGATGATGCGGATATTGAAATCGCGGCGCACGCCGCGGTGGTTGGGCGCTTCCTGCATCAAGGCCAGATCTGCATGAGCGTCAACCGGGTGATCGTCGACCGCTCGCTGTATGCAGACTTCACGGCGCAGGTCGTGGAGCGAGTGCGCAACCTCAAGACCGGCGACCCGGCCAACGCAGACACGGTGATTGGGCCCGTGGTCAATCAGAACCAGCTCGATGGCCTGCTCCGTAAAATCGATGCCGCCGAAAACGCGGGCCTCAAACGGCTCTGTGGAGGCCCGGCATCCGGGCTGGTGCTGCCTGCCCATGTCTTCGGTGAGGTGGGGGCCGATCAGGAACTGGCGCGCGATGAAACCTTCGGGCCCTTGCTGCCGCTGCTGATCGCCGAAAACGAAGCCCATGCCCTGGAATTGGCTAACGCCAGCGAGTATGGCCTGTCCAGCGCGGTGTTCACCCGGGACATGGCCCGCGGCTTGAACTTTGCCCGTGGCATCGTGGCGGGCATGACCCATATCAACGACATCACCGTCGATGATCAGCCCAATGCGCCCTTCGGTGGTGAAAAGAACTCAGGCCTCGGACGCTTCAATGGTCACTATGCCCTGGATGAGTTCACCCGTGCCCATTGGGTCACCTGGCAGCCCGGGGGCCATAACTACCCCTTCTGATTATTTGCCAATACTGACTCGGCCAGGATTGGGCAAGCTCCTTTGCCCAATCGACAAAAAACAATAAAAAAATAGAGGCGAAAAATGAGCAATTTAGCCTGTGTGTCCACCGATCAAATCGTTCACTCCGACCGGCTGATGAAGTGGAAAGAGTTCATGAGTGATCACCTGGGCCGCACTCCGGACTACATCAAGCGCCTTGAATCTACGTTCATCGACCCGTTGCATAACAACAACTTTCAGGGGCGGCTGGAATATGGAGACCTGGGTCAGCTGCGTTTCTGTCGAATGACCGCCAGTGCCCATCGATATTCACGCCATCTGAGCAAAGCGGTCGACTCGCTCGACACCCCGCGCATGTTGATACTGCAGATTGCCGGTGTCAGTCATTTCGAGCAAGGTCGACACAGCAGCGCGTTAGCGCCTGACGAGATGCTACTGGTCGACAGCGGCCAGCCTTTCAGCGTCACCAGTACTCAAGGCTGCGAACATTTCATCCTGCTTTTCCAGGGGACGAGCGAACTGCTCACGCAAGCGGGCGATGTTCATCTTAACGGTCGCAATGGGCTGGGCCGAATGCTGATGCATCTCGTCAGTGATGCTTACAACCAATATCCCCTGCTCAACAACAACTCGGCCGGGCTGATCGGCGACAGTATCGTGGGGCTTCTGGATAACGTTCTGAAGAATAAACAGGAAGAAAAGCAGCTCGAACACGACTTCCGCTTCTTCAAGCAGAACCGCCTCAAGGCCTATATCGAGCGCCACCTGGCCGACCGCGACCTGACCATCGAACGCATCGCCAACGCAGAGCAATGCTCGGTGCGCAGCTTGCACCGAGCGTTTCAAGATGAGCTTGGCTGCAGCATCAGCGAATATATCTGGCAACGGCGTTTGTCGCGTTGCGCCGAGGATCTGCGCAACCGGGAACATGCCCATCGCTCACTCACCGAGATTGCCTTTGCCTGGGGCTATGGCAGCAGTGCGCACTTCAGCAGACATTTCAAATCGGCGTTCGGCATGTCGCCTCGGCTGTTCCGTGATACCGCGAGCGACATCAGAGTGGAATCGACCGCTGCATAAGTCTGTTTCCTTGCAAATTGCGGGGGTGCTCAGGAGCATATGGCGCCGAACGTCACAACGTTCAGCGCCATCCACCTCACGCCCGAGAGGCTTTTTCAAGACTTGGCAGCAAGGAACTGGCCGGCACCGATGACGGAGCCGAGATAACTTCTGCCCGCCCTGCCTCGGGCTTCTCCTCTTCGACCTCGCCATTCAGCGCCTTGTGCATTTTCACGGTGTCCAGCGCCCCGACCCATTTGGCAATGGCCATGGTGCCGACGCCGTTGCCGATGGTGTTGGTGATCGCCCGTGCTTCCGACATGAACCGGTCGACACCCAGCAGCAACACCATACCCGCCACCGGAATGGTGCCCAGGGAAGATAACGTTGCTGCAAGAATGATGAATCCTGAACCGGTGACGCCCGCAGAGCCTTTGGACGTGAACATCAACACCGCCAGTACGATCAATTGATCCGTCAGGGTGAGCGGCGTGTTCGTTGCCTGGGCGATGAAGATCGCGGCGATGGTGTAGTAGATCGCCTGACCATCCGGGTTGAAGGTCAAACCGGAGGGAATGATCATCCCGGCAACGGGCTTGGAGACACCGGCCTTCTCCATCTTGGAAATCATCTGCGGCAGCACCGATTCCGAAGAGCTGGTGCCCAGCACGGTGAACAGTTCCTCCTTGATGAATTTCAGAAACTTCCACAGGCTGAAACCGCTGTAACGGCAGATCGGCCCGAGCACAAAGATCACAAACACCGCGCAAGTCAGGTAGACGCAGGCCATCAGCTTGCCAAGGGAGAACAGCGAGCCAAAGCCGTACTTGCCGATGGTGAAGGCGATTGCGCCAAATGCACCGATCGGGGCCAGGCGCATGACCATGTTGACGATGCGAAACATCCCCTGCATCAGGCTATCCAGCGTGTCGACGAAAGCTTTGCCGCGAGGCCCCGCATGCGCCAGAGCAACGCCAAGCAGGATGGAGAACAGCAAGATTTGCAGCACGTTGCCCTTGGCGAAGGCATCCACGATGGTGTCGGGGATGATGTTCATTACAAAGTCCATGAACGACGCGTGTTTCACCGCTGTGGTGTAAGTGGCCAGGCTGGAAGTATCCAGCGTGGCGACATCGATGTTCATGCCTGCACCGGGTTTGAACACATCGACGACGACCAGGCCGACGACCAGCGCCAACGTGGAGACCACTTCGAAATAGAGCAGTGCACGAAAGCCGACACGGCCCAGCTCCTTCATGTTTTCCATGCGTGCAATACCAGTGACGACCGTCAGGAAGATCACCGGCGCAAGGAGCATTTTGATCAGTTTGATAAAAGCGTCGCCCAAGGGTTTGAGCGCTGTTCCGGTTTCGGGAATGAGCACCCCGACAATAGCGCCGAGGATCACGGCGATAAGAACTTGTACGTAGAGTTTGCCAACTATTCTTTTCATGACAGGGCCCTGATTTTTTATTGTTGTCAGGAAATGCCAAGGGGTCCGATCAGTGATCAGCCCCTTGGTGTTGTGCCGCAGTACTACTTTGAATCAGCGAAAAATATCAGCGATTGATCAACTCGATCACGGCGTCGGTGACCTGCCGGGTGGTGGCATTTCCGCCGAGATCAGGGGTATGCAAACCGCTTTCGGTCACGGCTTCGATGGCCGACATCAGCTGTTTCGCCGCAGCCGCTTCGCCGAGATGTTCGAGCATCATGGCGGCCGTCCAGAACGTCGCGATCGGGTTGGCAACACCTTTGCCGGTGATGTCGAAGGCCGAGCCATGGATGGGTTCGAACATCGACGGAAATTTGCGCGAGGGGTTCAAGTTGGCGGTCGGCGCAATGCCCAGGCTGCCCGACAGGGCCGCGGCCAGATCGGACAGAATGTCGGCGTGCAGGTTAGTGGCGACGATCACATCCAGCGTCGACGGCTTGAGCACCATGCGCGTGGTCACCGCGTCGACCAGTTCCTTGTCGATCTTCACATCCGGAAAATCCTTGGCGACCTCGTAGAAAATCTCATCCCACAACACCATGCCGTGACGCTGAGCGTTGGACTTGGTGACCATGGTCAGATGTTTGCGCGGGCGGCTCTGGGCCAGCTGGAAGGCAAAGCGATGGATGCGTTCAACGCCGGCACGGGTGAACACCGACACTTCGGTCGCCACTTCTTCGGGCAGGCCCCTGTGAACACGACCACCGTTGCCGGAGTACTCGCCCTCGGAGTTTTCACGCACCACCACCCAGTCGATCTGATCACCATTGAGCAGCGGGCTTTTTACCCCTGGCAGGACGCGCGCCGGACGGACGTTGGCGTACTGGTCGAAGCCCTGGCAGATCGGCAGGCGCAGGCCCCACAGCGAAATGTGATCCGGTACATTGAGCGCGCCGACAGCGCCGAAGAAAATGGCGTCGAAGGTTTTCAGTTCTTCCAGGCCACCCTCCGGGATGTAGTAGCCGTTTTTCAGGTAGTTATCGGAGTTCCAGTCGAAGTGTTTGAAGTCCAGCTCAAAACCGGATTTTTTCGACAGGGCTTGCAGCACCTCGACGCCAGCAGCGATCACTTCCACACCAATACCATCACCGGGTACCGCAGCAATTTTGTATGCGCTCATTGGTCAACTCCACTCTCGTTACGTTCTTGTTGTTTCCGTCGGACCGGACTGTCCAAGCGGTGTGTGAACGGAGTATATGTAGTGAACAAAGAGGTGTGAGTTACTCCAAATCACTACATACATAACTTTGAGTTACGAATGAGCCAGACACTGGATTTGTCTTTTTTCTATCTGTTGGCCAACAAGGGAAGCCTGGCGGCGACTGCACGCGAGCTGGGTGTTACGCCGCCAGCGGTGAGCAAACGCCTGAGCGCACTGGAGGCCCGGCTTGGCATACGCCTGGTCAACCGCACCACGCGGTCGATGAGCCTGACCTCGGAAGGCGAGCTGTATTTTTCCCATGCCGCGCGCATCCTGACGCAGATCGATGAGGTTGAGCAGCTGATCAGCAACAGTCGCGCAACCCCCAAGGGTTTGATTCGCGTCAACGCTTCGCTGGGGTTCGGTCGTCGTTACATCGGGCCGGCATTGGCCGCGTTCTTCGCCCTCTACCCTGAGGTGGAAATTCAGCTGGAGATCAGCGACCACCCGCTGGATCTGGCGACTCACGGGTTTGATCTGGGCATCCGTTTCGGCACGCTGCCGGACGCCACTTTTCACGCACGAAAGATTGCCTCCAATCGCCGTTTGTTATGTGCCTCGCCGCTGTACCTGGAAAAGCATGGCGTGCCCCAACGCCTGACGGATTTACAGCAACACAACTGCATCTTCCTGCGGCAAAACGAAACGCCGTACGGCGTGTGGAGTTTTACCCACGGTGGGCGCACACAAAACATCAAAGTACGCGGCGCCTTAGGCTGCAACGACGGTGAAGTGGCCTTGAATTGGGCGCTGGAAGGCTACGGAATTCTGCTTCGCGCCGAATGGGACATCGCCCGTTACGTGCGCAGTGGCCGCTTGCGCCTGGTGCTGGAGGACCAGACACCGACCCGAGCAGATGTCTACGCCGTGTACCCGCAACAGCTGCACCTGTCGGCACGCGTGCGCTGCCTGATCGACTTCCTGGTCGAGTGCTTCAAGCACATCGATCACCTGGATGAAGCGCAATAGTCTACGCACGGCTTCTTCCAAAGAGCCAAAGACGCGCCCCTCCACGCTCTGCCATTAATTCCAGCCGCCGCCCAACACCTTGTACAACGTCACCCGGTTGCTCTGTTCGGTCAGGCGCAGGGTGATCAGGTCCTGCTGTGCGCTGTACAGCGAGCGTTGGGCGTCCAGGGCTTCGAGATAGCTTTGCGAACCGCCACGGTATAAGGCGTCGGACAGTTCGAAGCTTTTGCGGCTGGCGTCGGTCAACGCTTGCTGAGCCGTGATGCGGCGATCCAGCGTGCTGCGTACCGCCAGGGCATCGGCCACTTCCTTGAACGCGCTCTGCACCGTCTGCTGATAGGTCTGCACCTGTATTTCGCGTTCGACCTTGGCCGAATCCAGCGTCGCGCGGTTACTACCGGCATCGAAGATCGGCAGGCTGATGCTCGGGGCAAACGTCCAGGCGCCGCTGCCGGACTTGAACAGTCCGGACAAGGCCGAGCTTGAGGACCCCGCACTGGCTGTCAGGCTGATACTCGGAAAGAACGCCGCACGGGCCGCGCCGATGTCGATATTGGCCGACTTGAGTGTGTGTTCGGCGGCCAACACATCCGGGCGTCGTTGCAACAGGCTGGACGGAAGCTCCGCCGGCACTTGAACCAGCGCCGCAGCCGACTCCAGGTTCGCGCCTGGCAACAGCTCCTCGGGAATATCGCTGCCAACCAGCAGACGCAACGCATTGCGGTCCTGGAGAATCTGGCTTTCGTAGACCGCCGCGTCGCCTCGGGCCGACTCCACAGTGGTTTGCGCCTGCGCCACAGACAGACCCGAAGAACCACCCATTGCGTGGCTGCGCTGGGTCAATTCGTAGGTCGCCTGCTGACTGCGCAAGGTCTCCTGGGCCAAGTGCAACCGCTCGTTGTCCGCCGCCAGGGTCAACCACGCCGTGGCCACTTCGGCCACCAGGCTGATCTGCGTGCTGCGCCGGGTTTCGGTCAGCGCCAGATAGTCTTCCAGCGCTTCGTCCTGAAGGTTCTGTACCCGCCCGAACACGTCCACTTCATAACTGCTCAGGCCCAGTTGCGCACTGTAGTCATGAGTGGTGGCCGCCGAGCCACTGCTGGATAACGAACCGGGCGTGCGACTGTGAGTGCCACTGACGCCGGCATCGATCGAAGGCAAGGCCTCGGCTCGCTGGATGCGGTACTGAGCCTGCGCCTTTTCGATGTTCAGGCTGGCCAGGCGCAGGTCGCGATTATTGACCAGGGCCAGGGACTGCAAGCGCGCCAGACGGCTGTCAGTGAAGAACTGCTGCCACTCGATATCGGCGGCCACCTCCCCCTTGGGCGTGTTGGCGGGCGGCAGCCATTGTTCGGAGACAGGCGCTTCAGGGCGCTCGTACTGCGGCGCCAGATTGATACAGCCACCGAGCAGCGCGAGGACGGCCAGCAGTGGCCAGCGAAACTTGATCATGCGTCACCTGACTGGGCGGATTGGACGGAGGTCGAAGCCGTGGAAACGCGGCCAAAGCGACGGCGAATCTGCACGAAGAACAACGGTACGAAGAAGATCCCCAGCACCGTGGCGGTGAACATACCGCCCAGCACGCCAGTGCCGATGGCCTGGCGTCCGGCGGAACCGGCGCCGGAACTCAGGGCCAGAGGCAGCACGCCGAACATGAACGCCAGGGACGTCATGAGAATGGGCCGCAGGCGTTGCCGCACGGCGATCAGCGTCGCCTCCCGCAAGCTGTTGCCCTGCTCTTGCAGATGCTTGGCGAATTCGACGATCAGAATCGCGTTCTTGGCCGCCAACCCCACAGTGGTCAACAGCCCGACCTGGAAGTACACGTCGTTGCTCAAACCACTGAAACGGGTGGCCAGCACCGCGCCAACCACACCCAACGGCACCACCAGCATCACCGAGAATGGCACCGACCAACTCTCGTAAAGCGCGGCCAGGCAGAGGAACACGAACAACACTGATATCCCGTAAAGCAACGGTGCTTGCGAACCGGAAAGGCGCAGCTGATACGACTGCCCGGTCCACTCATAACCGATGCCTTCCGGCAATTGCTTGATAATCGCTTCCACGGCATCCATGGCGACCCCGGAACTGACCCCCGGCGCAGGATCGCCGACCACCTCCAGCGAAGCGTTGCCGTTGTAGCGTTCCAGCAACGGAGAGCCATAACTCCACGAACTGCTGGCGAACGAGGAAAAGGGCACCATCTCATTGTTGCTGTTGCGCACGAACCAGTGCTCCAGGTCGACCGCCTGCATCCGCGACGACGCCTCGCCCTGAACGTAGACCTTCTTCACACGGCCCTGGTTGAGGAAGTCATTGACGTAAGTGCCGCCCAACGCCGTGGATAAGGTGGTATTGATGTCGCTGGTACTCAGGCTCAAGGCCCCGGCCTTGCGATCGTCGATGCTGACCTTGAGCTGCGGTGAGTCATCCAGGCCATTGCTGCGTACCCCCAGCAGGCGAGGGTCTTTGTTGGCCAGTTCGATAAACTTCTCCCGCGCCGCCACCAGCGCCTCATGCCCCAGGCCACCAAGATCCTTGAGTTGCACATCAAAACCCGAACTCTGCCCCAGGCCCCGCACAGCCGGGGGCTGCATGACGAACACATTGGCATCACCAATGCTCGACAGTGCTATGGTCGCCCGCTGGGCGATGGACGCCGAATCCTGCCCGGCCCCCGAGCGCTCGCTCCAGTCCTTGAGCCGGATAAAGGCGCGGGCGGCGTTCTGGCTGTTGCCGTTCATGCCCAAGCCAGAGATGCTGATCAGCGCCTCGACTTCCGGTTGTTCGAGGATGTAGCTTTCGAACTGCTTGACCACTGCTTGAGTACGGCTGTCCGTGGCCCCCACCGGCAACTGCACCTGAGCCATGAGAATGCCCTGGTCTTCATCAGGCAGGAACGAAGTCGGCAAACTGAAATAACCGGCCGCCATCGCCAGCACCACCAGCCCATACACCAGCAGACTCGCGCGTCCACGCTGAAAAATTGCCCCCACCCATCCTTTATAGGCCTCGGCGCCGCGTTCGAAGGTGCGGTTGAACCAGCCGAAGAACCCGCGTTGAGCACCATGGCCCTGGGCATCGGACGGCTTGAGCAGGGTCGCGCACAACGCCGGCGTCAGCGTCATGGCCACCAGCACCGAAAGCACCATGGCCGAAACGATGGTCACCGAAAACTGCCGGTAGATGATCCCCGTAGAACCTCCAAAAAACGCCATGGGAATGAACACCGCGCTGAGGACCAGGGCAATGCCGACCAGGGCGCTGGTGATTTCATCCATCGACTGGCGCGTGGCGGCCAGGGCCGACAGCCCCTGTTCGCCCATCACCCGTTCGACGTTCTCCACCACCACAATCGCGTCGTCCACCAACAGGCCGATAGCCAGGACCATGGCGAACATGGTCAGGGTGTTGATCGAATAGCCGAACAGCGCCAGTACGCCGAACGTGCCGAGCAGTACCACCGGCACGGTGATCGCCGGGATCAGCGTGGCCCGCAGGTTCTGCAGGAAGAGGAACATGATCAGCACCACCAGGACGATGGCTTCGCCCAAGGACTTGACCACCTCCTCGATGGACAGGCTGACAAAGGGCGTGGTGTCGTAGGCAATCACATTTTTCAGCTGCATTTCCGTCGGATAGAACGGCTCCAACGCCTTGAGCTTGGCCTTCACCGCTTCGCCGACTTCAAGGGCATTGGCGCCAGCGGCCAACTGCACGCCCATGGCGGCGGCGGGCTTGCCATTGAGGGCTGAACTGATGTCGTAGCTTTCACTGCCCAGCTCGACTCGCGCCACATCCCCCAGCAGCACCACGGCGCCATCGCCAGTGGACTTGACCACGACATTGCGAAACTCTTCGGCGGTTTGCAGTTTGCTGCGGGCACTGATGGTGGCATTCAGTTGCTGCCCGGCCAGCGCTGGCAATGCACCGAGCTGGCCGGCGGAGACTTCGGTGTTCTGCGCCTCCAGGGCGCTGCTGATGTCCGAGGGCATCAACGCGTACTTTTCCAGCAGGGCCGGGTCCAGCCAGATGCGCATGGCGTAGCCCGAACCGAGAGTCTGCACATCGCCGACGCCATCGATACGGCTGATCTGGTCCAGCAAGGTGCTGGAAATGTAATCGCCAATCTGGGTGCCGGTCACGCTTTCGTTGTCGGAAGCCAGGGCGGCAATCATCAGGAAGTCCGACCCGCCCTTGGTCACGGTCAGGCCTTCGCTCTGTACCGACTGCGGCAGTCTCGACTCAGCCTGTTGCAGCTTGTTCTGCACCTGCATCTGCGCCACATCCGGGTTCGTGCCCGCGGTGAACGTCAGGTTGATACTGGCACTGCCCGCCGAGCTGCTGGAGGCCGACATGTAGGTCAGGTTATCCAGGCCTTTCATCTGCTGCTCGATGACCTGGGTCACCGAGTCTTCCACGGTCTTGGCCGAGGCGCCGGTGTAGGTGGCGGAAATACGAACCGTCGGCGGCGCGATGTCCGGGTACTGTTCCAGGGGCAACTGACTGATCGACAAGGCCCCGGCAAGCATGATGACGATGGCGATGACCCATGCAAAAATCGGCCGATCGATAAAGAAACGCGCCATGCTCAGCCCTCCTGCGCAATGGCAACAGGCGCCGATTTCAGCGTGCGGCTGCGAGTACCGGGGTTCTGTGCCACCACTGATTCACCGACTCGGACTTTCTGCCCGCCCTCGACAATCACCTGGTCACCGGCCTTCAGACCAGCCGTGACCCACCACTGATTGTCCACGGCGCGGTCGATGGTCAGCACGCGCTGTTCGACCTTGCCATTGACCACCACCAGCACCGAGGTCACGCCACTGGCACTGCGGTTCACCGCCTGTTGCGGAATCAATATCGCCTGATCGTCCCGAGCCTGTTCCAGCACCGCCCGCACGTACATGCCCGGCAGCAATAGCCGGTCAGGATTGGCGATTTCTGCCCGCAAGGTCACCGTGCCAGTGCCCTCATTGACACTGACCCCGCTGAACTTCAAGCGACCTTCATGGGCGTAGGCGCTGCCGTCGTCGAGCTTGAGGCTGATCCGCGCTTCGCCTTCGCCGTTGCTTTGCAGCACGCCGCTGGCCAAGTCACGCTTGAGGCGCAACAACTCGGTGGTCGATTGGGTGACATCCACGTAGATCGGGTCCAACTGCTGCACCGTGGTCAGTGCGCTGTCCTGATTGGCCACCACCAGCGCACCGGGGGTGACCGTCGAGGTTTCGATGCGTCCGCTGACGGGCGAGCTAATGCGGGTATAGGCCAGGTTGATGCGCGCGGTATCCACCCCGGCCTGCGCCACTTGCAGCTCAGCCTCGGCGGTCAGCAGACTGGCCTGGGCATCCTCGTTGTCCTGCTGGCTGATGGCATCGATCTTCGCCAACTGTGCATCGCGCCTGGCCGTGGCCTGGGCCGACTTCAATGTGGCGCGAGCCTTTGCCAGGGTCGCCTGTGCTTCAGCCAACGAGGCTTTGTAAGAGGACGCGTCCAACTGATACAACGCCTGCCCGGCCTTGACCTCGGCACCTTCGACAAACAACCGCTGCTGAACGATACCGCCAACTTGCGGCCGAATCTCGGCGACCATGAACGCTTGAGTGCGCCCGGCCAGTTCCGTGGTCAGCGCCTGGCTTTTGGGCTGCACAGTGATCACTGAAACCTTGGGCGGTTCGATAACCGGCGCGGATTCGCCGGGGGAGCATCCGCTCAACACGAGCAGGACGATCAAGGAAAGTAGAATGGCGGCGGTCACCAAGGATTTGGCGAAAAGTTTGGTCGACATAAATGCCTCTGCAAGACGGGATGGCTGAAGCCAGGCGCCATACTGCGAGGCAAATGTGCAGGAAAATTGAAGATTGCCCCGCGAGCTTGAATCTTCGTCGCGCCGGGGCCTAAATGGGCGGGCCATTCACTGACCTGCCCGAGCCCATGAAACTGAGTATCTCCACCAAGCTGTTTATTGCGGTACTGGCCAGCGTGCTGTTTGTCATCCTGAGCATGGGGCTGGCCAACGGCTGGAGCTTTGGCAAAGGCTTTCTCGACTACCTCAACGAACAGGCCCTGTTGCGCATGACCCCGGTGCTGCCACGCCTGGCCGGCGCCTATGAGCGCGAAGGCAGTTGGGAATTTCTGCGCGACCAGCCGGATCGCTGGTTCGAACTCATGCGGCCGGAGCCGGGTGTAGATTTCACCGACCCGCAGCGGCCGAACCTGCCCACGTCCGACCTGACCGGCGCGGTGTTTCGCATCGCCTTGCTGGACCAGCAAAAACAGCTGGTCATGGGCTACTCAGCGATTGCCGACGACGCCCTGATGCGCCCTATCGAGGTTGCCGGTAAAACCGTCGGCTGGCTGGCGGTGACACCGTTTCAGAACGTGACCGAAGCCGGTGGCGAACGCTTTCGCCTGTACCTGTTGCGCACCAGTCTGGGCATGGGCGTAATCTCGTTGCTGCTGGCGATGCTGATCGCCTGGTGGATTGCCCGCACCCTGCTTGACCCGGTCAAGCGAGTGGCCGCCGCCACGCACCGACTGGCCGCCGGGGAATACAGCAACCGGGTGGCGGTGTCTTCCAATGACGAAGTCGGTCAACTGGCCCGTGACTTCAATCAGCTGGCGTATACGCTGGAACGCAACGAAAAAATGCGCCGGGAGTTCATGGCCGATGTTTCCCATGAGCTGCGCACCCCACTGTCGGTGTTGCGTGGTGAACTGGAGGCCATCGAGGACGGTGTGCGCACCCTCGATCAATCCTCAATGAAATCGCTGCAAGGCGAAGTCGGCATGCTCAGCAAACTGGTGGATGACCTGTACGAACTGTCTCTGGCCGATGTGGGCGCACTGACTTACCGCAAGAGCGAATGCGATCTCAACGAGCTGCTGGACGGTTGCGTGGCGATGTTCCAGGAACGCTGCAATGCGCGGCATTTGCGCCTGGAGCTGGAACTACCGACCTCGCCGCTGCGGTTAGAGGCCGACCCCAAGCGCTTGCAGCAACTGTTCGCCAATCTGCTGGAAAACGCCGTGCGCTATACCAATGAAGGCGGCGTGCTGCGCATTCGCGCGGCCAGCGATGGCGACGTCGTACGCATTGATTTCCTTGATTCCGGCCCCGGGGTCGACGCGGATCAGTTGCCGCGGCTGTTCGAGCGTTTTTACCGCGGCGAAACCTCACGCAATCGCGCCAGTGGTGGCGCCGGTCTGGGGCTCGCTATTTGTCACAGCATCGCCCTGGCCCATGGCGGCAGTATCAGTGCCGATCACTCTCCTTTGGGTGGCCTTTGGCTGACCCTGCGCCTGCCACGGAACGCCTGAACAATGGTCAACGACAGCCCGATCCTCATCGTCGAAGACGAACCCAAACTGGCCGCGTTGATGCGCGACTATTTGATCGCCGCTGGCTATGCGACCCAGTGCCTGGACAACGGGCTGGCGGTGGTGCCGGCAGTACGGGCCAGTGAGCCGCGACTGATCCTTCTCGACCTGATGCTACCTGGGTGTGATGGCCTGCAAGTGTGCAGGGAACTGCGCAGCTTCAGTGCCGTGCCCATCATCATGATTACCGCCCGGGTCGAGGAAGTGGATCGCCTGCTCGGGCTGGATCTGGGCGCCGACGACTACATCTGCAAACCCTTCAGTCCTCGCGAAGTGGTCGCCAGGGTCAAAGCCATCCTGCGACGCAGCCCGCATCTTTTGACCTCGGCAGCACCGCGTCTACAGATTGACGAAGCACAGTACCAAGCCTCCCTCGACGGTGTGGCACTGGACCTGACGCCTCTGGAACTGCGCTTGCTCAATACCCTCGCCCGCTCTCCGGGACGCGTATTTTCCCGGGATCAGTTGCTCGACAGGATCTATTCTGATCACCGGGTGGTCACCGACCGCACGGTCGACAGCCATATCCGTAATCTGCGACGCAAGCTCGAACAGGCCTGCCCGGGAGAGCATCCGATCGAGTCGTTGTATGGGGTTGGCTATCGGTTTCAGCTCGCCGACGCCTGAGCGTCGTCGAAATGGCCGTTATTGATCCGCCGCATAGATAATGGTTTGCGCGCTGTCGGATGTAGCGAGGCGGCGGGTGAAGTAGGTATCGCCTTCATCTGTCTGGATCTCGTAGTCGACCTTGCTGGCGACACGGCCCGATGCACCGCAATGCTTGATGATTTTCAGCACCCGCTGAAACTTCACGCTCTGAGTACCGTTCTGGGCAGGGCCAGTGAGTACATTGACCGTTTGAAACCAGCCTTCATTCTTCTTGTTCGACACGAGGGTGCCGGTGAGTGCCTCAAAGCGCTCCAGACGGGTAAAGCCCCAGAGTGTCTGTTCCTCAACCGCTTTGCCTTGGGCTGTGGAGCCAGTGAATACAAACAGATTGATGGCCGGATTGTCTTCGCAAAAGAAGTCATAGGGCACAAGCCCGTCGACCATTTTCTTGCCGGGAACGAAACCCTTTTTATGAACCAGAAACATGACCACCTCCACTCTAAAACATCAGCAAACGCTGAGTAAGTTTGAGCGGGAAGTCTACTGAGACGGGGCGTACAGAGCCGTCAAGCCAATGTAATATCGTGTAAAGATCACGCCCGATGGGGCAAACTGATTTCCACCATCAACCCGCCGGATGGCTGGTTGCGCGCCATGATCGTGCCGCCGTGTATTTCCACAGCCCTTGAAGCGATCGCCAGGCCCAGCCCGAAACCGGCACTGGCCTCGTTCAGGCCGCGCTCGAACGGGTGGAAAATGTCCTGCAGTCGCTCGTTTTCAACACCCGGCCCCCGATCGGTAATCTGCACCGTCAGGTAGTCTGCATCGGGTTTGACCTCGGCCACTACAACAACAGCCGTGTTCGGCTTGGTATAGCGCACCGCGTTTCGAATGACGTTCTCGAAACACCGATACAGCAGTTCGCCGCTGACACGACTGACAAAGGCCGGACTCGCCTGCAGGCTTACCCGGCAACCTTTCATTTGCGCCTCGAATTGAGCGTCCTCGACGATCACCGACAGCAACTCGACGATATCGATTGGCTCGCGCTCGATACTCTCGGGCCGACCCTGCATGCGCGCCAGGGTCAACAACGCCTCGATCAGCGTATCCATACGCACCGATTCGCGCTGGATGCGCTCCACCATTTCCTGGCGTGCCGGATCTTGCTGCAGCAGCCCGATGGCCGCTTGCATGCGCGTCAACGGTGAACGCAGTTCGTGAGAGATGTCGTGCAACAGGTGTTGCTGGGCCTCCACCAGCAGTTTCAGCTGGTTGGCCATTCGGTCGCAGTCCTCGGCCAGATCGACGATTTCATCGCGGCGCCCACCCATCATCGGCTTGACCCGGGTTTCGAAGCGCCCCTGGGCCACGTCGCTCATCGCCCGCCGAAGATAGGCCAACGGCCATGCCAGGTAGTACGCCAGATACCCACTGAACAGCGCACTCATCACCGTGCCGATGATCAGCGGAATCGAGCGCCCTGGCCCTCCTCTATCACCTTCTTTGCCAGGGGACTGTGAAGACCTGAGCGACAGCGTGGTACCGTCCTTGCTGATGACCGATCGCTCATAAGCCGGATGCGGAACCGGCGATCCCGCCAGCAGTTGACCTGCACTGTCATACACGCCAACGGTCTGGTCATCCGGATGCTCCCACACCGTCAGCAACTGCCGGCCGGACTCGACACCAAACTGTCGCAGCAGCTGTTCTTCGCTGGCCAGGATCGCCTCCAGATGAGGGTCTCTGGGTCCGAAACTGCCCAGCACCAGAATGCCCAGCCCGACCAGAAACGTCAGGCTGGTGGCCAGCCAAAACGCCAGGAACAGCTTCCAGAACAGCCGGCTGGGCTTGGTCATTCGGCGATCAACAAGTAACCGAGGCCACGCACGCTCTGAATCCAGGCCTTGGTGTCGGGGCGCGGGCCCAGCTTCTGGCGAATGCTACTGATGTGCACATCGATGCGCCGGTCGTAGCGGGTCAACGGACACCCCAAGGCATTGAGCGACAGATCCTGCTTGCTCACCACCTGCCCGGCACAACGGGCCAGCTCTTCGAGCAAGCTGAACTCGGTACTGGTCAACCCCGGGTCGCGCCCCAGCCAGAGGGCCTGGCGCTTGCCGGGCCATAAAACCAGCGGGCCGGTCCTGATCACTTCGGTGGTTGGCTGATCCGCCGGCTGCGTCCGGCGCATGATTGCCCGCAAACGCGCCACCAATTCCCCCGGCGAGCTGGGCTTGGGCACATAGTCATCGGCGCCCAGTTCCAGGCCGGTGATCTTGTCTATGTTGTCGCCTCGGGCGGTCAGCAACACGACCGGCACCTGGCTCACAGCCCGAATGCGCCTGAGCACCTCGATACCCGACAGCCGCGGCAGCATCACGTCCAGCACCACAATGCTGTAGCGCCCGGAAAGCGCTTGCACCTCGCCCTCCTCGCCCGTGTGCACCGCAGTCGCCTCAAAGCCTTCACGCTCCAGGTATTGGCTGAGCATTCCAGTCAGTTCCTGGTCGTCGTCGACTAGCAATACGGAGATCATGGGGAACTCTTGAGTGTGTGTCCGCGCATTATCGCCCTTGCACTGCACACCGTCATCGCCCCGGGCCAACCTTTACCTAACTTGACACTTGGTTAACCGCACCAAACGCACCGAGCTTTTATGCTTCACCTCCACCAGCCTGCTCGCTCCGCGGACTCGTCTTGCTGCGAGATATCCGCGCCCGCCTACGCTGCTTGTCGATGTGTTCTGGATAAGATCTTGATGAATTTTTCGCGCCTGCTCTGCTCGGCTGCACTGCTACTCAACGCCACACTTGTGCATGCTCAAGGCTTCAAAATTTCCGATATTCGCATCAACGGCCTTCAGCGGGTTTCCGCAGGGAGTGTGTTCGGTGCCTTGCCGTTAAACGTCGGTGATGACGCGGATGAGCGCCGCTTGGTGGAGTCCACCCGCGCACTGTTCAAGACCGGTTTCTTTCAGGATATCCAACTGGGGCACGAGGGCAACGTCCTGGTCATCACGGTGGTCGAGCGTCCCTCGGTCGCCAGTATCGAGATCG